>NZ_JBYMDJ010000002.1:0-618904 GCF_057766365.1 Acinetobacter sp. GG23
CAAGTTGTTCTTCATAATCTCTTAATGATCTATCTTGCTCTTCGTCAGAGACAAGAAACAACAAGATAATCTTAACAACTCAACGCTTCGCGCTTCGTTCGTTTCAACATATCTCGTTGGTATGCGCCCATTATAGGGCAATTTCCTACACGCGCAAGCGCTTTTGACTGCTTGCTTTATCGAGTGTAGTTTTTTTATGCACCAAATTGGGTCAATTTTATACAAAATAATTATAAGATCTTGTTTTAAAGCAAAAATATTAATTTTTATATTTCTGCTTTAATTTGTATTACTTTTTCTCGGGTGCTGCTTTAACAGTCACACTAACGATTTTTACTGCTTGCTTAGGTACATTTTGATGCATTCCGAAGTTTGCAGTCGGAACTTGAGTGATTTTATCGACCACGTCCATACCTTTAGTAACTTTACCAAACACGGCATAGCCTGCATTCATCTGGCTTTTATTTAAAAAGTCATTATCTACTGTATTAATAAAGAATTGGCTGCTTGCAGAATTTGGACTATTGGTACGCGCCATCGCTAAAGCGCCACGGATATTTTTCAAACCATTATACGATTCATTTTGAATAGGAGCTTTGGTTTGCTTCTCTACCATGTTGGCATCCATTCCTCCCCCCTGAATCATGAAACCCGGAATCACGCGGTGAAAGATGGTGCCGTTATAAAAGTTATCCTTTATATAGCCTTCAAAATTTTTCGCTGAAATAGGGGCTTTATCATTAAAGAGCTCTATTTCAATATTTCCCATAGATGTTTTCATTTCTACAATCGAGTTTGCCGCGATTGCTTGCAAACTCATAAAGGCAGCACTCACAGCGAATAGCGTTTGTTTTAACATTTCTTTACTCTTCTACTTCAAGTTGTAATTGTGAATGTCTATATATTAATCGTTCATTATAAATAAAACAGCATCTCTTTTTGAGATAAAACGAGAATGACAATGAATGAAGAATTAATTGCTAAAAATTTTCATCATCCTCCTTGGCATTTACATGGTGATGCCTTTATTTTGAATTATTGGTTAACACCGAACTTTATTAAATCTAATCAAGCTTTCCGGCTTGCTCCCTCTCCGATTGGACGCGTTATACAGATCATGTTGGTTCGTTATCATAAATCCCCAGTGGGGCCATATGATGAGCTGCTGATTCTCGATCATCCATTAATGAGCAAAAGACATTTATCTTCGATTCCTAAAATTTATGTATCTACCCAAGCCTCTGTGATAAATGGTCAACGTTTTTGGGGAATTCCAAAACAATTGGCTCAATTCGAATGGGTGATCAAAGATGATGTGGTGTATTGTAATATTTCATTTCAG
Organism: Acinetobacter sp. GG23; assembly: GCF_057766365.1. Taxonomy (NCBI): domain Bacteria; kingdom Pseudomonadati; phylum Pseudomonadota; class Gammaproteobacteria; order Moraxellales; family Moraxellaceae; genus Acinetobacter; species Acinetobacter sp. GG23. The sequence continues at coordinate 1,343 of NZ_JBYMDJ010000002.1, forward strand.
CAGCAAGAAATGAGTTTGCATCTACAAAAGTACAAACATAGTCAGACTTTTTATATTAATAGCCATCACATACCTGCACAGCTACTCAATATTCATCAGACTTGGCAAGGTTTACATTATCAGTTCAGCCCGCAATTTCGTGGCAAGCTATGTAAACTTAAACAAGCCTCTTGGAAAAATACGCTGGATATCTTTCCAGATTTTTCTCAAGCTAAATATTTACAGAGTTTTTATGTTCCCGAATTTAAACTCACGCTACCTTCAGCCAAAATGAATAAAAAATAAAAAGGTGTTTCACGTGAAACACCTTTTACTTAGATAGTCGAATTTATTAAAAAAGCTTAAGCGTGTTTATCCCAAAACCTTCTATAGTTTTTACTGATTTCAATGAAGTACTTTTTAGCTCGATAAGAAACTGGGGTTAAATTCACGAAGCCATGCGCTTGATCACTATATTCCTGATAATGCACTTTTACGCCCCGATGACGTAACTTATAGGCATAAATTTCACCTTCATCATGCAATACATCATGACCCGCGGTAATCACAAATGCAGGAGGTAATTTTTCATGTTTGCCATAGGTCGGTGAAACCATCGGATCATCCAGTTCAACTTGATGAGTTTGTACATAATAGTGAGTTACAAAATCGACATCTTCACCGGTCAGAACCAAGCCTTCTTTATAAGCATGGAAGGATGGATGACGGCTTTTAAAATCTACCGCAGGATAGAGCAGCAATTGCGCTTGCGGTGCATAAACTTTGTTGGCACTGCGCTGGGCAACGACCGCACTAATATTGCCGCCGGCGCTATCCCCGGCGACCGAAATTCTGTTTTTTAAGATTTTAAACTGTTTTCTATTTTGATATACCCATGCCAGTGCATCTTCACAGCTTTGAATGACTTTTCTTGGGCTGGCTTCTGGTGCCAATGGATAGTCAATACTCAGTACCTGAACTTTTGCATGTACGGCAAGTAAACGACACACCTCATCATGAGAGTCTAGACTCCCCACCACAAAACCACCGCCATGGTAAAACACCACCATCGGAAGTTTTTTATTCGGTGCAGGATGATAATGCCGCGCGAAAATGGTGCCACTATGTAAAGGCAGCCGTATATCTTCAACCCGCTTTACTGGCGTGGGCTTACTCTTAATTGCCTGCATTTGTAAATCAAAATTTTTACGCGCGTGGATAACATCTTCACCAATGAAACCGCTATTGCCCTGTTTTAACTGAGCGGCCATCATGCATTGAATTAAAGGATCAAGTTCAGGATATTGGTGCGGATATCTTAAAATTTTAACTAAAGACTTTTGTGCAAAAACCGGTAACCGATCCAAGGTACGTGCTGCCGTGCCTTGCCCTTTTTCTATCATTGTCTGTAGCGTTCGATTAAAAGCAACCATCGATATTCCTTCCTTTTATTATATTCTTCACATTTTCTACATGATCGGCAAATAAGTGACCATACTCTTATATAAGTCTAATCATCTGTATACACAGTAAAAACATTCATACGCTAATCTTCTTTTTATATCTTGTCATTGACAATTTCCATGTATATTTCGGAGTTTTTTGCTACTCCTTAAAAGAAGAAGGGTGCAAACCATGACTAAAAAACTGATTATACTCGGTTTAACCACTACATTTTTAGCTGTAGGTTGTGTGGCATTTCCCGAAGATGGCGGTTATCACAATGGAGCTTATGATAATCGCTATGACCGTCGCTATGATCGGAATTCTGATAATCAATATGACCGAGAGCGGGACCGTCAACGTTGGGAATATCAACAACGTCAAAATCGAATTGAGCTTGAACGCAAAAAACGTGAGCTTGAACGTCGCCAGTGGGAACAAAATCGTCAAAAGCAGTCTGATTGGGAGCGTAAAAAACGTGAACAGCAACATCAACTAGAACAGCGTAAGCGAGCTGCTGAACAAAATCGAAATAACCAGTCGAATTGGGATCGCAAAAAGCGTGAACTTGAACGCCAACGCTCAGAGCAACAGCGTAAAAAAATTCAACAGCAAGGTAAATCTCAAGAAAAACGTTGGGATGATCATCGTCGCGATACTGATAAGCGCGTTCGAGATCGTCGCGACAATTAAAAATTCTGTTATTTACTCAATGCCCTTTTAACAAAGGGTTTTTTTATAAAAATCATGAGCATCAACATATAATGCTGTAAAGATTTAATTGTTATACAACGGCAGGACAATAATTGACTTAATATCGACTTAAAATAAGTCATGAACAATAGCTTGCTTTATTTTAGGCAAAAAAAAGCTTACCCATAGGTTGGGTAAGCTTAGAAAACAGATTTCACAAATACCAATAAGAAACTACAGCGATAGAATCTGTGTGAGATAATAATTAACCTGTGCTTTTTTGTAAAATAGATAATTTATTTCATAATGATCGTTTTTAAGTATAAGTTGGGTATTCCACCTCACAACATTAATTTCGCTTGGTATTTCCTATCTCTTCCCTATCTTATTTCAAACACTATCCGATATACAGATTGATAGAGCGCGACAAAACTTGATTCTTCCATTAATTGATAATCAAGTTTTCACATAGGCTGCTTTGTTGTTTTATCTATTCGCTCATTATTGACCTATAAAAAAGCTCATAATTTTTACCTGAATGTTCGAAAAACCCTGTTTTTTTGATAATTTTACTCAAATTAAACAGATTTAATTGATTGTCTCGCTTGATTTTTTATCGCCTGCCCCGACCTTTGTATTAATCATGAATTTTATCACTCATGGCAGTTCAGGATTAACCCAGTTAGCACTGAAGCCAAAAGGACTGTACATGTTTAAGAACCCATTTAAACGGAGTAAATCTATGGCGGCTGAGCAAAATCAACAAGCTCAAGATCTAGGACAAGAGCAAGCTGATCAACAAACCACACAAACTCAAGCTGAGACACAACAAGTTGAAGTTGCAGTTGAAGATTTACAAGCCCAGATCACTAATTTGCAAGAAAGTTTAAAACTTGAGAAAGCACGTACAGCCAATGCAGTATATGAAGCGCAAAAAAGCGTGGAACGCATTCAACGTGATGCTGAAAAGCATAAAGAAACTGTGATTGAGAAGTTTGCCAAAGAATTACTCGACACTGTCGATAATTTAGAACGCGCCATTCAAGCTGCAGGAGATATTGAATCTCCATTACTTGAGGGTGTGCAACTTACATTGAAATCACTGTTAACTACACTAGAAAAATTCGGTGTAGTTGAAGTGGATATGAATAATGGTTTCAATGCAGACTTGCATCAAGCAGTGGGTATCGCACCTGATGTTAAAGCAGGTGAAATTGGCACTGTATTGCAAAAAGGTTATACCTTATCGAACCGTTTACTTCGTCCAGCAATGGTCTTAGTCGGTCAATAAGGTAAAGAAATTCGAGAGTTTTTCACTTTTTTTAAGGAAATAAACTTGAAAAATTTTGAATGGCTCTCATATCGGATAACAAGCAAAAAACATTGCAAAAAATAATTTTGAGGAAGCATCCAAATGGCTAAAATCATTGGTATTGATTTAGGTACTACAAACTCTTGCGTAGCAGTACTTGAAGGCGACAAAGTTAAAGTTATCGACAACGCTGAAGGCACTCGTACAACTCCATCGATTATTGCGTATAAAGATGGCGAAATTTTGGTCGGTCAATCTGCTAAACGTCAAGCAGTAACCAATCCTAAAAATACATTATTCGCAATTAAACGTTTGATCGGTCGTAAGTACCAAGATCAGGCGGTTCAAAAAGATATCGGTCTTGTACCTTACAAAATCATTCAAGCGGACAATGGCGATGCTTGGGTTGAGGTAAACGATAAAAAATTAGCACCACAACAAGTTTCTGCTGAAATCTTGAAAAAGATGAAAAAAACTGCAGAAGATTATTTGGGTGAAACTGTAACTGAAGCAGTAATTACTGTTCCTGCTTACTTCAATGATGCGCAACGTCAAGCCACTAAAGATGCTGGTCGAATTGCAGGTCTTGATGTTAAACGTATCATCAACGAACCAACTGCTGCGGCACTTGCGTTCGGTATGGACAAAAAAGAAGGCGACCGTAAAATCGCGGTTTACGACTTGGGTGGTGGTACTTTCGACGTATCCATCATTGAAATTGCTGACCTAGATGGCGACCAACAAATCGAAGTATTGTCGACTAACGGTGATACCTTCCTGGGTGGTGAAGACTTCGATAACGCTTTAATTGAATACCTGGTTGAAGAGTTCAAGAAAGAACAAGGCTTTAACTTAAAACAAGATCCACTTGCGTTACAACGTTTGAAAGAAGCTGCGGAAAAAGCAAAAATCGAGCTTTCTTCTTCTAACGCAACTGAAATCAACCTTCCATATATCACTGCTGATGCGACTGGTCCTAAACACTTGGTGATCAACGTAACTCGCTCGAAACTTGAAGGTTTGGTTGCTGATTTAGTTGCTCGCACCATTGAGCCTTGCCGTATCGCGCTTAAAGATGCCGGTCTTTCAACAAGTGAAATCTCTGACGTAATCTTGGTGGGTGGTCAGTCTCGTATGCCACTTGTACAACAAAAAGTACAAGAATTCTTCGGTCGCGAGCCACGTAAAGACGTGAACCCTGACGAAGCTGTAGCAATGGGTGCTGCAATTCAAGGTGCTGTACTTTCAGGTGACAAAACTGACGTATTGCTGCTAGACGTAACTCCGTTGACTCTTGGTATTGAGACTATGGGCGGCGTGTTAACAGCGATTATCGAGAAAAACACCACGATTCCTGCGAAGAAATCTCAAGTGTTCTCAACAGCTGCTGACAACCAACCTGCTGTAGACATTTCTGTGTTCCAAGGTGAACGTAAAATGGCGCAGCAAAACAAATTGCTCGGTAACTTCCAATTAGGCGACATCCCACCTGCTCCACGTGGTGTGCCACAAATTGAAGTATCTTTCGACATCAATGCTGATGGTATCTTGAAAGTGTCTGCGAAAGACAAGAGCACAGGTAAAGAACAGTCAATTCAAATTAAAGCAAACTCTGGTTTGAGCGATGCTGAAATTGAAGCAATGATTAAAGATGCTGAAGCGAATGCTGAAGAAGATCGTAAGTTCGAAGAACTGGCTAAAGCACGTAACGAAGCAGATGCACTTGTATCGTCCGCGCAAAAAGCAGTGAAAGATCTTGGCGAACAAGTGACTGCAGACGAAAAAACTGCAATCGAAACTGCGGTTTCAGAGCTTGAAGCTTCAACGAAAGAAAATGACGTTGAAGAAATTAAAGCGAAAACTGAAGCACTTCAAAACATCATCATGCCAATTAGCCAACGTGCTTATGAAGCAGCTCAAGGCGCTCAAGGTGGTGCTGAAGGTTTTGACCCGAACGCTTTCCAAGGTGATGCAGGCCAATCTCAAAAAGCGGACGACGGCGTTGTTGATGCTGAGTTTACTGAAGTTAAAGATGATAAAAAATAATTTGTCGCTTTAATTTGGCTTTAAACAGTTAAAAAAGACCGCGCGAAAGCGCGGTTTTTTTATTTTTATAATTCGAATAAATGTTATACAGTCATTAAAATAAATAACTTTTTAAGCCCTTATGCGCTTGGTTGTACTCTGCCTTTTGGTCATGTTCTTTTTGCTCATGACTTATCAAACTCGAACTCATCCCCAAATTCGGCATAATAATGTGTTGGATCGTATTCAGCACCCATTCGACACACGTCTGCGTTATCGTATTGCAGAAGTCGATCCGCGTTTTGGTTTAACTGAAGATGAAGTGCAGCTCATTAGCCAACAAGCCACGGATATTTGGAAACAAGGTACAGGCAAAGATTATTTTGTCTATGATCCAAATGCCAAACTGGCGATTCATTTAATTTATGATCAACGTCAAGATGAATCTAATCAACGCCGCCAACAACTGGGCAATATCGAACAAGAGCAGCAGATCTGGTCGAATAAAAATCAAAATTTCAAACAATTTAAACAAGAAATAGACCGTGCTAATGCCCTGCTCGAGGCTAAAAAAATCCAGCTTGATGACCAATTAAGTCAATATAATCAGAAAATTGCCGTGATCAATCACAATGGTGGTGTAAAGCCTGCACAACGCGATCAATTCATACAACAACGTCATCAATTACAACAACAAATTTTTGCCCTAGAACAGGAAATCAATGTGTATAACCAAAAAATTCAGCAATTGAATAGCCATGTAGATGAACTGAATCAAATTAACCGTCAGTTAAATCAATCTGTTGAGCAATTTAATCAGCGCTTTCGACCGCATTTATTCGATAAAGGCTTATTTAATGGTAAGCAAATTAATATTTATGAGTTCGTGTCAGCAGACGATTTACGTTTAACTCTGGCGCATGAATTTGGACATGCACTGGGCTTAAAACACAATCAAGATCCTCAAGCGCTGATGTATCCGCTAATGAAAGATCAACAGATGCAAAATTTCAGTTTATCGACAGCGGATTTGGCCCTATTTCAGGCACGTAAGGCCAAGACTGAGATACAATGCAAAAATCCCTTACTTTTTATAAGTATATGCATAGTAATAGAGCGGTAAATAGGCTCATTTCATGTTATTGTGATGTCAAGAAATGACAACATAAAATCTCTGGAGACGCGTGTGAGTTACTACCATATTCTGATTGAAATGAATGATCACATTAGTACAATTGAGCAAACACGTGAGATTGAAATCTTTGATATTATTGAGATTCAGCCTTACCTCCATTCTATTTTATTGCCATTTTTAAACGAACAACTGATCGAGCTGGAAGATGAAAATCTTGAATTTAAAGATATTCTGCATTTGGAAATAAAACAGACCTTATTACCTATTCAGCATCTGATTGAAGAAGAACAACGCCTACTGCCAAGCGATACAGATGTCACTATTACAGCGCATGAAATTTTTAACAATCGTGATTTAAGCCAAGACGTGACCACTGTTATTTTTGATATTTTAGAAGCGGCTAAATTAGAACCCTAATAAATTCTCTATTTCATAAAAAAAGTCCTCCAAATCAGGAGGACTTTTTAATTTTTTTATTAAATTGAGAAGGAAGAACCACAGCCACAGGTCGTGGTTGCATTCGGGTTCTGAACCACAAAACGTGAACCTTCTAAACCTTCAATATAATCTACTGCTGAACCAACAAGATATTGGTAGCTTAGAGAATCAACCAGCATCTTCACGTCGCCATTGACAAATTCCGCATCATCTTCGTTCATACTCTCGGCGAAGTTAAAACCATAAGAAAAGCCTGAACAACCGCCACCTGTAACATAAACGCGTAACATTAATTCTTGGTTGCCTTCACTATCACGCAATTGGCGTACTTTATTCGCAGCATTGTCGGTCAGCACCAGAGCTTGGGCATTCATGTTGGATTCCTCTGTTCAATTCAGTTGCCTTTAAAAGATAAAGACCATATTTGAAGTATAGCATACCCAATATATGGTCAGTATTTGAAGATTTAAAGTCAAATCTGAGTATTTTTCTCAAGATTGTTTGTAGTTCTCATCTTGAAGACTACATTCAAAATTCTTCGGATCTTCCTTACAGCGGAATTGCCATAATAATTTCATCATATGCTTATCATATACACCACGTTTGGTTAAATCGACACGCGATTCGCGCATCATTTTTTGATAGCCTGGCTTATCTACTGCAGGAATTTGCATCCAATATTTTTGTGGAATATCTGCTTTCATTTTACCTAAAATACCAAATGCACGCGGTAACTGACTTCTTACCCATTCACGTGATTTTTGTCCATAGCCTGCTGGAAATTTATCTGGACGGATAATAATATTACCAGTCACTTGTAAAATTGGATAATTTACAATTGCGCCTTTATTACCTAAACCTTTATATAATTCTAGAGGTTTAAATACGGCAGCAGGTGCACCAATTATATCGACCTGACCATTGTTAAATTTGGCCCCAAAATTGGTAACATCCGCACTGACCGCCTGTGCACCAATTTGCTGAACCATGATTTTTTGTGCTTCATCATAATCTAGCACTGCAATTTTTTTACCGGCAGCCTTAGCGACTGTGTTAATGCTACGGTCATTGACCATTAAAAAAGCATCTCCAACTGGAATGACACCCACTACTTCATATTTTCCACGTAGCATATGTTTGGCAAAAGTCGGGCTGGCTAAACCTTGCATCACTTTAACCGCAAGTTTTAAATCAGGAATCGCACCAATAGCATCTAGAGAACCGGTAAAATCGTTAAACTGGCGACCCCGCATACCTGTGACACTAATCGCATCGCATTTACCTGCTTTAAAGTCTTCAGCAATAACTGCTTCGTTTTGACCGACACGTAATTCAATATCAGCCCCCCAATTTTTGGCTGCTAATTGATAATCTTTCATTAAGCTAAAGACATCACCACTTTTACCCACCAAATCGAATACGCACATCACCTGTTTTGCTTGACTAACACCCGTTACAGCACACAGACCTACACCAAGTAATAGCGCTTTAGACCATTGCATCATGAATTTTTCTTCCTTGTGTCTTTGTTTTTATTCAGTTAAAAAATGAATTGTTTTAAGTTTTTATTCATCCTAAATTACATGCTTTCTAGGCTTGTTCTTCTTTTTCTGATAAAAATTTTTATCATTATTTTTTAAGATTACGCCTTTTTTGACTGACAACAATGGCAAAAATGACATATTCAATTCAAAAAAAAGCCTAGATTTAAGCTAGGCTTTCTTTTTGAAAATCAAGATTATTCGCCGCCAAGTGAACATTCGAAATTCGCTTTATCGACAGAACAGCGTGCTTTTTTCAATACCGTCATCATGCTTGCATCGTAAACTCCACGTTTGGTCATATCCATACGGCCTTCGCGCAACATTTTTTGATATTTGGTTTTATCATCTGCGGTTAAGTTCATTTTAAATTTGGCTGGAATACTGGCTTCAAGACGATTAATCATCGCAAAACTTTTTGGCAAGTTTTTCACGAACCAATCACGCGATTTTTGTCCAAAACCAGCTGGGAATTGATCGGGACGAATCACAAAATCTGACGTCACTTGCAGTACCGGAAAATTGAACATTGCCCCATTTGTACCTAGACCTTTGTAGATTTCTAAAGGTTTGTACGCATAGGCAGGCGCACCAACCATATCGACCTGACCATTATTAAATTTCGCCACAAAGTTCGATACATCCGAAATTACTGCCTGTGCCCCTACGCGTTGCACCATGATTTTTTGCGCGTCGTCATAACCCAATACTGCAAATTTTTTGCCTGCTGCTTTTTCAATAGAATTGATACTCTTATCACGTACAAAAATAAAAGCTGAACCTAAAGGTGCAATACCGGCAACTTCATATTTTTTACCGCTTAAATTGCTGACCATTTTCGGTGCATTACGCTTATCAAGCGCAAATGTAATTGCACGCTGCGCAATGGCATTGCTTGGTGCGCCGCCGAGAGCATCAATAGAACCCACAAATTTATTGTATTGACGTGCACGCATTGCCGTCATAAAAACGCCATCACATTTGCCCGCTTTAAAATCATTATCCGCAACAGCTTCATCTTGACGTGGAATTAAATTGATATCAACGCCCCAGCCTTTGGCAGCCAACGCCCATTCCTGTGCCATTTGATAAGACTCACCAGATTTACCCAGTAAATCAAATACGCAAACATCCACTTTTTCTGCTTGTGCTGTGGTCGCTAAACCAATAGCAGACAATGCAGCTACTGCCAGAATCGTTTTTTTCATTAGAGTGGTCCTTTTAGAATCTTGTTGTTTGACGAGTTTCCATCCATGGCACAAATATTATGCAAATTTATTAAAAAAAAATAGAGCATTTACTCCATTTTTTTTCAGCTTAAATGTCAATTGATTTATATTTTTTTAATTTAATAATAAAATCAAAATGTTATATGAAAATTTTATACACTATTAATAAGTAAATTTTAGATATTTTACAAATTACTACAGAACATTATTTTTATTCTCCATTCAAAGAACACTCAAAATTGGTTCGTTCCACAGTACAACGGGCTTTTTTCAATACTGTCATCATCGCTGGTTCATAAATTCCTTGTTTGGTTAAATCAACCCGTCCTTCACGCAGAATTTTTTGATATTTTACTTGGTCTTCTTTGCTTAAATTTATGCGGTATTTTGCCGGAATTTCAGCCTCCATACGTTTAACCATCGCAAAACTTTTCGGTAATTGTTTGACGAACCAACTACGAGATTGCATGCCAAAACCTTCGGGAAATTTATTTTTACGTATAATCAAATCGGCGGTGACATTCACTACTGGAAAATTAATCATTGCTCCTTGCGTACCTAAACCCTTATATATTTCTAGTGGTTTAAAGGCATAAGCAGGTGCGGCAACAATCTCGACTTCAGCTTGATTAAATTTTTTGATGAAATTTGAAATCTCGGACATGACCGGAACAGCACCAACACGCGTGACCATAATTTTTTGAGCATAATCATAATGTAATACAGCGAATTTCTTGCCTTCTGCGCGAGCTAAAGAATTAATTGAACGATCACGGACAAAAATATACGCCAAACCAATTTGTCCAATTCCTGCCACTTCAAAAGTTTCCTTGCCCATGGTATTGATTAGACGTTTTTCATTACGTTTATCAAGTACATAGCTTATAGATTTTTGTGCTATATCATTACTCGGCACCCCACCCAGCGCATCAATTGAACCCGCAAATTTATTGTAGGCACGCGCACGCATTGAGGTCATGTAAAAGGCATCACATTGACCTGATTTAAAATCTTGTTCAACTTTAGCTTCATCTTGATAAGAAATAAGAGTGACGTCTCCTCCCCATTGCTTACTGGCCAAAGCCCATTCTTCAATCAATTTATAAGATTCACCGGCTTTTCCCAACAAATCAAAAACACATATATTTTCTTTTGCCTGTGCCAAATTTGAAAGACTGAAGAAAAGTCCAGTGGATAAAATCAAAATTCCTTTTTTCATGCTAATCCCTAATTTTTTTTATATATTCCCTATGAAATGACTATAATGTTGTTTTAATGGTAAAAATAGAGACTTAATTCTATTTCTGATAAAAGGCTTATTTCGCACAACTTATCACCTTTTTATTTATTTACTTAAAGTCCGTGTTTTATCCACATAATAATGCCTCAGTCTTTTTCTTTTCTCGGTCACTTCCTTTAGAATACACACACCATTTTCTCATTTAGATATTTTAATGATTCAGTTAGATCAACTTTCTATACGTCGCAGTGGACGTGTTTTATTTCAAAAAGCATCCATGCAACTCCATCCAGGCTGGAAAATTGGTTTAACTGGTGTAAATGGTGCAGGAAAATCCACGCTATTTTCTGCTCTACTCGGTGGCATGGAATCGGATGGAGGTTCTTTAACTCGTCCTGCGGTTTGGACTGTTGCGCATATGGCACAGGAAATCAAAGCTTTAAATATGAAAGCGATTGATTTTGTGTTGTCTGGCGATGAAGAGTTTTGGGATATTCAAAATAAACTAGATCATCCAGAAAGCTTAAGCGATGATGAACTTGCACATTTATATGGCCGTTTTGACGAAATTAATGGCTATACTGCACCGTCTAAAGCATCACAATTGATGGCAGGTTTGGGTTTCTTTGAACATCAGTCACAACTGGATGTTTCAAGCTTCTCCGGCGGTTGGCGTATGCGTCTAAACCTTGCGCGTACCTTGATGAGCCGTTCAGATCTGTTGTTACTCGATGAGCCGACTAACCATCTAGATTTAGATGCCATTCTGTGGCTAGAGGACTGGTTAAAAGCCTATGAAGGTACATTGATTCTGATTTCGCATGACCGTGATTTCTTAGATGCAATTACCGATCATATTTTACATATCGAAAATCAAGAACTGATTCTATATACCGGCAACTATTCAACTTTCGAACGTACTCGTAGTGAACGTTTGGCTCAACAACAGCAAGCTTATGAAAAGCAATTAGAAACACGCGCACATTTGCAGAAATATATTGACCGCTTTAAGGCACAAGCCACTAAAGCCAAGCAAGCACAAAGCCGGATTAAACAACTTGAACGTATGCAAGAATTATCTGCAGCGCATGTTGACACCCCATTTACCTTCTCATTCCGTGAACCGACTAAAATGAGTTCGCCGCTGCTTGAACTTGAGCATGCGGATATTGGTTATGGTGATAAACTGATTGTGACCAATGTCAGCCTACAAATCACCCCGACCAGCCGTATTGGTTTGCTGGGAATGAATGGTGCAGGTAAATCGACACTGATTAAATCGTTGGTCGGTGACTTACCCCTGCTTCAAGGGACCCGTAAAGATTCTGAATTACTAAATATCGGTTACTTTGCTCAGCATCAAATGGATGCTTTGGATGGTAATGCCAGCCCAATGCTGCAATTGTCCCGTATTGCCGATAAGAAAATCAGTGAAGCCAGTTTGCGTTCTTTCCTCGGCAGTTTCGGTTTTAGTGGCGAACGCATGGATACCCCAAGTGAAAGCTTCTCGGGGGGTGAACGTGCCCGTCTAGCACTGGCACTGATTGTATGGCAACGTCCAAACGTGTTGATTCTGGATGAACCGACCAACCATTTAGACTTGGATATGCGTCATGCATTAACCATGGCATTACAAGATTTTGAAGGGGCTGTGGTGCTGGTATCGCATGAACGCCAACTGATTGCCAGTGTTTGTGATGAGTTAATCTTAGTGCATGGCGGTCAAAGCCGTGAGTTTGATGGTGATCTCACTGCATATGCAGACTGGTTACGTCAAGCGCGCATCGACATGATGAAGTCAGGTCAACAACATGCTGCACCTGTGAAATCGCAAGTAGAAGTTAAACCGACGATTTCTAAACTGGACAAAGAAGCACAACGTAAAGAAGCTGCGCGTCGTCGTGAACTCAGTCGTCCTGTTCGCAAGAATATTGAAAAAATTGAAGCTCAGATTGCCAAAACACAACCACGTTTAGCGGAAATCGAAATATTACTCGGTGATAGCGCATTATATGAAGCAAATCGTAAAGGTGATTTGTTAAAGCTTATGAATGAACAAACTGAGTTAAAAGCGAAATTGGCTGAAGCTGAAGAACAAATGTTAGAGCTAATGATGGAATTGGAAGAGCTAGAAGGTGCTTGCGAATAAGCCAATCCAACACTCTTAAGTAAAACTAAAGTGATGCTTATTTTATGATCGCAGTACAATTTCAAACGTGTACTGCGATTTTTTAATTTTTCTACATAATACGTTTATAGCAATATCCCTTACCAAGATGTCAGTATCTTTAAATTTAAAAATCCCCCTCTATTAATTTTAAATTCAAAACAGACTTTTCAAATTTAAAAAAAATTACCCACATTACACATAAACCAACTTTAAATTTAAAATAAAAGCATCAGTTTAAGTTGTGGATAAATTAATTTTCACATACTTATGAAACAAAAAAAACTTATCCACATTCGGATTTTCAAAAAATAAGATTTATTATTCATCCTGTTGGGGCTTTTTACGTTTTAAAAACCTGAGTTCGATAATTTTCCAAGTACCTTCATTGACCCATAATTCTTGAATCTTTTTCTGATCTTCCAAACCAATCAAAACCTTACAGTGTGTTAGGTCTCGATCAAACTCGAACTCTTCAAATTCTATCAGTGGTTGTTGCGGTTTCCATACACCATTTTTCACGGCATGAGCAATACGTTCATAACGGGTAAAATTGCTTTCAACTCGACCTTCCTGCTCATAAACCACTTTAAATTGCTCATGTTCATACTGAGCCAATACCTCAAAATTACCGGTAAAAAATGCATTGCTCCAAATGTCCCGAATCTGTTCCAGTTGATTATCCATTGTACTAACCTCGTAATATTGCATGATGATCTCCTTTGCACAGGACTCATCATGACAGAGGAATAAGTCACTTTTATAAAATATAGATGGCTAAAAGTTAATCATATTTAAATGAAAATAGCATAAAAAAAGCACCCCGAAGGGTGCTTTTTACAATTTAACTGATCAATACATTAAGCATCGATATCTGCATTTAAAGCATTTTCCTCAATGAAGGCACGACGTGGTTCTACATCATCACCCATCAAACAAGAGAACATACGATCTGCTTCAATCGCATCATCAATGGTAACTTGCAACATGTTACGGTTTTCAGGATCCATGGTGGTTTCCCAAAGCTGCTCCGCATTCATCTCACCCAAGCCTTTATAGCGCTGAATCATCATGCCGCGACGTGAATCGGCTAAAATATGCTGCCATACTTGATGGAAAGTGATGACATTGATTTTACGATCACCTTTCTGCAAATACGCGCCGTCTTCAAGCAAGCTAAACCAGCTCTTCGAATTTTGCAGTAAACGCTTATATTCACCAGAAGCCAGTAGTCCCGAATCAAGTAAATACGACTGCGGCAAGTTGTGTACATAGATGGTCACACGTGGCCAGTAATGTGCCACTTTAGAACCATCAGCATGTTCTTTTTCAAACACTTCTAAACTGATTTCAGGACGTAAACTTGGTTGATATTTTTCAATCGCAATACGTAACTGTTCAGACCATTGTTTCACATACTCTTCATCTTGATTTTGATCAAGTTTAAATGCATCCAGACCCAATAACCCATCCAGCAAACTTGCAGGATAACGTACGGTTAAACGGGTCAAACTTTTCTGTGAAACCTGGTAATCTTCAATGACTTTTGCCAGGGCCTGACCTGAAATTGCAGGAGATTCAGCACTAATATGCAAAGATAAATCATCAATCGCATTTGAAATCAGGAAGGTTTCTAGAGCATCATTATCTTTAAGATATTGCTCCTGTTTACCTTTTTTCAATTTATACAAGGGTGGCTGTGCAATATAGATATAACCGCGTTCCACAAGTTCAGGCATTTGACGGAAGAAGAAAGTCAACAGTAGCGTACGAATGTGCGAACCGTCGACGTCAGCATCGGTCATGATAATGATTTTGTGATAACGCAGTTTATCCGGATTGTATTCTTCACGACCAATACCACAACCAAGTGCGGTAATCAGGGTGCCGACTTCTTGCGATGAAATCATTTTGTCAAAACGTGCACGTTCGACATTCAGGATTTTACCTTTCAGTGGCAGAATCGCCTGCATCTTGCGGTTACGGCCCTGCTTGGCTGAACCACCCGCAGAGTCACCTTCGACCAAGTATAATTCAGACAATGCTGGATCTTTTTCTTGGCAATCAGCCAATTTACCTGGAAGACCTGCAATATCCAGCGCGCTCTTACGACGTGTCATTTCACGCGCTTTACGCGCCGCATCACGTGCACGCGCCGCATCAATAATTTTACCGGCAATTGATTTTGCCGCTTGTGGATTTTCCAGCAAATAAGCAGAAAATTCCTTGTTCATCGCCTGCTCTACAGCAGGTTTCACTTCACTTGAAACCAGTTTTTCTTTGGTTTGTGAAGAGAATTTTGGATCAGGCACTTTCACTGAAACAATTGCAGTTAAGCCTTCACGTGCATCATCACCCGTCACCGCGACTTTTTCTTTCTTCAGAATATTTTCACTATCCAAATACTGGTTTAAGCCCCGGGTTAATGCTGCGCGGAAACCGGCTAAATGCGCACCACCATCTTTTTGCGGAATATTGTTGGTAAAGCAGCGCACATTTTCCTGATAGGTATCATTCCACTGTAAAGCGACTTCAACAGTAATCCCTGTTTCCGGCACTTGACTGGTAAAATGGAAAATATCATTCAAATGGGTTTTGCCCTGATTGATATATTTTACGAATTCAGAAAGACCACCTTCATAATCAAATACATGTTCAGCATCGATACGTTCATCACGCAATACAATACGAACCCCGGCATTCAAGAATGAAAGTTCACGTAAACGACGCGCTAGAATATCAACATTGAAAATGGTTTGGCTAAAGGTTAATTCACTTGGGTAAAAACGAACGGTGGTACCCGATTCGATTGTTTCACCAATTTCACGTAACTTATAAACTGGATCGCCATGCTGATATTCTTGCTCATACACTTTACCGGCACGACGAATATTCAGTAATAATTTACTCGACAAGGCATTTACAACCGAAACACCCACCCCGTGTAAACCACCAGATACTTTATAGCTATTATCGTCAAACTTACCGCCGGCATGAAGAATGGTTAAAATCACTTCAGCAGCAGATACACCTTCTTCTGGATGAATATCAGTTGGAATACCACGACCGTTGTCTGAAACACTGACTGATTCATCTTCATGAATGGTGACTAAAATTTCATCACAATGACCTGCCAAGGCTTCATCGATGGCATTATCCACCACCTCAAATACCATGTGATGTAAGCCTGAACCATCGTCCGTATCACCAATATACATACCTGGACGCTTACGCACAGCATCGAGGCCACGTAATACCTTGATACTAGAGGAATCATAAGCCTTTTCATTGGTTGGTTCTGTTTGAGAAGCAGCTTGATCTTCTGAACTCATGGTTTCTCCCTAGTGAAATATAGGTCTATCCAAAGATGGTTAAAATCTAAAAAACTATTGCACAACAACTTGAACTTGACCGTTTTCAACATTGAATAATTGATATGAAATAGACAAATCATGTAAATGTTTTTTTACTGATTCGTGCTCTAAAGTGGTAATAAAAACTTGACTACCCAGTTGGCTCAATCGCTCAATTAATCGTCGCTGTGCAGTTAAATCTAATTCTGCTGTCACATCATCTAATAATACCACAGTTTCCTTGTTACAGGCATGCAGCATTGCAATCTGTGACAGTTTTAAGGCCACAATCAGCAGCTTTTTTTGACCGCGTGAAAGCACCACATCAGCATCACCCAGTGTTGTTTTTAAACGTAAATCTGCACGATGCGGACCATACTCGGTATAGCGTCTATCCAGGTCTTTTTGATGATGTACAGTGAGGTCATGCAGCAAGCCAAGCTCGGTATGAAAACCAGGAACATATTCCATCTGAATATCCAGATTAGGCAATAAGTGTTTTAAATCCTGCTCAAAGTAAACCTTCCACTGTTCCACAATTCCACTGCGCTGTGAATGCAGCATTTCACCATATTCGGCTAGCATTTTATTCCATGGCTCTAAATCATTCAGATTAAGATTTCGTCTCGATTTCAACAAACTGTTGCGCTGTTTTAAGGCCCGTGAATAATACTGCCAGGCATGATAAAAATCCGGTTCCACGTGGAACATCAGCCAGTCTATCAATTGGCGACGTGGTTTGGCTCCGTAGTCAATAATGTCGGTACTTTGTGGATCAATATGCTGTAAGGGTAAAATTTTAGCCAACTGACCTTGGGTCGCGATATTGTCGCCATTCACTTTAATCAGTTGCTCACCGGATAACAGTTTTTGCATACCAATCTTTTCAGTCGCAGATTGCGCAAAAACAATTGCGTCACTTGTTTCATTCTGAATATAATTCTTTGGGATATGGGTTCGAAAAGAACGTCCGGTCGCCAGCAAATGAATGGCCTCTAGAATCGAGGTCTTACCTGAACCATTTTGGCCATAAAAGACATTAAACGGCTGCAACTCTTGGAGTGCAACCGCTTTTAAATTTCGAACACGTTCTATATTTAAACGCGTGATAAACATAATTTGATCTGCTAAGAAGTCTGCAAATTAAACCCGCATTGGCATGACAACATAGGTTTGATCTTGTTGCGCTGGATCGTGTACTAATACAGATTGATTGGCTTCAGTCATGGTCATATAGACATCATCACCATCCAACGCACCGAGTACATCCAATAAATATTGCGCATTGAACGACATTTCCATCGGTGCATCCGCATATTGAATGGCTAGATCTTCAATCGCTTCATCTTGCTCTGGGTTATTGGCACGCAGTTGTAAAGAATCAGCGCCAAAATTCAGGAATACACCGCGCAATTTTTCATTACTTAAAATTGCGACACGTTGCAGGGACTGTTTGAATACATTATGAGCAATCGATACGTTTTTATCGCCACCACGTGGAATCACACGACGGTAATCCGGGAATTTGCCATCAATTAATTTGGTGGTGAAACGAACCGTGATATTGCCCTGTTCTTTGTCACGGCTTGGTGCACTAATGGTCACGTTCAATAATTCACGACCAATCAGTAGAGACAATTGCTCGTCTTCAATGCTGAGTAAGCGCTGCAATTCTGCCACTGCTTTGCGGGGCACAATCGCTTGGATGGCTTGGGTGGCGGTGGACGTTGCTGCGGTTTCACATAAAGCCAAACGGTGACCATCAGTAGTCACGGCACGAAGCTGGTTTTGATCAATTTCAAGCAGAGTACCGGTTAAATAAAAACGTACATCTTGCACTGCCATCGCGAAAGCAGTTTTTTCAAACAAGCGTTTTAACTCACGCTGAGTTACCGTTACTTGCGTACCTTGAGCATTTTCACTGCTCAATAATGGATAGTCTTCAGCAGGCAAAGTACCCAACACAAAACGGCTATTGCCCGATTTTAAAATGCAGCGATCTTCAGTAATTTGCAGGTCAATCAATGCCGCAGTCGGTAATGATTTACAAATGTCCATCAGCTTGCGTGCAGGTACAGTCGTTTCACCAGTTTGCAGGCATGCACCTTCGGCTAGCGTCGTACTGGCAACCAATTCCACTTCCAGATCTGAACCGGTAATGGTTAATGATTCATTACTGACTTGAATTTTTACATTAGACAGGATGTTTAAAGTATGGCGACGTTCAACCGCTCCTACGACATGTGACAGAACATTAAGTAAGCTTTCTTTCGCGATTTTCAAACGCACGGTACATTCCTCTAACAACTGAAGATAAATAGTAAATAAATGTTTTTTAGCAGTGTACTATGCGGCAGAATATGCCGCATTGCAAGAATAGAATTTGATCAGATTCAATCAGCTTTGCAACAAACGTTGCAGGTTTTTATAGTCTTCATTAAAGATCGGATCTTCCTCACGAAGACTCAATACTTTCTCACAGGCATGCATCACGGTACTGTGATCACGACCGCCGAAGGCCATGCCAATTTCCGGGAAACTATCGCCAGTGAGTTCACGCGCCAACCCCATCGCCAACTGACGTGGACGCGCATAGATACGGGTACGTTTAGGTCCGACAATTTCTTTCAGCGGAATCCGGAAATATTCACTCACTACACGCTGGATATTTTCAGTACTGATGGTTCGGGCACGAATCGCGAGGACATCTTTTAACGATTCCCGCACCACCTCCAAATCAATCGAGGTGCCTTTAAAACGTGAAATAGCCACGACTTTGTTCAGTGCACCTTCCAGTTCACGTACATTGGCGACGACTTGTTGAGCCACAAACAAAGCACAATTACGCGGCAATTCTACCCCGATGTTTTCCGCTTTTTTCAATAAAATTTCGATACGTGTTTCAATATCCGGCGGTTCCACACCCACAGACAAGCCCCAGGAAAAACGCGAAACCAGACGTGCATCCAGTTCAGTCAGTTCTTTAGGATAACGATCTGAGGTTAAAATGATCTGTTTTGATTCATCCAGCAAGGCATTAAACGTATAAAAGAACTCCACCAAGCTGGCTTCTTTGCCGGCCAGCAAATGAATATCATCTACCAGCAATAAATCCAGCGAGCGACAATTTTTCTTAAACTCTTCAACCTTGCCTTGTTGCAAGGAACTGACAAAATCTTGCACAAAACTTTCGGCAGTCATATACATGACGCGCGCATTGGGTTTGGCTTGCAATAATGCATTCCCCACCGCTTGCATTAAATGCGTTTTACCCAAACCTGTGGGGCCATACAAAAATAAAGGATTATGTTGAGAAGCCCCTAACTGAGTCAAAACTTTACGACAGGTTTCCGCTGCCATTTGGTTCGAGCGTCCTTCAACAAATAACGAAAAAGTAAATAATGGATTTAATAAACGCTTACGGCTATTTTTAGGGCCTGATTCTTCTTTTTCTTTTCGCGGTCTAGCCATGGGGGCGGCAACCGATTGCAAAGCAGCAGTCGTGGTTGCAGGTTGTTCATTGGCGGATAGAATGGCACCCGGACGGGAATCGACCAAAATTTCGACTTTGCGTACCCGCCCCTCAGACATTTGTTCTGCCAAGATCGTGATCAGCTCAAGATGGTGTTCCTGAATATAACGGGTCCAATACGGATTGGGTGCATAAAGTTTTAATGTGTCGTTAAGCTCTTCAGCCACCAAAGGGCGAATCCACATTGTAAAGACATTACCCGAAAGCTCTTGTCGCAAACGAGTTAAACAGTCAGTCCAAAGCATGTGAAACCCCTATTTATTCCATTAGTTATAAAAAATCGTTTTGAGCCCGAACAAGCGGGTCGCCATTCTATCGAAGTTATCCACATCTGTCATGGCCCAATTAAAGAAATATCACTCAAAAAAGCAAATTTCAGTTTAAATTTAAATTCAAATCACGGTGTGGATAAGCTTACCCTCAAGCTGTGGATAAAATATACCATAAAGTTATCCACAATTTAATACAATTATAAAAACATGGATATCCACAATTTAAGATATTGTTTACAAAAAATAAAAATAGCTTTTCCACAGAAAAATGGCTCCCTAATAGTAATAAATTTAAATTTATAAATTTGAATTTAATTATAAGAACCCTTGCCCATGGGGATAACTTCCCATATTTTTAAATTTAAATTCAAAAGTCAGGAGAATAATCTTATCAATACTAAGTTGTGGATAATATTGTGAATATTTCTGTTTATAACTTATGTTTCATTATTAATCAAATGCTTATATTGTGTGTAAAATTAAAACAATTTTTAATGTGATAAAAAAATCTTAGATTTATCATTTGTCAAAAAAATACCTTATTTTGAAAGAAATTTTGTTTTTAATTGACAGATCAATGAATGAACACTAAAATCGCGAACCTTCATAGAAGATCATTTTTGGAGTTTCAATATGAAACGTACATTTCAACCATCAGAATTAAAGCGTAAGCGTGTTCATGGTTTCCGTGCTCGTATGGCTACTAAAGCTGGTCGTCAAGTATTAGCTCGCCGTCGTGCAAAAGGTCGTCATAGCTTAACTGTTTAATTAGTTAAGTTATTACGATTTTGGGTGTTATGACACTTTATGGCTTCAGCACAGACGTACGTATACGCTGTGCTGCCGATTATAAAAGTGTGTTTGATGGTGCGCTTTTTAAAGTGCATCAACCCCATTTCTTATTTTTGGCAAAAAATTCCGAACAGCCTTGTAGCCGTTTGGGTATTGTTGTTGCCAAGAAAAAAGTGCGTCGTGCACATGAAAGAAATAGAGTGAAACGTCTTGCTCGCGAAAGTTTTCGCCTTCATCAACAGCAATTAGATTTATTAGATATTGTGGTCATGCCTAAAGTTGGTATTGAAGCAATACCTAATGCAGAATTGCAACAGCAATTACTATTTGCTTGGCAGAAATTGCAACGCCTTGCCAATAAGCATAAAAAGATAGCTCCCTCCCCACAAAAGTAGAGAAGGCCAATGGTACGTTTACTGCATTGGTTGATTCGATTCTATCAGATCGCGATTAGTCCTTTATTGGGACCCCGCTGTCGTTATATTCCAACATGTTCTCAATATTCTTTAGAAGCAGTCCATTCTTATGGTGCTGTGCGTGGTGCGTGGTTAGCTACTAAGCGTATTTGTCGTTGTCATCCTTGGGGTGGTTCGGGTTATGACCCGGTTCCGCAAAAAGCAATTCGTTTTATTTCATTTCAGCAAATGGATTCTCAAACGCTTCACGTTGCTGTACCCTTTCGTGATCGTTTATTGAACCGAAATCACTCTAACTACTTGGGATAATAGATATGCAACAATGGGCCAGGTTTGCAATTCTAGGGGCTATGTTTGTCGTCGCATATTTGCTTATTTTGGCTTGGCAAAAAGATTATGGTCATGCAGAGACTAAACCGCAGCAAGAAGCTGCCGTGGTTTCGCATGAAGTATCTGCAGATTTGCCAAATGCTCAAACAGCTCCGGCAGCGTCTGACGTGCCTCAAGCAAATATTGCCACTCAGCAAACTACAACAGATGCCACTGCACCTGTAAGTCAACAGCTTATTTCAGTACAAACTGACCTTTATCATCTTTGGATTAATCCTAAAGGTGGTGACATTGTTCGTATTGAATTACTCAATCATGACAAAAATAAAGACAGCGATGAACCGTTTGTCATGCTGGAAAGTGATGCGAAACGTACTTACGTCGCTCAGTCTGGCCTGATTGGTTTAAATGGACCGGACAGCAACCGTAATGGTCGCCCGGTGTATGAAGTTGAAAAAGCAACTTATACTTTGGCTGATGCTAAAGCTGAAACAACAAAAGATGGTAAGGCGGTTAAAGTTTTATCGGTACCAATGATCTATAAAACGGCTGATGGTGTAGAAATCATCAAAACATTTACCTTTAAACAAGGTGAATACCCGATTATTGTCAACCACAAAGTTGTGAACCGTAGTGCTCAGAACTGGCAAGGTCAAATGTTTGGTCAAATCAAACGTGACAATTCGGATGATCCAGGTAAATCAGACCAAGGTATTTTTACCCTAGGTACATTCCTGGGCGGTGCTTGGGGTACACCTGATGAACACTACAACAAGCTTAAATTTGCCAACTTCAATGAAGAAAAATTGAATGTTGAAGCGAAAGGCGGCTGGGTTGGTATTGTTCAGCATTATTTCGTAAGTGCCTGGATTCCAGGTGATCTTAAACTGACGCAAGCCAATGGTCAGCCATATAGTGCGAAATTAGAATCGCGTCAATCTACTGATAATATGAATATTATCGGTTTTACTTCACCGATGATCAATGTACCTGCCGGTACTGCGGCTGAGTTGGATGCAACCTTCTATTCAGGTCCTAAAATTCAGTCTGAATTGAAAGACCTAGCGATTGGTTTAAACCAAACCGTGGATTATGGCTGGTTATGGCCAATTGCGAAGTTATTGTTCCTGGGGCTGCAGTTCTTCCATAACATTGTAGGCAACTGGGGCTGGTCAATTATCTTGTTGACTGTGTTGGTGAAACTAATTCTTTGGCCATTGTCGTCTAAGAGCTACCGCTCTATGGCGAAAATGCGTGTGATTGCACCTGAAATGCAACGCATGAAAGAAGAGTTCGGTGAAGACCGTATGCGTTTCTCCCAAGAAATGATGGCGCTGTATAAACGTGAACAAGTCAATCCATTATCAGGTTGCTTGCCACTGCTTTTACAAATGCCGATTTTCTTGGCCTTGTACTGGGTATTGATGGAGTCTGTAGAACTTCGTCATGCACCATGGTTAGGCTGGATTCAAGATTTATCTGCAATGGATCCATGGTTTATCCTGCCGTTATTGATGGGTTTGACCATGTTCATTCAGCAGTCTTTAAATCCGCAACCGGCTGATCCGATGCAGGCAAAAGTCTTCAAAATCATGCCGATTATCTTCACCGTATTTATGTTGTTCTTCCCTGCGGGCTTGGTGTTGTACTGGATTGTCAACAACAGTATTACCATCTTGCAGCAAAGTTTGATCAACAAAAGTGTGGCGAAAGAACGCGAAAAACGTGACGTTGTTTAAGTAACGACTAATTGCGAGTAGCTGAATAAATCCGCTTAAGATGGTAATCTTAGGCGGATTTTTATTTGGCTATGATTTGGGATTTTTTAGGTGAATTTTATGCAAAACCGAACAACGATTGCTGCAATTGCAACTCCGCCCGGACGTGGTGGTGTGGGGGTGATTCGTCTGTCAGGTCCAAAATCCTATGCCATTGCAGAAGCCTTGACGCAAAAGGCTTTACCCAAAGCCCGTTTTGCCGGCTTCCGTCAGTTTCATGAGGCAGCGGGTGAAGTCATGGATGAAGGCCTGGTGATTTGCTTTCCAAACCCAAACTCCTTTACCGGTGAAGATGTGGTGGAGCTGCAAGGTCATGGTGGCCCGGTCATTCAAAATGCTTTATTAGGTCGCTTGCTGGAATTGGGTGCAATTGCGGCCAAGGCGGGTGAATTTTCCATGCGTGCTTTTGAAAATGGCAAGCTGGATTTGGTGCAAGCGGAAGCAATTGCCGATTTGATTGATGCAACGTCACAAGCAGCGGCACGCTCAGCAGTACGTTCACTACAAGGGGCATTCTCGACCCGAGTGAACACCGTATTAGAAAAGTTAATTCATCTACGTTTGCATGTAGAAGCGGCTATTGATTTCCCGGAAGAAGAAATCGACTTTTTGGCGGATGGTAAAATTCTGGCTTTGCTGGAAGATGTGCAAAGTTCAGTCACGGCTGTGCAAAAGTCTGCCCGCCAAGGCCAGTTGCTGCGTGAAGGCTTGCAGGTGGTGATTGCCGGTAAACCGAATGCAGGGAAATCTTCGTTATTGAATACTTTGGCCGGAAATGAACGTGCGATTGTCACCGATATTGCCGGTACCACGCGTGATGTCCTGCATGAAAAAATTACTCTGAAGGGCTTGCCGATTACCCTGACTGATACTGCAGGGCTGCGTGAAACTGGCGATATTGTCGAAAAAGAAGGGATTCGCCGCGCAATTAAAGAGATTGAACAAGCCGATTTGTTGCTGTTGGTGTATGACCTAAGCCAAGGTGAAGAGCCTTTGCAACTGGCACAAAACTATTTTGCCGAACATCTGGAACCACGTCGTCTGATGTTGATTGCCAACAAGTGTGATTTAACCGGTACTGCTGCTGAAATTGGCGATTATCAGGGCTTTCGTCATATTACGGTCTCAGCCAAGCAGGAAACTGGTGTTCAGGCGCTTATAGATGCGATTACAGCACATGCAGGCTTCCAGCCAGAAGAAGATACCTTTATTGCGCGTACACGTCATTTAGACGCGATGAAGCGTACACAGGTGTATTTGGCAGAAGCACATGAGCAGTTAGTGGTGTATCAAGCGGGCGAGTTAGTAGCTGAATCTTTACGTTTGGCACAAAATGCCTTGTCTGAAATTACCGGTGAATTCAGTGCAGATGATTTATTAGGAAAAATCTTTGGATCATTCTGTATTGGAAAGTAATCCAATCGATTTAAAAGAAAAGCCCTCAATTGAGGGCTTTTCTTTAAGCAATTTTCTTATGCCAAACTATCAGTGCAAGACACAGTAAACCAACCCCTAGGCAGAATCCTAAAACACCCAGCATTAAACCAAAATGATCGGCTAAATAACCTACTGCAATAATCGGTATAATCGTGCCTAAGTAACCAATAAACAAATAGGTCGACATTACTGCAGCACGATTATCGGTCGTGGTCATCTGGTGAATTAAACCGAATGCCCCCATCAAGCCAAATCCATGTCCTACACCGACCAAAATATCGCTGATAAAGAACAAAATGCTCCACTGCATACTCATACATAAGCCCAGTAAAATAAAGCTGAGCACGAGCGTTATCAGTCCTAAATTCAGGCTTTTGCCAGCAGGCAAATTTTTAGCAAGAAATTGTACGATGGCGGAAACCATTAAAATGCTGGCAATGGCTGAGCCACTGACCAGAGGTCCATGCCATGGAATCAGATTTTTCACAAAAGATGGGGAAAGCGAGGCAAATAAGCTAAATGCTCCAAAAGCACTAAATGCAGTGAAACCGGCAATAAAGAACAAGGCTTGATGTTGGACTGCAGGCATTTCTAAATGCGGTGCGATTGAAAAAGGTTGGGCTTTAAATTGTCGGACTTTAACCAGAAATAAACCAAAAAAACATAAAACCGCAGCGACAATAACCGGTAAATAAGGGGTAACTAAAGGCTGGCTAGAGAACTGGGCAATCAGCCCACCAATAAATGGTCCTAGTCCAAAACCAATCACGGTAATGATAGAACTTAATTGCGGTGCATTTTGCTTATGACTGTCTGGAATAGTGGTAATTAACCCGAGCATTGCAGAGGTGCTGATCAGTCCGGAGGCGATTCCAATAATAAAGCGACCTAATCCCAGCCAAAGTGCATTCGATGCAACAGAGGAAAGCGCTAAACCCAATATCACAAACACGATACCAATTTGTAATGTACGTAGAAATCCAAAACTGTTGCTGGTTCGGCCTAAAAATAACAAGGTCGCCAGACAGCCGAACATATAGGCGACAAAGATATAAGTAATATGGCTGGGTAATAAATGCCACAGCTCTTGATAGATCGGATATAAGGGACTAGCAAGCGCAGTTCCAATGGTTCCAATACAAAGTGCCAGGCTGACCATTAAAAATGGTCGCCATGATTGTTGAGTCGTCATGTAGGGTCACAGAAACAGCCGCTAGATTATGTGAAAAATAGCGAATATTTACAGAGGAAAAGAAGAGCTATAGATTAATTCTTATCAGCCTCAGAGGTCAATTTAGAAGATGTAAATCATTTAACTATAACGCTTTAATAATTTTAAAAATTCAGTAAGTTCCTGTTCATTAATTTCAGTCTGTTCACCAATCACGTGATGACGTAAATGTGATTCGATCAATTCATTCATTAGACCATTCACGGCGCCTTTAATGGCAGCGACTTGCTGTAATACCGTAATACATGAATGCTCAGGGCTGTTTAAGGCTTGCTCTACGGCGTTCATTTGCCCTTGTAAACGTTTGACTCGATTCTGAATTTTCTTGTCTTGATGTAAATGACCCAACACAACTCTCCAAAAATAAATATACTACGGGGGAGTATATTTAAGCATTAAGATTATGCAAAAACCCCCATTGACCAGAACACACGCTCATCAGTTTGATGAAGGTAATCCCCTCGCCCAAAAACGCATTCTATGGGCCACTATTCTAACGGCAGTGATGATGCTATTAGAAGTGATTGGAGGATGGATTTACAACTCTATGGCATTGCTTGCCGATGGTTGGCACATGAGTTCACATATGCTGGCCTTGGGACTGGCTTATTTTGCCTATCGTTCTGCACGTCATTATGCAGAAGATAGCCGTTTTAGTTTTGGCACCTGGAAAATTGAAATTTTAGCCGGATATAGCAGCGCGATCTTATTGATGGTGGTGGCGATACTTATGGCGTTCCAATCAATAGAACGACTAATAAATCCCATAGACATTCATTATAACCAGGCCATTCCAATTGCCATTTTAGGTTTGGTGATTAATTTAATCTGTGCATGGTTGCTGCATGATGATCACCATCACCATCACCATCACCATCACCATCATGAAAATGAACAGCAACATGAACATCACCACCATGATTTAAACCAGAAAGCCGCCTTTATGCATGTAGTAGCAGATGCGGTGACTTCTGTATTTGCGATTATTGCGTTGTTTGCTGCCAAATATTTGGGATGGGGTTTTCTGGATGCACTCTTGGGGATTGTCGGTTCAATTCTGGTGGCAAAATGGGCGATTGGTCTGATCAAAGAGACAGGGAAAACCTTACTCGATGCAGAGATGGATCATCCTGTGGTTGAGGAAATTCGCAAAGTGATTGCAGAGTTTGCGCTGGTAGAAATTACTGACCTACACGTCTGGAAAGTCGGCAAAGGCAAATTTTCCTGTATTTTGGCCTTAGCCACCGATTCCAACTTGAATGCCGACCAAGTTCGTGAAGCACTTTCTATTCATGACGAAATTGTGCATGTGTCGGTGGAAATAAATCCGCTGTAAATCAGGTTCATGTTCCACGTGAAACCTATAGGAGCGAATATGTGTGCTTTGCGTAAGGGCAGCTAAAATTTTAAGATTATCTGGCTAGTTTTTGAGTAGAATCAACAGGAAAGATTTTGAAGCAATGAGCAAAACAGATGATTAAAAAAACATTGGCATTCGCCTTGGTTAGTTTTATTTCCAGCTTAACTTTGGCAAATGTTGATACGGTTAAAACTAACCTGGGTAAGCAACATCCTAAATTGAAGATTGAAAACATTCAAACCACCGAGATGAAAGGCATTTATAGCGGTTCAATGGATGGTCAAGTAGTGTATTTGGGGGAAGATGCACAACATATTCTGGTTGGTTCAATGTACCGATTAAGTGATCAGAAAAATTTGACCAAAGATTTAGTGCTTGAGCAGAACAGTATTGAATGGAAAAAACTGCCTTTGCAGGATGCAGTAAAAAGTGTACGAGGTAATGGTAAACGCCAGATCGCAATCTTTTCTGACCCAAATTGCCCATATTGCAAACAACTTGAGGCTGAAATAAACAAGTTAAATGATGTCACTATTTATACTTTTATTTATCCAATCAAAACCCAGTCTATTGCTGTTTCCAAACAAGTGTTTTGTGAAAAAGATTCCGCCTTGGCCTGGTCAAATCTGATCAGTAAAGGTATACAACCTAGTTCGAATAAAAGCTGTGCCAACCCGATTGAGCGTAATTTGAGTTTGGGCAAATCTTTAGGTCTAAATGGAACTCCCGCAATTGTTTTCTCTAACGGTTTTAAAGTAATGGGTGTTCGTTCTGCGCAAGAAATTCAACAAATTTGGAAAGAATTAGGTTTATAAACATCGTAATTGACCAATAAAAGCATAAAAAAAGCACCTGATCAGGTGCTTTTTTTAACGGTAACATTGATTATTTTAAATCAACATTTAAACGCGTGATTTTTTAGTGACCATATTATAAATGAACAAAATAATGAGAGCGCCGATCACGGAAGCAATAAAGCCTGCTGCTGAGTTTTCATCGTAAAGGCCGAGTAAACGTCCACCGTAAGTCGCTAGTAAAGAACCTGCAATACCCAACAAGGTGGTCACAATAAATCCTGATTTATCATTTCCAGGATGAATAGCACGCGCAATTAAGCCTGCAATAAAACCTACTACGATGGCAACTATAAGTGTCCACATATGTCTTCTCCATTTATCGTTTGTTTATATCTTTTCATTACGCTTTCATTTTTATAATTAATCATTTATGCAAAAGGAAACAGTTGAGTCCTGCTAAAAACTGTTGTTTTTTTGTTTAGGATTAAATCCAGTGCATAAAAAAGTGGCCTGGGGCCACTTTAAATATAGGAGATCAGTCTTAAAGACCAATTTCACCAATAAATGGAATGTGACGATATTTCTGGTCATAGTCTAAGCCGTAACCGACAATAAACTTATCCTCTACTTCAAAGCCTAAAAATTTCACTTCAAGGTCAATTTCACGACGTGAAGGTTTACTGATTAAAGTACACAGTTCAATAGAATTTGGGCTACGGGTGCTCAAAATTTCCAGTACTTTACTCAGGGTATTGCCTGAATCAATAATATCTTCAACAATCAGAACATCTTTACCGCGAATTTCGCCGTCCAGGTCTTTTAAAATTTTAACATCACGACTTGAAACTGTACCGCCACCGTAACTTGATACCGTCATAAAGTCGAGTTCATGCGGTTTGCTAATTGCGCGACATAAATCAGCCATAAAAATAACTGAACCACGAAGTAAACCAATCAAAACAAGTTCTTTGTCACTATTGGCATAGTGAGCATCAATTTTTGCACCAAGCTCTTTGACTTTCGCATGAATTTCTTCAGTTGAGATCATTACGCTCATTTGAACGGTCATGGGTAGATACCTAAAAGCAGATCAAAATAAAAAAGGTGTTGACCAGCAACACCTCAAAAGATGTTTTAATTTTAATACATCTGCTCAAGAGATGCATCTTTTTTGCGCCTGAAAGTGTATCAAGCCTTGAGCTGTGCGCTATCACGCTTAAGTAGTACCGCACAAAACAGGCCTATTCCAATCAGCAAGAATATCTTTTTACGGGATATTGTTGTGGTCTTATGCTTTGACATATACCGCTTCTCCATAAATATAAGTGGCATGGATATTACGATCATCGCCCATGGTCATTAGGGCAAATAAAGCATCTTCTATACCTTTAGTACGTTCTTGACGCAATGCCTGCAGTGCTGTGGCTTTTAAATCCAGCACAATAAAGTCGGCTTCTTTACCCAGGTTAAAGTTCCCCAGTTTATCGTCCAGATCTAAAGCTTTTGCTCCCCCCAAAGTGGCGTGATACAAGGACTCAAATGCCGAGAGTTTATCGCCCTGAAGTTGTTGGACTTTGTAGGCTTCATTTAAGGTTTGCAGCTGGTTAAATGAAGTGCCCGCACCTATGTCTGTGCCTAAGCCGACTTTGACCTGTTTTTCCCAGGTTTTTTTCAAGGGAAATAAACCACTGCCCAAGAATAGGTTGGAGGTGGGGCAAAAGGCAATCGCCGAGTTGGTCTGGTGCATACAGTCCCATTCAGCTTCTTCTAAATGCACGCAATGGGCAAAGACCGAGCGCTGCCCTGTTAAGCCATAGTGATGATAGACATCCAGATAGCCTTTTTGTTCTGGAAATAGCGCTTTGACCCAAGCAATTTCATTCTTGTTTTCACTTAAATGAGTATGTACATAGGCATCTGGATATTCAGCTTTCAGCTCTCCTGCCCGAGCAAGTTGTTCGGGTGTAGAAGTCGGTGCAAAACGCGGGGTAATCGCATACAGGTTACGGCCTTTGCCGTGCCATTTTTCAATCAGCGCCTTAGAGTCCTGATAAGCACTTTCTGCTGTGTCACACAGATCTTCAGGTGCATGACGGTCCATCATTACCTTGCCGGCAATCAAACGCATTTGCTGCTGTTCTGCAGCTTCAAATAAGGCATCGACCGATTCAGCATGGACTGTACAAAACACCAAGGCAGTGGTGGTGCCGTTTTTTAATAATTCCTGCACAAAAAATTGCGCGATTTTGTCGGCATAAGCTTTATCTTTAAACTGTAATTCGGTTGGAAAAGTATAGGTGTCGAGCCATTCTAATAACTGTTCTCCATACGCACCGACCATCTCGGTTTGCGGGAAATGAATATGGGTATCAATGAAGCCCGGCACAATCAACTGTTCAGGATAATGCTCAAGATCCGTATTTTCATTTAGTACATGTTGCCCCTCTTGCCATGTTCCAAACCAGGTGATTTTTCCAGCGCTAGTGATGAGCAAACCATCTTCAATATAACGAATCGCTTGAGGGATATCGGAGGCTTGGGTGACAGTGTGTTGAATATCAAGAAAGCGACCACGAACGGCGCGTTGAGCCTGAAGAGGAGACATGCATTAACCTTTTAATTTCTCATTTTTTCGATTGATTGTACCTGAATTTTTTCCTTTAAACCCCATCCCCTCAGTTTTAAGCCTGCCCCTGTCCTATAAATTAAACCTGATATTTAGGATTGGAAAAAGTGCTCATAAATTATAATAGATGCAATAAAAAAGCCTTCCATCTCAAAGATGAAAGGCTTAATCATTTTATTTGAAAATTACAGTTGCTCTTGCTTCTTGTTATATCGAATCGATAACCAGGTGGTAATTGCCAGTACAATCACAATAAAGCCAAGTGAAATCCAGATTGGCATATGGAACACATCGAGCATTAGCATTTTGAAACCAATAAACAGCAGGATAATCCCGAGACCATAGGGTAAATAATGCATTTTAGATGCCGCACCTGCCAGTAAGAAGAACATGGCACGCAAGCCTAAAATCGCCATTAAGTTTGCGGTTAACACAATAAAGGGATCACTGGTCACTGCAAAAATAGCCGGAATAGAATCCACCGCGAAAATAACATCGGATGCTTCAACCAAAATCAACACCAGGAATAATGGCGTTGCCCATAACACCCCGTTTTGACGCACGAAGAAGTTATGGCCATCTAGATGCGGCGTAATACGCATACGTTTGCGTAACCACTTGAGTAAGGCCATATCTTCAATATTCGGGTTTTCTTCATGACCTTTAAGAAACTTAAAGCCGGTATAGACCAGAAAGGCACCGAAAATATACAGAATCCAAGAAAATTCTTGAACGAACCATGCACCAATAAAAATAAAGATGGTACGTAAAATAATGGCACCGAGTACGCCATACAGCAGCACTTTACGTTGTAATGCCGGAGGGATGGCGAAGGCAGCAAAAATCATCAGCCAGACAAATACATTATCAATTGCCAGTGATTTCTCTAACAGATAACCGGCAAAATATTCCATGGTCTTTTGATTGGCTAAAGCAATACCCGCCGTTTGCTGTAAATAAAGCCATAAACCGCCTGCAAACAGCATGGAAACACTGACCCAGGCAATGCTCCAGTAGGCCGCTGACTTAATTTTAACGGGCTGGTCTTCTTTGTGCTTAAAACCAATGAAGTCGATGATGAGCATGATTGCCACCATCACAAAAAATGCCAGATACAACCCAGGGTTGCCGATGGATTCCATAAAAAATCTCCACACCCGACAACTGGCCATAAAAAAACCTTGACCTGTTGCCAGATGATTTAAACATCTGTGTCAACATGATCAAGGTCTTGCCTACATCTGAATACCAATATTTTGTAATTTCAGATGCTCAGATACCGACTTTTTGCAAAGTGTAATGACGATATTCTGACACGTCCACCAGAATTGCTTCTAAGGACGCTTGGAGGAGGCTACTCCCCTTGTTCAACTCAATTTTGTTTTGGATCTAATCCAAATGTGGCTGAAGAATCGCATATTTATATGAATTGTGCAAATTTTATCTAGCTTAATTACACTTTAATGAAGTCACGGCGCTGCACCAAAATGAGTGCCAACAGGGTACCGACTAAGGCAATTAAACCACCTGCCATGCCAATCTGGCTTAAACCAAAACTCGCAGTCACTATGCCACCCAGCAATGCGCCACCTCCAATACCGACATTATATAGACCTGAATAAATCGCCATGGCGACATCGGTGGCATCTGAAGCGAGGTTCAGGGTTTTGGCTTGCAATGCCAGGCTAAAGCAAATAATGCTCATACCCCAAAATAAGCTGAGCGTACTCAGGCCAATAAAACCTTGCGCCAGTGGCAGTAACAGCAACATGGAAATGGCGAGTAAAGCACAGCTTAAAGGAATCGCAAGTTTTGGATACCGGTTGCCAAATTTACCAAACAGAAAAGAACCAATAAATCCGGCACCGCCATAGATGAGCAATAAACTGGTGGTTTGCGAGGAACTAAAATGGGCAATATTCAGGGTAAAGGGTTCGATATAACTATAAGCGGTAAATTGTGCAGTAATGATGAGAATGGTTAATCCAAACACCATCACCAAGCTTGGACGTTTAAATAAGATGCCAATACTTTTCAGTGAACCTGAATTGACACTGGGCAGTTTCGGTAGGGTTTTGGCCAAGGTAAGGCAGATGACGGCTGCACCAAGTGCAATTAAGGCAAAAGTATTGCGCCAGCCATAGGCTTCGCCAATCATGCGACCAAAAGGAATACCCAACACCATTGCCAATGCGGTACCTGTCGCGAGTAAACCCAACGCCTGAAATTCTTTACCTTTTGGAGCCACCCGTACCGCTAAGGATGCAGTAATTGACCAGAATAGTGCATGGGAAAATGCAATCCCGATTCGGCTGGCCAACAACACCTTAAAATTCCATGCGAAATACGATAGGCCATGACTCAGAATAAACACAACAAATAACGCGATCAGTAAAAAACGTCGTTCGACATTTCGCGTCATCAGCATCATCGGTAATGAGATCGGGGCAACCACCCACGCATAAATGGTAATCATGATCCCGACATCGGT
Source organism: Acinetobacter sp. GG23 (assembly GCF_057766365.1). Classification (NCBI taxonomy): domain Bacteria; kingdom Pseudomonadati; phylum Pseudomonadota; class Gammaproteobacteria; order Moraxellales; family Moraxellaceae; genus Acinetobacter; species Acinetobacter sp. GG23. The sequence continues at coordinate 34,960 of NZ_JBYMDJ010000002.1, forward strand.
GGCAGGCATATTGAAACTGTGACCAATATCGCTGAGCAAGGCCACAGGAATAAATTCAGTGGTATTAAAAATAAAGGCTGCAAAAGCTAAAGTGATCACACAAATCCATTGCCGGGTCGGATTGAGTGGTATTTCAGAAGATAGGGATGACATAGTCAGATAATTTGATAAGTAGCGTTAAAGTTTAGGCTTAAATCCTAAACTTGTTAAGTTTAATCCTCAGGATGAAATGTGCTCAGCATTGATAGAAACAACAAAAAACTTAACACTATTGCGCAGCTATTTATGGCATGTTTATTTATATTCACCTGAATGAGAGAATAAAAATGTTGGAAATTAAGCACGAAGATGATGGCAAAAAAGGTGAATTTTATATCGGTGACAATCATCAGCATCTAGCGGAGATGGTCTACACCTGGGCCGGTGAAAGTGTTTTTATTATTGAGCATACCGATGTAGACGATTCGCTGCGTGGACAAGGGATAGGCAAAAAATTACTGGATCGTGCGGTGGCATGGGCACGTCAAAAAAAGGTTAAAATTATTCCACTCTGCCCTTTTGCAAAGTCAGTTTTTGATAAAGATTCCTCTATTCACGATGTTTTAAAATAATCTATTTTTAACGTATTCTGATTTCAGTCAAATAAAAAAGTGAGGGCTAGCAATGCAATTTCAACATAATGATAACGGCCAACAGGGTGAATTTTTTACTTTGAATGATGCAGGTCAACGGATTGCAGAAATCAGTTATATATGGAGTGGTGAGCATAAAATTATTGCCAATCATACCTGGGTAGATGATGCTTTGCGTGGACACGGCGTTGCACGGCAGTTGCTGGATGTATTGGCGGAGTTTGCCCGTCAAAAAAGATTGAAAATTGTACCAACCTGTTCTTATGTCGATGTAATGTTTAGACGCGATAAAAGCTTCGCAGACGTCAGAGCTTAGCTTTTAAATAGATTGAAAAAAGCCCAAATACTGGGCTTTTTGATGTTTTTAAACTATTGCCCTTCAATGATGACTTTCATTGCTTTCTGGTCTGCAGCATGTTTAAACACATCATAGGCTTTCTCAAATTCATTAAATTTAAAATGATGCGATGCCAGTTTTTCCATCGGTAATTTTCCAGAACAGCAGGTTTTAAGTAGCATGCCGGTAGTATTGGCATTGACCAGACCGGTGGTAATGGTCAGGTTTTTAATCCATAACTTGTTGATTTCGAAATTCACTGCTTTACCATGCACCCCGACATTGGCCAGATGTCCGCCTTCTTTAACCACATTCTGACAAATATTCCAGGTGGGTTCTGCACCGACCGCTTCTATCGCACAATCTACCCCTCTCCCGTCGGTAATGTCTAAGATGCGCTGAATCGCATCTTCCTGCATGGAGTTGATGGTGTGTGTTGCACCCAATTCTTTGGCCAGCGCTAAACGGTGATCATCAGTATCTACAGCAATAATGGTGGAAGGTGAATAGAATTGTGCAGTCAGCAAGCAGCCCGTACCAATCGGTCCCATGCCGATAATGGCAATACTATCGCCAGGTTTGACGTCGCCATAGCGCACGCCAATTTCATGCGAGGTCGGCAATACATCGGATAAAAATACCGCCACGTCTTCATTTAAACCTTCAGGTAATGGGTAAAGCGAGGTATCGGCAAAGGGAGTACGCACATATTCTGCGTGGCTACCATCAATCATGTAACCCATAATCCAGCCCCCGCCATTCTGGCAGTGCGCATAAAGTTGTTTCTGACAGTTTTCACAGGTTCCACAGCGGCTAATACAGGAGATAATCACCCGATCGCCTTTTTTGAAATTTTTGACGGCGGAACCGACTTCTTCAATAATTCCGATGCCTTCATGACCTAAAATGCGGCCATTAAATTGCCCGCTTATGGTTTTGGCATGTTCCTGTATTTCAGGATTTTTACCTTTCCATATGCCTAAATCGGTACCGCAAATGGTGGTTTTGGTGACCCGGACCACGGCATCGTCGGGATTAATAATCTGGGGAATTGGGCGCTCTTCAAAGCGGATATCATTTTCGCCGTAGTAGACCATTGCTTTCATTGTTGTCATCAGCTTATTCCTTTTCCATTCCCTCTCGTACATGCTATGGAGTAAATTTTCTCTTTAAAAAATTAAGGAAAAACATTTAAATAAATGAAAATTAAACAAGGATGAGAGGAAAACAGTTGATCAGAGCCTCTGCTGTATTAATAGGACATTGAAGCATTGAGCATAAATACACAGAGCTTATCTATCTAAGCTATCAACACTCAGTGACGAAGTCATTACTTGGACAGCTTTGCTTACAGAATGATCTGATTTGAATGCAGATTTAAATGATTCAAGATAAAAATGATCAATGCAGAATTTTATTTCTGCGTGTTTATAAGAAAGGGACAAGCTGATAAAAATGATCCTAATGTGGTCTTTTGACGAGTATAGTTTTAAACCAGAGATCAGCTTTGCAGATGTTAAGTTTTAACATCTGCATGGTGTAATTGTTGTTTAATGACTAAAAGCTGAACCAATCTTAGAAACATTTATAAGGATTGGGTTTTATTAAAAAGCAGGTTCTGAGATTGGATAAGTTGGGTTAAAACCATACCCAGCACTGAGGTCATCAGCATCATTTCCAACATGGCATATTCTTGGACCGAGAAAAAACATAAGGCCAAGACACCTAAACTAGAATAGATATACAGAGTATTTTGAACCCAAATTTTAAGTGTAATCCCAAGAAGGCCTGAACAAATAGCAATGTTCAGCATCTCTTCAATACCATTACGATGTAGGATAATGATTAGGCTTAAGTAGCTACAAACTAATCCCATCGTGATGAAAAGTTTTTTTAACATGCTTTTCCCCTGATTTTAGATAATTATTTGTTTTGATTTAGCTAAATCAATTTTAATACACCGAATGGTAAAAAATAAGTTAGTTTAAGCTATGCTATGTGTAAGAAAGAAATTACATTTGATTAAAAAATGACCATTATTGTCTTGAGTTAAACTTTAAAAATTAACCTGTGTGGCAGATAAGCAATTTAAAACTCACACCAATACTTATAGGTGCTTTATGCTCACCCAATTGTGCTATGCCAGTAGCCGTGTCGAATATGATAATGATTTATTACAGGATTTAAGCGACATTTTGGCTACCGCGCGTGCTTTTAATCAGGCGCAAGCGATTTATGGCGTACTTTACTATGCAGAAGGCATTTATTTTCAATGTTTGCAGGGTGAACAAAGTCAGCTAGAAAAGCTATTTGCACAAATTTCAGAGGATGCTCGTCATAATCAGATTCACCGTTTTCCAGATCATGCTATTGAAGAAATTCACTTCAAGCAATGGTCGATGAAATATGTCAATCAGCATGGGAAAATCACCACTCTGTTTAAGAAAATGGGTTTAGATAAATTCTTGCCCCATCAATTGAATCATCAGCAAATTAACCAGTTTCTCGATTTACTGTTAAAAATGGAAGAAAGCGGACATGTGACAAAAGCCAAGGTAGGTATAAAAAACCGAGGCTATCAAAATTATTTTTAAATAAAAAGCCCACATGATGTGGGCTTTTAATATTTCAACATCTAGGCTTTTAAAGCACTAATCAACTTCTGATGTAAACCACCAAAGCCACCATTCGACATAATCACCACAGCATCGCCCTCGCCTGCCTCTTGAGCCACAGTTTTGATGATGTCATCCAGTGTACGGACCACAATGGCTTTGTTCTGGGCTGCATCAATGACCGGCTGTAAATCCCAGTCCAAACCTTCCGGTTGATACCAGATCACTTCATCAGCCAAACGTGCGGAATGCGCCAAACCGTCTTTATGGCTACCCATACGCATGGTATTTGAACGCGGTTCAATAATCGCCCAAAGCTTACGTTCACCTAAGCGTTTACGCGCACCGTCTAAAGTGGTTTCAATGGCTGTAGGATGGTGGGCAAAGTCATCATAAACTTCAATACCTTTCACAGTGTCCAGCAATTCCATACGGCGTTTTACACCGCCAAAGTTTGAAAGTGCTTCACATGCAGTTTCAATGGATACACCGACATGCTCAGCTGCAGCAATGGTCGCCAAGGCATTGGCAACACTGTGCTGCCCGGTCATATTCCATTTAACAATGCCTTTGACTACACCATCTTCTAGTACTTTAAAGTGTGAACCATCTGCAGAAAGTTGCTCGGCAGATAATGCTGCTTTTTCATTGGTATCTAATGAAGTGCGAACCACAGGTGTCCAGCAGCCCATGTCTAAAACTTCATCAATATTGGTTTCAGTAATTGGGGCAATAATGCGGCCTTCACTTGGAATGGTACGTACCAGATGATGGAACTGTTTTTGAATCGCAGCCAGATCATCAAAGATATCGGCATGGTCAAATTCGAGATTATTTAAAATCGCAGTTTTAGGATGGTAATGTACAAACTTGGAACGCTTGTCGAAAAAGGCAGAATCATATTCATCTGCTTCTACACAGAAGTATTTGCCGCCGCCTAAACGTGCACTTTCACTAAAACCGAGCGGTACGCCACCAATCAGGAAACCCGGGTTTAAACCGGCCTGATCAAGTACCCACGCCAGCATCGTTGTGGTTGTGGTTTTACCGTGTGTTCCTGCAACGCCAAGCACATGTTTACCTTGTAAAACGTGGTCTGCCAAAAATTGCGGACCTGAAATATAAGGAAGACCTTCATTCAGCATATATTCCACAGCATCAATGCCACGTTTCATGGCATTGCCGACAATTACCAAATCTGGATGCGGCTGCAAATGGCTACGGTCATAGCCTTGCATTAAGGTAATACCTGCATTTTCCAGTTGGGTCGACATGGGTGGATAGACGTTCGCATCTGAACCCGTCACCTTATGTCCTAAATCACGTGCTAATAATGCGAGTGAACCCATAAAGGTGCCACAGATACCCAAAATATGCAGATGCATTCGTTTTAACTCCACTGCTTTTTTGACACATCACTTTGGTGTTGGTGGTGTCATTATTGATTCAATTTGAAAGCAACGATATCAAGGGTTTTGCGGAAAAGATAGTCTTTCTTGTATCTATTCATAGGATTGCATCATACGTTCTATGTCGCTGTTATAAGCCTATGGTTTGCTGGAAAAATCAAGGATGAAATGACATGCTTTTTTAGTGGAAAAACGTAAAATATTCACGATTAATTTAGAAAAATTGACTATGTTATTTCCGCTACTGCTTTTAATTATTTCTAACTGTTTTATGACTTTGGCTTGGTATGGTCATTTGAAGTTTTTACATGGTGCCCCGCTTTGGCAAGCGATTTTATTTGGCTGGGTGGTTGCCCTGCTCGAATACAGTTTTATGATTCCTGCTACTCGATTGCTTGCACAACAAGGCTGGGCGGTGGGGCAAATGAAAATTACCCAAGAAGTGGTGACGTTACTGGTGTTTGTGCCTTTTATGATTTTTCTGTTTAAGCAGCCTTTTAAACTGGATTATTTATGGGCGGGATTGTGTCTTTTAGGTTGTGTATATTTTGTCTTTCGTAGTCAATAAACTGACCACTGCCCTATTTTTACTAATTTATATAAAAAAGATGGAAAATATCCAGCCGCTTGAGCGGTTAAATTTTGGTGAGATGAAAAATCAGTCTATAATATCGGGCTTGTAATTCATTTAAAGCTTGGCACTTGTCGAGATTTATCCTTCCTTACATCCGTTTATGGAATATTTGCAATGAATGCGGCTGCTGCAGACACTCAACCTCTCGTTGGAATTATCATGGGTTCTCAATCTGATTGGGCAACTCTCGAAAACACTGCCAATATGCTTAAACAACTTGGCGTCCCATTTGAAGCGGAAGTTGTTTCTGCGCATCGTACGCCAGACCGTTTATTCGAATATGCTGAAACAGCACGTGAGCGCGGTATTCAGGTGATTATTGCCGGTGCTGGTGGTGCAGCGCATTTACCCGGTATGTGTGCAGCAAAAACTGATTTACCAGTTTTAGGTGTACCTGTGAAATCTTCAATCCTAAATGGTGTCGATTCATTGCTTTCAATCGTGCAAATGCCTGCAGGTATCGCAGTCGGTACATTGGCGATTGGTCCTGCTGGTGCAACCAATGCCGCGATCATGGCAGCACAAATTTTAGGTTTAACGCGCCCTGAAATTGCAAAAAATGTTGCCCAATTCCGTGCTGCGCAAACTGAAAAAGTGGCGAGCAAAAATATTCCTGGTCAAATCTAAAGCCAAGCTTAAAACGGGACACACGTTATGGATAAAACCATCGGTATTTTTGGTGGTGGTCAACTCGGCCGTATGATGGCACAAGCTGCTCTACCGCTGAATATTCAATGTACCTTCTTTGAAGCCAATACAGATTGCCCTTCCGCAGCGATGGGTCGGGTGATCTCAAGCAAAGCTGAAAATGGTTTACAACAGTTCATCGAAAGTGCAGATGTTTTCAGCCTGGAGTTTGAAAATACACCGCTGGCAGATGTTGATGTTTTAACCAAGCAAAAAGAACTGCATCCACCACGTCAGGCTTTGGCCACTGCGCAACACCGTTTGCTGGAAAAAGCTTTATTCGATCAACTCAAGATTCCTGTTGCCCCGTATAAAGCAATCGATTCTTTAGATAGCTTAAAAGCTGCAGTTGCTGAATTAGGTTTACCGATTGTTTTAAAAACAGCAACAGGTGGATACGACGGTAAAGGTCAATTCGTTCTTCGTACCACCGATCAAATTGATCAAGCGTGGGCGGAACTTGGGCCAGCGGGTTCATTGATTGCTGAAAGCTTTGTGACCTTTTCGCGTGAAGTGTCGATTATTGCAGTGCGTGGTCAAAATGGTGATGTGAAAACCTGGCCATTGGCTGAAAATCATCATCACAACGGCATTTTGTCGCATTCGATTGTACCTGCGCCAAATAGTGCAGATTTACAACCTATGGCGCAAGACTACATCACTCGCCTGCTCAATCATTTGAATTATGTGGGTGTGTTGACGCTTGAATTGTTTGTGACCGAAAAAGGCTTATATGCCAATGAGATGGCACCACGCGTGCACAACTCAGGTCACTGGTCAATTGAAGGTGCGGTTTGCTCGCAGTTTGAAAACCACATTCGTGCGGTTGCAGGTTTGCCCCTTGGTTCAACCGAAGTGGTTCGTCCAACAGTCATGATCAATATTATTGGCAAGTATCCGAAATCTGAAGATGTCTTGGCTTTAAATGGCGCACATTTGCACCTGTATAACAAAACTGAACGTACAGGCCGTAAAATTGGTCATATCACGCTAATGCCAAATGATAGCGCTGAATTAACCACTTTATGCCGTCAATTGGCGAAAATTTTGCCGGAACCTTTGGCATTAACTCAAGATATGAGCATTTAATCCTTAGATTGAATGATAAAAAAGCGGTCATGCCAATGACCGCTTTTTTTATGCCTGAAGTTCGGGCATGATTGCGCCTCTTTCGAGCTCATGCATCGTTTATCGGAAAGAATAGAAAATAACTGTATGTAATTTGTACAATCCTTTATAAATAGATTGCATAAAAAACAAACAAATAGAATTGTTCCGTATTTAAGTTTTACTGCTGTAAAATGATGCAGAAATTTTTAAATTCAAAAGATAAAAAAATAAATTCAAAGTCATATGAATTTAAATTCAAACAGGCATATTTGAATTTAAAAAACATGAATTCAAAGTTGTATTTGGGGGTATGAATTTAAACTTTAATTTTAAAACAGACTTTTAAATTTAAAGTTTTACGTATTTAAAGATATAAAAACAAAAGAAATTAACTTATCCACAGCATGTTTGAATTTAAAAACCGTAGTTTAAATTTAAAAGAATCAATTTAAATTCATATTTTGAATGTTTTTGAATTTAAAAAAGGCCTAAAAGCAGGGGTGTGGATAACTTTTTAAATTTAAAACAGAATATGAATTTAAAATGAAGGAAAATGAATTTAAATTTACGATTTGATTCAGAAATTATGAAGGGTTGATGGTATGGTAAAAACATAATTTAAATTCAAATATCGTAAAGGGATACTATGCATCGCTTAGCTTTCGTTTTAGGTTCAGTTTTCCTTGCAATGACTCAAGCCAATGCTGAGCTGATTATTAATGGTCAACCTGTTACGACCACTTCCACTACATCCTCTACGCCAGTTTTTAGCGCCCAAAACAATTTTCAGCAATGTATTGCCAATTTACGGACTCAAGCCCTGACTTCTGGGGTAAGTGCTTCGACCTATGATCGCTATACGCAAAATTTAATGCCTGATTATTCCGTGATTGAAAAACTGAATTATCAACCTGAATTTTCTACCCCAATTTGGGATTATTTATCCGGTCTGGTGGATGAAGAGCGTGTGCAATTGGGGCGACAAAAACTGGCTCAGCACCGTGAAGTTTTAAATCGTGTTGCAGCGGCCTATGGTGTGCCGGCTGAAACCGTGGTTGCGGTTTGGGGTGTGGAAAGTAACTTTGGTGATATTTCAGGAAGTTATCCTTTATTACAGGCGTTGGGAACTTTAAGTTGTGAGGGGCGTCGTCAGAGTTATTTCCGTGGAGAATTTTTTACCACGATGCGAATTTTGCAACGCGGTGATTTAACCGAGCAGCAAATGAAAGGCTCGTGGGCCGGTGCATTTGGTCATACCCAGTTTATGCCTTCAACTTATGAAGAGCTGGCGGTTGATTTTGATGGCGATGGCCGTCGCGATCTGGTTTCCAGTACCACAGATGCTTTGGCTTCAACGGCAAATTTCTTGAAAAAACGCGGCTGGCAAACCGGCATGCCTTGGGGTTTTGAAGTCCGTATTCCTGAAGGTATGTCCATCAATGGAGAAGGGCGTCGCAATAAAAAGTCTTTAAGTAGTTGGGTAAATCGTGGTGTAGTTCGTGCCGATGGCAGTCCTTTAATTCAAGGTAATTTATCTGACAGCAGTGCTGCAGGCTTAATGGCGCCTGCAGGTGCCAATGGACCGGTATTTTTAGTCTTCAAAAACTTTGATGCTATATATAGTTATAACGCGGCAGAAAGTTATGCTTTGGCGATTGCACATTTATCCGATCGTTTACAGGGTCAGGGTGGTTTCAGCAAAGCCTGGCCAACCGATGATGCCGGCACATCGCGTGCAGAACGACGAGAAATTCAGCAATACTTATTGAATAAAGGTTATGCCATTGGTGCAGCAGACGGTTTGATCGGTGACAAAACCCGTCAAGCCATTCGTCAGGAACAAACGCGTTTGGGGTTAAGCCCAACCGGCCGTGCAGGTCAACAAATTTTAGGTGCGATTAGAAGTGAAAATGCCCAGAAAATGATGCAATAATCATGTTCTGGGAATAAAAAAGGTCTGCATTTAGCAGGCCCTTTTTATTGCGAAGCATTTTTAATAGCTATTTACACAGCGGTAATGGTACCTAAAACACGATAGCCTGCAGCGCCTGTCACGGTAGGTAAGTTACCACTTTGTTGGTTGACAAAACGCATTGCCAACCAGGCAAAAGCGGTCGCTTCAACCCATGTTGGTGCTAAACCAATCACAGAGGTGGTTTGTACAGACCAATTGTGCTTACGTAAACGCCAACGCAATTGTTCTAATAAATGTGAGTTATAGGCTCCGCCGCCACAGACATAGACTTCGCCAGTATCCATGTCGGAGCGGTAAATGGCTTTTTTAATCGAACGGGTAGTCAGTTTTAATAAAGTTGCCTGAACATTTTCCGGTGTATTTTCTAACTCGTTATATTCAAGATCATTATGCCAGTCAGCAATCTGTTCATCTAACCATTCCAGGTTGAAGTCTTCACGACCGGTACTTTTTGGCGGTTCTTTAGAGAAATACTCATGACCTTGCAGGCGGTCGAGTAGGCTGCGAATCGGTTGACCGTATGCTGCCCAGTTGCCATTTTCATCATAGGGCTGACCGGTATAACGATGACACCAGGCATCCATTAAAATATTGGCAGGCCCGGTATCGAAACCATACACGCCATCTGTATTGCCTGCCGGCAACATGCTGACATTGGCAATGCCGCCTAAATTTAAAATCACACGATGAATGCTTGGGTGCTGGAACAAGGCCTGATGAAATGCAGGAACCAAAGGTGCACCTTGACCACCAGCGGCCATATCACGACGACGAAAATCTGAAATCACGGGAATTTGCGTTATTTCAGTGATGATATTCGGATCACCAATTTGCAAGGTAAAACCATGTTCAGGACGATGACGAATGGTTTGTCCGTGTGAACCAATGGCTTTAATCTGGCTACGATCTAAATTGTTTTTTTCAATCAGCTGGTTAATGCCATGACCAATCATTTGTGCCAGCGCTACATCGGCTTTGCCCATGCGATCAATTTCGTTGTCCCCAGGCAAAGTCAGCGCCATGAGTTCGTCACGCAAGTCCAAATCAAAGGGCAAGGTGAGGGTGGCATGAAGCTGTAATGGATCAAATGAAGCAGCCACGATGTCAACGCCATCCATGCTGGTGCCGGTCATTACCCCAATATAGATCGCTGTCATGATGATAGTTAAGCCTGCATTATGCTGAAAAAGTGTTAGTATATCGCACAAATTGTATAACTGATGTATTGGGTTTTGTGATGTCAAATTTCCTTCCGGCTGAAGAACAACTTGCCCTCATCCAACGAGGCACTCATGAGATTATTTCTGAAGAGGATCTGTTAAAGAAACTTAAAGAAAATCGTCCATTAAAAATTAAAGCGGGCTTTGACCCAACAGCACCTGACTTACATTTAGGTCATACTGTACTGATTAACAAGCTAAAAGTGTTTCAAGACCTAGGGCATGACGTTACATTCTTGATTGGCGACTATACCGCCATGATTGGCGACCCGACCGGTAAAAGCGCAACACGTCCGCCATTGTCGCGTGAACAAGTATTAGAAAATGCAAAAACTTATCAAGAACAAGTGTTTAAAATTCTTGATCCAAATAAAACCAAAGTTCGCTTTAACTCTGAATGGTTTGCAGAAAAAACCGCAGCCGATCTGATTCAATTGGCATCTCAGCAAACGGTTGCACGTATGCTTGAACGTGATGACTTTACCAAGCGTTATAACAACCATCAACCGATTGCGATTCATGAATTTCTGTATCCGTTGGTACAGGGTTATGACTCAATTGCACTTGAAGCAGATGTCGAGTTGGGTGGTACAGACCAGACTTTTAACCTGTTGATGGGTCGTACGCTACAAGGTCGTTATGATCAAGAAGCGCAGGTCTGTATTACGGTTCCAATTCTAGAAGGTTTGGATGGCGTAAATAAAATGTCTAAATCTTTGGGTAACTATATTGGTGTATTTGATGCACCGGGTGCGATGTACCAAAAAGTCCTTTCAATGCCAGATGCTTTAATCGAGCGTTACTTTGATCTGCTGAGTTTTAAATCACTGGAAGAAATTGCAGTGTTATTGAAAGAAATGCAAGAAGGTCGCAATCCTCAAGAGATTAAAAAAATCCTTGCATTGGAACTGGTAGAGCGTTTCCATGGTGCGGAAGCGGCTGAACATGCACATAAAGGTGCGGGTAATATTATTACTGAAGGTGAACTGCCAGAAGGAACTCCAGAAGTTACTATTTCACGTGCTGAATTTGGTGGGGAGATGTTTATTGCTTCTATTGTACGTACTGCCGGTTTAACCAAAAATGCTGCCCAAGCCAAAGATGCGGTGGCACGTGGTGCTGTAAAAGTCGATTGGGAAGTGGTTGATGCGGGTTTCTCGGTGAATGAGAACAAAACTTTCATCATTCAGGCAGGTAAAAAAGCGATCGCTAAAGTGACCTTCACAGACTAATGATTTCTTAAACTTTCGTTTAAGTTATTGAAATAAAAGCAGGCTTTAGCCTGCTTTTGTTTCTTATATCGTATATTCATATTTTAAATAAGCAAATTCAAAAAAAACCTTATAAAAACAACAGTTAAATTTTTCCAAAACTGTTGCATTATCTTTTGCTTATGTATAAGATTTATCCATCTAGACACTGTGTAGAAAATATATCTAGAGGCTAAGTGTGTAACAAAAAGCTCCACAGTTTTAAGTCTCTTCCCCAATAGACTTTTTTTAATTTTTTACCGATAATTATAATAATGACATCATGGATCGAACTATAGATTCAACTCCAAGGAAGAGGTTTTGGGAGAGATCTCTTTCTTTTTTTCTATCTAAAATTTAGTCAATTTTAATTTATTTCATTTTTCCTACTACTTACATAGCAAAAAAATCTACACTTGAGGAGATTTTACTGAGCTTGTTCATTTTTCATAAGTGATAGGTGTTGCGACATTGAAGTGAAAGAAATTGAGTTTGGGTAAAATCATTTTGATTAAGCTGCCGATACATAAGCGGGTATAATGATTCCTTGGCGCCCATCTATAGATAGGATGTAAGCATCAATAAGTGCTGATTACTGCAATTAAAACGAGTTACAAGTATTTAATACAAAGCTTTCCCAGTCAAAAAGACTAAATTTAATTTTACCACTCAACACACTCCAAATGCCGTGATCAAGCAGCTTAATAAGCATGGAAATTCAAACAGAAAAATAAAACCAAGTTTAAGCAACTACATAATTCTTATTATTCACCTATATAGTTATAAAAATCAATTTTTTGAAGTAAGGAATGTTATTCCTAACGATGCAATCATTCATGATAAATATTTAGTCTTAAATATTCTTAGCTATAGGTAAAAGATGGTTTAGGCGGAGAGATTGGTTGGTTTAGGTAGATTTGAGTTAAGTAAATAGTATTTCTAGCTCTATGGGGACTTTTGAAGATAGATATAGGTATATTAAGAAGAGATTGATCATTTAGGATGTTAGTTAAAATATAAAATTCCAAGAAAATCAAAAAAAACTAATTTTTTCATCAAAAAAGTATAAAAAATGACTAAAAAACATGTTTTTTCACTGATTTTGTAGAAAAAACAGACATGCGTGATAAATATATCCTTTTAGGGGTTGCGCCCCTCGAGAAACTGTATAGAATACGCAGCATCCCGACGCGATACAGCAAACGAACTGAGCTGATTTGGTTAAGTTGTTTATTTTATTGCGTTGAAACTTGTCTCTGACGAAGAGCAAGATAGATCATTAAGAGATTATGAAGAACAACTTGTGTGGATTTTTACCGGTTGATTGATCGAAATTATTTTCATTGATTGATGGTAAGAATTACTCGAAGTTTATTTGAGAAATATTTGTCAGAAAATTGATGAGCCAAGATTGGTGCCCTTTAAGGCACTAAGCAATATTAAACTGAAGAGTTTGATCATGGCTCAGATTGAACGCTGGCGGCAGGCTTAACACATGCAAGTCGAGCGGGGAAATGTAGCTTGCTACATTACCTAGCGGCGGACGGGTGAGTAATGCTTAGGAATCTGCCTATTAGTGGGGGACAACATTTCGAAAGGAATGCTAATACCGCATACGCCCTACGGGGGAAAGCAGGGGATCTTCGGACCTTGCGCTAATAGATGAGCCTAAGTCGGATTAGCTAGTTGGTGGGGTAAAGGCCTACCAAGGCGACGATCTGTAGCGGGTCTGAGAGGATGATCCGCCACACTGGGACTGAGACACGGCCCAGACTCCTACGGGAGGCAGCAGTGGGGAATATTGGACAATGGGGGGAACCCTGATCCAGCCATGCCGCGTGTGTGAAGAAGGCCTTTTGGTTGTAAAGCACTTTAAGCGAGGAGGAGGCTACCTAGATTAATACTCTGGGATAGTGGACGTTACTCGCAGAATAAGCACCGGCTAACTCTGTGCCAGCAGCCGCGGTAATACAGAGGGTGCAAGCGTTAATCGGATTTACTGGGCGTAAAGCGTGCGTAGGTGGCCAATTAAGTCAAATGTGAAATCCCCGAGCTTAACTTGGGAATTGCATTCGATACTGGTTGGCTAGAGTATGGGAGAGGATGGTAGAATTCCAGGTGTAGCGGTGAAATGCGTAGAGATCTGGAGGAATACCGATGGCGAAGGCAGCCATCTGGCCTAATACTGACACTGAGGTACGAAAGCATGGGGAGCAAACAGGATTAGATACCCTGGTAGTCCATGCCGTAAACGATGTCTACTAGCCGTTGGGGTCTTTGAGACTTTAGTGGCGCAGCTAACGCGATAAGTAGACCGCCTGGGGAGTACGGTCGCAAGACTAAAACTCAAATGAATTGACGGGGGCCCGCACAAGCGGTGGAGCATGTGGTTTAATTCGATGCAACGCGAAGAACCTTACCTGGTCTTGACATAGTAAGAACTTTCCAGAGATGGATTGGTGCCTTCGGGAACTTACATACAGGTGCTGCATGGCTGTCGTCAGCTCGTGTCGTGAGATGTTGGGTTAAGTCCCGCAACGAGCGCAACCCTTTTCCTTATTTGCCAGCGGGTTAAGCCGGGAACTTTAAGGATACTGCCAGTGACAAACTGGAGGAAGGCGGGGACGACGTCAAGTCATCATGGCCCTTACGACCAGGGCTACACACGTGCTACAATGGTCGGTACAAAGGGTTGCTACCTCGCGAGAGGATGCTAATCTCAAAAAGCCGATCGTAGTCCGGATTGGAGTCTGCAACTCGACTCCATGAAGTCGGAATCGCTAGTAATCGCGGATCAGAATGCCGCGGTGAATACGTTCCCGGGCCTTGTACACACCGCCCGTCACACCATGGGAGTTTGTTGCACCAGAAGTAGGTAGTCTAACCGCAAGGAGGACGCTTACCACGGTGTGGCCGATGACTGGGGTGAAGTCGTAACAAGGTAGCCGTAGGGGAACCTGCGGCTGGATCACCTCCTTAACGAAAGATTGACGATCGGTAAGAATCCACAACAAGTTGTTCTTCATAAAGATGTATCGATGGGTCTGTAGCTCAGTTGGTTAGAGCACACGCTTGATAAGCGTGGGGTCACAAGTTCAAGTCTTGTCAGACCCACCAAGTCTACTAACTGAAGAGTTGAAAGATGAAAATCTGGAGATGAAGTTACAAACGAAGAGATACATCGATCTAATGATAAGCTGGGGACTTAGCTTAGTTGGTAGAGCGCCTGCTTTGCACGCAGGAGGTCAACGGTTCGACTCCGTTAGTCTCCACCATAATTACAGAACTTAGTGAAAACTGAATTTAAGATTTAGATTTTATTAATTTCTGTGATTTAAGTATCACGGTATTAAACCTGACCTGACGAAGGCAAGTTTATTCATTAACAGATTGGCAAATTTGAGTTGAAATAAATTGTTTAACTCGTTTCAAACAACCTAACAAGCAATTGTGAAAGTTGAATGAAATGAGAACTAGCGATTAACTGAATCAAGCGTTTTGGTATATGAATCTAATAGAAGCTGTGCAGTGATTAAATTCACAGTACTTCAAACTGTATGTTGATTGATCTCCTTGTAGGATCAAGCGACTGTTTGGGGTTGTATAGTCAAGTAATTAAGTGCATGTGGTGGATGCCTTGGCAGTCAGAGGCGATGAAAGACGTAATAGCCTGCGATAAGCTCCGGGGAGGCGGCAAATATCCTGTGATCCGGAGATTTCTGAATGGGGAAACCCACTTAGCATAAGCTAGGTATTGCATGATGAATACATAGTCATGCAAGGCGAACGAGGGGAAGTGAAACATCTCAGTACCCTTAGGAAAAGAAATCAATTGAGATTCCCTTAGTAGCGGCGAGCGAACGGGGAAAAGCCCATTAAGTCATATAAGTTCTAGTGGAATGCTCTGGGAAGTGCAACCGTAGTGGGTGATAGTCCTGTACACGAAAGGGCTTATATGATGATGTCGAGTAGGGCGGGGCACGTGAAACCTTGTCTGAATATGGGGGGACCATCCTCCAAGGCTAAATACTCCTGACTGACCGATAGTGAACCAGTACCGTGAGGGAAAGGCGAAAAGAACCCCTGTGAGGGGAGTGAAATAGATCCTGAAACCGCATGCATACAAGCAGTGGGAGCCGGCATTGTGTCCGGTGACTGCGTACCTTTTGTATAATGGGTCAGCGACTTACATTCAGTAGCAAGGTTAACCGTATAGGGGAGCCGTAGAGAAATCGAGTCTTAATAGGGCGTTCAGTTGCTGGGTGTAGACCCGAAACCGGGTGATCTATCCATGAGCAGGTTGAAGGTTGGGTAACACTAACTGGAGGACCGAACCCACTGTCGTTGAAAAGCCAGGGGATGACTTGTGGATAGGGGTGAAAGGCTAATCAAACTCGGTGATAGCTGGTTCTCCCCGAAAGCTATTTAGGTAGCGCCTCGGACGAATACCATTGGGGGTAGAGCACTGTTTCGGCTAGGGGGTCATCCCGACTTACCAAACCGATGCAAACTCCGAATACCAATGAGTACTATCCGGGAGACAGACTGCGGGTGCTAACGTCCGTAGTCAAGAGGAAAACAATCCAGACCGCCAGCTAAGGCCCCAAAATTATAGTTAAGTGGGAAACGATGTGGGAAGGCATAGACAGCTAGGAGGTTGGCTTAGAAGCAGCCACCCTTTAAAGAAAGCGTAATAGCTCACTAGTCGAGTCGGCCTGCGCGGAAGATGTAACGGGGCTAAAACTATATGCCGAAGCTGCGGATTTACACGTAAGTGTAAGTGGTAGGGGAGCGTTCTGTAAGCCGATGAAGGTGGATTGAGAAGTCTGCTGGAGGTATCAGAAGTGCGAATGCTGACGTGAGTAACGACAATGCGAGTGAAAAACTCGCACGCTGAAAGACCAAGGGTTCCAGTCCAACGTTAATCGGGGCTGGGTGAGTCGACCCCTAAGGCGAGGCCGAGAGGCGTAGTCGATGGGAAATTGGTTAATATTCCAATACTTCTGTGTAATGCGATGAGAGGACGGAGAAGGTTAAGTCAGCCTGGCGTTGGTTGTCCAGGTGAAAGGTAGTAGGCATGCATCTTAGGCAAATCCGGGGTGCTCTATGCTGAGAACTGATAGCAAGCTGTACTTGTACAGCGAAGTGGCTGATACCATACTTCCAGGAAAAGTCTCTAAGCTTCAGTTACACAGGAATCGTACCCGAAACCGACACAGGTGGTCAGGTCGAGTAGACCAAAGCGCTTGAGAGAACTCTGCTGAAGGAACTAGGCAAAATGGTACCGTAACTTCGGGAGAAGGTACGCTGTCGACGGTGATGGAATTTACTTCCTGAGCGGTTGACAGCCACAGAAACCAGGCCCCTGCAACTGTTTATTAAAAACATAGCACTCTGCAAACACGAAAGTGGACGTATAGGGTGTGATGCCTGCCCGGTGCTGGAAGGTTAATTGATGGGGTTAGCGTAAGCGAAGCTCTTGATCGAAGCCCCAGTAAACGGCGGCCGTAACTATAACGGTCCTAAGGTAGCGAAATTCCTTGTCGGGTAAGTTCCGACCTGCACGAATGGCATAATGATGGGGGCGCTGTCTCCAGCAGAGACTCAGTGAAATCGAAATCGCCGTGAAGATGCGGTGTACCCGCGGCTAGACGGAAAGACCCCGTGAACCTTTACTGCAGCTTGACATTGAACTTTGATCTTACTTGTGTAGGATAGGTGGGAGGCTTTGAAACCAGGACGCTAGTTCTGGTGGAGCCAATCTTGAAATACCACCCTGGTAATATTGAGGTTCTAACTCTGCTCCATAATCTGGAGCGAGGACCATGTCTGGTGGGTAGTTTGACTGGGGCGGTCTCCTCCTAAAGAGTAACGGAGGAGTACGAAGGTGCGCTCAGCGTGGTCGGAAATCACGCGTAGAGTATAAAGGCAAAAGCGCGCTTAACTGCGAGACCCACAAGTCGAGCAGGTACGAAAGTAGGTCTTAGTGATCCGGTGGTTCTGTATGGAAGGGCCATCGCTCAACGGATAAAAGGTACTCTGGGGATAACAGGCTGATACCGCCCAAGAGTTCATATCGACGGCGGTGTTTGGCACCTCGATGTCGGCTCATCTCATCCTGGGGCTGAAGCAGGTCCCAAGGGTATGGCTGTTCGCCATTTAAAGAGGTACGCGAGCTGGGTTTAGAACGTCGTGAGACAGTTCGGTCCCTATCTACCGTGGGCGCTGGAAATTTGAGAGGATCTGCTCCTAGTACGAGAGGACCAGAGTGGACAAACCTCTGGTGTACCGGTTGTCACGCCAGTGGCATCGCCGGGTAGCTATGTTTGGAAGGGATAACCGCTGAAAGCATCTAAGCGGGAAGCCTACCTCAAGATAAGATTTCCCAAGGACTTTATGTCCTCTAAAGAGCCGTTGAAGACTACAACGTTGATAGGTTGGATGTGGAAGTGCAGTGATGCATGAAGCTGACCAATACTAATTACTCGTGAGGCTTGACTATACAACACCCAAACAGTTGTATACTTCAAAAG
Source organism: Acinetobacter sp. GG23 (assembly GCF_057766365.1). Taxonomy (NCBI): domain Bacteria; kingdom Pseudomonadati; phylum Pseudomonadota; class Gammaproteobacteria; order Moraxellales; family Moraxellaceae; genus Acinetobacter; species Acinetobacter sp. GG23. Next base: position 53,362 of record NZ_JBYMDJ010000002.1, read on the forward strand.
ATTGATCAGCAAAATGCTTGATTTAGTGAAGCGTTAGTTAGACAATGTTCAACTCAAACAGCCCAATCTGTTACAGATTTGGAAACACAAGTACGGCATGAGGAACACTGTTCCGCAAGATAAGACCCGAACGTATCCATAACAGTTGTGCTGGCGACAATAGCAAGAGTGAACCACCTGATCCCTTCCCGAACTCAGAAGTGAAACCTCTTTGCGCTGATGGTAGTGTGGGGTTACCCATGTGAGAGTAAGTCATCGCCAGCTCATTATTCCCTAAAAGCCCCGCTCAATAGCGGGGCTTTTTTTATGCTTAAAATAAATGCCAATGAGTTTTATTTTAGCCAGTTTTTGATGAGCCTCAGATTAGAAAGTTATCTTTAAAATTTATTACAAGAAATTTCAAATAAATTTGATTGAAAAATAAACTAAAATCGATCAATAGAAACTGGAAATGAGTGATAATTATTTTAATTTTAGATTTTATTATTACTTGAAATATATTAATAAAACTAAAACTATTAAAATCAAAATTAGTCAATTAGTCGAATATCAAGTTTGTGAATAGCAGACATTTCATCATTTATATATAAAATTAGTTATTCTAATACAATAAGATAGAATGCCTCTCATAAAGAAACACTCATAATCTTTGGTCTTATTGTTAATCGAAATTCATATTAGTATATTGAGCAAAATTGAATTTTAACTTAACAATTCGTGGGCTGTGATGGACAAGTACTCATGGGAGATGAGAGCGAATGACAACGGAAAAAATAGATGTAAATTCTGTAGTGGATCATGCGAAATTTAAGCCATTTCATTTCAATGTGGTTGCTTGGTGTTTGCTCATTATCCTATTTGACGGCTACGATTTAGCAATTAATGGTGTGACTTTACCATTACTCATGAATGATTGGGGCTTAAGTGCTGTCCAGGCAGGCATGTTAGCCAGTACAGCTCTTGCTGGCATGATGTTTGGTGCGATGATTTTTGGCTCCCTCGCGGACAAGATCGGTCGTAAGAAAGTGATCATGATCTGTATTGTATTATTCAGTGGTTTAACTTTTGCGGGTGGTTTTGCTTCAAATCCAACCGAATTCGGTATTTTACGCTTCCTTGCCGGGCTCGGTATTGGTGGCGTAATGCCAAACCTTGTAGCATTAACTTCCGAATATGCACCGCAAAAAATGCGTAGTACTTTGGTCACGACCATGTTCAGTGGCTATGCTGTAGGCGGTGTGATGGCAGCACTACTAGGTTCATGGTTTACTCCAACCTATGGTTGGCAGGTGATGTTCTTTATTGCCGGTATTCCCTTATTTTTATTACCGTTGGTGTGGAAGTTTTTGCCTGAATCACTCGCGTTTATTGTGAAACAGAACAAGCAGGCCGAAGCACGTCAAATCGTACGTCGCTTGGCGCCAAATCTGACTGTAACAGAGAATACGGTATTTACTTTGCCACAGGAAAATGTGCCTGAAGCAGCAAACGTCGTGAGCTTGTTCCGTCGCGGTCGTGCGGTAAATACCTTGCTGTTCTGGGTCGCATTCTTCACTTGCCTGTTAACCATGTATGCTTTAAGCAGCTGGTTACCGAAGTTAATGATGGCGGCAGGCTACTCGATGGACAACAGTCTGATGTTCATGATGGTGATGAACGTTGGTGCAGTCGTGGGTATTGTCGGTGGTGGTATTCTTGCGGATCGTTTCCATTTGAAACCGGTACTGATGGTTCTGGGTATTATGGGCGCGATTGTGATGAGCTTGATGGGTTTCCAGTCGAATACCTTCCTGCTTTACATCTTGGTGTTCTTGGCCGGTGCAGCGTCGATTGGTTCGCAAATGCTATTGTATAGCTATGTTGCACAGTTCTACCCACTTGCGGTGCGTTCGACAGGTATTGGCTGGTCTTCTGCGATTGGTCGTATGGGCGCGATTGTAGGGCCGATTCTGATTGGTGGCTTACTCGGTATGAACTTGCCTGCTTACTTCAACTTTATGGCAGTCGGTTTACCGGTTCTGATTACTGCAATTGCGGTTGCGTTGATCATGCATGACAATGAGTCTGAAAAAATTGGTTCAATTGAACCAGCAGTATCTAAAGCTTAAAGCTAAGGATTAAATAAGAAGCCTCCGAAAGGGGGTTTTTTATTTTTATTAAAATGAGTTATTAAGAAATCAAATAGATTTTAGATAGTAAAGTGAATAATTAATTTATTCTCATATGTAAAAAGTAGAATTTAAATAAAGAGGATTTAATGAAATCTATAAAAAGTAATTTATTTGGAGAGGTATTTGCCCCTCAAAATTTGTCTGAGTTATTACAAGTAGTCTCTGAGCATGCGGGTATAAGACGTAATGTCTATTTATGGAGGGGGCAGGCTGATATTGATTGGCCTATTCATAGCTCAGCATATAGACGCTTAGCAAAAGCTAAAGAAGAAATAAAAGAAAGTTATATTTGTTGCTATGAAGAATACTTATTAAATCAAGCAACTCATCAAGGTTATAGATTTGAAAATGAAAAAGAGCTTAGTGATTTTGAACTATTGTCAAAGTTACAACATCATGGAGCATCTACAAGGCTTATTGATTGTTCAAGAAATTTATTAGTAGCTCTTTGGTTTTGTTGTTCTACTGAGCTAGAAAAAACAGGTTTAATTTTCGGTCTTCACACCGATCATATTCTTGGATCAGAGCGTTCTAATGAATTAAGAAAATATAGAGAGGTATGTAAAGAACTTGAAAAGTCTAAACATCCCCAATCTTGGCAACCACCAATTGTAACTAAAAGAATAGCATCCCAAAGTGCTCATTTTCTTTATAGTAAAGTTGTCTAATAGTCCAATGGGAAGTCTGTCTATTGATCAGGATGAAAAAGTATATATTGCTATAGCTATAGAACCTTCAATTAAACAAAAACTATTAAACGAACTAGAAGGAACATTTGATATAAGCTATTTATCATTATTCCCGGATATAGATGGTTTTAGTCATGCTCATAGCTTTAGATATGAGCAATTCCAAAATGAACTTTGGTGATATCAAGTTATTAAATAATTTTGTAGAGAAATAAATATGAAACTCAACTCATTCTCCCCAATCCCTGAAGATGACGATGAACTGCATCTTCCTGAACTGGTGTACTGGGCATCCTTAGGCGATATTGACCAAGTGGAGCAGGGCATCAACGATGGTCTGGACGTCAACTCTGCTGATGAAGAAGGCTATAGCGCCTTGCATGCAGCTGCTGAAAATGATCATTTAGAGGTTGTGAAGCTGCTGATTAGTAAGGGTGCGGATATTAATCATCGCAGTACTTATACCGCTTTAGAACTTGCCGAAATGGCAGGAAATCAAGAAGTGGTGGTTTATCTAAAAAGCCTAAAAGGAATAGCTTAAATCACCTAAATACAAAAAAGCCCTATCAACATGAGAGGGCTTCTTTGTATGCATTGCTTAGGTATAACGGCTGTTTTACCTCATGTCCCGATGCTCAAACTTATAATTATTGTTTTAGGTTTGGGAAACATCCTGTTTCCTGATGAATTCAGAATAAGAAAATTATCTTGAAGGAGATAGAGGTTTATAGAACTATTTTATGTACGTTATCTCTTACATAATCCACCAGACCAAGTGAAATGAAAAGTTTGTTACCAATAAAAAATAGTGATTTTCAATATTTTACTTAGAATAAAAGTGATGAGCTATTTGAATAGCAGAGGATAATAATGATGAAAATGTTCCGACAGCGTATGCTGACCACACTCATATTAATCAGTACATCAAGTTTAACAGCCTGTAATGCACAAACTGACGCTGTGAACCCTGCATCCAAGTCAGCCCCAGAAACGCCATCTTCCAAACCTTCTTCAGGTTTAGTTAATCAAACTTATAAACTGACGAACGTCGCACAGTTTAATGAACCTTGGGCGATTGCCTCTTTAAAGGATGGACGTTTGCTGGTCACTGAGCGAAAAGGAAAATTGCAATTATTTGATCCAAAAACTCGGCAACAGGTTGAAGTTAAAGGTATCCCCAAAGTGGCATACGGCGGACAAGGGGGCTTGGGTGATATTGCCTTGCATCCACAATTTGAACAGAATCATCAAATTTATATAAGTTATGCAGAAGCAGGATCGGGCGGTTATGGTGCTGTTGTTGCTCGCGGTGAGTTAGATTTATCCGATGCTCAAAAACCACAACTTAAAAATTTAAAAATCATCTGGAAACAGGTCCCTAAAGTCCAAGGTCAGGGCCATTATGCGCACCGGATTTTATTTGGTACAGATGGAAAACTTTGGCTAAGTTCCGGTGAACGTCAAAAGTTTGATCCTGCTCAGGATATACGATCCAATTTAGGCAAAATCTTACGCTTAAATGATGATGGTATGCCAGCTGCAGGTAATCCATTTACGAACCAAGGAGAGATTGCAAAACAGGTCTGGTCATTGGGCCACCGTAATCCACTTGGCATTGCATTTGATCCTAAAGGGAAACTGTGGGTAGTTGAAATGGGGCCTAAAGGGGGCGATGAACTGAATCTGATTGTCAAAGGTGAAAACTATGGTTATCCGTTAGTTTCAAATGGCGATCATTATGATGGAAAAGATATTCCTGACCATCATACCCGTCCTGAATTTAAAGCCCCTGAGATCAGCTGGACACCTGTCATCTCCCCATCTAGCCTAATATTTTACAAAGGCAATGAATTTCCTACATGGAAAAATAAGGCCCTAATCGGTGGCTTGTCTTCTGAAGCGATTGTGGTGGTTGATACAGAAACGAAGCCAGTAAGGGAAGTACAACGCCTAGCTATGAAACAACGTATTCGTGGTTTAGTTGAAGCCCAAGACGGTTCAATTTGGGTACTCGAAGATGGTAAAAATGCAAAATTGGTTAAAATGACTGCAAAATAGTTTCAATTTTATTGGATTATAAAGCCCGATCCAAAGATCAGGCTATAAAAGATAACTGCGTAAATCATTGGGTCGAATTATGTTATGGAGGATTGTTTTGCTGATTGAGATTAAAGTTTTATATTTCAGCATGAGGTAAATTTTGGTTATTTAATTGAGCTTTTCGCCATGTGGGTGGCTCACTTTAAATCACAATACAAATAGTGATACGAATAAAATAAGTTAAAAAAAAGCCCCGACATCCTGTCGAGGCTTTTTTATATTCATTTTAAAGGTATAACTCCTGTCGTACCCGTCAGCGTCCTGCTGTTTATTGCCTATCATTATTGTTTTGTGCTTTAGAGACTTCCTGTCTCTGTATGGCTTAAATATAGCGCTTAAATTAATATGTGAAAAGTGGAGATATTCTGCAACTGTTGTAAGCTAAAACCTACACAGATGCTTAAAAAATATCAGGCACTCACATATTGAATCAGTTTATCCAAAACAGATCTGAGATTTTTGTTATCAAATTCATTCGGTTCAAATTCTTCAGTTTTATTGCGGGAGAAAATGTCCCGAATTTCAATCACCGCATTGCTGTCGACTAAACCGAGCTGGGTTCCAACTTGACGAATTTGATCAATCGAGCGTGAGCCATTGGTTGCGCCATAGCCAATATAGGCCGCCGGTTTACCTTGCCATTCTTTGCCTAAGTAGTCCAAAGCATTTTTAAGTGCCGGACTATAACCATGGTTATATTCAGGGCTAATCAGAATAACCGCATCACCCGAAGCAATTTTGTCTGCCCATTGTTGTTGTTTGGGCTGATCATAAATACCGGTCAGAGGAGGGTGGCTACCTGAAAAAATAGGCAGGTTCCATTCTTTTAAATCGATTAGTTCAACCTGAACGGTACTATAATTGGCTCTTTCAATGCTTCTTTGTACCCAGCGCGCGACTTTAATTGCAATACGACCTTCACGAACACTACCGACAATAATCTGGATTTTCATCTTGAACCTGTGTCTTTTTATAAAGTTATGCTCTAAATTAGTCTGAATGTGCTGGGCTGAATATGAGGAATTTGTATCTTGAGAATGTAAAAAAGCTCCCGAAGGAGCTTTTAAAAAATCAGAGTTTAGATGATTTTTTACATGAGTTTAATGCCTTGTTGACCGGCAGGCGTTACTTTAAAGATTTCTACTTCAAAGGTAATATTTTTTCCTGCAAGCGGGTGATTAAAATCAATTTCAGTAATATCTTCACCGACTGATTTCACTACCCCAAATAGACTTTGTTTGGCTTTATCTTCAAACTCAATCATATGACCGACAATCGGTGTCTGTTCGAATTTAACCGTATCAAATGTTTGTACGTTTTCAGGGTTCCAGGGACCGAATGCATCTTCCGCAGGAAGACTCACGGTACGACGGTCACCAGCACGCAAACCAAACAGTGCTTTTTCAAAACCGGGCAATAAGCTGCCGTCGCCCATCACCAAGCTTACCGGTTCTTCACGGCTACGGGTGTTATCAATTTCTACACCGTTTTCAATGGCCACCGAAAAATGCAGGTCTACTTTCGAGCCTTCATTAACACGGGTTTCTTCGTTTGGATTAATAATTTCAGTCATTGTGTTGCGCTTCCGCACGTTGAATACGTTGCTTTTCTAGGAAAAAAGTATCGATCAGCAGCAAAATAGTACCTAGAGTAATGGCACTATCTGCAATATTAAAAGCAGGGAAGTGGCTGTTGTTGTAGTAAACGTGAATGAAATCGACCACATAACCCAAAGATACGCGGTCAATTAAGTTACCAATTGCACCACCCAAAATCAGGGCAACCGCAATCGGTAAAATCACCATTTTTTTCGGCATACGCATTAGCCAAAATACAAAAATTACAGACACTAAACCTGCCAGTGAAGTAAAGAAATAACGTTGCCATCCGCCGGCATCGGACAAGAAACTAAAGGCTGCGCCATAGTTATGAAGTAATGTCCAATTTAAAAAGGGCAGTACCGGCACAGGATCTGCATAATTTAGATGTGTCGTTGCAATCCATTTGGTCCATTGGTCGAGAATAATCGCGACAATGGATAAACCCACCCACATCAGATTGTGTGGGTAGAACTGGAACAAACCCTTTTTAGTTTGCGGATTAGGCATATTTTCTCTCTTCGCCTTGACCTGTAGGAAGGTTAATAATACAACGAGAACAAAGACCTGGATGTTCGTGATGTGTATTCACGTCCGGCAGCACATGCCAGCAGCGCGCACATTTTTCGCCCTCTGCAGCCGAAACTTTTACCCGTAAGCCTTCAAGATCTGTGGCTTCACCCTGCGCTTTATCAAATGCATTTACAATCACAGTCGAGGTGATTAACACAAAACGAAGTTCATCATCTAACTGATCAAGCACCGCTTTCAATTCAGCATTTGCCCAAAGTTCAACTTTGGCAGACAGGTTAGAACCAATCAGTTTAGCATTACGTGCAGCTTCAATTTGCTTGTTCACTGCGGATTTAACGCTAATTAAAGTTTGCCAATCCGCTTCTGAAACCAAGTTGGCTTTCGAGGCAACCGGAATGTCATACCATTCTGTGGTGAACACATATTTCTCAGTTTGCCCCGGAATTAGAGGCCAAGCTTCTTGCGCAGTAAAGGTCAAGATTGGGGCCATCCAGCGAACGAAAGCTTGCACCAAGTGATACAAGGCAGTTTGTGCAGAATGACGCGCTTGCGAGTCTGCTTTGGTGGTGTATTGACGGTCTTTGATGATGTCTAAATAGAAACCACCCAGATCATTAATGCAGAAGTTGGTCAACGAACTTGCCACGATATGGAAGTTCATATCTTCATAGGCTTGCTGAATGGTTTTTTGTACGTCCGCTGCACGTTGCAGGATGTATTGATCAAGTGCAATCAACTGATCGACTGGCAATGCATCTGTAGCGGGTTGGAAGCCATTCAGGTTTGCCAACAAGAAACGCAAGGTGTTACGGATACGACGGTAACCATCAGAGGCACGGCTAAAAATTTCTTTACCCGCAGTCATTTCATAACGGTAATCCGCAGATGCGATCCAGAAACGCAAACCATCTGCACCCATGTCTTTAATGATGTCTTGCGGTGTAATCACGTTACCAATGGATTTCGACATCTTACGGCCTTTTTCATCGACCACGAAACCGTGAGTCAACAAGCCTTTGTAAGGTGCGCGGTTATTAATTGCGATAGAGGTGAGCAATGATGACTGGAACCAACCACGGTGCTGATCTGAACCTTCAAGGTACAAATCAGCAGGATCAGTCAATTCTTCACGTTCACGCAGTACCGCATAATGGGTTGTACCCGAGTCAAACCAGACGTCTAGCGTATCGCGTACTGCATTGTACTGTTCAGCATCAGCACCGATGAAGTCTTTCGCTTCACGGTTATACCAACCATCAATGCCTTCCTGTTCAATCAGTTTTGCAACTTCTTCGATCAGTTCAGGGGTACGTGGATGCAATTCGTTGGTGTCTTTATGCACGAAGAACGGGATTGGTACACCCCAAGTCCGTTGACGCGAGATACACCAGTCCGGACGGCCTTCAATCATCGCCTGAATACGGTTTTTACCCCAATCCGGAACAAAACTGATGTCGTTTTCAATCGCGTTTAAAGCGCCTTGGCGTAAACCTTTTTCGTCCATGCTGATGAACCACTGCGGGGTGGCACGGAAGATAATCGGGGTTTTATGACGCCAGCAATGCGGATAGCTATGTTTAATCACCACATGTGCCCAAAGCTTATTGGCTTCACTTAATGCTGCAATAATTTTTGGATTGGCTTTATAGATGTGCTCGCCTGCAAAAATAGGTGCAGTCGTTAAATACACACCGTTACCACCGACAGGATTATCAACTTTCAAGTTGTACAATAAGCCCACTTTATAATCGTCTACACCATGGCCGGGTGCAGTATGTACCGCACCTGTACCGCTGGTTGCGATGACGTGTTCGCCTAAAATCACAGGAACCTGACGCTCCGTAATTAAAGGATGTTGTAATTGTAAATTCTCAAGTTTGCTACCGGCAAAATCAGCAATCACTTCAACGGTGGTAAAACCATAGCGTTCAGTGGCAGATTCAACTAAATCTTTGGCCAGGATGAAGTTTTGTGCTGCTTTTTCGTCGCCACGTGCTTTAACAAGTTGATATTCAATATCTGCATGCAGGGCAACGGCCTGGTTTGCTGGAATGGTCCAAGGCGTCGTGGTCCAGATCACAATGTCAGTTGAGTCTTTAACTTCTACGCCCAAACGAGCCGATAAATCTGTTAAATCAACAACAGTGAAACCGACGTCGATGGCATCCGATTTTTTATCTTCGTATTCAACTTCAGCTTCAGCCAAAGATGAACCACAGTCCAAACACCAGTTCACAGGTTTAAGACCCGGTTCGATATGACCTTGTTTTTGGATTTCACCCAGTGAACGCACGATATTTGCTTCTTGCGCAAAATTCATGGTCAGGTAAGGATTGTCCCAATCCCCAAATACGCCCATACGCATAAAGTCTTTTTTCTGTAATTCGACTTGAGTATAGGCATATTCGCGGCAATGTTTACGGAAGGTTGCAGTATCGACTTTAACGCCCACTTTACCGACTTTTTCTTCAACTTTGAGTTCAATCGGTAAACCGTGACAGTCCCAACCCGGAACATACGGTGCATCAAAGCCATCCATAATCCGGCTTTTGATGATGATATCTTTGAGTACTTTGTTTACCGCATGACCCAAGTGGATTTGACCATTTGCGTATGGAGGGCCATCGTGAAGCACATATTTTTTCTTGCCAATACGCGATGCACGAATCTGCTGATAAATGTTGTCGGCATACCACTCTTCTAACCATTTTGCTTCACGTACTGCGAGATTTGCTTTCATCGCAAATTCAGTACCTGGGAGGTTTAGCGTGGCTTTGTAATCCACTGCATTTTCAGGAGTTTGCTTATCGCTCATGCAAGTTGTCTTCCAATTTAATCAGTCTTAGGCTGACGCGTTTTACAATAAAAAATATGGGATTTAAAAAGGGGAATTGGGGGTGTTTTGTCGAAACTCAAGCAGTTTCTCAACATCATCATCAATTCCCGCTTTCAATGCTTCAAGCGAAGGGTAGTCCTTTTCACCATGTAAATAGTTCAAGAATGTCACCCGCATTAACAGGCCATACAGATTAGCAGAAACATCAGGAAAATGTACTTCTAATCGCCATTCTGGCTGCTGCTGTTTAATGGCTGGTCGAGTTCCAACATGTCCTGCGCCAAACAGGGCTGTCGGTTTATAGCCTGCAATCCCCAATTTTTCAGGATTGCCGGCTTTCACTTTATCTTTTAAAGATTCGGTTTCACATAATACTTCAACGCCGTAAATCCCGTTTAAACACGGTTTATGACGGTTGAGACGGACGTTAATGGTGGGGAAATTAATGGTTCGTCCGATCTGATCGCCGTATTGTACCCGGCCGGTAATGCTATACGGACGTCCTAGCAGTTTTGCAGCCAGCGCTAAATCACCTGCTTGTAAGGTATGACGAATCCGGGTCGAGCTGACACGGTGTCCATCTAATGCAATTGTATGCAAGTTGGTGACTTGAAAACCGTAGCCGCGCAAAAATTCACTATTGCCTTGACGGTTTTTACCAAAATGGAAATCGTCGCCCAGAACCAGATGTTCTGCATTGAGTTTGTGTTTGAGAATAGCGGCAAAACTTTCAGCATTTAAGCTACGGAAATGATTATCAAATTTTGCAATCGCGATATAGTCGACACCCAGTTCGGTTAAATATTCAACTTTCTCACGTAATGAGCTAATGCGTGGTGGTGCTTCATAGCCTTTAAAGAACTCTAAAGGTTGCGGTTCAAAAATCATCACCAAAGTTTTTAAATTTTGTGCTGCGGCAAGTTGTTTTAATTGTGCAATCATTGCCTGATGACCCAAATGTACACCGTCAAAATTACCAATCGTAACGGCAGTTTTTGGCAATTGAAAATTTGGCGCTAAAGCATTCAGGCGGAGCAGCTTCATGGGCGAATCAATAAGTGAAAAATTATCAGGGCTATATATTGCCATAATCTTGAGCATTCGTCTTGTTGTTGTGTTTTCATCCAAAAAAATTATCAGATATCTACCTAAAAATAGCGGTATAAAAAGGTCAAAATACAGCTTGATTCAAGGCAGATTTTTAAATTTGCACTCTTACTGTAATTCTTTTTTAATGGGTGCAGTTTTGAATTGGCAAATAAATAAGGTATTACAATGTCAGATTTGGCTTTAATCATGGCACTTCCCAATGAATCAAAAGGTTTATTTGAACAAGAGGGTATTCAAGTGCATTACAGTGGTATTGGTAAGGTGAATGCCGCATTTAAAGCCTTTGAAGTGATTCAAAAAACCGGTTGTAAAACTTTACTTAACTTGGGCTCAGCAGGAAGTTCTCAATTTGATGCACATGTACTAGTCGAAGTGGCGACTTTTGTGCAACGCGATATGGATGTATCGCCACTGGGTTTTGCAGTCGGCGTTACACCTATGGATGATGATCACCCCGCAGAAATTCATTTAGAGTCTTATTTTCAGCAGCTGGAAAAAGGCACTTGTGGAACAGGCGACAGCTTTGAAACAGGTACGCCGAAAGTGCCATGCAATCTGGTGGATATGGAAGGTTATGCACTTGCGAAAGTCTGCAAGAAGCTGGGTGTGCGATTCATTTCAGTGAAATATATTACCGATGGTGCCAATGACACCGCGCATCTGGATTGGGAAGAAAATTTATTATTAGGCGCGCAAAAGTTATTAAAATTATACCAAACGGTCAAATAAGCAGAGTGGGTTTGGAAGTTCGGCGACCATAGTTGTCTATGGTCGTATGCCAAAATTATCCTAGACGATAATTTAAGAGTTATGGACGAGGAATCACGCCGTATAAAATCATATGCACAGTATGTTGGATAATCCGCTGCTGCATACTACGGTTACGCAAAGTCTTGCCTGTAACCATTTCCATTTGGGTCGCGAAATCTGCATAGTTTTGAGTCACCGCCCAAATATTCAGAATTAAAAGCTCAGGATCAATTTCCTTGGAAATTTTCCCTTGCTCTTGCCACATGGTAATGACCTTGGCTTTACGCTTTACCAGTTTCTTTAACGGACCTTTTAAAATTGGCAAAATATGCGGCGCACCTTGAATAACTTCCAAAGCAAACAGTCGCGATGCTTTCGGCTGGGTACGAGAGACCTCAATTTTTTGCAATAAATAATTGGTGATCGCTTCTTCAGGCTCAAGCTCTGTCTCTACCATTTGCAGTGGAGCAAGCCACTTTTGCAATACCGTAGTGAGCACTTCAACGTACAAGGCTTCCTTATTTTCATAATAATAGAAAATATTGGATTTGTGCATTTCGGCAATCTGAGCAATCTCGTCTAAGCTTGCCCCATTAAAACCGTAAAGGGAAAATACATCCAAAGCTGCATTCAGCAGTTGATGACGTTTTTGTGTACTCTTTTTTTGTTCCATTGGCCATTTAAAGACAATTAAAAGTGGAACCTTAAATTGTACGACAAATCATCAGATTTGTGCACAGGCAAAAGTTTTAATTTTATGAATATTGACGATTTATTTTTTAGATCAGCTATCAAATTGCCAAATTTTTGAGCAATGTAAAAAGATGCGGTAAAAGAGTGCAGAAAATAGCTCAATAGAGATTGTTAAATAATTCAATAGGATTGAATTATTATATTTTTTCAATGATTCAGTTAAAGGCTTAATTCATAAATGAATGATTAAATTAATTAAAGAATAAGATGAGGATTATGTAACCTTATCATGAGATGAGCCCAAACTTGATGATCAGAATGTGCTCATTTCAAATGTAAAATATCAGGTTGCTAATACAGCATTCAGAACTTGTTGCTCTAACTCGCTAAACACGTAATCTTTTTTACGCGGTCGTGGTAAATCGACTTTAAACTGCTTAGCAATATGTCCTTTATCGAGCAAAATAATTCGATCGGCCAGTTGTACCGCTTCACTGACGTCATGGGTCACTAAAATGGCGGTAAAGCCTTGCTCACGCCATAGTTTTTCAATCAAGCCCTGCATGTCTAAACGGGTAAGTGCATCCAGTGCGCCGAGTGGTTCATCTAAGAGCAAGATGCGAGGCTTATGTGACAATGCACGTGCAAGCGCGGTACGCTGACGCTGCCCTCCCGAAAGTTGTGAAGGCCACAATCCCGCTTTTTCTTTCAGTCCGACTTTTTCTAGCAGGGCAGAGGCATTGCCTTGATGCGCTTTGGATAAACCCAACTGTACATTTTGTTCAATGCTACGCCATGGCAAAAGTCGCGGGTCTTGGAACATGACACGGATGTCATCACTGCTAATGCCTTCGCGAATATGTCGTGCCGATTTAAATTTGATTTCACCATAGCTGGGTTGTTCTAAATCCGCTATCAGACGAAGCAGGGTACTTTTACCACAGCCACTACGACCGACAATGGCAAGAAACTCACCCGGTTGAATATGCAGGTCTAAATCTTCCAGAACCGTTACATCACCATAGAATTTATGCAGTTGCTCAATCAGAATTTCTGCACCGACCACAGCGGTTGGATGGATATCTGTAGTTGCAGGCTGTTCTGATACGGTCTTATCTTCTGCTACATGTCGCCCTATACTTAAATCAGTCATGACTTATTCCTTATTTTTGATATCCCGCATGCCAGCGCAGTAAGTATTGTTCTAAGCCTACTGCCAGTACATCGGCCAATTTTCCAAGCAGGGCGTAGAGCAAAATCCCAACCAGCACCACATCGGTTTGTAAGAATTCACGTGCATTCATGGTCATGTAGCCAATGCCGGATTGTGCTGAAATGGTTTCTGCCACAATGAGCAGTACCCACACCAGACCCAATGCAAAGCGCAAACCGACCAGAATGGAGGGCATGGCACCCGGTAAAATAATTTCTTTGTATAACTGTCCACGAGTCAAACCGTAGCTTTTACCCATCTCGATCAGTTGCGGATCAACTGAACGAATCCCATGATAAGTGTTGATATAAATCGGGAAAAAAACACCGACAGCGACTAAAAAAAGTTTGGCTGACTCATCAATTCCGAACCATAGAATCACCAAAGGAATTAAAGCCAAAGCTGGAATATTACGGATCATTTGCAAGGTGGTGTCGAGCAGGGTCGATGCCGTCTTAGAAGAACCATTCAGTAGACCAAGTAATAAGCCTAAACCACCGCCAACCAATAAACCGAGTAAGGCACGTCCAGCACTGACTTTGACATGCTGCCAGAGTTCACCACTGAGAAGCAGGTGCCAGAATGCAGTTATGACCGCCGTCGGTGCAGGCAAAATACAGCTTTCCAAAAGCCCGGTAGTAGATGCAATTTGCCAAATCAAGATCAGGGCAATGGGAACCAACCAAGGCAGCAAATGCTGCCCAAATTGTGTTCCACGTGAAACCTTTTTTTGAGCCAAGGCTTCGGCAGAAACGCTTTTACTCATTAGGCCGGCTCCTGAGTTTTTACTTCTTGTTTCGCCTCATCTGGTACGTAGTTATTTGCCACGATTTCACCAAAAGGACCAGTCAGATTCGGTTGGGTCAATTTTTTACGGGTTTGCAAAGGCAGTAACGGGAACACCAGTTCAGCAAAACGGATGGATTCTTCCAGATGCGGATAGCCTGAGAAAATAAAAGTATCAATACCCAAGTCAGCATATTCCTGAATGCGGTCTGCAACAGTTTGTGGATCGCCCACCAATGCCGTACCTGCACCACCACGAACAAGACCTACACCTGCCCACAGGTTCGGAGACACTTCAAGTTTGCTGCGGTCACCGTTATGCAGTTCAGCCATGCGACGTTGGCCGACCGAATCCATTTGTTTGAATTTTTGTTGTGCAGCGGCAATGGTTGCATCATCCACATACTGAATCAGTTCTTCCGCGGCAGTCCATGCCTGTTGATTGGTTTCACGAACAATCACGTGTAAACGGATACCGTAATTTAGGCTACGCCCTTTAGCTGCAGCTTTGGCTTTGACATTTTCAATTTTTTCTTTCACTGCTGCAGGTGGCTCACCCCATGTTAGATAAGTATCGACCTGGTCGGTGGCCAAATCGACTGCGGCATCTGAAGAACCTCCAAACCAAAGTGGGGGATAGGGGTGTTGCACAGGTGGATAAAGCAATTTGGCGTCTTCCACTTGTAAACGTTCACCATTGAAACTGAAGCTTTCACCGCTATGTGAACGTTTTAAAATCTCACGCCATATGGTGGTGTATTCAGCGGCAGTTTTATAGCGCGTCGCATGATCTTCATAAACGCCGTCACCTTTCAGCTCTTGCTCATCACCACCGGTAACCAGGTTAAGCAGAACACGACCATTCGATAAACGGTCAAAAGTGGCAGCCATACGCGCAGCCAGTGCCGGAGTCGTCACCCCGGGACGTAGCGCAACCAGGAATTTTAAATTTTTGGTGGCATCAATCAGGCTGGCTGCTGTAATCCACGGATCTTCACATGAGCGGCCGGTTGGAATGAGTACGCCTTCATAACCCAAGTTATCTACCGCTACGGCAATCTGTTTCATATAAGCATGATCGACCTGACGTGCGCCTTTGCTTGTGCCTAAATAACGACTGTCACCATGCGTAGGTATAAACCAGAAAATTTTCATTGCTTTGATCCTTAGATTATTTGCCTGCCCAAACGGCTTGCTGAATATTGATGTGATTAGGAATGATTTTGAGTTCACTAAAGCGATCTGCCAGTTGCTGCTGTTCCGAAATCACTTTTTTAGTCAAAGGTGCTGCAAGAGAGGGGCGCTGACGGCGCTGAACAAAAGTGAGGCTCACGTTAGGCTTTAAGCCGGTGTTTTTTGCAATTAAATTTGCAGTCGCGTGCTGATTCTTTTGTACCCATGCATCGGCTAAATTAATCTGTTGAATTACACCTTTAATGGCTTGTGGATGCTGTTTTACAAATTCAGGTGCCGCCAGATAGAAGGTGTAATTTGGACTGAGGCCTTTACCTGAGGCAAGGGCTTTGGCTTGATCTTCAAGTTGAGTCGATGCGTAATATGGATCCCAGATGGCCCATGCATCCACAGCACCTTTTTGAAATGCTGCCCGTGCATCTGCAGGGCTGAGCCATATCGGTTGAATATCTGTCCATTTCAAGCCAGCCTTCACTACGGCTTGAACCACCAAATAATGAGCACTTGAGCCTTTTTGCAATGCAATACGTTTGCCCTTCAAATCACTCAGTTTTTTTAGGCTCGAGTTTTTAGGGACTAAAATTGCGGATGCCAAAGGTTTAGCTGCCTCATAAGCAATGTAATACAAAGGCTTATTGGCTGCCTGTGCATATACAGGCGGCGTATCGCCAGTGACGCCAATATCTACCGAACCTACAGCAAGTGCTTCTAAAATTTGCGGACCGGCTGGAAATTCATTCCATGTTATTTTTGCGTTTGGAAATTCTTTCTCATATAGCTTTTGCTCTTTGGCTACAGCAAAGTTAATGGAACTTTTTTGGTAACCAATCCGCAGTTCTTTAACCGAAGGATCGACTGCCCAAGCTGCACTTGAACCCAACATCGCACAAGCAATCAGCATCGCGTTCATGCCATGACTGGAGGTTTTGAACCAGGAAGTTGCTTTGTTGTGTTGCTGATGTTGATTCATTGTCGAGTCCTCTGTTGTTCTGTTATTACTTGGCTAAAAGTGCAGCTTGAATATTAATTTTGTTTGGAATCAGTTTCTGGTTATAAAATGCATCGGCAACATCTTGCTGCTTTTTCACCACTTCGTCAGAAATTGGTTGTACACCAAAACCCATACGGGAAATGGAGGATTGAAGGATGCCGCTGGACAGTCCTGTTGGTTTTTCCAGGAGTTTGGCCGCTTCATCTTGATGTTGTGAGACCCACTGTGTAGTCGTGTTTAATTCGTTTACGACAGCTTTCAGCACATTCGGATGTTGCTCGGCAAATTTACGATCTGCCAAATAAAACTGATGATTGCTGACCAAGTTTTCACCTGTTGCAATGACACGTGCCCCAATTTGCTGTTCAGCAGCCGCAAAGAATGGATCCCAAATCACCCAGGCATCGACTGCACCTTTTTCAAAAGCGGCACGTGCATCGGAAGGCGGTAAATACACCACTTGAATGTCATCCAGTTTCAGGTTGTTGGCTTGAAGTAATTTGAGTAATAAGTAATGCACGTTTGAGCCTTTGTTCAGGACAACACGTTTACCTTTTAAATCCTGGATGTTTTGAATAGCTGAATTTTTTTGCACAATTAAGGCTTCAGCTTTAGGCGCTTGCGGTTGGTTGGCGATATAAACCAGATTCGAATTGGCTGCCTGAGCAAAAATAGGAGGTGCTTCACCGGCCTCACCCAAGGAGACACTGCCGACATTTAAACCTTCAAGCAGTTGTGGACCGGCAGGAAACTCCACCCATTTCACATGGACGCCTTGGTTTTTTAATGCTGTTTCTAAAGTGCCGCGTTCTTTAATAATCGGCAACAGGCCATATTTTTGAAAACCGATATTTAAGGTGACCGTTTCAGCTTCTTTTTTGCCACAGCCAGACATCATCATTGCACCAGCAACTACTGAAGAAAGGAGTAGTGATTTCGCCCAGAATTTTGCTTGAATGGTGCTCATGAATGTCGCTCCGCAACAGGAAGTATTGAATAATGAACAGACACGCTAAAGCCTTTTCTTTTTCGAAAAAAATAAAAAAATAGGAATTCTTAGTGAGAAAAAAAGATAAATAAAAAAAAGAAAAACTTAGGAGAAAAAGTGATTTATAAGAACAATAAAATAGACTGTTTTAATATTTTAAATTATTGATATTTCTTTATTTTAATTGTAAATACGGTGCAGCTATATGTTTATGAAAAAAATAGCATAAGTAAAAATAGTCCGATTCCTCAAAATAAAACATAAAGATATAAAAAATAAAGCTATAGCAGCGATAAAAAAAGCCACTTTAAAGTGGCTTTTTAAATACCAGAGAATTGCGCTGATAGTTATACAGCGCCTGACGTGCATTGGGCAGATCATCGACACTCGCGGGTTCAAAACCGTGTTCGACAAACCAGTGTGCAGTACGTGTGGTCAATACAAACAGTTGCTGAATGCCCATTTTTTTGGCTTTGTCTTCCAAATAATACAAAATTTGACTACCACGATTGGACTTGCGATAGGTGGGATCGACCGCGACACAGGCAATCTCGGCCGATTTGATTTCATGGGCTGAAGCTGGAATCGGATAAAGCGCAGCACAGGCTAAAATCATACCATCACGTTCAATCACAGAAAACTGCTCAATTTCACTTTCTAAGCGTTCCCGTGAGCGATAAACCAAAATGCCTTCAGCCTCAAGCGGGCGAAGTAGTTTCATCAAGCCACCGACATCCTGAATATTTGCAGTACGCACTTCTTCATAATGTGAATTGGTCATCATGGTGCCTGTACCATCACGGGTGAACAGTTCTTCCAGCAATGCGCCATCATAGGTATAAGAAATTAAATGTACACGACGTACACCTTGCAGTGAGGCATTTTTCGCACCACGTAACTGCAACGCAATATCCGGATTGGAGTCCTGATATTGCAGAATATGCTGATCAAGTTGATGCGGCGGAATTTCACGCTGCAATTGCCCCAATCCATTGACCAGACCTTGTTGTTTACCCAGGAAAATCAGCTTGTCGGCTTTAAGCAGAATGGCGGTATTGGTGGCGACTTCTTCCGCGACCAGGTTAAATACTTCACCTGTGTTGGAATAACCGGTTGGACCCAGCAAGACAATATTATGATTTTTAAGATGACGTTGAATGGCATCGGTGTCTACGGTACGCAGTTCACCGGTCAGCTGGAAATCAATCCCATCACGAATGCCATAGGGTTTTGCGGTGACAAAATTACCTGAAATGACATCAATTCGTGCGCCGTACATCGGTGAGTTGGCCAGACCCATTGAAAGCAGCGCTTCGATTTGCAAACGAATTGAACCCACTGCATTCATCACGCAGCTTAAAGATTCACGTGTGGTAATCCGGCGATGATTATGAAATGGGGTTTGAATGCCGCTGGCTTTTAGGTTCTGATTGATTTGTGAACGTGCGCCATGCACCAGAATCAGACGAATACCTAAAGAATGCAGCAGGGCAAGGTCGTGAATAATATGCTGGAAATTTTCATGTTGTACCGCTTCACCATCAAACATAATAACAAAGGTTTTATTGCGGTGGGCATTGATATAAGGCGCAGAATGTCGAAACCAATGCACATATTGCAAAGTTGTGCTTTGTGATGTTTCCGATGAATTCGCGTGCATACTTATCTCAAATTAAAAAAAATTCCTGCTTTGATTCTAATGAAAAAATGACTGTGGGGAAGCTAAAAATTAAAAAAACACCTGAATCACATTCAGGTGTTTTTAAGTAATCAGAAATTTAAACCGATTTTAGTTGATAATGCGGACAATACGGTCGGTACGTTCGTTTACCAGTACATAGTCGCCATTCACTTTATACCATTGTTGATAACGGTTGGTATTCGGTAAGCGGCGTGCATCACGGTCGCTCACTTTATAGCTCGATGAGCTGAATACACGCGGGAAATTTTGCCCTGCACGCCAGTCACGACTCGGGTTTACCCGTTTATTATCATAACGCTTGTTATTATCCCAACGGTTGTCCTGATGTGAGGGTGCATGGTTATAGCGTTGACGATCATCATAACGATGATCCGGCGCTGCCATCGCAGAAGTAGCCATCAATGCAGATAAAGACAGTGCAATTGTTGTTAAAACTTTTTTCATGACGTTCACCTTAGATCATTTTTAAATATATTTTCGATAAGACAAAATTAACCAAAAATTAGAGATAAAAAATGAGAGCTATATAGGTGAATTGTGAAATTGATGGAGAAAAAAAGAAGATTTTTAAAAACCCTGAAAAGCTTACAGTCAAAGCCTTGCTGTTAAAACAAACGATTTTTTAAAAATAAAAAAAAGCCCAAACCGGAGTTTGGGTGTAGAGAATATAAAACTGAATTTAGAAACCCTGAATACGAATAATATTATTACTGTCAGTGTCGACTAAAATATAGTCATTATTAATTTTATACCACTGCTGGTTACGAGAGGGTCTTGGCAAGTCATGGCTTTTGTAATCGACTTTATAACCGTTACCCCGATAATGCTGCGGCATTACATAACCGGTTTGCCATTTATGCTGTTGTAGACGTTTTACCCCACGTTCTTCCCGAACACGGCGTTTATCTTGCATACGATCATCGCCATCATCCTGGTCACGAAAATCTCGACCATTATTTGATTGCTGATGACGTGATTGATCCCAACCACGATTGTTATCGTGTTTCTCGTGAGGTGCAGCAGTGGTTACACTGTTTGCCATCAATGCACTGAAAGAGATTGCCAAAATTGTCAAAATCTTTTTCATGTTGAATCCTCATAGAAAAATTATTAATTTCAATCATGCTAATGTACGAAAAAATTGCAGAGAAACTGTGAAGATAAATCACTCATTTATTAAA
Organism: Acinetobacter sp. GG23; assembly: GCF_057766365.1. Lineage (NCBI taxonomy): Bacteria > Pseudomonadati > Pseudomonadota > Gammaproteobacteria > Moraxellales > Moraxellaceae > Acinetobacter > Acinetobacter sp. GG23. The sequence goes on from NZ_JBYMDJ010000002.1 coordinate 73,898, forward strand.
AAATGCAGAGATAATAAGGATATTATGCAGAAATATCTCACGATTTAAAAATCTAAAGAAATTTTATATCGATATTAAATACTACAAAAACAGGATATTGATGAAAAATTTGTATCAAATTTTTGATAGTGCTTTATTTGCTCGAAATTGTTCTGATTAAAGGCTGCAACAGCCCTATGCTGACTGTTCAATAAAACTGTTCTAGTTCCATTGCTCAGCAAGGTCTTGAAGTGAGTTCACAGCCTCTGCAATTGCGTCTGCTTGTCCTGCATCATCTAAACGGGTAATCAATGTATTTGAAAGCTGTAATTTTTTAATACTACGGATCGTTTCAATTTTACGTTGTTGATCAGCCATAATCTATTCCTTATATGGGGTTTTTTTCAATATCAATAAGCATAAGCTTAACCTTTAAATTTGAAAAACCGAATATTATTGTTAAATTTATTTAAAAATACGATTTATAATTTTTTATTATCTAAAAATTCTCTCCTCAAAGGAGGTAATAAAAAAAGGGAGCATAGGCTCCCTTTTTGATCTTTTTAAAGATTAATCCTGCGCATCAATACTTTGACCATTCAGATGCAAGCTGTCGTCACCCATTAAATACAGGTAGGCCGGCATAATCATTTCAGGGGTTGCCAAGGTTTTTGGATCTTCATCCGGATAGGCTTTGGCACGCATGGCCGTCCGTGTTGCGCCCGGATTAATACAGTTAAAACGCACATTGGGATAAACATTTTCTTTGGCAAAAATCTGATTGACTGCTTCAATGGCAATTTTTGATACAGAGTAGGCCCCCCAACGCTCACGTGCTTCACGACCTACACCGGAACTGGCAAAAACCACAGAGGCATGCTCAGATTTTTGTAGTAGTGGTAACAGGGTTTGTGTCAGTAAAAATGGCGCACGCAGATTCACCGCCATCACATCGTCCCAGACATCGACCGGGTAATGGGCGAGTTCTGTGCGTTCACCCAGAATACCGGCGTTATGCAAAATGCCATCGAGGTGACCAAATTGTTTTTCTAAAGTATCGACCAGTAACTCATAGTCTCGAGAAGAGGCGCTGGAGAGTTGCAAAGGCAGAATAGCGGGTTGGGGTGCACCCAAGCTTTCAATTTCATCATAAATGACTTCAAGCTTGTTTAAGGCACGTCCATGCAGGACGACTGTTGCCCCATGCAGGGCATAACTAATTGCAGCTGCACGACCAATACCATCGCCCGCCCCTGTAATCAGGATAATGCGATCTTTTAACAGATCGGGGCGAGGTTGATATTCTGAATATTTCATTGCATACCTCCTCGTTTATCGTATTTTTATGTCTTTATGAAATCAGAGAATTGTTATGTTGCTTTGAGATGACCAACTGATTAATTACCTGATGTAATTCGGCAACTGTTTTGACTATACAATCAGCCTGCCATGCTGTTAAGTCATCTTTGTGTTGCAATGGTAAATAGCCATAGCCGGCCAAAATGGTGTACATATTGGCATTACGACCGGCATCAATATCACGTGGATGGTCGCCAACATAGATACAGTCTTCAGGTCGAATCTGAATGTGCTGGGCTGCCAGATACATCGGTTCAGGATCAGGCTTGGTTTTGCTGACATCTTCCGGGCAAACCAGAACGGCACAGCGATCAGTCAAATTGAGCGCTTTTAGCAGGGATTCACTGAGCCAGCGTGGTTTATTGGTCACAATCCCCCAAGGAATATCGTGGCTTTCCAATTCTTCAAGCAGCGGATACATGCCTGCAAACAGGTCAGTTTCTACTGCAATATCTTCGCCATACAGATCTAAAAAACGTTGCCGATGGGCGAGAAAAACCGGATCTTCTACCTCAAGTTCCGGATAGACCAGTTTCACCATGGCACGTGCGCCTTCCGACACTTGAGTACGAATCAGATCATCAGCCACGATCTCGCATTGTTTATCGCGGCACATGTCTTGAATAATACGGATAAAGTCAGCAGCGGTGTCAATCAGCGTGCCATCTAGGTCAAACAGTACAGCTTTCATTCAGCACCTTCTTTTACCGTATAAACCATGTAGTTCACATCGACATTCGGTGCCAGCCAATAACGTTTGGTAATGGGATTAAAATGCAAACCGGTCATGTCTTTAAGTTTTAAGCCGGCACTGCGAATGTCATGCGCAAGTTCCGAAGGTTTGATAAATTTATGATAATCATGCGTGCCTTTGGCGAGCATTCGAAGGACATATTCCGCACCAATAATTGCAAACAAGTAAGATTTTGGATTACGGTTAATGGTCGAGAAGAATACATGACCACCCGGTTTGACCAACTTTTGGCAAGCTTGAATAATGGATGCCGGATCGGGTACATGTTCCAGCATTTCCATACACGTGACCACGTCATATTGTCCTGCTTGTTCTTCTGCCAACTGTTCTACTGGAACTTGGCGATATTCAATATTGGTCACATTTTCTTGTTCTGCATGAAGACGCGCTACATTTAAAGGGGCTTCACCCATATCGATGCCTAAAACTTGGGCACCACGACGTGCCATGCTTTCAGACAAAATACCGCCACCGCAGCCGACATCGAGGACTTTTTTGCCGGCAATGCCACCTGAATGTTCATCAATCCAATTTAAGCGTAAAGGGTTAATTTGATGCAGGGGACGGAACTCAGAATGCTGATCCCACCATATGGCTGCGAACGCTTCAAATTTGGCAATTTCTTGTGGATCAACATTCAATTGCGACATCGGTCTCACCTCAATCAAGTCGTTATATTTTAAAAAAAGTTATAGGGGCTTAGTGTAGCGTTTATTCTCAAAAAAGCGATAAAAGCTGTAAAAAAGTTCACAGAATGAAAACGAATTCGGCATAATTGATTTATAGTCATCGTATAACTTAATCATAACGATTTAGAGGACAATAAGGTCAATGAAAAAATTCCTTTTAGGTAGTGTTGCTACTGCTGTTTTTGCCTTTTCGGGCACCGCAATGGCTGCCAATTTTGTCGCGGGTAAAGATTACACCGTGGTTGCCAACCCAGGTAAAGTTGAAGTTCCTGGAAAAATTGAAGTACGTGAGTTCTTTTGGTATGGCTGTCCACACTGCTTTAAATTAGAACCACATATGCAGGCTTGGCTCAGAAAAATTCCTAAAGATGTCAACTTTGTGCGTACACCTGCTGCGATGAACCCTCTATGGGAGCAAGGCGCGCGTGGTTATTATGTGTCTGAAGCATTAGGCGTTCGTAAGAAAACTCACTTGCCTTTATTCCATGCCATTCATGCCGGTGGTCAACAGATTTTTGATCAAAAATCACAAGCCAAATTCTTTGTAAAATATGGCGTACCAGAAGCCAAATTTAACAGCATGTTTAATTCATTCGCGATTACTTCTAAAGTGGCTCAATCGAAGAAATTGGCACAACAATACCAACTGAGCGGTGTGCCTGCGGTCGTGGTAAATGGTAAATATGTGGTTCAAGGTGAAGATGCGAAAGTAACTCAAGTGGTGAGCTACCTGGTGGAAAAAGAGCGTAAAGCCAAATAAGTTGGATGTACTAAAAAACCCGCAATCATTGCGGGTTTTTTTATCTCTCATCTTGAGCGATTACTTGTTTACTGCTGCCAGTGTGGTATCCCAGTTGGAGATTCCGCGAAAAATGACATGTACCTGGGTAATGGTTTGCAGCTTAAATTTTATTTGTTGTTCTATCCGTTCATCCGCCTGATAGTGACGATTGATATCCATCCAAGTCATTGCCCAAGTAAAGGATAAATTAATTAAAATATTTGAAATCACCTGAAGGTCTTGTAGATTGCGGATGTGCTGTACTGTTTCCATTTTGCATAAATCGTTGGCCAAGTCTTCAATTAAGAAATTAATTTCCCGTGCAATGGCCTGACGAATCACTTCTGATCCACCCCAGCGCTCGGCAATCATGAATACCCACGGTTCAGGATTATGCTCAACCGCTTGGAAAAACAGGTCTAGGCTGATTTTCGCTTTGGTATTCGGTTGGTAGATATAAGCTTGTCCAAGTTGATGCAGAATGCCTTTTAGATGCAGGGCAACGTGATCGACTAATTCGAGTCCAAGCTCATTCATGTCTTGAAAATGGCGATAAAACGCAGTCGGCACCAAACCGACGTGGCGCGCGATTTCACGCAAACTGATACTACTAAAAGAACGTCCAGACGTGCTTAAAGCAAGCGCGGCATCCAAAAGTGCTTGGCGGCTTTGTTGTTTACGCTCATCCCGTATCGACATTCGACTACCCTAAAAAAATTCTGCCTGAAGTCTATCAAAAAAAAACAAATTAAACGACGAATGTCAGTGAACAGGTGTTGACTGAAGTAAAAAATAATAATAGTGTACAAGTGTTCACTGTAAGAACACCTGTTCACTCAAATAAATAACCAGCAATAAAAAAGAGGAACCTCATATGAGTCATGTGATGCAGTACCAACCGCAATGGATTCGAGAAGATTTCATCGATTTTATTGCTGAAAAAGTGAATCCAGTTTGGGCATGGAAAAAAGTGAAAGCCAGTATTGTCGATGTCCACATGCTGAATGAAGACTTTTATCAAATTCAGCTTCAGCCTAATCATAACTTTCAGGCAAAAGCATTTAGTGCTGGGCAAAGTATTTTAGTGACTGTGGTGATTGCAGGTGTTCGTCAGCAACGTAGTTACTCGATTGTAAAAATTACCGCTCAGGGCAACATTGTGATTGCAGTAAAACGCCAAGGTAAAGTATCCAATGCCTTAACGCATTTAGCCCGAGGCAGCGTGGTAGAAATTTCTCAAGTTCAGGGCGATTTCACATTAAGTTCATCTCAGGATTCTATTCTATTACTGGCATCAGGTAGCGGCATTACTGCTATTTATTCACTGTTAGAGCAGGCACTGACTCAAAAGGTAAAGCAGATTGATCTGCTCTATTTTACTCGTGACAATGCTTTTCATAGTGAATTAATGCAATTGGCTGAACAATATCCACAGTTCCACTACCATCATTTTAATACCGTAGCCCAGAAGCAGCATTTAAGCGTAGAACTCCTCGAAAGTAGGGTAGCCGATTTCAAGCAACGCCAAAGTTATGCCTGTGGTGCCAAGGGGATGATGCAAAGCCTGAACCAGATTTATCAACACTTGGGGATTGCCGATCAACTCAAACAGGAATATTTCCAGGTCGTTGTCGATGAAACTGCAGCCGTACAACCGGTGGTATTTCTACGAGCCCAACAAGAATTTGAAGCAAAAACCAATTTACTTGAAAGTGCCGAACAGGCGGGGCTAAGACCAGCACATGGTTGCCGTATGGGTATTTGCAATACCTGTACCTGTACCAAAGTCAGCGGCTCAACCAAAAACTTGCTGACCGGTGAAATTGACCACGATAGCAATACTCAAATTAAATTGTGTATTAGCCAAGCTGTCAGTCCTGTAGTGATCAACCTTTAAAAATTTTAGTTCTGCTCACACTTGCGATGAATAGGTGCTGGAGCATGACTCAGGAGAAAAATAATGAATATGTCAGTTAAATTTCTAGAAAACAGCAAATCAAAACATCTGAGCGCTAAACAAACTGCTGAATTTGGTGAGAAAGTCGATGCCATTCGCCGTGAAATTATGGACAGTATTGGCGAGCAAGATGCGCAATATATCTATAAAATTCGTGATTTTGTCCGTTATAGCGAAATCGCCTCTCGCGGTATGCTAATGTTTGGCGGCTGGATTCCACCAGTATGGTTGATGGGTACAGGTTTGTTGGGTCTGTCCAAAATCGTGGAAAATATGGAACTGGGTCATAACGTGATGCATGGTCAGTTTGACTGGCTGAATGACCCGAATCTGAATGGTGCCAATTATGACTGGGATACCATGGCAACCGGCGATGACTGGAAGCATACCCATAACTATATTCACCATACTTATACCAATATTATTGGCAAAGACCATGATGTTGGCTATGGCCTGATTCGTGTCAGTGAGGCGCAAAAATGGGAACCACGCTTTTTATTCAATATTCCTTTAGCCATGCAATTGATGGTGTTTTTCGAATGGTATGTGGGCTTACAAAACCTACATTTGGAAGATGCAATTGCCTATAAAACCAAAACCTGGAAAGAGGTTTGGGTCGACTCAGCGAAATTCCGTAAAAAAGCGGTGCGTCAGGTGGCCAAAGATTATGTATTTTTCCCGCTGATTGCGGGGCCGAATGCTTTACCTGTATTTGCCGGAAATGCCGTGGCGAATGTGATTCGTAGTCTATGGGCATCAGCGGTGATCTTTAATGGTCATTTCACTGAAGATACAGAAACTTTTGAACCAGATAATACCGAAACTGAAACCCGGGCAGAATGGTATTTACGTCAAATTCGTGGATCGAGTAACTTTAGTGGCACAGAATGGTTGCATATTTTAAGTGGTAATTTGAGTCATCAAATTGAACACCATTTATTCCCGGATATGCCGGCTAACCGTTATGCAGAAGCGGCACCCAAAATTCGTGCCTTATGCGCAGAGTATGGCATTCACTATAACGAAGCCAGTTTTATGAAACAGTTTGGCAGTGTTTGGGTACGTTTAGCCAAATGTTCTTTACCGAATTCCTGGACAGCTTCGATTATGCAATCGAAACAGAAGTTAAAAACATTATTTCGCTTTTAAAGTGAAATAGAAAGGGGTTTGAGCTAAGCATAATGGGAGGCTAATTCAACTGGTGGCTAAATAGAAGCAGCGTGATTTTATGGTTTTTGTCAATCGACAGTCTGTCAGCAAAACCTTCAAGCTTGCTTCTGTTATACTAGGCCGCAATGAATTTTAGCCAAAGAGAACCCATTATGCGTATCGACCAACGTACAGTAGATCAATTACGTGACGTAAAAATTACCCGCAACTATACGCGTTATGCGGAAGGTTCAGTATTGATTGAATTTGGTCATACTAAAGTTCTTTGTACCGCAAGTATTGATAATTCAGTACCACGTTTTCTTAAAGGTAAGGGACAAGGTTGGGTCACTGCTGAATACGGTATGTTGCCACGTTCAACGCATACCCGTAGTGACCGTGAAGCCGCTCGTGGTAAACAGAGTGGCCGTACTCAAGAGATTCAGCGTCTGATTGGTCGTAGCTTGCGTGCCATGGTCGATTTGAAAAAACTGGGTGAAAATACTATTACCATTGACTGTGATGTGATTCAGGCAGATGGTGGTACACGTACCGCAGCTATTACTGGGGCAGCCGTAGCTCTCATTGATGCAATGAATGTATTGCTTGAGAAAAAGAAAATTAAGCAAGACCCACTTAAAGGCTTGGTGGCTGCGATTTCTGTCGGTATGTATAAAGATGAAGCGTTATTGGATCTGTGTTATGAAGAAGATTCAAGCTGTCAAACCGACTTAAATGTGGTCATGACACAAGCAGGCGAATTTATTGAACTGCAAGGTACTGCCGAAGAAAAACCCTTTACGCGTGCACAGTGTAACGAGATGCTTGAACTGGCTGAAAAAGGCATTCAAGAATTAATCAAAAAACAACAGGAAGCTTTAGGCTGGTAAGTTGTTTAATTAAGAAATAAAAAACGCACCTCAAGGTGCGTTTTTTATATAGATCTGCTGAAACGACTGGATACAAAAAGGCTGCAATAGCTGCACCTTTTGAAACGCAGGCTTAAGATCAAGTTCATATTCAGTGCTTAGAATCAGGTTTTATTTTACAGGAGGAGTAGATGTTAAATATCATTATCTTAGTTTTAGCCGTGGTAACGCTGGCGCTGATGACCAGTGATCCAAGGGCTTCAAAAAAAGAATCGATCCAATCCGCTTGGCAACAGAACACACTCTCCAGTGAAATTCAGGATTTCACATCTAAACCGAAATCTCAATCAAGAAATGATACTGAGCAGACTTAGGCATTAAAGCGCATTGATAAATCAACCGCTTTGACGTCTTTGGTTAAAACGCCCATCGAAATATAGTCGACACCAGACGTTGCCACTTCACGTAAGTTGTCAATGGTGATGTTGCCCGAAGCTTCCAACTTACAACGACCTGCCACATGCTTTACCGCATCAATCATTTGCTGTTGACTGAAATTATCCAGCATTACGATATCGGCATGGGCTTCCAAGGCTTGATTGAGTTCATCCCAAGTTTCAACTTCAACTTCTACAGGTTTACCCGGTGCAATGTTATGCGCTTTGGCAATCGCCTGAGTAATGCCACCTGCTGCCATAATATGGTTTTCTTTAATTAAAAAGGCATCAAACAAACCAATGCGATGGTTTTGACCACCGCCAATCGCTACGGCATATTTTTGTGCAATACGTAAGCCGGGAAGGGTTTTACGGGTATCGAGCAATTTGGTGTTTAAACCTTCTAATTGTTTTACATATTCCGCTGTTTTCGTTGCTACCGCAGAAAGTGTTTGTACAAAATTTAGTGCAGGGCGTTCAACCGTCAGTAAGCTGCGTGCAGAACCGGCCAGTTTTAAAAAGGCTTCATTGGCTTGGACACGGTCACCATCATTTTTAAGCCAAGTCACTTGTACCGATGAATCATAGGTCTGGATTAAAGCATTCACCCAAGGTTGACCCGCCAGAACCATATCTTCACGGCTAATGATGGTTGCAGTGGCTTGTTCGTCTTCAGGAGTCAATAAAGCGGTGATATCACCCTCGCCAATATCTTCTTGTAAAGCCTGTTGAATATTGATCTGGATTGCGTGTTCTAACAAAGATTGAGAGATGCTCATCAGAATTCCGTATCTTTTTTAAGCCATGAAAATTGCGCGTTATATTAGCACTGTTCATTTAAAAGAAATGGTTTTTCAATGGATTTTATTCGGGGAGTTTGAGATTTTAAGTTTAAAGTTTTAGGATTACGCTAAAATCATCTACTTAGACGAATAAAACTGAGGATAGGAATATGCAACAGGCACCGTCTTTTCAGGTCATCGATGGTCAGTTGATCGGTGCAAGGCAAGTACCATCCCCGAACTATAATCAACGCCCCGAACATACTGAAATTCAGTTAGTGGTGGTGCATAACATCAGTTTGCCGCCCTCGCAATTTGGCGGTGGCTATATTGAACAGTTTTTTCAAAACCAGCTGGATTGGTCGGTTCATCCTTATTTTCAAACCATTGAAGGCATGCAGGTGTCGACCCATCTGTTAATTTTGCGCAGTGGTGAGGTTTTGCAATTCGTGAATTTTAATGATCGCGCCTGGCATGCAGGGCGTTCCAGCTATTTGGCCAAAAAAGAATGTAATGATTATTCCATTGGTATTGAACTGGAAGGCAGCGATGACCAGCCTTTTGAGGATGTACAATACAATACATTGGCAAAGGTGATTACGACCTTGCAGGAGACCTATCCGAAGATATTGCAACATCTGGCAGGGCATTCGGATATTGCGTCAGGACGTAAAACTGATCCTGGGCCTTTTTTTGATTGGCCAAAAACCAGAGCTTTAATACAACAATATAAAGCAGATCAATAGCTGCTCGAGTTTATGATTTAACAACGAAATTCCTGTGAAGTTTCTTTACAATAGCGACTTATTTTAATACTGGGTGGAAATGATGGCACTGTGGCGGTCGACCTTTATTGTCAGTGCAATGACCATGTTGTCTCGGGTTTTGGGTCTAGTCCGGGATGTGGTTTTGCTGAATGTGTTTGGTGCAGGTAAAGATTTTGATACCTTTGTGGTTGCCTTCCGTATTCCGAACTTCTTTCGGCGGCTGTTTGCCGAAGGGGCCTTTTCGCAAGCCTTTATTCCGGTTTTAACCGAATACAAAACCACAAAAACCCATGCTGAAGTGCAAATTCTGATTAGTCGGGTATTTGGTTGTCTGGCGACCTTTATGACCGCACTGACCTTTATTGCCATGATTGCTGCACCGGCGATTTTGTATATCTATGCACCGGGTTTCCATAGTGATCCAGAAAAATTTGCCTTAGCCACGGACATGTTCCGTCTGACGATTCCATATTTACTGTTTATGTCGCTGACTGCTTTTGCCAGCAGTATTTTAAACAGTTATGGTTCATTTTCGACCCCAGCTTTTGCGCCAGTCTTACTGAATATCACCATGATTGCAGGCGCATGGTGGTTAACGCCGTATATGGCTGAACCGATTATGGCCTTAGGTTGGGCTGTAGTCGTTGCAGGTGTATTGCAACTGGTGATTCAAATCCCGGAGTTATGGCGTAAAAATCTGCTGATTCCACCGAAAGTTGATTTTAAACATGAAGGTGTAGATCGCATCATGAAATTGATGCTGCCTGCCTTATTTGGTGTTTCGGTGACGCAAATCAATTTGCTGCTGAATACCATCTGGGCATCCTTCATGCAAGATGGTTCGGTGTCCTGGCTATACAGTGCCGAACGCATGACTGAATTGCCTTTGGGCTTAATTGGGGTGGCAATTGGTACGGTTATCCTGCCATCACTTTCTATGCGTCATGCCGAGCAAGATCAGTCCAAGTTCCGTGGCATGATCGACTGGGCTGCCAAAGTGATTATGCTGGTCGGTATTCCCGCCAGTATTGCCTTGTTCATGTTGTCCACGCCCATCATTCAGGCCTTGTTCCAGCGTGGGCAATTCACCCTAGAAGATACACAGATGACGGCATTGGCTTTGCAATGCATGAGTGCTGGGGTCATTTCCTTTATGCTGATTAAAGTGTTTGCGCCGGGCTTTTACGCACAGCAAGATACCAGAACCCCTGTACGTGTCGGCTTAATGGCCGTTGCAGCCAATGCGATTTTAAACGTAGTCTTTATTGGCTTCTTTAAACTGATCCATTGGGAAGCAGAACATATGGCGTTGGCGTTGGCCTCTTCAGGTTCTGCACTGGTAAATGCCGGAATGTTGTATTTTTATCTGCACCAACGCGATATTTTCCGCTTTGGAGCGCACTGGAAGAAACTTTTCCTTCAGTTTGCTATTGCCAATGCCATCATGATTGCGGCACTTTGGTATGCCTTGACTTGGTATAACGGCGATGTTTCACAATGGATTCGCGTATTTGAAGTAATTGGACTTTGTATAGTGGGGGGTTTGGCTTATGCGATTGGTTTATTGATCACAGGGTTCAGACCACGTCACTTAAGACCCTAATCAAAAGATCTCGGATTTATTCTTTAGCTTGAAATAGTGACTTGAGTTAAATGTGTGAAAAATACTTTAAATTTTTGCTTAATTTGATTCAGGTTGTTTTGAATGGGATAGATGGATTCTTAATATAAAAAAGAGCCTAAATAGGCTCTTTCTTATGAAACTAGAGGTATAAAGAATTTATACTTTCCCTCGAGAGAGGAAGCCGACAATTGCTAGAATAACTGCAATGACAAGTAGAATAACCGCGAAGTCTTTAGATAGACCGGCGACACCACCGAAACCTAACAGACTGGCTATAAGTGCAATCACTGCAAAAATAATCGCCCAACGGAACATAAGCTTTCTCCAAGTGTTGTTATTTTCAAAGTAGATTTAGTATAGGACGTTGAAATTCCTAAAAGTGTTATTCTTATGTTGAAAAAATGTTCACTTTGACAGTAAATATATGATTCAAAGTAAAAATAACATTCCTACATTGTGAACTTGAACACGCTATAATAATGGCTAAGCTCTCTTCTTTTTTTTCGTTTTATGACTGCCAAATTACGTCCGGAATTTTGGAAAAAATATCCTTTAGCTGAACTGAATCCTACTGAGTGGGAGGCACTTTGTGATGGGTGTGGTTTATGTTGTCTGATTAAACTGGAAGATGAAGAAATTGGTGAAGTAGCTTATACCAAGGTCTCATGCAAACTTCTCGATTGCAAAACAGCGCATTGCAGTAATTATGCCGAGCGTTTTAAGTATGTTCCTGATTGCATTCAACTGACTCCTGATAAATTGGCCACCATTCACTGGTTGCCACCCAGTTGTGCTTACCGTCGCTTAAAAGAAGGCAAAAAGTTGCCGTCTTGGCATTATTTAAATACCGGTACACGGCAGAGTGTGATTAAGGCGAAAAAGTCGGCCGCAGGGCGCTGTATTTCGGAAGTTGAAGTCAATGAAGCAGATATTGAAGACTATATTGTTCGTTGGGTACGCTAATTTTGACCGTACACTTCTTGGAAAAGATCTTCTAAAAAATATTTAGTTGATCTCAGTTTAATCCTGCCAAGTTTGTGCTGCCTGTTGCAAAACTGCTGGAATCAACAAGCTTCAAAACCAGATGATTTTTTTGTAAAACATTTCAATTGAAATACGCGATATTAAAATTACATAGTAGACTGGTTTTAAGCATAGTAAAGAAATAACAAGATGTCAGATAGTCATATTCCACTGCCTGAACGGCTCCGCCCACGTGATTTAGCAGAAATTATCGGTCAGGATCACTTATTAGGTAATCAAGCCCCTTTACGCCAAATGATTGATCAAGGGCATTTACCCTCGATTATTTTTTGGGGACCACCGGGGGTAGGGAAAACCACCATTGCTTTACTTCTGGCACAGGCGGTTGATCGACCTTTTGTCAGTCTATCTGCCCTGAATACTGGAGTGAAAGAACTGCGTGAAATCATTGCTCAAAGTGGTGATTCACTTAAACCTGTAGTCTTTATTGATGAAATTCACCGTTTTAATAAGTCACAACAAGATGCCTTATTGAATGCGGTTGAAAAGGGTAAAATCACGTTGATTGGCGCAACAACGGAAAATCCTTCCTTTGAGGTGAATAGTGCATTGTTATCGCGTTGTCAGGTGTATAGCCTGAATGCTTTAGATGCCGATGCAATTCAAACCTTATTGAATCAGGCTCTACAAAACGATGCCTTTTTAAAAGAACGATATATTCAAATTGAAGAATATGAAGCACTGATTCAATTTGCTGCCGGAGATGCACGTAAGGCCCTTAACCTGCTAGACCTGATTGCCAGCACCTTTGAACCTGAACTTGAAAATATCATTACCAATGCCATTGTGGTGAAAGTTGCGCAGCAGAATATTGCCCGCTATGACAAATCGGGCGAGCAGCATTATGACCTAGTCTCGGCTTTTATTAAGTCAATTCGCGGTAGTGATCCGGATGCGACTTTGTATTGGATGGCACGCATGCTCAAAGGCGGTGAAGATCCGGTCTTTATTGCCCGTCGTATGCTGATTGCGGCGTCTGAAGATATTGGTAACTCGAATCCGAATGCTTTGCTTCTTGCGGGAGAATGTTTCCGTTCGGTTCAAGCTGTAGGTATGCCGGAATGCCGTATTATTTTGGGACAGTGTGCAGTCTATCTGGCCACCAGTGCCAAAAGTAACAGTACTTATTTGGCCATCAATAAAGCTTTAAATCTGGCTGAAAAAACCGCAAATTTACCGGTACCCTTACATTTAAGAAATGCACCGACTAAATTGATGAAAGAGCAGGGCTATGGCGTGGATTATCTTTATCCACACAATTACCCAGAGCATTTTGTCTTGCAAGACTATTTGCCGCCTGAATTAAAAGGTACTAAGTTATATGAGTCCGCGCGGAACAAACGTGAAGTGGAAGGTGAGCGTTTACAGCAACGTCGTTGGCAGCAGGAACAGCAGCAGCAATAAAAAAAGCCCAATTCATGGAGAATCGGGCTGAAAATAGGATGTCTTGGGGGAGATACATCCTATAGGATAAACAATGATCTGGTGAGCAAGGTATCAATCAAGATTCAATTGCAATGTTGCCAGCTATGAAATTATATTAGCGGCTTGAGTAGAGAGTGTAAAAACGATGATTTTTTATTAAATAAATTTATTTATTCGATTGAATCCTTTATTCACGATCATAAAAAACCGAGCTTAAAGCCCGGTTTTTTGAATCTGTAGACGGATTAAATATCTGAAAGATCGAGACCTAAACGTGTCGCCACTTCTTCATAAGCTTCAACCACACCGCCTAAACCTTGACGGAAACGGTCTTTATCGAGTTTTTTCTTGGTGTCTTTATCCCATAGACGGCAACCGTCTGGAGAGAATTCGTCACCCAGAACAATACGGTCGTGGAATACACCAAATTCAAGTTTGAAGTCAACAAGAAGCATATTGCCTTTGTCGAACAAATCTTTAAGGACTTCGTTGACTTTATAAGTCAGCACTTTCATTTGTTCAAGTTGTTCAGCAGTCGCCCAACCTAAAGCAATTGCTTGAGATTCGTTCACCATTGGATCGCCAAGAGCGTCGTCTTTGAAGAACAATTCAAAAGTAGAAGGTGTTAACTCTTTGCCTTCTTCAACCCCTAAACGACGGCACAAGCTACCCGCTGCGTAGTTACGAATCACGCATTCAACAGGAACCATCTTTAATTTTTTCACTAAAACTTCAGTCGGAGAAAGAAGTTTTTCAAAGTGAGTTTCAATGCCAGCAGCAGCTAATTTTTCCATGATGAAGGCGTTAAAACGGTTGTTCACCTTGCCTTTACGATCTAGCTGTTCGATTTTTTCGCCGTTAAATGCAGAGGCATCATCACGGAAGACTAGGATTAGGTGATCTGCACTGTCTGTTTCATAAACAGATTTCGCTTTACCAGTATAGAGCAAGGTTTGTTTCAACATGGGGGAACCTTTTTCAAAAAAAAATGCCTAGTACGACTAGGCTGGCCAATTTTGGTAAATCTGGGTTAACAGTTCTGCAGCTTTTTCTTGGTCTGCAAAGCTATTATCGGCATTGAACACAGCGATATTGTTACTCGTTCCTACAGAGGTAAGTCTTAAGACATAGACCTGTTGATCGACCTTAATCGTTACTTCATAACGATTTTTACTTTGACCAACAATGGTATGGTTCAGGCTGCTGAGAGTAGCAAGTGTGTACTGCCAAATTGTAGCAGAATTTCCATCAATTTTGAGCAACGGATTTTGATTTCCATCACGAACTAACTGAGGGCGACCGACATTTGTACTGTCATCCTGGCGATCTGTTGGCGCATTTGCCTGAGCGTTGTCAGGGCGAGGTAAAGCAAAACGGTTGCCACGCTTATTTTCAAGCTTGGGTGCATGTTCAATCGCAAGTGGGTCAACCGTCGGAGACGGATACAATGGCGTTGCAGGTCGAACCATTGAACCTTCAGGATACTTCAGAGGTTCAAAGGTTGCAGTATTTTTATAATCCAGAGAACCATTGTTGATTCCCATTGAACTACAACCAACTAAACTGAATGCTGAAAGTGCAAGGGCTAAACCAAAACGTAATTGCATAGTGTTGTGCTCTTTATTTAATGACACCAGAAGCGTTCAGTGCTTCACGCAACGGTGTACGATATTGTTCTGCAAGAGGAGTTAATGGTAAACGAATACCTGTACCAATTAATCCCATTTCATGAAGCGCCCATTTCACAGGAATTGGGTTGGATTCACAAAATAGAATATTGTGTAAATTTGCAACTTCATTGTTTAAAGCTTCAGCGAGTTCTGTATCACCTGCAACCGCAGCAGCACATATTTGGCTCATTTCTTTAGGTGCAATATTGGCAGTCACAGAAATATTGCCTTTCGCACCGAAGCCCATCAATTGGTATGCAGTCGCATCATCCCCAGAGTAAACGGTCATATCTTTACCGTGTAATCCTTGAATAAGTTCTTGACCACGCGGTACATCACCAGTTGCGTCTTTAATCCCGATAATTTGCGGGATATCGGCCAGGCGAATCACTGTTTCATTGAGCATGTCGACGCCAGTACGCCCCGGCACATTGTATAGAATTTGTGGTAAATCAACAGCTTCAGCAATCGCTTTATAATGCTGATATAAGCCTTCTTGTGTAGGCTTGTTGTAATAAGGTGTGACGAGGAGTGCTGCATCGGCACCGAGATCTTTGGCTTCTTTGGTCAGTTCGATCGCTTCATGGGTAGAGTTTGCTCCCGTACCTGCAATGACAGGAATACGTTTGTTGGCTACACGAATGATTTCCGCGATGACTTTGGTGTGTTCTGCCATGCTTAAGGTCGAGGCTTCACCAGTTGTGCCTACAGCAACAATACTGTTTGTACCTTGTGCTATATGCCACTCAACGAGCTTTTCTAGACCCTTCCAATCTACGCTGCCATCTTCAAACATCGGGGTGACGATTGCGACAATTGAACCTTGGATGATCTGTGCTTGCTGAGTCATTTTAAAAAAATATCCTATTTGTCCATCCGGCTGAGGTAGAAAAACATAAATTTGGATGGTTACCTATTCTGATTTATAGCATTTTCAATATGATTTAAACGTAATTGAATTCATGCTTATGCAAATTATGAACGAACAAACGATGAAGAACAATATGCTTTAGTCAAACCATTTAAAATCTTTATGAAAAGCAAGTGAAAAGTCTACCAAACAGAACAAAAGCCCCTTTTACAATCGAATTCCACTAAGTTTTTGATCGGGATCATTATATAACTGACCGCTTGTTATAACTCAAAAGTGCCAGTGAAGTTGTTATAAAAGTGATTTAAAGTCAATACCATCGCCAATTCCGGGTAAAAACCTCGGAATTTAAGATTTAATAAAGATGACCATAGACTTGAAAGCTATATAAACCAAGAGTTTAAAAGATAAAAATCATCATTAAAAACCTAAGGAATAATCAGTTAAAACTATTAATCTATTGTTGACGTTTTCGCACAGGATGATTTTCATAATTGAAATTCTGATTGTCGTATTAAATTTTTTGTGCTGATTAGTCGCGATTAAGTGTTTTTATGACTATCAGTTATTGCGCTAAAAAAACGCTAGATATCTACTATTTTTGCCAATCAATGGGCGCTTGTTCCACTTATTGATAGTTATTTGTATTTTCAGACTCATGGATGATGGTGATCTATTTTGGACACTGATTGAACAAGGAGTTTGCAATGGAAAGATCAGATAACAAACACTCCGTCATTACAGTCGCTATCTGTTTTTTAATTGCAGTTATTGAAGGACTGGATATTCAAGCAGCAGGTATTGCCGCAGCCGGCATTCGTGAAGCTTTTGGCTTGGATAGTTCGCAATTGGGGGTGTTTTTTAGCGCAGGGATTCTGGGTTTGTTACCCGGAGCGCTGATTGGTGGAAGATATTCAGACCGTATTGGGCGTAAAAAGGTACTGATTTGGTCGGTTGCAGTATTTGCTGTATTTACCTTATGTACAGTATGGGTAAACAGTTTTAACACGCTTTTACTGGTTCGTTTTTTAGCAGGTGCAGGTTTAGGCGCTGCCATGCCAAACTTGATTACACTGGCTTCCGAAGCGGTTAGACCTGAAAACCGTGGTCGTGCTGTGGGTTTGATGTATTGTGGTATGCCAGTGGGTGCGGCTATTTTGTCGTATGTTGCGAGTTTAGATTTTGGCTCAGACTGGAAAAATATTTTCTATCTAGGTGGTTTGTTGCCGATTATCGTGCTTCCTATCATGATTAAGTTTTTACCAGAATCACGTGAATTTTTAAAGGCGAAAACCAATGCGGAAACAACCACGGTAACCACTCAAGGCTCTTTTAAAGACTTATTTAATAGCAGTAACGTAATGCGTACCTGCTTAATTTCAGTAAGCTATTTCTTCACCTTGATGGTGGTTTACATCATGTTGAGCTGGTTGCCTTCATTGTTTATGGAACTGGGCTTTACTCGTAAAGAAGGCAGTACCGCACAATTCTTCTTCATGATGAGTGCAACAATCGGCACGATTATTTTAGGGATGCTGACGGACCGCTGGAAAAAAGCCTATGTCATCATTTTGATGTACGGCGGTATTTTGGCAGGTTTATTCTGCTTAAATGCAGCAAGCTCCTTGACGCAAATGTATATGGCTTCAGCCTTGGTCGGTGCATTCGTGATTGGTTGCCAAGGTGTACTGTATGCTTTCGGTAGTATTGTTTACCCGACGGAAGTGCGCGCAACAGGTTTGGGTATGGCATCAGCCGTAGGACGCGTAGGTGCAATGCTTGGACCCGCAATTGCAGGTCAACTCCTTGCCGCAGGTTTCGGGGCAGCAGGTGTTATTTCAGCAGCTATTCCATGTATCGTGATTTCAGCAGTTTTCATGTTGATTCTGGTTCGTCGCTTACAAACTCCAGCTTAATTTTTTGATGTCTAGAATAGCTCGCAGATTGCGGGCTATTTTTTTAACTTCAATTTTATTTCTACTTTTTTAGCCCCACAAAATTAACAACTTTGCCAATGCTTTGAATCAAGTTGAGTATCGGACATACTTATTATCGAATCTGTATAGAGGCGAATTTGCCAAAGCCTCTCTATGATTTAAATGGACAGTCATTTTATTTTTACCATCTAGCCTGAATACTGCAATTTATTTTGTTATATGCTTAACCAAAATGACAACATGCAAAGAATGGACTGCGAATTATGCAAAACAATACAGCCTTGATTGTGGTGGATGTACAAAATGGTTTTACTCCAGGGGGTAACTTAGCTGTGGCCCAAGCGGATCAGATCATTCCGAACATTAACCAATTGGCGCGGTATTTTGACAATATTGTGATTACTCAAGATTGGCATCCACATAACCACGTATCATTTGCTGAAAATCACATAGCTAAACAGCCTTTTGAAACGATTCAATTAGATTATGGAACTCAAGTGTTGTGGCCTGCGCATTGTATTCAAGGCACGCCAGATGCCGAACTACATCCAGATCTTGACCTACCCATCGCACAGTTAATTATCCGCAAAGGTTTCCATGCACATATAGACAGCTATTCTGCTTTCATGGAAGCGGATCGAAAGACCACAACCGGTTTAGCGGGTTACTTAAGGGAGCGTGGAATTGATACCGTTTTTATTGTCGGCATTGCCACAGATTTTTGTGTAGCATGGACGGCGATAGATGCTTGCAAACTGGGCTTTAAGGCTTATGTGATTTCGGATGCCACCAAGGGCATTGATCTGGATGGGTCATTGCAGCATGCCTGGCAAGATATGCTTGCAGCAGGGGTGAAACGCATTTTAGTCAAAGATATTATTCAGCAGCTGGCATCATAAAGGGCGCAATTAAGAGGCAGGAATAATCAATAATTTCCTCATGCTTCTTGTATCAGATAATATTGAGTACAGGATGCCAGAATAAATATTGGATTGAACCATGTCAGCTTTTTTGCGCTTTACGCAGTTTATTCAAAAAACCTTTGCGCTTTGGGTAGTGCTATTTGCAGGTATTGCTTTAATTGTGCCCGAAGCATTTGTCTGGCTGAAAGTTTATATCATCTGGATGCTCGGCATTATCATGTTCGGAATGGGCATGACCATGACCGTGGATGATTTTAAAGGAGTCTTACAAAGTCCTAAAGCAGTCATAGTTGGAGTGGTCGCACAGTTTATGGTAATGCCAGGACTGGCTTATCTGTTGTGTCATTTGTTTCAACTGCCGTCTGAAATTGCGATTGGAGTGATTTTAGTGGGCTGTTGTCCTGGAGGCACAGCTTCAAACGTGATTACCTATATGGCCAAAGGCAATACTGCTTTATCAGTGGCCTGTACCTCGGTTTCGACTCTTTTAGCACCTGTGTTGACACCTGCGATTTTTTATCTTTTGGCTAGCCAATGGATTGAAATTAATGCCCTGTCGATGTTGGGTTCAATACTTCAGGTCGTGCTGTTCCCAATCATTTTAGGTTTAATTGTCCGCGCTGTATGGAAGCAAAAAGTAGATAGTTATATTCAGGTGATGCCACTGATTTCTGTGATTGCGATTGTTGCCATTGTGGCGGCAATTATTGGGGGGAGTAAGGCACAAATTTTAGAATCAGGTTTACTGATTTTAGCTGTAGTCGCGTTACACAATGGTTTGGGGTATTTACTGGGTTTTTGGGCAAGTCGAGTGTTTAAATTGCCTTATGCGGACAGTAAGGCGATTGCCATTGAAGTCGGCATGCAAAATTCTGGTTTGGGTGTGGCTTTAGCGGCAGTGCATTTCGCTGCATCGCCGGTTACTGCAGTGCCGAGTGCCATTTTTAGTTTATGGCATAACATTTCAGGACCCGCATTGGCGACGTATTGGGCCAGTAAAGCCAATAAAACGAAATAGGGGTTGCATGAAATTTCTATTTTAAATAGATAAAAAAGCCGAGCAAATGTGCTCGGCTTTTTTATGAATCCATTTTAAGAAGCTTTAGATTGTTTGGCTTTTAAAATTTCAGTTCTGAAAGTCTGTGCCAATTCAGCCACTTCAGTGTCCATTCCGTTCATCATAAACGCATGACGGGTCAACACATTGGTTGGATTCGGCATGCTGACCAATTGAAAACGATCGGAAATATTTTTGAGTAATTCATTCGGTAAATGAATGGCACTTTCTTTTGCTGCTAACTGTTGAACCAGACGTTCTGCCGCTTGGACTGGTGTTAGCTGCATGGCATCGACATGACTTGAAATCGCACTGCGGGTTTGTAAAACAAAGCGCTTTTCTTCGCGATAGCGTTTATATAACACATCCGACAACAGCTGGAACACGGTACTGATCATCACCAGACATTGCACTGCATTTGGTGTTTCAACCGACATGCTAATGGTGGCACCATGTTCATCAAATTTATGTACGGTGGAAATATCGGAACTGTTTAATTTGTAGTGTTGAACACACAATTCAGCGGTTTTATTCAGGAAAATCTGGCACAAATTGAAATACGGCACGGATACAGTTTTATTAACTGAATCCATGAGTTGTTTTGGATCATAAAATTGAATATTTAAGGCAATACATTTGTCATCCAGCATCACAGGTTTTGATTCTTTGACTTTAACTTTTGCCTGAGCATTTTGCTGTGCTTGTGCAACTGCGACAGCAGCATTGTGTTGTTCTTGTTCTAAGGCCTGAGCCAAGGTTTGAATTTCATGTTTTAGACGTGATTCATTATTGATACGTGCTAGATATTCAGTCCGACTTGGACGGGCAATCGCACGATAAGCCAGCCACAATAGACCATGAATCATCAGCGATAATAAAATCGCCAGCCATTGAGTCCGTAAAATTTCACCAATACTGGACTGGATTAACGTGATTTCAATGGTGCCGACTTTCTTTTCATTTTGCAGTGCTTCACGAACAAAGACTTCACCTTGACGTGTCTTGGTTAAACCACCTGTTGCAAGTACCTGATTATTCGCATCTAAAATTCGAATAGAGGCTACACTCGGGTTAGTTGCATAACGGTCGGCTAATAATGCCAATGACACTGTATTGGCCGGTTCAAGCTCGGATAGGCTGTCTGTGACCAGTTGCGTGGTCATCAGCTGTCCCTGACTGGCGCGATTTGCATTCAGTTGATGCGTCGTCGCAAGAACCAGTAAAAAGGTGTGTAAAGCAAAACTTACTATCAGTAGGCTAGCAAATAGCCCTTGTCTAGGCGCATTCAACGTAAACTTCCAAGGCATTTATATTCAAATTCGATTATGATTCTTACAATAGTTGTAGCTCAGATCCGAGTCAATTCATGCGAGAAATCATTCTTATATCATTTTTGGGACCTGACCAGCCTAATCAATTTACACGATTAATGCAGGTACTGTCCGTACATTCTTTACAAATTTTGGATGTTGGACAAGCCGTCATCCACAACCAACTGACTTTAGGTATTGTTGTTTCTTCAGATGACCAAACTGCTACAGCATTAGCCATGAAGGAGATCTTGATTCTAGCACATGATATTGGTTTAACTGTGCGCTTTAAACCAATCTCTACAGCAGAATATGATCAATGGGTCAGCGAGGGTGGGCAGACCCGTTATATTGTGACTGCACTTGCACCAGAATTAACCGCATCTCAATTACAAGCAGTCACCAATATTGTGTCTAACCAAGGCTTTAATATTGAAACTGTAACCCGTTTGTCGGAACGTCCAAAGTTAGCGGGTCAAGCTGACGGGCCGAAACGCTCTTGCGTACAATTTGGTTTGAAAGGACAAATGCTGGATGCCACGGCAATGCGTGCAGCTTGCCTGCGTTTATCGACTGAACTTAATGTCGATGTCGCGGTTCAAGAAGACAATGCTTACCGTCGTAACCGCCGTTTAGTCTGCTTCGACATGGACTCTACCCTGATTGAACAGGAAGTGATTGATGAGCTGGCGATTGAGGCAGGCGTAGGGGAGCAAGTTGCTGAAATTACTGAACGTGCCATGCAAGGTGAACTTGATTTTCAACAAAGCTTCCGTGCCCGTGTCGCCTTATTAAAAGGAATGGATGCTTCTGTTTTACCTCAAATTGCAGAACGTTTAACCGTGACTGAGGGCGCAGAACGCCTGATTTCAACCTTGAAAGCATTGGGTTATCGAACTGCTATTCTTTCTGGGGGCTTCCAGTATTTTGCTGAATACCTGCAAGAAAAATTAGGAATTGATGAAGTTCATGCCAATTGTCTTGATGTTGCTGATGGCATGGTTACAGGCGAAGTCAAAGGCCATATTGTCGATGGTGCGCGTAAAGCGTTCCTGCTGCGTGAACTTGCTGAACGTATGGGTATTTCACTTGAACAGACCATTGCGGTGGGGGATGGTGCAAATGATTTACCCATGTTATCTATAGCCGGTTTAGGTGTGGCATTCCGTGCAAAACCTTTGGTTCGCCAAAATGCAAATCAGGCCATTTCTAGCGTAGGTTTAGATGGTGTATTGTATCTACTTGGTGTACATGATAAAGATTTGAGTCGTGCTTAATTTTTCTCCTAACTGTTGAAGTTTATTGACAAAACGCGACATTGATGTTGCGTTTTTTATTCTAGAAATAGTTAAAAATACGATGAGCGGCTGAGTTAAATTGCTGATAAAAACGACAATCAATCCATTCGTTAAAAATATTTTTTTAATATTTTTAACGCGTGTTTTTTTTGTAATGACACGGCAAGTCCGTACCCATCTCACTTCCAGAAAAAGTTAAAAATAAAAAAATGTAATGACAAAATAATATTGCGACAAGGTGTGTCGCTTTATGAAAATACAAGACTTTTTTTCTTTAAAAAACTACGCATAATGCTTGCATAGAGATTGATATAGACATATTCATCATTTATTTAACGGTATCGGGAATCAGGTTGAGACAAACATTCAATGTCGAAACCTTATCTTAGACGGAGGTTTTTATGGTTACAGCGAATTTAGCAACCATCGTAGGCTTAAGCTTGATTGCGGCTGCTTTGATAGCTGTTTTCTTCTCGCCTTATCGTCGTTTGTTAAGCTTTATGTTTGCAGGCATGCTGTTTTGGGGATTGATTGAAGTTGTCCGCTTCGGTACACAAGCAATATTTGAATTACCTATAACCTATAGCTATCTTACGGCATCAATGTCGGCAATGATGGTCGTCGCCATGCTTTTGATACGTGAAGATCGTCGTGCAGAACGTGCTTTGACTGAACGTCGTTGTATTGAACATACACCTGTATATGAAGAAGATCAGCAGCACTGCTCAAGCCGTTAAATTCAAGTATCCAAGAATTCTAAAAAATGTGCCTAGAGCACATTTTTTTGTTCCTTCAATATTGTTATACAAAGCCTTACTTCAAGAAACATAAGTTATGTTAGGATAAGTCGTCAATTTTCCAACAATTACAATAGGCTTAAATGTCATGAAACTATCTTCGATTCCTGTCGTAAAATTACCACTGGTCGATGTAAGCACGGATCCGCTTGATTTATTGGTTGCGGGTTTGGCTTTGCGTATGAAACAGTTGGCTCGTACCAGTC
Organism: Acinetobacter sp. GG23; assembly: GCF_057766365.1. Taxonomy (NCBI): domain Bacteria; kingdom Pseudomonadati; phylum Pseudomonadota; class Gammaproteobacteria; order Moraxellales; family Moraxellaceae; genus Acinetobacter; species Acinetobacter sp. GG23. The sequence continues at coordinate 97,583 of NZ_JBYMDJ010000002.1, forward strand.
CAAAATTTATTGAGTTAGTTCATGAACGTCAGTTTCGTATTCAAATTGGTACAGATTTAGGCGTTGCGCGTCAAATTCTGGTAAACAATGGACAAATTGATACTGTATCTGGCGATGCCGAAAAAGCTGACTTTATTTTACAGTTTGCAGACAGTGAGCAAGGCGTAAAAACTTTGCTGAAAGGTGATCCTACAGCTTTCATGACTGGCATGCAAAATGGCACGATTAAAATGGAAGGGGATTTTGGGCTTTTGGTGTGGTTTAACAAAGTAGCCAAATTGATTCCACCAAAATTACCTAAACCAGTACAAGAAAAAGTGAAATGGGTGCGTTCATTTATTCGTGAAAAAACCGGAAAATAATATTTTTTATTGAATATTAAGTTCTTATTGATAATAATGCCCCCTATTTTTAGGGGGTATTTTATATGAAAATTTTTCTAACGACAGCTTGCTTAGCGGCAACTTTAACAATGACCGGTTGTGCGAGCATTTTTTCTGGTTCAACTCAGACACTAACTTTCAAATCAGTTCCAGATACAGCGAATATTACGATTACCAATAAATCAGGGGAAAAGATTCATACTAGCTCAACTCCTGCTACTGTAACTTTAAAACGTGGTAATGGTTACTTTAAACCGGCTGGTTATGAGATAACTTTCTCGAAAGAAGGTTTCCAAACTAAAACTGTGCAAGTAAAAGCGACAGTAAATGGTTGGTACATTGCAAATATTATTTTTGGTGGTTTAATTGGATTCCTTATTGTTGATCCTGCAACGGGTGCAATGTATACCTTATCTCCTAGCGATATAAACAGTGTATTGGATCCTGCGCAGCTGTCTACGACAAAAAATAAAGGTTATCAATCGCTCACCGTTATGCTGGTACAGGATATTTCAGTAGATATAATGAAACGCGCTAAATATATTACTACATTATAAAATTAAAAAGCCCTCATTCGAGGGCTTTTTAATGACTGAGGTTTTGCGCAATTTATTCAACTTCTAGATTAAAGGTCACGGGTCCATCATTGAGCAAATGGACTTTCATATCGGCTGCAAAAATGCCAGTTTGCACATTTTCAAATTGAGTTTGAGCATAAGTGACCAATTGTTCATAAAGCACTTTGGCTTCACTTGGCGGCATCGCGGGTCCAAAGTCAGGACGCAAGCCTTTTTGTGTTTGCGCCATCAAGGTGAATTGAGAGACCAATAATAATCCGCCACTCGCTTGGCTGACATTCCAGCCCATCTTGCCTTGTTCATCATCAAAAAAACGATATTTCAGGATCTTGTCGATCAGCTTTTTGCCTTTTTCAAGATTATCTTCTTTGCCTAGACCCAGAAATACCAAAATACCGTGTTGGATTTCACCAGTGGTTTCACCATTGACCACGACTTTGGCTTCTAGGACACGTTGTAATAAGGCTCGCATAATTTAACCAGATCAGTTATTTCAAATTTGCTGTGAATTGTAGCAAATACACGCTTAATAGCTTTAAAAAGTCGTAGTGTGTAGATGTGGATTTAAAAAATCTCCATAAATAGATCAAGATGAATGTACCTTTTAATATCTGTGCTTTAGTAACACTCGTTAAAAATGAGGGTAAAGAAACTGTTAAGCATAATTAGAAGGATTGACCAGGAGTAAATTTTGTTTTAGCCCTTGATGTATGAACCTTAATTTATTTAATAGTTTTCAGCATTTACCAAAACATTAGTTTTATAGTGAAAAAAATATGCTTTAATGCGGATAGTTGATAAAAACTGAAAGTGATATGTCCGCAATCATCCATTCATTATTAGATACCGACCTGTATAAATTCACCATGTTACAGGTGGTTCTGCATAAATTTCCTCAAACTCATAGTGTTTACCATTTTCGCTGTCGCAATTTAGAAGATACTGTTTATCCACTCACGGATATTCTGGATGATTTAAATGAGCAGCTTGACTATTTATGTCAGCTCAACTTTAAAGAAGATGAGTTGCAATATTTACGTAGCTTGCGTTTTATTAAAAGTGACTTCGTCGATTACTTAGAATTATTCCAACTGAAACGACGCTTTATTAAAGCCAGTATTGATGATCAAGGCCGTCTGGATATTTGGGTTGAAGGCCCGATGGTTCAGGCGATGATGTTTGAAATCTTTGTGTTGGCGCTGGTTAACGAATTATATTTCCGTCGTATCCGTACCGATGAGGTTTTGGCTGAAGGTGAACGTCGTTTACAGGCCAAAGTGGCTTTGCTTAAAAAGTACGAACAAGAGCAGAATCCGAATGATCCACCATTTTTAGTATCCGACTTTGGTACTCGTCGTCGTTATAGCTATGCTTGGCAGAAACATGTGATTACCCAGTTTCATCAGGCCTCGCCGTATATTTTCCGTGGTACCAGCAATGTGCTAATTGCCAAAGAATTGGGAATTACTCCTATTGGCACCATGGCCCATGAGTTCCTGCAAGCCTTCCAAGCCTTGGATGTACGGTTACGCAATTTTCAAAAACTGGCCCTAGAAACCTGGGTACAGGAATATCGCGGTGACTTGGGAATTGCCTTGACCGATGTGGTCGGGATGGATGCCTTTCTACGTGACTTCGATTTGTATTTTGCCAAACTGTTTGATGGTTTGCGTCATGACAGTGGCGATCCCTACGAATGGGGTGACAAGGCCTATGCCCATTACAAAAAACTTAAAGTTGACAGCAAAAGCAAGATGCTGACTTTTAGTGACGGGCTGAACCTGGAAAAAGCTTGGGATTTGCATCAGTATTTTAAAGATCGTTTCCAGGTGAGCTTTGGTATTGGCACCAATTTGACCAATGATTTGGGGCAAACGCCACTGAATATTGTATTGAAACTGGTGGAGTGTAATGGTCAATCGGTGGCTAAAATTTCCGATAGTCCTGGAAAAACCATGACCGATAACGATACTTTCCTGGCTTATTTACGTCAGGTATTCCAAATCACTGAAACTAAATAACAGTGACTTTTCTATAGCTGATTTTTTGCTAAAAGAATGCAAAAAATCAGCATAATAGTGAAAATGAGTTGTGCTAAGATCGTGAATGTTGATCTGAATAAAACTCGAAAAAGTATGACTGTTTCTGTATTTAATTTTGGTCTGCTCATTGAAGCAGAAGACCTCTTGCCACATTTGGGTAATGAGAAATTACGTATTGTCGATTTAAGCCGTAGTTCTGTTTATGATCAGCTGCATATCCCGCATGCGATTCATGTCAAGCCTAAACAGCTGCTTCGCCAAGAAGAGCAAGCCTCGGGTTTACTTCCCGATATTGAAGGCTTACAAGCACTGATTGAATATTTGAATATTTCTCCAGAGCATCACGTTGTTGCCTATGATGATGAAGGCGGGGCATGGGCAGGACGCTTGATCTGGAATTTGCATTGTCTCGGCTTTGAAAATACCAGTTTGCTGAATGGCGGTATTCATGCATGGTTGGCTGCAGGTTTTCCAACTTCTTCAGAGGTCGAAAAATTAGCGCCTGTTGCACATTTGGTTGAAATTAACCAGGCTCAAATTGATCTGTACCGTATTCAATACGCAGAACTTTTAGAAAAAGTAAAAAACAATAACATCCAAGTGTGGGATTGCCGTACTGAAGATGAATACACCGGACTTCGGCTTGCAGCGCGACGCGGCGGTCACATTCCAAATGCCCGACATTTTGAATGGAGTACTGCCCTTAACCGTGAAAATCATTTAAAATTACATCCTTTAGAACGTACCCAACAATGCTTAGAACAATTGGGATTCAATTTAAATGAACCTGTGGTGGTATATTGTCAGTCACATCACCGTTCGGGTTTAGCTTATATTTTGGGTCGATTACTCAATTGGAATATTCAGGCTTATGATGGTGCGTGGAGTGAATGGGGCAACCGCCTCGACAGTCCGATTATTACCGGGGAGTTACCGTCTTGAGTTTCGCATCACGATTAAAAAAACAAATTTTTATTCAAGCCCAACGTGTTGTGCCACAACACCAGTTATCACGTGTGGTGGGGAAACTCGCGGCCAGTGAAAACCCGATTGTCAAAAATACCGTGATTCAGGCTTTTAAAGCCCAATATGGTATTGATATGTCAATTGCTGAACAAAGTGATGCATTGAAATATAAGTCTTTCAATGAATTTTTTACTCGTTCATTGAAAGACGGAGTCCGCGCGATTGACGATCATCCCAACAGTATCGTTTCACCTGCGGATGGTGCAATTTCACAATTGGGCAAAATCAAAGATGGCGATATTTTTCAGGCCAAGGGTCAAAGCTTTTCAGTTGAAAAATTAATTGCCGATCCACAACTGGCTGAACCGTTTAAAAATGGCCAGTTCGCAACCGTGTATTTATCGCCTAAAGATTATCACCGTGTGCATATGCCTTTTGCGGGAACTTTAACTGAAACTTTATATGTACCCGGTGAGTTGTTCTCGGTGAATCAAACGACTGCGGAAAATATTCCGGGTTTGTTTGCACGTAATGAACGTATGGTGTGTCTGTTTGATACTGAACTGGGACGTATGGCTGTGGTTTTAGTCGGTGCCATGATTGTTGCCGGTATTGAAACAGTGGCGACAGGTAAGGTGAAACCCACAGGTCGTCTGGAACTCAATCAACATAATCTATTCCTTGAAAAAGGTGCAGAGCTGGGTCGTTTCTATTTGGGTTCTACCGCGGTGATTTTGTTTGAACAAGATAAAATGGCTTGGGATGCGATGTTTAAAGCGAACTCAGTCGTAGTGATGGGTGAAGCTTTGGGGCATACGGTTTAATAATATTCTTCCTCTCATAGCAGGAGCTTAGGTAGAGGGGCTTTTACGTACAGCCTTTTCCGTTGCGAACTCAGAATATATTCTGAGGATCCTCATCTCCTGGCAGGAGATGGAATTTAAACTATAAAAAAAGCGCCTCATTTGAGACGCTTTTTTTATGAATTCAACTTAACGTTTAACCACAATCGAATCAATACCACTGCGTTGTAAAGTTTGCTGGGCTAGGATTGCAGCTTCAGGCGAATCGTAAGGACCGGAAATTACCCGATACCAAGTTTGCCCATTTTCAACCGATTTAACCACATCGGCAGATAAACCATTCAAAATAATTTCAGCGCGACGAGCATCCGCACTATCTGGATCAGCATAGCTACGAACTTGAAGAATATAACTTGGCTGATGGGCAACCGGAGCTTCAGCGCTTTCAAGGCCTGGCTCAGTAGCTTCCGTGTTAACTGTCGGTTTTTCTTCAGGCGCTTCAACAATCACGACAGTTTCTGATTTTTTAGTTTCAGGCACTGCCTGATCAGGAATAGGCGTGACTTGTTGCTGAGGCAATAAATCATAGAAACGATAGTCTTTGTTGGTATCTTCTTGGTAATGTTCAGAATTAATCTGATTCTTCGGCTGAACCGGTGCCCACGGTTTCCATAGCATTAGAGCTACAGCAAAACTCAGCACGATTAAAATGACGACAAGTGTTCCAAGCCATGCCGGAATCAATGGCTTCTTAGGCTTGTTCGGTCGCTCAGATACACCGCGTTGCGTTTTTCCAAACACGTGGGACTTCCTTTTGTTCTAATTACATTGAGGTAGGGGCAGATACACCTAATAATTCTAAACCATTACGTAAGACTTGTTGTACATTTACTGAAAGTAATAAACGGGCTTGCGTAAGGTCGGCATCATTGTTGAGTACTTTATGCTCATTATACCAACCGTGAAATAATGCTGCCAATTCTTTCAGATAGTTACCGACTTGATGCGGTTCGTAACTGTTAGCTGCCCGAATTACAATTTCAGGATATGCGGCAAGCTTGGCTAAAATTTCAGTTTCAGCATCAAGATCCAGTTTCGCTGCAAATTGACGTGCATTTACGGCATCAAAATTCACATGAGTAGAGGCTGCTTTCTCTAACATACGGCAAATACGTGCGTGGGCGTATTGAATGTAATACACCGCATTGTCTTTGCTTTGTGACACTGCAAGGTCAAGGTCAAAGTCAATGTGCTGTTCAGATTTACGCATTACATAATAGAAACGCGCTGCATCATTGCCGACTTCTTTACGCAAGTCACGTAAAGTGACGAACTGACCTGAACGAGATGACATTTGTACCATCTCGCCGCCACGCCATAGGCTGACGAACTGAACCAAAAGCACAGTGAGTTTTTTAGAGTCATAACCCATCGCATCAATCGCAGCTTTGACACGTGCGATATAACCGTGGTGGTCTGAACCCCAGATATCCACGATATCGGTATAGCCACGTTGTAATTTATTTAAGTGGTATGCAATGTCAGATGCGAAATACGTGGTTTGACCATTACGGCGTTTGACTACACGGTCTTTTTCATCGCCGAATTCAGTCGATTTAAACCAGATATTGCCGTCTTGTTCATACAAGAAACCGCGTTGATCAAGAGTTTGAAGCGCTTCTTCAATTTTATCCGTCAATGACTCTTCACTGAACCATTGATGGAAGGTTACACCGAATTCGCCAAGGTCATCTTTAATGTCATCAAGAATGGCTTTTAAAGCCGCTTGTAAAAATACGCGGTAGCCTTGACCAATTAATTGTTGTGAATTGAAGATCAAACCATCGATATGTTTTTCTTTATCGCCTGAAAGCACAACCTTGTTACCATCTGCATCAAGTTCAGCTGCAAATTGCACATCTTCAGGCACGTCTTTATAGACATCCGCAACAGGGCGTACATAAGCATCCCCATCTTTGTCGATAATGCTTTGTGCGATTTCTTTAACGTAGTCACCTTGGTAAGCATTTTTAGGGAATACCAGTTCTTGACCGGTTAATTCTAAATAACGCAAGTATGTGGATGTTGCCAGGATATCCATTTGACGGCCGGCATCATTGACATAATATTCGCGGTCAACTTTTGCACCCGTTGCTTCAAGCAAGTTGGCCACCGTCATACCATATGCTGCACCACGACCATGACCTACGTGTAGGCTAGAGGTTGGATTTGCAGAAACGAATTCGACTTGAATACGTTTTTCAGCGTTGGCCTGGGTACGACCGAATTGATCCTTTTGCGCTTGGATCTGATCAAGCACAGTAAAGCGTTGGTCGGCATTTAAAAAGAAATTAATAAAGCCAGGGCCAGCAATTTCTGCTTTACTGATATCAGAAACTTCAGGAAGACTGGCGAGGATTTTTTCCGCGAGATCACGAGGCTTCATGCCAGCAGCTTTAGAACCGATCATCGCGATGTTCGAGGCGAAGTCACCGTGGCTTCGGTCTTTGGTTCGCGTTAAGTTGCCACTGTTATTAAAGTCGGATGGGAGTACACCTTCAGCTTGAAGAGATTGCACTGCATGTTCGAGAGCTGCTTGGATTGCCGTATTCATAATCAGTCGAAAAATAAACGTCGCGGAAAAACAGCAAATATAGCAAATTTCATCGTCTTTAGGTGAACCCATTTGTATTGAATAAATCTTGTCCGACAGTCTACCTAAAGGGGCAGAAGATAAAACAAGGAAAAAATCCCAAAAAGCATGATTTATGGCATATTGGAGGGCTTAAAAGAATGAACAGAACAGACAATATGCGACCTGAACGCCCAACGATTATCGGAAATATTCCCAAACTTCCAGCAAAATGGGCCACGGTGGTGATGCCGTTTATTTTATCTGGACTGATGAGTGGCATTATTTCCTTGATTAATATGCTGCGTAATCTGGGTTGGAGTGATGGTTTTATGAATTTATGGTTTCACAACTGGATGATTTCTTGGGCTTTTGCTTTTCCAATTGTATTAATGCTTTTACCTTTAGTCCGTAAATTAACTGCCAGACTGGTTGATCTATCAGATTCGAATGGGCCGAAGTAATTTTGTCCTTTTAGGCTATAGTCTGTTCCCATCTTTCTACTTTTTTCGTTTGAAAGATTTATAGTTTAGAGACCTTAAAAACTTGAATGATTTTAACAAGCATATTTTGCTTATTGAGCAAAGTCTGCTGTAATTTAAATACCTGAATCAAACTAAAGCATCACATCAACCAAAGCGCGAATAATCCCAAGCACCAAACCAATAAATGCCCCCACCACCACACCATTGACGCGGATCATGTGCAAGTCGCCACCGACTTCATTTTCAATTTTGTCGATCATTTCCCGCGAATCCCATTCATGAATGCGTTCGCTTATAAACCGAATCACTTTTTCACTGTACTGGTCACTCAAATTAACTGCAATTCCACTCATCCGGTCATTGAGTAATTCACGTACTGCCGGGTTGGAAATGATATTTTCCCCCACTTGCTGAATAGCGACACGCAGGTTTTGAGCAATACCTGAATCGTCTTTTAATAAGTCAGCTTTAATGGCATCACAAAGAATGACCACAGCCCCACTAATAAAATTCAGCACTTGCGGGCTGTCCAGCAAGGCATCTTTGGTGCTGTTTAAACGATGACTGGCACTACTTTCATCATCTGCCAGTTCCAGCATCAATTGATGACCCATTTCTTCAATTTTTTGACGCCACGGATGTTCCGGGTCGGCAAGCATCGATTCTACTCGTTCAACCAGTGAGTCGATGGTACGTTGCTGTACATCAATTCCAATCCAGCTTGCACCTTTCGCCAGTTTCCATACCCCTAACTCTTTGAATAAGGTACGTGTCAGTTGACGGGTTTCTTCCGGATGTGACATTACCCATTCATGCGCAAGATCGAGTCCGCGTTGTAAGACATCTTGATGAAAATCATTTTCCAAAACCGCGCGCAGCATTTCACTGGCCAAGGTATTGATTTGGGTATTGCGCACCCATTGCACGCTATTATTTTGAATAAAACGTCCAATTTGTTCCTGTCCCACGAATTCAAAAATTTTCGGTACAGTTTGCTGAATGACTTGGGTGACTTGAGCGTTATTTTCAGGTTTGGCTAACCATTGTCCAATGGCCAGACTAAGATCGGTATTGTGCAGGCTTCGCTTCACCACCTGCGGCGATAAAAAATTTTCCTGTACAAAACGTCCCATTGATTCTGCAATACGGGCTTTATTGCGCGGAATGATTTCGGTGTGATCACGCATGAATTTGGGAATCGGCATTTTCCCAAACGGGTTACGGAACAGCACGGTAATGGCGTACCAGTCGGCTAAACCGCCCACCACACCTGCTTCGGCAGCCAGCATGAAAATATGAATCAGCCAGACATATTCAGGAAGTAGTTTGGCCACCACCATCAACACTAACCAAGTCAGAATCGCCAAGATTAGAGCAATGGTGGCAAAGCGTTTACTGCGTTGCAAACTAGGTGGAGGAGTTACTTCCGCTGGAGTCATGCAATATTCCTGTTAATAGGGGAGATCGGTTATTTTTTTGGTGTCACGACTGGAGGCTGTAAAACTTGTCCAGTCGGGCTAAGTCCGTATTTTTGCCCTAACGATTGTAAAATTAAATAGGCATCGAAGGCATCATTTGGTGCTTTTTTCTGATCTTTATAACATTCAATAGTATAGGAAACCTCTACTGGGTCAATATTCACTACGCGCGGCATATCATAAAATGGATCAGGCCAGAAACCAGGATAACGGCTGTAATAGCCGTATGGATAGTACATTGGGGTGGAGTAGACCACAGCTTGTCGTGGGGCTTGGCTACGATTACTTGGATCATTCAGGACTTTAAAATAGCGAAATCCGTTTTGTAGGGTGGTTTGAGCTGCTTTGACCAAGGTGATTTCCTCGGCTGTCCCAAAACTCATGTTGGGACGTGCCTGGAAACTGATGCGATAGGACTGTGAATTTAAAGGGATATTACTGAATTGACCTAATTGGTCAAAAGTCAGCGGTTTGGAAGGTGTGGTTGCACAGCCAGAGAGGGCAATTGCCGCCACTATGCTGAGGCCCATAATGCTATTTTTCATGTTAAACCTCCATACCAATTTACTGTGCGAGGGAGGAGACACAATAAATGTTTAGAAACTGCTGTTGGGTTGGGTTAAAAATTCGAGCTCTTCTGCAGTCGAGGTACGCGCTAAAATTTGATTACGGTGCGGATAGCGCCTGAAACGGTCAATAATTGCTTTATGCATTTTCTCGTAATCCAGATTCATGGGATTACCCAGTCGTTGAAATAATTTTAACGCGAATTCATGGATGAATTTCGATTCACTGTGCATAAACGGCATATATAAAAACGCACGTTGTTCTGGACTTAATTGTTTATCCAAATCCAGGCTAATTGCTTCTTGGGCAAGGGTCAGTGCCAAAGCATCTTGGGCAAAGGCTTGCGCTTGATCCCGGAACAAATTTCGTGAAAATTGGTCCAGTACAATAATTTCAGCCAGGCGGCCTTCGGCAGTTTTTCGCCACGACCAAAGCTCGGCTTGTGCTGCTTGCTGGTGAATATCACGAAACTTTTGATTAATTAATCCATCAAAATCATCACTTTTTACAAACCATAAAGGCTGTGTTTCGGGGTTAAACCAAAAGTCCAGAATATCCTGATAATTCATAATATTTACAATTCCTTAGCACTTATTATTCAATACAATCACAAATTGTAGGTGTCTTATAGAGTAACTTTGTGATAAAAATTTGCCAGAAATAAAATCGACATTTGCTTGAAAACTATACTCGGTTTAATGTGACAGTCCAAAATCACGTTATACTGCTATAAACTGATGATTTTATTTTAGTAGTTCTATTTAGTAGTTATCTTCCGATAAGCGAGATTGTAATGAGTCAACCCGAATCGACCTCTCAAGTTGTATTACCAGCTTGGGTGGATTCTTCGCTGTTTAAAGGCATGTTGCGCGGTATTGAGCGCGAAAGCCTGCGTATGCAAAGCAATGGTTTTTTGTCGCAAGCATCGCATCCAAAAGCACTCGGGTCGGCTTTAACACATCCGCATATCACCACAGATTATTCAGAAGCTTTGATGGAGTTTATTACTCCGCCACAAGACAGCATTAAAAAAGCATTGCATTATTTAGAAGATATTCATGCGATTGCCCATCGCTATTTAGAAAATGGTGAAAAACTGTGGCCATTGTCGATGCCATGTATGCTCGATGATGAGGAAAACAATATTCGTTTAGCACAATATGGCACCTCCAATGCGGGCCGTTTTAAGACGTTATATCGTCATGGCTTAGGCGTGCGTTATGGTCGTCGCATGCAGACCATTTCAGGGGTGCATTATAATTTATCATTCCCTGACCAAGTGTTTGAAGCGCTGCAACAACAAGAAACTGACGACACACTAAAAAGTTTAACTTTGCAGGATTATCGCAGTCATCGTTACTTTGGTTTAATTCGTAACTTTATTCGTTTGACCCCCTTGGTAATGTTCCTGGTTGGGGCCAGTCCCTCAGTGTGCCAGTGCTTTATGACTGGACGTGAACATCACTTATTACCTTTATTAAAAGGAACCTTGTTCCTGCCATATGCGACAGCACTGCGCATGGGTAATTTTGGTTATCAGAATTCTGCCCAGAAAGAATTGGGCATTCACTACAATAACCTGTCCGGTTATTTAGAGGGATTGCAAAAAGCGGTAAAAACGCCTTATGCGCCGTTTAGCCGTTTGGGTCTAAATGATGAACAGGGCGAGCCGATTCAAATCAATGACCATGTGCTGCAAATTGAAAATGAATACTACAGTTTAGTCCGTCCGAAACAGGTGCCTCAAGCTAGGGAAACCCCCTCTGAAGCGCTTGAGAAGCGTGGGGTGGGCTATGTCGAACTGCGTGCCGTAGATGTCAATCCCTATAGTCCGATCGGGATCGATGAAAACACAGCGGCATTCCTGGAAGTGTTGGCATTGTATTGTTTATTGCAAGATAGTCCGGATTTACTGGATCAAGAACAAGAACAGATTGAGCGTAATCAGACTGAGGTGGTGAATCGTGGTCGTGCGCCAAATGCATTGATTATTGATGCAGCAGGTGAACATGCCATTGAAGACTGGTCACGTACTCAGCTTACAGCAATGCAACCTTTGGCTGATTTGCTGGATGCGACTTATAGTACCAATCTGTATTCAGCTGCATTGGCGATCATGCTTAAACGCATTGATGAAGTGGATGAAACTCTGTCTGCACAAGTGATTGCCGATACTTTAGAAAATGGTGGCACATGGAACTTTGGTAGTTTTATGGCACAACAACATGCAACGACCTATGCGCAGCATCAATTAAGCCCGGATACAATGTCTTATTTTGAGGGGCTGGCTGAGCAATCTTTGCAACAACAACAGCAACTCGAACAAGATAGCAGTCTCAGCTTTGAGCAATATCTTGCCGATTATCGATAAAAATTAAGAGGATTCACCATGCAATGGAGTTATCGCTTCGTGAGTGGTTTTTTGTTTTTGGCCAGCGTCATTGGAATGGCGTTTGCGTTATATCTGGAACACGTACAAGGGCTTGAACCTTGTCCATTATGTGTGTTTCAACGCATTGGCCTGATTGGCTTGGGGGTTGTTTCTCTGGTCGCTTTTTTACATAACCCGAACTCAAATGTGGTTAAACGTATTTATGCCTTATTGGGTTCAATCAGTATTCTCTGGTCGGCAGGTGTGGCAGCGCGTCATGTCTGGCTACAAAATTTGCCACCCGATCAAGTTCCCAGCTGTGGTCCAGGCTTGGATTACTGGGTAGAAACTTTGCCTTTAAAGTCGGTGTTTGAACAAGTACTGACAGGTTCAGGCGAATGTGCCAAAGTAGATTGGACTTTCCTAGGGCAATCCTTGCCGGTATGGTCGCTGTTATTCTTTGCGATGTCGGTTTTACTCAGTCTGTGGCAATTGTTGCGTAGCTATCCATTTGTAACGCATAAACCTATCAAGAAGAAATAAAAAATCTCATAAAAAAGCCAACTTTAAGTTGGCTTTTTTCTTATTCGTTTAAGTCAGCGCAATACCCGATAAATCTTCTAATTGCAGCCTGTATTCATGCACCTGTTCTTTCACTGGTTCATCTTGTGGCGGATAAAACCATTTCGCAATTTGTTCAGCCACACTGGCATGATAGTGCAGTTCAAAATGATTTAAGCCATAGAAAATAGCTTTATGCGATTCAGGCACTTTCAATTGAAACCGTGGATTAGGATGTTCGCCTAAAGCACTTTTAATACTGACCAGATAATCACCCAATACATTTAAAGGGCGATTTTTTCTACTCTCATAGGCAATGGAGGCAGCAACGAAAAAAGTATTGATATGGGAAGGCAAGGGAGCAGGTTTACGATTGTCATCCATCCCCCCAATCCGGGCATGATTATGTTCCCAGTCATCATCACGTACGCTGCCATAACGTAAATCTAAAATGCCGTTACTGCGAATATTGACGATATGTCGAATAATTTTTACAAAGGGGAAGTGTCCCAGTTTATCCTGCATGATAAAACCAAAACGTTCTAAAACCGCACCATGATGCGGTGACCCTAAACAGACCAGATTTTCTGTCAGGTGTATCCATGGATACATGTTCTGTTTGCCATAAAACAAGGCGCTACGTAAGACCAGGCCGCCCATACTGTGACCGATTAAATCAATACTGGTAATCAATGGGTTACGATGAATCAAATCTTCTAAAGTATTGGCAAGGCTACGTCCATTGGCAGAGATACGTCGTCCGGTATTGTAGTTCAGGTAGAGCATGGTTTTATTGCCACGCTGTGCCAATAACTTCTCTCCAATACCGCCATATTGATGCGTTGACCAATCTAAATGGTTTAAGCATAAGCCATGCACAAAAATTACCACCCGACCGGATAGATCACCTTTTTGCAGTTCACCGTAGTGATCGTATAACACCATCGGCAGGGCAAGCGGGTTTTGATATTTGAGTAAATAATCCCCCAGTACCCCATTTAAGACACCGATTAAAAAGTGTAGTGAGGGTGTAAGCGGTTTATCATGTAATTTTGGATATTTTTCAATAATCTGGCGTAAACTTGGTGCAAATACATAAAGTCCGGAATTAAGCAAAGTATCGTAGGAGAACTGGTACAGTTTTTCAATGTAAGGGATTCGCTGTAATTTTTTCGAGCGTTGTTCACTCATGCCAAATAGACTGATCATGATTTCGCGTTGAATCACCTGAATCAGATCTTGTACCACATCCCCTAAGCGGGTCGTGACCAGTTGAGCCAGACCTTCTAATACATCGGCTTGGCTGGGTGGAGTACGATCCCATCTACAATAGGTTTCATGCAATGGTGTTAAACTTGGCATTTTATCCTATCCTTTTTCCAATCATGTTCCACAGGCACTTTATTTTTTCTTGAGATCCGGGTATAAATTCTTAGATTTTAATCTTCTAGGGTTCATCTCGAACAGCTTTTACAATAACGAGAATTGTGTTTTAGTTGTAATTTTTTTGTCTGACAATTCCTGTAAAATGCAAATTAAAACGAATTGTTAAAGTCGTTCTCATTTTAGAATAAATCAGATTCATTTAAATTAATATGAAATAAAAAACGATGAACATTATTTATTTACATGGATTTCAAAGTAGTAGCTTGTCCATAAAAGGGCAACAGATTAAAGCATTTTGCCAGCAGCAGAACAATTTTGTGGTCTATTTACCTGATTTAAATATGCCACCCAAACAGGCTTTAGCTTATGTTTCGGATATGATTGCAACTTTAGATCAAGTGGTCCTCATTGGAAGCAGTCTTGGAGGCTTTTATGCGACACAACTGGTCGCAAAACATGGGGTGCCGGCTGTTTTAATTAATCCTGCCATGCGACCATGGCAACTGTTTCATAATTTGTTTGGCAGCGAGCAGATTCCCTATAAGGTGAATGCCCAATGGACTTTGGATCATACACAACTTGATCAACTGCGGCAGATGGCGGTTCCATTTGTGCAAGATGCAGCCAAAATTTTGGTGTTACTGCAACAAGGCGATGAAGTTTTGGATTATCGTGAAGCACAGCGCTATTATAGCAACGCTTCACATCAGTCTATGATCATCACAGAAACGAATGGCAAGCATGCGATGGACAATTTCGCAGACAAAATACCAATGGCATTACAGTTTTTATCGGATTGTATAAAATAAGGAAACAGTACAACGTGTCTCAATATACGGCTCAATCACTTGAAGTTTTATCTGGTTTAGATCCGGTTCGTCGTCGTCCGGGAATGTATACCGATACCACTCGTCCAAACCATTTGGCACAAGAAGTCATTGATAACGCTGTGGATGAGGCACTTGCAGGGCATGCCAATAAAATTACCGTGACGGTGTATAAAGATGGATCTTTGTCTGTCGAAGATAACGGCCGGGGGATGCCTGTCGATATTCACCCTGAATATGGCCAAAGCGGGATTGAAATTATCCTAACCAAGCTGCATGCTGGCGGTAAATTTAGCACCGACAATTACCAGTTTTCAGGTGGTTTGCATGGTGTGGGTATTTCGGTAGTAAATGCCTTGTCAAATCGGATTGAAGTTGAAGTTCAGCGCCAAGGCAATGTCTATAAAATGGCATTTGAGCATGGTGAACCGGTTTCACAGCTGGAAGTGTTTCAAGGTAAAGCACCCAAGCGTGCTTCAGGCACCAGGGTTCATTTCTGGCCAGATACAAAATATTTTGATTCACCCAAATTTGCCTTAAAAGCGTTAAAACATAATTTAAAAGCCAAAGCCGTTTTAGCGGCCGGCTTACAAATTGTGTATGTCGACCAAATTAATAACGAAAAAATTGAATGGCAATTTGAAAATGGTCTGGTCGACTATTTGATGGATGAATTGCAAGATCGCGAGATTATTCCATGTCCTGCTTTTGTGGCGACTGGAGAAGCAGAACGTGCCAGTGCAGAATTTGCAATTTGCTGGAATACTGAAGGCGGTGAACAGGTTCAGGAAAGTTACGTTAACCTGATTCCCACTGCACAAGGGGGTACCCATGTGAACGGTCTTCGTTCAGGTGTCACGGATGCCATGCGCGAGTTCTGTGAACTGCGTAATTTATTGCCGCGTAATTTAAAGCTGTCTGCGGAAGACGTTTGGGATGGTGTGAATTACATTCTGTCTTTAAAGTTTCAGGAACCACAATTTTCCGGTCAAACCAAGGAACGTCTTTCAAGCCGTGAAGCATCAAGCATTGTACTGAATATCGCCAAAGATGCTTTTGCACTGTGGTTGAATCAAAACTCTGATACGGCAATGCAGCTTGCTGAAATGATGATCGCCAAAGCTGGTCGTCGTTTAAAAGCGGCTAAAAAAGTTGAACGTAAAAAAATTGTGGCAGGGCCAACTTTGCCGGGGAAACTGTCCGATTGTGTCGGTCATACGCTGGATGAATCTGAACTGTTTATTGTGGAAGGAGATTCTGCCGGGGGTTCTGCCAAACAAGCGCGGGATAAAAATTTTCAAGCAATCATGCCGATTCGCGGGAAAATTTTGAATACCTGGGAAGTGGCATCTGATGAAGTTCTAGCTTCTCAGGAAGTACATAATATTGCCATTGCGATTGGTGTAGATCCTGGCAGTGATGACCTTTCAGAATTACGTTATGGCAAAGTGTGTATCCTTGCTGATGCCGATTCAGATGGTTTACATATCGCGACGCTATTATGCGCATTGTTTGTAAAACATTTCCCCACCTTGGTTGAAGAGGGGCATTTGTATGTTGCCATGCCGCCTTTGTTCCGGATTGATGATGGCAAGGATGTCCATTACGCACTGGATGAAGACGAATTGGAATCAATTCTGAAGAAAACCAAAACCAAAACGCCGCAAATTACCCGATTCAAGGGGTTGGGGGAAATGAATGCCAGCCAACTCCGTGAAACGACTTTAGACCCGGATACGCGCCGTCTGGTACAGCTCGATTTAGATGACATGCAATTTACTGCAGGATTACTCGATAAGTTGCTTGCCAAGAAGCGTGCCGGTGATCGTAAAGAATGGCTCGAACAAAAAGGTAACCTGGCAGATTTAGTGGTTTAAGCATTTATAAAAAAAGCCCCCAAAAAGGGCTTTTTTATTAGATTTCCACACTTTCTAACCACAGAAAATAACCACCGTATTGGCTTGTCCTAAATTCTCCGCCCATGGCTTTGCCTTGTTCTGTGAGTAAATGTTTGCCATTTTCATTGAGGGTTAAAAATCCTTTTTCAATAAACTTATCTAATAAATCAGCAGTTTTTAATTTATGTTTTGCCGCTAATTTTGATGAAGTTAATTTAGTTAAATGATCAGTGTCCTCATCGTTTTTCTCTTCAACCTGAGCTTGTCCTGTTTTTACTTCATCTAATGAGATTCGAAGTTCATCACTGATGCGAATAATGCGCTGAGATTCTTCATAAGCATCTTTAAATACTTCATCATCTTCATATTTACGAATTAAAATACCCATTTCATTATTATTCACTTGACTAAATTCGTAGAGATTTAAACTTGAAATAATGCATTCCGATTCATTCATATAACATTTTGCATGCAGGTTTTTACAAAAGCTGAGGCGTACATAATCAAGTTTTTGCATCCATTTGATTTCATCAGGATGTAAATCACTTTTTCCATAAACAATCCGGATATCAATTTTTAAACGGTTTTTGTCTTCTAAAAGTTCTTTAATACGGTCGTTTAAACGCAGATAAGGACTGATTAAGATGAGTCGCTCTTTTGCATTTGTTTAGCAGTAAATAAACAAACTTAAAGCATTATTTTCAGAAGATTGAATAGTTTAATACTTAATCGAGTATCAGCTGCATCAACACTAAATCGCGCCATTGTCCAAATTTTTGTCCTACTTCAGGCATATAGCCTGTGTGCTTAAATCCTAATTTCTCGTGTAAAACAACAGAAGCTTTATTTTCATGATCAATCGCCGCGACCATGACATGAATATGATGCTGTTTTGCATGGTCAATCAGTTTCAGCATTAAAGCTTTACCTAAACCTTGTCTGATAAAGTCAGGATGAATAAACACAGAATGTTCAACAGTATGTTTAAAGCCGTGAATTTGACGAAATGAAGAATAATCAGCGTAGCCTGCAATCTGTTTAGTCTCTAAATCTTCAGCAACCAATAAAGGAAACTGTTGAGCGGCGAGATTTTTAAACCAGTGATGAAAATCATCTAAAGATTTTTCCTTGTCATTCCAGGTTGCAGTTCCATTTAAAATTTCAGCATTATAAATATTCAGTATCTGTTCTAGATCTTGTGTTTGAGCGGGACGTACTTGAAAGTCCATTACATATGCCGAATGAATAAATAGAGGTTTTATTTTAGAAATAATTCCATTTTAGGGCAATAAAAAAGCAAGACCGAAGCCCTGCTTTTTAAACGCTCATCTAAGATCTAAAAAAACGTTGTGCTTAGAAGTGGTATTTAACCAATGCGCTTACGTTATTTTCATTTTGGTCTTTAATACCAAATTTATTGTTCCAAACTGAATGTTCGATACCGAGGTATAAGCGAGTGTCTGGAGAAATGTGTTTACCTGCATTCCATTTCCACTGAGTGGTCCAGTTGAGTTCACTTGCATGGTCATCTTTTTCTGCTGTGGACCAGTCGAGGAAACCGTCAACCAGGAAGTCTTCAGAGCCTAACTTAAATGGCACACCATAAGTGAGTGTCATTTGATAGTCATCTTTTTGAAGTTCATTATTGGCACGATAGAAATTTACACTCGCATATTGGAAATATGGAATATCTAGATCGAAGCCTACACCGTATAAGAAGTTATCAAAGCTGCTGAAATCATCGTTGTTTGCTTCCCAAGTTGTAGAAACTAACACGTCTTTTACTGGACCAAAAGCAAGTTTTTGACCCGTTACTTCACCCAAGCTTAAACGAGGTGATAATTCAAAATAAGTTGACTTATGATCATCACCACCGCGCAGGCGGTCAGCAAAAAAGAATACATCTGCATACTTTACTTTAGCTGCATATTCAACAGTCATAGTGGTTTGCTGATCATCTACAACTTCATAGTTTTCACCATAAAGACCAGTCACGCTGAAGTCTTGCCAGATTGGCGCAGCTTGAGTAAGTGCAGCAGTTGAAGCCAAGGTACATGTAGCAAAAATTTGTGTAAGTTTCATTAAAAAATATCTCCCCCGAGAAGCAAACAAAGCATACAGATTCTCTAGCAAAAATAAAGCCAAAATTGATCAATAATTCAAAATAATCTAATTCTCTAAAATGCCTTGTGACTCAAAATTAAACTACAGCTTTGATACTTAAAAATACAGGCGGATAAAAAACATCAAACGATTTTATACTGTAGTTCTCGGCGATAACCAATAATATGAGATTTATCAAATAACTTGGCAAATAAATTTAAATCACCTAATTTCTATGTGGTTATTTAAAAATATCAAAATACTACTTGCATCTGCTTCGCATAGCCCCTTATATTCGAAGCATAAGGACACGATTCTGCAGACTCAAAAGTGTTCATCGTTCAATGTGGAGGAATTCGTTCCAAACTAATTTGAAGATGTTTCGCGCTGTTTTTACAGCAAGTTTAAACGTGCCAAGATAAGAAGTTTTGCACAAAAAGATGTGAATAAAAGAGGATGAAATTATATGAACATTGAAATCCGTACAGATAAAAACATTCAAAATAGTGAACGTTTAATTACTTATGTTCGTGCAGAACTGAATGCAGAATTCCAACGTCATAGTGAACGTATTACTCACTTTTCAGTTCATTTTAGCGACGAAAATGCAGCCAAAGGCGGTGCCGATGATATTAACTGCATGATTGAAGCGCGTCCAGCAGGGTTGAAACCTGTAGTGGTCAACCATCGCGGTCATAATATTGATACTGCTATCCATGGTGCCATTGATCGTTTGAAACGCAGTTTAGAGCATCTGTTCGAGAAGAAAGAAAACCCTCGTGCAGCAGTGCCGGCATTCGCTGAAGTTAACGATGCTGATACTGAGGATGCAGAGGATTTAAAAGATTAACTAGCAACATGCTTCATTAGATAGGAAAAAAGCTCTTCGGAGCTTTTTTTACGTGTCCATGTTAGGAAAGCTAAATGAATAATAAATATGCTTGTTATACATTTATCTAAAACAAATCAGCGTTTATTGGGCATAATGGTTTAAAACTGATTGAAGAGAACTTTCTCCATGTTAACAGCGCAACAACAAGTCTTTGTACAAGCAATTGAAGAACTCGATCTTGCTCAAGTACAACGCCTTTTGGCAGAAGGTCTTGACCCTAATTTTATTGATCCTGAAAAAGGTCCGGTAATTTCTGTCTGGTCAGATGGTTTGTTCAAATGGTGGGAGCAGATTTGTGAAGCCCATGAAGCAGGTTCACCCTTATCTGAACAAGAAAAACAACAAAATTTGGCGATACATATTGAAATTTTAGAAGCGCTTATTCAGGCCAAAGCCAATATACATTTATGGGATGCTGAAGAACTGTATGGTCCATTATGGGATGCGGCCAGTGCTGCCTGTGTGCCTGCAGTAAAACGCTTACTCGATGAAAAAGTAGATCCAAATAGCAAGGATGAAGAAGGGCTCACCATTTTATCTTCAATCAGTGATTTATTCTTTGATTGTGATTTTGATGAAATTAACTGGTCAGAAGCTTTGGCAGAAGAAAAACAAACCTTGGAGTTGCTCCGTAGTCACGGTGCTAAAATGACCAAAGAATTAACATAATAGCGAGATAAAAATGTCAGCAGTAAAAATAGTAGCTTTGATTGTTGCGGCAGGTTTCAGTATGAATACTATGGCTGCTGAATTTTCCTTTGACCGTCCGGGGACAGGTTTCGGTACCGGTATTACTCCAGTCGGTCAACTGGCATGGGAACAAGGTTTACCGAATGTCAGCTATAACCAAACCACGGTAGAGGGCGAACAACAAAAAACTGTCACTTTAAACGCAGATATGTTATTGCGTACCGGTTTGGCCAAAGACCTAGAGTTACAATTGGGATGGCAAGGTCCAGCTTGGAGCAAAGTAAAACGTACCGGTCAGTCAGTTGAAGAGGATGGTTTGGGCGATGTCAGCATTGGACTTAAAAAAGCCATTGATCTGGATGATGACAAGCTTTCTATGGCTATTTTGGCAGAAGCCATTTTAGCGACCGGAAATGATGGCTTTAGTCATCATGATGATATTTACAGCCTGAGTTCTGCGGTAGCGTATGCAGCGACTGATCTGATTACCACTTCAATCACCATGCGTTATGAAGCCCAAAACAGTAATTGGGCTGTGACTGCCGTCCCAACCATTGAATATAAAATTGCGGATAAATGGTCAGGTTTTTCTGAATTCGTGTACCGCAAGGCTGAAAGTGAACATTATGAATATTCACTGGGTTCTGGTGTTATTTATGCACTGAATAACCGCGTACAAATGGATGCTAGTGTGGGTGTTGACTTGAATGGCAGAGATAAAAGCTACCAGTCAGGTTTGGGTGTTTCTTTCCTCTTTTAATTAAAAATATAAATTTATATGAAAAAGTATCTTCCAAATAATGGGTTCTTGTTTCATTCCGCTGTGAGCGGATTTATTTGTAGCGTCATTTTATTGTTTTCAATGACTTTACAGGCACAAGATCAATTGCGTTCTGCAGAAGATGCTTTTTCTTTTACGGTTGAATCCAACCGTAAGCATGAAGCACAGCTGAATTGGAAAATTCCCGATCGTTATTATTTATACCAACATAAATTTGAAGTTAAGCAGGGAACACAAAAACTTGCTTTAAAACTGCCTAAAGCCACCGATCTGTATGATGAAAACTATGGACATACCCAAGTTTATTTTCAGAATATTCAATTCAACATTCCGACTGAAGCATCAAAAACTTATCAGGTGACTTGGCAGGGTTGTGCCCAGGACCGCATTTGTTACCCACCGCAAACGGTCGAGTTTCAGACCGATGTCGATGGCCTGGTGCTTCTGCAAAATCAGGCTAAATCCAGCAAGCGTTTGCTCGACCTTTCACAGTCATCGAATAACACAACAAGCAGTAAGACAGCTTTTTCGACTGAACAAAATAATGTAGAAAGTGCTGAATCTCCAGTTGCGTTAGATACTGCTCAAGATCAGATGTGGTCGCAACAACTGGCAAAAAATTCTTTATTTTATAGTCTGTTGCTATTTTTTGGCTTAGGGATTTTACTGGCCTTTACCCCATGTTCCTTGCCGATGTTACCGATTTTGACTTCGTTAATCGTGCGCGACAGCAAGGGCTTAAAAGCCTGGATGATTGCCTTGGTTTTTGTCTGTAGCATGGCCATGGTTTATGCCATTTTAGGTTTGATCGCCTCAGCTGCCGGTTTGAACTTCCAGCGCTGGTTGCAGCAGCCTTCTACCCTGCTTGCTTTTAGCGCGCTCTTTGTCTTGTTCGCGTTGAATTTATTTGGCCTGTTTGAAATTAAATTGCCGCATGCTTTAGTAAACCGTTTAGATCGGGTGCATTCGCTGCAAAAAGGTGGCAGCTTGGTGGGTGCGGCGGTGATGGGCATGATCTCGGCCTTACTGGTTGGACCCTGTATGACCGCACCTTTAGCAGGGGCGTTATTATTTATTTCCCAAACCCAAAGTCAGTGGCAAGGGGCATTATTACTGTTCACACTGGGTTTTGGCATGGGAACACCGCTGCTTTTGGCCAGTGTGTTAGGTGCAAGAATTCTGCCCAAAGCAGGGCAGTGGATGCACCAGATTAAAGTGATTTTTGCCTTTATCATGCTGGCTTTGGCACTATATTTTATTCGGCCTTTAATTTCTGAAGCGTGGATGCAATGGCTAGGTCTGGGCTTGGGCTTAAGCTTTATTGGCTATGTAATCGCGCGCTTAGTGGGACAAAAAACACAGTTTAAATGGCTGTATATTTTAGCATTGCTCACCGTGATTCCTTATCTGGCCTATACTCAATATCAGCACAGTCAACGATTCTTTATTCAGCAAAGCACTGCTCAAGCGACATGGCATGTGGCTAAAACAGCCAACGAATTTCATCAGCTGTTAGCCAGTGCGCCCTCCGAGCAAGCCATTATTATTGATGTCTATGCTGACTGGTGCGTGGCGTGTCAGCCGATTGAACATCGTGTTTTAAAATCAGCACAAGTGCAGCAAACCTTGGCCCCGTATTTTTTGATTAAACTGGATTTGAGTCATTATGATGCAACCCATCAGGCATTGCTAAATCAATGGGATATTTTAGGTCCACCAACGTATTTATTTTTAAATCCAAAACAACAAGAAATTCGCGGTTTACGTTTAACCGGAGCTTTTACCGAAGCGGAATTAATAAAACAGCTCGATCTGTTTCAAAAACATATAGGACAATAATTTCATGTATCAGCTCTATATTGCCAATAAAAATTATTCCAGTTGGTCAATGCGCCCATGGTTAGTGCTGAAAGCGTTTAATTTACCGTTTCAAGAAATCATGATTCCCTTTCCCGCACAACGGAACACAGGTACTTTTAAACAGGATATTTTGGCAATTAACCCCAATGGTAAAGTCCCCGTGTTGGTGGATGAGGGGTTGATTCTTTGGGATTCCTTGGCTATTTGTGAATACTTGGCAGAACAAAATTCAGATCAGGCCTTATGGCCGAAAGATGTTAAGCAACGTGCACGTGCGCGCTGTATCTCTGCGGAAATGCACAGTGGATTTTCGAGTTTGCGCAATGCCTGCGGCATGAATATCCGGGCGAATCTGGAAGATGTTGGCAAACATTTGTGGCAGGACAATGCTGAGCTGCGCCATGATGTGGCACGTATCGAGCAGATCTGGTCAGAACGTCCGGACATGAACGGTTTTTTATGTGGTGAATTCTCGATTGCCGATGCATTTTATGCACCGGTGGTGACACGGCTAATGACCTATGTGTTACCGGTCAGCAAGTCTACACAGCAGTATATGCAAACCATGATGCAGCATCCGGCTATGAAATTATGGATTGATGGCGCATTACAAGAAAAGGCGTGGGTGAATTATTTAGAGCCATATCAACAGCAAACGCTTTAACAGGATTTCGGTTCGCTGAAGAAGTCTTGATAACATTTAACCTGATTACGCCCACATGCTTTTGCTTCATACAGGGCTTTGTCTGCTTGGCTTAACAACTGTTGCGGTCTAAGTTGGATATTCGATAATGTAATCCCAAAACTGGCTGTGACCTGAATTTTCTCGCCCGAATCACTGCGTAAATCCAGCTGTTGAATGGCTTGACGACAACGCTCAACAATAGTTTGTGCTTGTTCTAAAGAAGAACTATTTAGAATAACAATAAATTCCTCTCCGCCAAATCGCCTCAAGACATCGCTATCACAAATAATTTGTGAGAGCACTTCACTGACTTTAATTAGGGTTTCATCGCCTTTATCATGCCCATATTGTTCCTTAATCCGTTTAAAATGATTCAGGCCGATTAATATCAAAGCGTAAGAATTTGTTGGTTTATTCTCTAATTTTTCTAAACAATAATTAATACTACGGCAGTTAAGGGTATTGGTCAGTGGATCAATCCGACTTAAATTCTGAATTAACTTTTCTCTATGGCGCTATTGGCTGAGTAAAATTTCAAATAAAATTAAACAGCTAATCAAGATGGGCGCAATGAAATACATCATTGAGCTAACCCAAAACATATTTTGATAAGGCAGGCCGTCTAGATAGAAGATCGGTGCGTAGGGAATTTGATCTTTTAAGCTTAAATAGCCACATAAAAACAGATATAGTGTGGCTGGAATAAGAGTGTAATAGACAATTTTACGGTTAAACAACACTAAGCCAACGGTCACCAAACTGATATAAGAGATCATGGTGGCCGGACTGAGAACGCCAATGATATAAGTATTCCGATATAATGAAATAACAACAAATCCAACCGATAAATAGCATCCACTGCTGTACCACAACATTTTTTCGCCAGACTGAACACGGGTAAATTAGCCCAATAAAGACAATTAGGGATAAGGTGTTGAGTCCAAGCTGTAGCTTGAGCAAAAGCAAATTTACCCAGTGCCAGAGATCGGGTAAAAGAAGGACATAAATTTTCCAGACAATCCAAACGACATGCACCAAGCTTCCTAGAATCAGCATGAGTATGCATTTATTCAGGACACTCCAGTTCATTACGACTTCATCCTCTATCCGATATTTCGCAATTCTTTCTTGGAATGAGGAAGGGGTATCTGATGAAAAGATTTGCTTCATTCGATAGGTTTGACCTTTAGTTCTTCAAACTGATTATTAGTGCCAAGTTAATCTAATTTATTTTTAATAATTAATAACATAGAAATTTTTTTTGAATGGTAATACCTGTATTTTGTGCTTTTAAGCATAAAAATGCACTTCATCTGAATGATTATTGTTCCAAATATAAAACAGTGTGTTGTGTATAAAGGTATTATTCTATTTTTGTTGATCGATTAAACTGGGTTCATTGAATAAATAAAGATTAAGGTTTTGAGCATGAAAGTTTTACATATCGATTCGAGTATTTTAGGCGTTGTTTCAGTTTCACGCCAATTAAGCCAAGCCATTGTTGATCAATTACAGACTAAACATACAGATTTAGCGGTTGATTATTTAGATTTAGCTGCCCAGCCGATTCCACACTTAACCGGTGCCATTTTAATGGGACAAGATGCAGAACAAGTTGCCTTGGGTGAAAAAATTATTCAGCAATATCTTGATGCGGATATCGTGGTGGTTGGTGCGGCCATGTATAACTTCGGTTTGACTTCAACCTTGAAAGCTTGGATTGACCGTATTAGTGTAGCCGGTAAGACCTTTAAATATACTGAGAATGGTCCGGTGGGTTTGGCCGGTGAGAAAAAAGTTTATATCGCCAGTAGTCGTGGTGGGGTGTATGGTGAAAATAGTCCAGTCGATTTTCAGGAAGGTTTTTTGAAAACTGTATTTAACTTTACCGGTGTGAATGATGTCGAAATTATTCGTGCTGAAGGTGTCAATATGGGGCCAGAGCTGAAAGAGCAGGCAATTTCTAACGCTTTAGCCCAAGTACAAGCACTGTAATTTTTGAAAATATAGAGTATTCCTCTTGGGTCAGCTTCGGCTGACCTTTTTTATATGAATTACTTTTTTAATACCAAGCTTTTTAATACCAGGATTAATCTCGATCGAGCCGATGTGCAAATTCGGCCAGATCGGCCAAAGCCTGTTTTCCTTCATCAAACCAAGTGTGAAACATCTGAAAATTGTGCCACATACCCGTGTAAAGTTTATAGGTCAGATCAACACCGGCTTGTTCCGCTTTCTCTTTAAAGCGCTGTGCATCATCCAGTAAAATTTCTTTAGAGCCGACTTGAACCAAGATTGGTGGTAATCCGCTTAAGTCTGCAAACGCAGGTGAAATAGCCGGGTCTGCGGTATCCATAAATTTCGGTACGTAATAATCAATCCCTGCTTCTAAAGTTTCAATAGAGAGCAGTGCATCGTGCTTGCGGTTATAACGCAAAGATTCACTGCTTAAAGTCAAATCTAAAAATGGGGATAATAATATCAAGCCACTGACTTGAGGAAGGCCTTCGTCACGAATTTTAAGTGCCAGAGCTAAAGCTAAATTAGCACCACAAGAGTCGCCCGATAAAATGATGTCTTTGGCTTGAATTCCTTGCCCTAACAAAGTGGTATAAATGTCAAAAATCGCATCACTGGCTTCAGGATAAACAGACTCTGGAGCTAAGGGATAGTCGACATGAAGCACTTGCATCTGTGTACGTGCAGCCATATGAGTTAAAAAGGCACGATGAGTGTCGAGTGAACCCAAAAAGAATGCACCACCATGAATATGCAAAATGAGTTGTGTTGATTCACCTTGAGGTTTTATTTCTTCAGCACGTAAGCCTGCCAGGCGTAGTGATCTGACTTGAACGTCTTTATTACTTGGAAAGACACGACACATTTGCTCCAATGCAAAACGTATCGAGTTGGGAGGCAAGTTAAACTGGCTGGGTTTACGAATGGCCGTTTTTAAAATACTTTCTGTAATTAATTGTTTCCATAGCGGATCTATCTTCATGTTTCTTCCATCTTGTTTTATCTTTAGGGGATGATTAGATATTTACCAATTCAAGATACAAGATTACACTAAATGGTCACATTCAAAAATTGCAAAAATGTTGTGACTTTTTAATACTAAGCCGTCTATACCAGACTAGGGAAACGAAAAAAAATGAAAAAAATTGCACTTGCACTAGGATTGCTCGGATTAACAGTTTTGGCTAATGCTGCTGATCCATTAAATGGTTCTGTTTGGAAAACGATTGATGACAAAACGAAACAACCGAAAGCCATAGTAAAATTTACTGAACAAAAAAATGGCACATTATCTGCGAGTATTCAACAGGTGTTAACACCAGGGGAAGAAAAGGCATGTTCAAAATGTGAAGGTCCATATCATAACAAATCTTTAAGAGGTCTAAAGATTGTGCATGGTCTTAAAAATGCAGGGGGTACAAGTTATGAAGATGGAACAATTCTTGACCCTGCTTCAGGTAAAACTTACCGGTTAAAAGGTCAAATGACGGATGGCGGTAAAAAATTAGAGTTACGTGGCTTTATCGGGATAGCGGCTTTAGGCCGTAACCAAACCTGGATTCGTGCAGAATAATTTAAACTAAAAAATTTTAAAGTAAGCAAAGCCTAGTGGATATTCAGCTAGGCTTTTTTATACGAGAGCTTTACTATCTCGATCTTATTTTAAAGCTTTATAAACAGCTTCATTATAGCCCACAACATAGCCTTGCTCAGTTTCGAGCACCGGACGTTTAATCAAACTGCTATGCGTTGTTAAAGTCGTGATCAAATTGCTTTCATTCGCAAGCGCAGTTTGCTGTTCTGCTTCACTCAGTTTGCGCCAGGTGGTCCCTTTTTTATTGAGAATAAGATCTGGTCCAATCGCATCTATCCATTTTTTTACAGTTCCAGCGTCAATGCCTTGTTTTTTGTAATCATGAAATTCATAGACCAGACCCAGTTGATTTAACAGGTCAAAAGCTTTCTTCATTGAGCTGCAATTTTTGATGCCATAAATTTTAAGCATAAAATGATTATTCCATTTTCAATTACCGGATAGCCTAGCGAAAATTAGCTATAAGCTCTAGAGAAAATTAAAAGTATTAAAAATTAAATAAACATGTCATGAAATTGACATTTAGATTTGCCAAGATAGCGTTATAGATAAGAATAACTTTATGATTAAAAAAATAGATTTGATGGAGCTAGAAAAAGAGAAAACCCGCATTTAATCATCCTGA
This sequence comes from Acinetobacter sp. GG23, assembly GCF_057766365.1. Classification (NCBI taxonomy): domain Bacteria; kingdom Pseudomonadati; phylum Pseudomonadota; class Gammaproteobacteria; order Moraxellales; family Moraxellaceae; genus Acinetobacter; species Acinetobacter sp. GG23. Next base: position 125,809 of record NZ_JBYMDJ010000002.1, read on the forward strand.
TCATGCGGGTCTCATTTCAACGTCCATTGTCACATCCTTGCAAAATAAGCTACCGAAGTGGTTTACTTTGTTTCATCCTACGGCGTCCTGTCCTTTTGTGTCATCCTGACATATCCCTTTGCCGTGAAGCAATAATGCACTTAAAACAGTTGTATAAAAATATACAAACGCGTCAAGTGTTGTAGGTTTTTGGATGGTATTGAGTGAACGATTGTTCACTCAAATAAATCTTATTTATTAGATTTTATAATCAATAATCACTGGGGCATGGTCGCTGAACCAGGTTTCTTTATAGACCCAAGCATTGGTTGTACGATCTTTCCAGTCTGGTGAACAGGCTTGATAATCAATCCGCCAGCCGACATTTTTAGCGCGGGCTTGTCCTCGGTTTGACCACCAGGAATAAAGTTCCGCTTCCTTACGCACTTCACGGAAAGTATCGACATAACCCAGATCATCATAAATATGATCGAGCCAAGCACGTTCATGCGGTAAACAGCCAGAAGATTTTTGATTGCCCGACCAGTTTTTAATATCGATCCGTTTATGGACGATGTTGTAGTCACCGCAAACGATGATGGATTTATCTTCATCACGCCATTGTTTTAAAATATCTTGGTATTGGTCTAAAAAGTGATCTTTACGGGCTTGCGCTTCTTCACCTGATGAGCCAGAGGGTAAATAAAGGGAACAGATATGAACAGGTTTTTCCAGACCTAGCTTAAATTCAGCAGATATAAAGCGTCCTTGAGAATCGGCCAATTCAAAACCCAAACCATCGGTCACTGAAACAAAAGGCAGGCGGCTATAAATAGCAGTACCTGCATAGCCTGCACGTTCAGCAGGGAACAGGTGGGTGTACCAACCTTCCGGTCTAAATTTTTCAGTCCACTGCGCATGCGTGATCCGGCTTTCCTGCATACAAATCACGTCGGCTTCTGACTGTTCCAGCCATTCAAGCAAGCCTTTAGTTACTGATGAACGTAAGCCATTTACGTTAATGGAAACGACTCTTAGAATTTTTTGATCACTTGGATAGCTACTCTTTGGTATCATGCGCAAGTCTTACCTCTATTTATGAATTTCGGAGCACCTCATGAACTCGCAAGCGAATTTTAACCCTCAAGATTTTATCGAACTTGCCTTATCACGTGGTGTGCTTAAATTTGGTGAGTTTACTTTAAAATCGGGTCGTGTGAGTCCTTATTTTTTTAATGCAGGTTTGCTCAATGATGGTGAAGCATTAACGCTGTTGGCTTCAGGCTATGCTGACAAATTAACGACTTGTGACAATGTTGACGTGATTTTTGGTCCTGCATATAAAGGTATTCCGTTTGTCGCTGCGACTGCTGTAGCCTTATCACAAAATCATGCTGTAAGTGTACCTTGGGGTTTTAACCGTAAAGAAGCAAAAGATCACGGTGAAGGCGGCGTGTTGGTCGGTGCTTCAGTTGAAGGTAAAAAAGTCTGGATTATTGATGATGTGATTACTGCGGGTACCGCCATTCGTGAAGTGGTGACTGTGCTTAAAAATGCAGGTGCGCAAATTGCCGGGGTATTGGTTGCTTTAGACCGTCAAGAAAAAGGTCAAGGCGATTTGTCTGCAATTCAGGAAGTGCAACAAGAACTGGAAATTCCAGTTCATGCACTTATTACCATGAAAGATTTGATGGACTTCCTAGAGACGAAGGGCGAGAAAGAAGCTTTAGCAAAAATGGAAGATTACCGTGTCAAATACGGCATCTGATGGTTAGATAGACTAAAAAAGGAAGCTCAATGCTTCCTTTTTTATGATTTTAAGAAAGTGATAAATTACTGAAAAGTAGAAGTAGTTAGATTTAGTCAAATATTCGTACTATTCATAATGTGGCTATCTCTAGTATTTATAAATAGTGAGATTTAATTTTTTGCTCATGTTTCAATTCGCAGAATTTAAAAAGTATTTTAATCATTTCAAAACTTTGAGAAAGAAATTGAGAATTGGAATCAAGTATTTATTCAGAATAGTAATGAAGCAAATAAGTATTCTCGATTCTTGATAGAAGGGCACAAAATTGCGTTAAAATAAAAAATTATTTTTTAGAAATATTAAACAGAATGTTCTTTATAAAATAAATTACTATTTCATAAATTAAACAAAATGCCCGTTATAGAAAAATAAAAATACACGACTTTTCCCATATTTTTTAACTACATAATTTTATCGATTAAAAACATGAAATTTAAATTGATAAAAAAATATTAAATTAAACAATCTCTTATTTGTATTAGAAATGTTTATTACCACAATTTAAACTTGCTTCATAAGGTTAAAACTTAATGAAATAGGTGATTTTTCTCGATGAAATAGTGTCCATCAGGTCACATTCTCATACATTTGCACAAGGAAGTTGGTATTTTTTGTGATAGATCATTTAACCATTAAAGTGATTTAATCTGCTTACACAATAACAATAAATAAATACAAAAGAGGACGTTACGTGGTACTTGGCTCTCTAATTCTTTTTATGAAACCAGCTCATAGAAAGCAAAGGAAGAATTAGAGAGTCAATCTTTAAAAAACAGATTGTATAGCGAAATTAGTAAGAACAAGTTTATTTAATCAATAGAGCAGTTACTAATGAGTGTAGATTTTTTAAACAATTTAAATGGTAACAATGAATGAGAGAGGTAAAGTCATGACAAAAAGGTACAATAAGTTTTTATCTGCTGCTGCAGATTTTAATTTGGAAAATTCGCCATATTACTGGATCACTCAAGTGCATGCCCAATATATACAGAATGTTGATCACGCATTAAAAAAATATGGGTTAGATAATTCTCGCCGCCGTATTTTACTGGCTTTAAAATCTAAAAATAAAGCTAGCGTATCTGATTTGTCAGAAATGGTCATTTCTAAAATGTCGACGACCACTAAAATCGTTTATCGTTTAAAAGATGAAGGATTGGTAGATACCTATTGTTGTGAAGATGATGGTCGAATTACCCGGGTTTTATTAACCGAGAAAGGACAGCAAATGATCCAAAAGATTAATGACCTGAGTCACATTGTTTTGGAACAATCTTTTGATGGTTTAACTCCTTTGCAAATTGAGAAAATGTTAGAAAATCTTAAGCAAATTTTTAAAAATCTAGCCCATTAAAATAAATTTAATCAAGAAGAAGTTTAGGCTAGTTTGCTGATTTATTTGTATTTTAGGGGAGTATGCATAATCCAGTTTCACGTCAGGAAAAGAGAATATATTTTATCTAGCTTACCTTGATCGTTATGCAATGGATTTAGCATGAGAATTTTTTTCTTAGCAAGATTTCAAAATAATCAATAAGGGAACATAAAAGGATTAGCACCATATAAATTAAAAATGCTAATCCTTTATGTGAACTAATCAAATTTTTGCAACAATAATTAGAGCTTCGGCAAGTAATATAAATAATCAACACATTAGTCCATCGTAATCATTGTGCTTTTTTAGTTTTTATAAGCGTCTTATGGTGATAAGTTTTTTATATGAAAGGAGTGAGGTGTGGATGGTAAAATACTAACTTACTCAAAATCTTAGATTAGAATATTTTAATATTTTTTTGGGTTTTTTAAACAGTTATTATATTGTTGTATAAATTAATCATAAATAGCTCACTGAATACCGATTCATATATAGAACCTACTCACTTTGTTGATCACACTTCTTACAGTTCAACAACATCCCCAATTTTTCTTTACGACCTTTTTCAGTGATGACCCAAGGACGGTTTTGCCAAGGTGGATTATGTCGAACATGTTGCGCATGACCACAGACGAGATCGGCTACCCAGTGATCCTCCTCATCCAAGTGAAAATCAATAATGGCTTGTTGCATCAACTGCTCCTGAAACTGCTTTATACAATCCTATAAAAGCTTTACCAAAATTGAGAAAAAAGAAAGATTAAACTCCGCTATACTTTTATTAATTTAAAAATACATGAGCAAAGCGATATGCGCGTACTTGTTGTGATGGACCCCATCGAAAATGTAAACCTGAAAAAAGATTCTTCTATGGCGATGCTGTGGGCTGCCAGCCGCCGTGGGCATGAGTTGGGTTATGCATTACAGCAAGATTTATATATCGAACACGGTAAAGCCTTCGGTTTAATCTCACCCCTGAAAGTGTTTGAAGACTATAACCATTATTATGAATTGGGCGAAAAGAAAAAAGAATCCATTGCGGATTATGACGTGGTATTGATGCGTAAAGATCCGCCGTTTGACATGAACTTTGTCTATACCACTTATATTTTGGAGCAGGCAGAGCGTGAGGGTGCGTGGATTATTAACAAGCCGCAAAGCCTGCGTGACTGCAATGAAAAACTATTTGCTACGCAGTTCCCGGAACTTCAGGTACCCACTTTGGTGACCTCAAATGAAGGTCTGATCCGTGAATTTCTGAAAGAACAGGTAGATGTGATTGTAAAACCTCTCGATGGTATGGGCGGTACAGGCATTTTCCGCTTGTATCAAGATGGGATTAATATTGGATCTACCATTGAAATGCTGACCAATAATGGTACCCAGCCAATTATGGCGCAACGTTATATTCCAGAAATTGTTGAGGGCGATAAGCGTATCTTGATGATTAATGGTGAACCCGTGCCTTACTGTTTGGCACGTATTCCGCAAAATGGCGAAGTGCGCGGCAACTTAGCCGCAGGCGGTTTGGGGCAAGCCCGTCCCTTAAGTGAAAATGACAAAGCCATTGCGGCAAAAGTCGGTCCTTATCTCAAAGAAAAAGGCCTAATATTTGTCGGTCTGGATGTGATTGGCAATTACGTGACTGAAATTAACGTGACTAGTCCAACCTGTATCCGTGAAATTGATGATCAGTTTGGTACATCTATTGCAGATGATTTATTTAATGTTCTAGAAGCAGGGTTGAAAGCATAAATCGCATTTTCTTGAAAAAGAGTCCAAGTGGGGGCTCTTTTTTAGGTTTTACTTATAGGGAGTAGAGAAGGACTAGGTTGATCCATTAATTAAAAAAAGAGCGCAAAATTGGATAAAAAATGCATTAAATTGTATATTTTTCGTCGATTAATAATAAAACTAGTTTAAACTTTTAAATTCTTAGAAAAAAACAATGAAGCAGTTCGTGAAAAAAAGTAAATAACCTTTCATGGCTATGCGTTTGTGATTACAATTGACCGCTTAAAATAGAATTTTGTTATCCATATTTTAGAATTGAAGAATTAGACTGTGACTGAAGCAACGCAAATAAAGCCCAAACATGTCATGATGATGGCCGCAGGTACTGGTGGACATGTTTTTCCAGCACTCGCTGTTGCTAAAGAACTACAGCAACAAGGGGTACAGGTGTCTTGGCTTGCAACCCCAACAGGTATGGAAAATCGTCTGTTAAAAAATCATAATATTCCAATTTATCAAATTGATATTCAAGGTGTGCGTGGCAACGGTGTTGTGCGTAAATTATTGGCACCTTTGAAAATTTTAAAAGCAACCTTAAGTGCCATGCGTTATATGAAGCAGCTTAATATTGATGCTGTTGCAGGTTTTGGGGGTTATGTTGCAGGGCCGGGTGGTTTAGCTGCGCGTGCTTTAGGTATTCCTGTTATTATCCATGAGCAAAATGCGATTGCAGGTTTTACCAATACCCAGTTATCCCGTATTGCTAAAACTGTGTGTCAGGCCTTTCCTGATACTTTCGTTGCAAGTAAAAAAATTGTGACGACCGGTAATCCGGTACGCAAAGAAATTACAGAAATTTTAAATCCGTCTTGGCGTTATCAGGAACGTGAAAAGGCTGCGAAACCTTTGCAGATTTTAATTGTTGGTGGTTCCTTGGGCGCGCAAGCATTAAATGAACGTGTTCCAGAAGCATTAAAACAACTTAATATGCCGATCCAGGTATTTCATCAATGCGGTCAAAACCATCAGGATGCAACACAGGCACGTTATAGCGACGCACCTGCAACCTTGCAGGTTGAAGTGCAGCCGTTTATTGAAGATATGGCTAAGGCTTATTCAGATGCTGATTTAATTATTTGCCGTGCGGGTGCATTAACGGTCACTGAAATTGCAACTGCGGGTGTGGCTGCAGTTTTTGTTCCACTCCCAAGTGCAGTGGATGACCATCAAACTGCAAATGCCAATTTTTTGGCTGGTATTAATGCTGCGAAAATTTGTCCGCAAGCCGCTATGACTGTCGATTATTTAAAAGAATTGCTAACACCACTGATGAATCGCAAACTGCTGTCAGAAATGGCAGTTAAAGCACGTCAAAAAGCACAACCCGATGCAACCCAGCATGTGGTTCGTTTAATTCAAGAATTGTAAATTAGAGTGTTATATGTCTCCATCTACTCCTGCTGAGCAAGCGAAAAAGTTAATTAAAGTGCCTGAAATGCGCCGTATCAAACACATTCATTTTGTAGGAATTGGTGGTGCCGGAATGTGTGGCATCGCGGAAGTGCTCAAAAACCAGGGGTATAAAGTTTCGGGTTCAGACATCAAAGCGTCTAAAACGACTGCACAGCTTGAAGAAAACGGGATTAAAGTTTATATCGGTCATACGCCAGAAAATATTAAAGATGCCAATGTGCTTGTGGTGTCTACAGCGATTGACCCGGAAAACCCGGAAATCAAAGCAGCGATTGAAACCCGTATTCCAGTGGTTCGTCGTGCTGAAATGTTGGGTGAGTTGATGCGTTACCGTCATGGTATTGCAGTGGCAGGAACCCATGGTAAAACCACCACCACAAGTCTGATCACTTGTATGTTGGCGGAAGAAAACATGGACCCAACTTATGTGATCGGTGGTTTGCTGAATCGTACCGGTGTCAATGCCGCACTCGGCGCAAGCCGTTATATCGTGGCTGAGGCGGACGAATCTGATGCAACATTCCTGCATTTACATCCGATGGCTGCAATCGTGACCAATATCGATGCCGATCATATGGATACGTATGGCGGTAGCTTTGATGTCCTCAAAGATACCTTCGTACAGTTCTTGCAAAAACTTCCATTCTATGGTTTGGCGGTGGTGTGTGGCGATGATGCCAATGTGCGCGAAATCATGCCGCGTATTGGTCGCCCACTATTGACTTATGGTTTTAACGACGATAACGACATTCGTGCGGTTGATGTTGATCAAGACGGTATGCGCACTCACTTTACCGTATTGCGTAAAGATCGCGAGCCATTACGTGTTACCGTGAACCAACCGGGTTTACACAATGTACTGAATGCCTTGGCTGCCATTGGTGTGGCAACTGATGAAGGTGTTTCTGATGCTGCAATTTGCCGTGCATTGGAAGGCTTTAGTGGGGTAGGTCGTCGTTTCCAGGTTCAGGGTGAATTTGCAATAGAAGGTGGTAACGTGACCTTGGTTGATGACTACGGTCACCATCCTAAAGAAGTGGAAGCAACCATTAAAGCTGCGCGTCAAAGCCATCCAGATCGTCGTTTGGTCATGATGTTCCAGCCACACCGCTTTAGCCGTACCCGTGACTGCTTCGATGACTTCGTAGATGTATTGTCACAAGTCGACCAATTATTATTGCTGGAAGTGTATCCTGCCGGTGAGAAACCGATTGTCGGCGCGGACAGCCGCAGCTTGGCGCGTAGTATTCGTTTACGTGGTGAGGTTGAACCAATTTTGATTGATCCGGTGGAAGGCAATTTACAAAATGCGGTGCAAAAAGTGTTACAAGCGAATGACTTGTTATTAACGCAAGGCGCAGGTAATGTGGGTGCTCTCTCGATTGAACTTGCACAAAATAAATTGTATTTAAAGTAATCACTTTATGTGATTTTGAATTTGATCGTTCAGTTATAAAGTTTAAGGATATAAACGTGGCAAATGCTTCAGAATTCGGCAAAGTTGCCGTGTTGCTTGGCGGTAAATCGGCTGAGCGCGAGGTTTCTCTAGATAGTGGTAAAGCTGTACTTGAAGCATTGGTACGCTCGGGTGTAAATGCAGAAGCTTTTGACCCGCAAGAACGTAGCGTGACTGAACTGGTCAACTATGATCGCGCATTCATTGTGTTGCACGGTCGCGGTGGAGAAGACGGTCAAATTCAAGGTGCATTAGAATGGTTGAATCTGCCTTATACCGGTACTGGTGTACAGGGTTCGGCCATTGGTATGGATAAAGTCAAAACCAAGCAGGTCTGGCAAGGTTCTGAGCTGCCTACCGCACCCTACCGTATTGTAACCAAAGATTCTGATTTGAATGCTGTGGTAGAAAGTATTGGTTTGCCATTCATTATCAAACCGGTACATGAAGGTTCAAGTATTGGTATGAGCAAAGTTGAAAAAATGGAAGACTTTGCGGTAGCGATTGAAAAAGCGACCGAACATGATGCAGTGGTGATGGCAGAAAAATGGATTAGCGGTTGTGAGTTCACGATTGTGATTCTGAATGGTCAGGCGCTTCCTGTAATTCGTCTTGAGCCGCCAAAAGATGTGGCTTTCTACGATTATGAAGCCAAATATAACCGTAACGATGTGCAGTACGGCATTCCTTGCGGTCTAAGTGAGGATGAAGAAAAACAACTTCAAGCTTTATCTTTACGTGCTTTCCAGGCCGTTGGTGCAAGCGGTTGGGGACGTATTGATGCAATGCAGGATGAACAAGGTAACTTCTGGTTGTTAGAAGTGAACACTGTTCCGGGAATGACCAGTCATTCATTGGTGCCTAAAGCTGCGAAAGCGGTGGGATATAGCTTTGATGAGCTTTGTGTGGCTATTTTGGAACAGACTTTGACAGGTGCGGCTCACTAAACCATGGCTCAACTTCCTGCTTCAATGCGCCGTAAACGAGCAGCAATTACATCAATACATGACAAGCCACCGACCCGTAAGGAAAAGCTTGCGAATGCGGGTGGCTGGTTATTATTGATGATTGCACTCATGGTATTGGCTGTAGGGGTCTATGGTTTATATACAGTCATGACCGATGCACATGTCGCGGAACTCAATGTTGTGGGTACGCGTTCAGATGCAGAAAATAGCCAGGTCATGAAGCATGTTACCGCAGCGGTAACGGCAAATTATTTTACCGCTGATTTAGAACAAATTCGAGATCAGGCACTAGAGTTGTCTTGGGTAGATCGCGTGGTGGTCTCGCGTGCATGGCCCAATTCAATTCGAGTACGAGTGATGCCCCGTCATCCCATTGCCCGTTGGGGAACTGGACGACTGTTGAGTGATAGTGGTGATATTTTTGCACAAGTAATTCCGCAAAATAATCAAAAACTACCTTTGCTGCACGGTCCAACGTCTCAGTCCAAAATGATGATGCGCCGCTACAATGAAATTAATCAGTTATTCCTGCCAGTCAATGCTCGTTTAAAAGAATTATATTTAACAGAACGTATGACTTGGTTTATGCAGTTTGATTCGGGTTTACGCGTCATTGTGGATCAAGATCAAACGATGAGTAAACTTCAACGCTTGAGTCATCTGGCACAAAGTGATTTAAAACCAGTTTGGTCTAAAATCTCATCAATTGACTTACGTTATAGAAATGGATTGGCGATACAATGGAAGAATTCATCACCACCTAATATTGTAAATAGTCAGTTTGTTGTAACGATTAATGACACAAGCATTGCAGATGCAAGAATGGTAAAGCCATAATTGAGCGGCTTGATATAAAATAGAGGCTTATGGCCATAAATTAACCAAACATGTGATGATGGTACTAGATAATGAATGAAGCTGTTCCCTCGGTTGTTGCGATTGACATTGGGACACACAAAGTTTCAGTTTTGATTGGTAAGGTACATGCGCCAGACAATATCCAAGTGATAGGGATGGCAACAGCTCGTAACCGAGGCATGAATAAAGGAAAAATTGTAAGTCTCGACAAAGTCATCACTGCAATTAAAAATGCCGTACAAGAAGCAGAAGACATGGCTGAATGCCGGGTGCATTCCGCTTGGATTTCTATTCCAAGTGCAGAATTAAAAAGCTTTTATGCATCAGGTCGTACACCCATTGAAAATAGTGAACATACAATTACAACCAGTGAAGTTGTACGTGCGCTAGAGTTGGCCAAAGCCAGTCATTTGACTTCAGACCACTATTTGGTCAGCGCAGTACCTTTAGGCTTTGAATTAGATGATTCGGCAGAATGGGTACAAAATCCGATTCGTATGTCTGCCCATAGTATGATAGGGCATTATCAGTTAATGATGCTGCCGATCAGTACCATGCAGAATCTGGATCGTGCGCTTAAAGGTGCCAATATTGGTGTCGAAAAAATGGTAGTGTCTTGTTTGGCAACCGCTGAAGCAAGTTTGCTCAAAGATGAAAAAGAGTATGGTGCATGTTTGGTGGATATTGGTGCAGGTACCACCAATATTGCGGTATATCTAGATGGTCGCCTTGCATTGACGCATACTTTGCAACGTGGTGGTGAGCATGTTACACGTGACATTGCTGCAGTATTACAGACGACAACGGAAGAAGCGGAACGAATCAAGTTGTTGTATGGTTGTGTTGATCTGAAAGTGGTGAAACCCGATCATATGATTCAATTCCAAGGTATTGATGGTCCACAAACTATCAGTCGTATTGAATTGGCGGAAATTATTATTGCGCGTTATGAAGAGATTCTGACTCAAGTTCATCAAGAATTACAACGTAACGGTGCAATCCATGGTTTATATCATGGTGTGGTACTGACAGGTGATGCTAGCCAAATCGAAGGAATGGTAAATCTGGCACGTCATATGTTAGGGGTTTCAGCACATTTAGGAAATCCACCCGTACAGGTATATGCTGAAGAGCAAAATCAGGCTGCTTTGCGTCGTTCGCAATACGCAACAGCTGCAGGGTTATTAATGTTTAGCCAAAGTGACACGCAAGATACCATTGTAGAATCTACAGATCCTGAAAAAATGTCTATTTTTAAGCGAGTAGGTCGAGCATGGTCGGCATTAAATAATCAGTTAAAATCGATATTTTAAGTTGAATTTATTGGGAATATTGTTAGGAAGTTGTACGTCTAACGGCTTGGACTTGACAAGCGTGTAGTTGAACAGCATCCTAAAACACAATTTTTGTTTATTAAGATCAAGGCAGTATACGGGCTTAAGTGACTGCCAATTACGAATTAGGAAATCCAAAGGTCATGGCCTCATTTGAATTTTTAGAAGATGATCAAAACGATAGCAACGGTCAAGCCCGTTTCACTGTGTTTGGTGTAGGTGGTGCTGGTGGTAATGCTGTACAACATATGCTTGAGTCAGACATTCAAGGTGTAAAATTTGTTTGTGCCAATACGGACAAGCAAGCGTTAGATCGTATGAATGCCCAATTCAAAATCCAGTTAGGCGAGCAAAGCACACGTGGTCTAGGTGCAGGTGCAAATCCGCAAGTGGGTCAAACTGCTGCTGAAGAAAGCCGTGAAATCATCCGCCAACATCTTGAAGGTACAGATATGGTGTTTGTTACTGCCGGTATGGGTGGCGGTACAGGTACCGGCGCTGCGCCTGTGGTTGCGGAAATTGCCAAAGAAATGGGTATTTTGACAGTTGGTGTAGTGACGACTCCATTTAACTTTGAAGGGAAACGTCGTCAGCAATCTGCTGAAAAAGGTATTGAAGCCTTAGAAGCGCATGTGGATTCTTTAATCATTATTCCTAACCAGCGTCTGCTTAAAGTATTCCGCGATATTTCAATGAAAGACGCGTACAAAAAAGCAGATGACGTATTGCTCAATGCAGTACGTAGTATCTTTGATCTGGTAGTTCGTCCAGGTCACATCAACCTTGACTTCGCCGATTTGAAAACTGCAATGAGTACGCGTGGTTATGCCATGATGGGTGTGGGTTCAGGACGTGGTGAAACACGTGCGCGTCAAGCTGCTGAACAAGCGATTCGCAGTCCACTGCTCGATAACGTAACGATTATGAATGCTAAAGGCATTTTGATTAACGTGACCGGTGGTGATGATGTGACTTTCGGTGAAATTGAAGAAATTACCGACGTAGTCAATCAAATTGTCGATTTAGATGAAGGTCAAGTATTCTACGGAACTGTATTTGATCCAGATGCGCGCGATGAACTTAGCGTAACTGTAATTGCAACGGGTTTAACCCGTAATTCGGCAGATGCAACTGAGACAGTCAAACGTCCAGTATCTCAGTCTGCAACTCGTCCGGCAAATCATGCTGCTCATGCTGTCGTGGAAGATGATGATGTACCGGCTATTCAGCGTCAAAATAATGATGCTGGTACAACGCCTGCGCCTGCTGTAGGGGCTGCACGCCCAACACCAATGAGTATTCAAGATTACTTGAAAAATCAGCAACGTAAATAAACTCATAGTCTCAGTTTTTAGTTATAGTTTTAGAAAAGGTCGTAGCAATACGACCTTTTTGTTTTTTATCAATAGCTAAATATGCTAACGTATATCGGTTTTATGAGCAGATGATAGAAAAATGTTGAAACAGCGAACCCTAAAACGTATCGTGAAAGCGAGCGGTATCGGTCTTCATAGTGGGCAAAAAGTCTTGATTAACTTTGTGCCGCACCATGTTGATGGGGGGATTGTGTTTCGACGTATTGATTTAGATCCGCCAGTGGATATTCAAGCGAATGCCATGCTGATTCAAGAGGCATTTATGTGCTCGAACTTAGTTCAAGAAAATGCCAAAGTAGGTACGATTGAACATGTAATGAGCGCCATCGCTGGCTTGGGAATTGATAATCTAATCATTGAAGTTTCTGCTTCTGAAGTTCCCATTATGGACGGTAGTGCAGGTCCATTCATTTATTTGTTGATGCAAGGCGGCCTTGCAGAACAGAATGCTCCGAAAAAATTCATCAAAATTTTAAAACCGGTTAAAGCCTTGATAGAGGATAAACGTGCTATCTTTCATCCGCATCAAGGTTTTCAACTCAATTTCACTATCGATTTCGATCATCCTGCATTTAAAAAAGAATACCAGTCTGCAACCATTGATTTTTCAACCGAAACTTTTGTCTATGAAGTGAGTGGAGCACGTACCTTTGGTTTTATGAAAGATTTAGACTATCTGAAAGCCAATAATTTAGCGTTAGGCGCGAGTTTAGAAAATGCAATTGGAGTGGATGAAACAGGCGTGGTAAATGAAGAGGGTTTACGTTTCTCAGATGAATTCGTACGCCACAAAATTTTAGATGCGGTGGGTGATTTATACTTGCTGGGGCATCAAATTATTGCAAAGTTTGATGGTTATAAGTCAGGACATGCATTAAATAATCAATTATTACGTAATGTTAAAAGTGATCCGAGTAGTTACGAAATTGTAACATTTGATGACGAAACGCAATGTCCCATTCCTTATGTGAGTGTGACATAAGTCATTGTCTTTTAATGCGTGCGTTATACTATAACAAATTTGATTGTTAAACAGTTCACAGAATTTTCGACTTAATTCAAGGACATCAAAGTGTCGGTTACTTTTTATTGCTTGCCAAACGTAGCATTGCTTGGCTAAGCTTAGGGTCGCTCACAAAGTCAGCAGCACCACGAATTAAATCTTGGGTATCTGGACTAAGGGATCTGGTCAGGGACTCAGGCTTGCGTAGTGGTTGGGTTGGAATTCTTAAGCGAACTTGCAGTTTCTGCAAATCTTTAAATTCAACCAACTGTAACAATTGAGCAATATATTGCTTTTGAAGATATGCCAGTTGACTAATCATGGCTTGATTTACACCGGTAATCGTCAAAATGCCATTTTCATAACATACAACTTGCCATTGCTCTGGTTGGGGCAATATCGGTTGAATAAGTTTTGTAAGTTTCTGCCATGCAGCAACTTGTGTAGAGAGAAACGTAAAGTTTCCTGTTTTTAAGTGTTTTCTTGTTTGTTGAAAGAGCTTAACCGGTTCAGACATACATTGTTCCTACATATTTGTGTCTTAATCTTATGCGCTCCTTTCAGTAGATATCAAGGAAGAGATCACGCAAGGACATTAACTAAGAACAGTTAAAAGAGGTTTTTTATGCATACGAGACGTATTTTATTAGCGTTTTCATTGGCAGCGTCTGCCGCATCTGTAGCGTTCGCTGATTTGGTAGAGCTCAATTCTAACGACGGATCAACAGATCGTATTGAACAATTGACCCGTACCTTAGCTCAAGGTTCTTACGCAGAATCAAATGATATTGATATTCCTGCTGAAACTAGAATGAGAGTTAAATTACGTGAAAAAACTGTTGAATTGAACAATGAATCGCTTGCAAAAAAATACGGTTCAAGCACCTCAAAAAGTTATTCTAACAATCCTTACTCGTGGTTGGTAGCTCATCCGCTGCCTGATATGAAACGCGTAAGCTCATCTTATGGTGGTCGTACCATGGGTGGCCGTGCTGAAAATCATTCAGGTTTAGATCTTTCTGCACCAAGTGGTACTGCTATTTATGCAACAGGTCCAGGTGTAGTAACAAAATCTGGTTGGGGCACCGGTTATGGTCAATACGTTGAAATTAACCATGGTAATGGCTATTTAACCCGTTACGCGCATGCCTCTCGTTTAATTGCTCGTGTTGGTGATCAGGTACAAGCAGGTGAACATATTGCCAATGTAGGCTGCACTGGTCGTTGTACCGGTCCACACTTACATTATGAAGTAGTCAAAGATGGTCAGCGTAAAAATCCGTCAGCTTATTTAGCAATGTTGCCATAACACTGAGTATGACAAATTCTAAAACTTATTCTGTCAGTTTTAATTTAAAGAGTTGTAACGTTAGTTAAAGAGTGTGGTAATTCATTTAAAGAGTAGAGTAAAAAAAGCTGCTAAAACTTTTAAATTTGATAATATCACTGCATCAAATACTTATTGTATAGAAAACCGCCTTTATTGGCGGTTTTTTGTTTTATTGCGTAAAGAATGGTCAATAGGTATTTATTATATAAATAATAGTGCTATTCCGTATTCAGCTGTGACAATAACTGAAGTTACCTAAAGTATGTTACATATAGAGAATATAAATAGGCTCAATGAATAGGTGGAATATGGCGTTTTATGGCGATACTGACGCGCAAGAAACCCAAGAATGGCAAGATGCTTTTGACTCGGTTCTACAACACATGGGAACGGAGCGAGCGGCATTTTTACTCGAAAAACTTTACCAACGCGCAATTGCTACTCATGTTCCCATTCAGCGTCTAAATACTCCTTACCGCAATACCATTTCTGTTGAAGAGCAACCTGCAATGCCGGGTGATCAGGATATGGAGCGCAGAATTCGCGCTTTAATTCGCTGGAATGCATTGGCTATGGTACTTCGTGCGAATAAGACCGGGGACGATTTAGGTGGTCACTTGGCCAGCTTTGCCTCTTCTGCAACACTATATGATGTGGGCTTTAACCATTTTTTCCGTGCCAATAGTGATCACTTTGGCGGCGACATGATCTATTACCAAGGTCACTGTGCACCAGGTATTTATGCCCGCTCTTTCTTGGAAGGCCGTTTAACTGAAGATCATTTAAATAATTTCCGTCGTGAAGTTGGCGGTATCGGCCTGCCAAGTTACCCACATCCTTACTTGATGCCAGATTATTGGCAGTTCCCGACAGTATCTATGGGCTTGGGTCCAATTATGTCGATTTATCAAGCGCACATTCAGAAGTATTTGATGAATCGTGGCTTGATTAAGGAAGAAGACCGCAAGGTTTGGGCCTATTTGGGCGATGGTGAAATGGATGAGCCTGAAAGCTTGGGGGCAATTTCACTAGCAGGTCGTGAAAAGCTTGATAACCTGATTTGGGTGGTGAACTGTAACTTGCAACGTCTGGATGGACCAGTGCGTGGTAACGGCAAGATTATTCAGGAACTTGAATCTTTATTCCGTGGTGCAGGCTGGCGTGTCATTAAAGTGGTTTGGGGGCGTCATTGGGATCCGCTGTTGGATAAAGATACTACCGGTGCACTTCAGGCAGTGATGGAAGAAGCCGTCGATGGTGATTTCCAGCGTTATCAAGTGAAGGGTGGCGCATATGCGCGTGAAAAGTTCTTTGGCAAATATCCGGAAGCCAAAGAGCTGGTCAAAGACTTAAGTGACGAAGATATTGATAATCTGAACCGTGGTGGTCACGACCCATACAAAGTATTTGCAGCCTATGCCGAAGCATGTACAGCCAAAGGTCAGCCAACAGTGATCCTGGCGAAAACCGTAAAAGGTTATGGTTTGTCTGAGGAAATCGAAGCAGTCAACAAAACCCACCAAATCAAGAAAATGCAAATCAATTCTTTGAAATACGTGCGTGACCGTTTCAATCTTCCTTTCACGGATGAACAGCTTGAAGAAGTACCGTTCTACCGTCCAAGTGAAAATTCCCCTGAATTGAAATACATGAAGGCGCGCCGTGAAGCATTAGGCGGTTATCTGCCGGCACGTCGTAAAGAAAGTGAACAATTGGCGATTCCTGAGTTATCTGTATTTGATTCGGTCTTAGCCGGTTCAAACGGTAAAGAACAATCGACCACCATGGTGATGGTACGTTTAATCTCTGCTCTTCTTAAAGAGAAAGCGATTAAAGACCGCGTTGTGCCGATCGTTCCAGATGAAGCACGTACCTTTGGTTTAGAAGGGATGTTCCGTCAGCTCGGTATTTATGCCGCGCATGGTCAAAAATATACGCCTGAAGACCAAGAACAGCTGATGCATTACCGTGAAGCTAAAGACGGACATATGCTACAAGAAGGGATTAACGAAGCAGGTGCAATGAGTGCATGGGCGGCGTTGGGAACCAGTTATTCAACCAATAACTTGCCTATGATTCCAATGTACATGTACTACTCGATGTTCGGTTTCCAACGTATAGGTGATATTGCATGGGCAGCAGGCGATGCACAGGCACAAGGCTTCTTGCTAGGTGCAACCGCAGGTCGTACAACGCTCAACGGTGAAGGTTTACAACACCAAGATGGTCATTCACATATCTTGGCCAATACTATTCCAAACTGTGTCTCTTATGACCCGTGTTTCGGTTATGAGTTGGCTGTGATTGTACATGACGGTTTACAGCGTATGTATGTGAATCAAGAGCGCGTGTTCTACTACCTTACCGTAATGAATGAGAATTACGAGCATCCTGAAATGCCAAAAGGTGCTGAAGAAGGCATCAAGCGTGGGATGTACTTACTCGAAGAAGATGAGAAAGCCACTGTTCAGTTATTAGGTTCAGGTGTGATCCTGCGTGAAGTGATCAAGGCGGCGAAAATCCTTCGTGAGGAATACCAAATTCACTCGAATGTCTACAGCGTTACCAGCTTCAATGAACTTGCTCGTGACGGTATGGCATGTGAAGAATACAACCGCCTGCACCCACTGGCTGAAGATGTGAAAGAAGCATGGGTATCGAAACAGTTACGCGGTACCGAAGGTATTGTGGTGTCTGCAACAGATCATATGCGTGCTTACAGTGAACAGATCCGTGGTTATCTTCCAGACAACCGTCCATTTGTAGCATTGGGTACTGACGGTTATGGTCGTTCGGATACACGAGGTAACTTGCGTAGCTACTTCGGTGTAGATGCTGCTCACATTGTGGTTGCAACATTGAAGAAACTGGCTGATGAAGGTGAAGTTGATGCACGTTTGGTTAAAGATGCCATCTCTAGCTTTGAGCTGGATACAGACCGTCCAGTAGCTTGGGCTCCTCAAGTAACACCATCTGTACTTCCTGTTGCTGACTATAAAGAGGAGAAATAAGTATGCAAATTACGACTCCCGATATTGGTGTAGATAAAGCCGTTGTTGCTGAAATTCTCGTTAAAGTGGGCGACACGATTGCAATTGATGAAAGCATTGTCTTGCTTGAGTCTGACAAAGCGTCTGTTGAAGTGCCTAGCACTTCAGCAGGTGTGGTGAAAAGCATTTTGGTGAGCCAAGGTGATGAGGTTACGGAAGGTACAGCCTTAGTCGAGCTTGAAGCAGAAGGTGGAGCAGATGCAGCCACTGAAATTCAACAGGCAGATGCTTCGCAAAAAACTTCAGAAAATACGCCAACTTCATTGCCTGACGATGAAATCATGCAAGAACTGTCTTCGCATCGGCCAAAAGCTTCAGCTGCTCCTGCAACTCAAGCAGCTTCACAAGTCGTAGATGTCCAAGTACCTGATATTGGCGTAGAAAAAGCCACTGTGGGTGAAATTTTGGTGTCTGTCGGTGATGAAATCGATGTCGATCAAAGCATCGTGGTAGTGGAATCAGACAAGGCGACTGTTGAAGTTCCAAGTACGGTTTCGGGCACGGTAGAATCTATCGAGATTAAAGAAGGCGACATCATTAAAGAAGGTGTGGTCATTCTGAAAGTGAAAACGGCTGTTTCTGCACCGCAAACCCAGACAGAAGCACCTAAAGCTGAAGCTGTTCAACCGGCAACAGAAGAAAAAGCAGTCGCAGCGCCTCAAACTACAGCAGCACCTGCGGGTGATATCGAAGTGACTGTACCTGACTTAGGTGTAGACAAAGCGGCTGTAGCTGAAATTCTGGTTCAGGTCGGTGATACGGTTGAAAAAGACCAGAGTATCATCGTGGTAGAGTCTGATAAAGCCACGGTTGAAGTACCTAGCTCTACAGCAGGCGTGATTAAAGCAATTCACGTTGAAGTAGGTCAAAACGTCTCTGAAGGCATTGCACTGATTACGATTCAAGCTGAAGCGCAAGCAGATGCTACACCTGTTTCAGCCAAAACTGAAGCACCGAAAGCAGCCGTTACAAAAGTAGAAACGGCACCTGTTCCTTCTGTTCCAACGGCAGTGACATCTGATAATGCAGACAAGCTAACCAAAGAGCAGAATGCAGCCAACTCGAAAGTTTATGCTGGTCCTGCTGTGCGTAAACTGGCACGTGAATTGGGTGTGGTTTTATCGGATGTGAAAGCGTCGGGTTCGCATGCGCGTATTATGAAAGAAGACCTAAAAGCTTATGTCAAAACGCGCCTTACTGCGCCGCAGTCTGCTCCTGTAGCTGCTGCTGTGCAGGCGGCCGGTCTGCCAAAACTTCCAGACTTCTCTGCATTTGGTGGTGTTGAAGAAAAAGCCATGACACGCTTGCAGCAGGTTTCTGTACCGCAATTGTCATTGAATAATTTCATCCCGCAAGTCACGCAGTTTGATGCAGCGGATATCACCGAGCTTGAAGCTTGGCGAGGCGAGTTGAAAGGCAACTTTAAGAAAGAAGGGATTAGTCTGACCATTCTGGCTTTCATTGCCAAGGCCTTGGCGCATCTTTTAAAAGAAGAGCCTTATTTTGCAGGTCATTTGGCGGATGATCAAAAGTCTGTATTGCTGCGCAATGAAATCCATATGGGGATTGCAGTAGCAACCCCTGATGGTTTGACCGTTCCTGTTCTGCGTAATCCGGACCAAAAATCGGTTAAGCAAATTGCGATTGAGCTAGGTGAGTTAAGTAAAAAGGCGCGTGAGAAGAAATTATCACCGAAAGACTTACAAGGTGCGAACTTTACTATTACCAGTTTAGGTTCAATTGGCGGTACAGCATTTACACCGCTCGTGAACTGGCCTCAAGTGGCAATTTTGGGTATTTCACCTGCCACCATGCAACCGGTGTGGAATGGTGAAAGTTTTGATCCACGCCTCATGCTGCCATTGTCATTGTCTTATGATCACCGTGTGATTAATGGCGCTGACGCTGCTCGTTTCACCCATAAATTGACCAAGCTTTTAGCGGATATTCGCACTTTATTGCTCTAATCAGCTCATTAAAGCGCGAATAAGATAAACCCTGCTTCGGCAGGGTTTTTTATTGTCACAGAGTATTAAAATATTTTGAGTCGCTTGTCGATCTGAGGATGAGCTTTTATTTGTTTTAACCGCCTATTCTAAAAGGCAGACAATAAATTGATTTGATAAAAAACTGCTTTACGATTAAAATCAACTTACTTCATTGGGGAGTAGCCGCTTTTTACGCAATGTAAAAAGGTGATGGTCAACATAATTGTTCAACAGAACATGGTCATCATAGCAAAGAACCAATTCAGCTTTTCTCAAAGCTTTTTTTGTTGGCAAGACCTTTGATTTATCACTCCGCAGATTTTTGGCTAGCAGGAGCGATAAGTCATCGGCAAATTTTGCTAGCCAGAGAAAGATCACATGTATGAACTGCTCATCTCTACCGCTATTGTTGCCCTTGCTGAAATGGGTGATAAGACTCAGTTATTAGCCTTGTTACTGGCGGCCCGTTTTCGAAAACCTGTTCCTATTCTGTTTGCTATTTTACTGGCGACCCTATTGAACCATGGTATATCGGCAGTGCTTGGCCAGTGGATTACCACGGTACTTAGCCCAGATGTCTTGCTGTGGATTGTATCCATTGGCTTTATCGCGATGGCCCTGTGGATGCTTGTTCCAGACGAGCTTGAAGATGAAACTGATAATATCAATAAATGGCAAAAATATGGCGTGTTTGGAGCCACCTTTGTGCTGTTCTTTCTGGCAGAAATAGGCGATAAAACCCAAGTAGCGACCGTCGCTTTGGCAGCACGTTTTGACAGTGTGTTCTGGGTGATGCTGGGCACGACCCTTGGGATGATGATTGCCAATGCGCCGGCAGTCTTTGTCGGGAACAAGCTGGCTGATAAACTGCCAATTCCACTGATTCATAAGATTGGTGCGAGTATATTCTTGATCATTGGTGTTGCTACTTTGGTACAGCATTACTTTTTTTAAAGTTGAATAGTCATAAAAAATCCTGGCATTTTAGTCGGGATTTTTTATGGCTAAATATGCACAATTTACTGATAATTCTGATGTTATTTCGATATGTGTTGATTGTAAATTATTATAATTCCCTATATGTTGTATGGCATTAAAATACAATTTTACAGCGATATTTTGGGGAATGGGTTATGGCATTTGATCGTACTACATCACAAGTGTTATTTGATAATGGCACGCATAAATGCATTAGCTTTACCAGTCTGGTTAAAGGTGAAGGCGTTCAGGCCAATCAATTTCTAATTCTGGATCATGAACGTGCCGCAGTGCTGGATCCAGGGGGTGATTTAACCTATGTCCCACTGACCATGGAACTGAACAAATATACCCGTCTGACCAATCTCGATTATGTGATGGCTTCCCATCAAGACCCTGACATTATTACCTCAATGCCACGTTGGTTGGTCTATACCGAAGCCAAAGTGGTGGCATCTAAACTCTGGGCGCGTTTTTTACCCCATTTAAATTCGGCTTTTATGAGTGATCGAATGAAGGGTGGATGGTTGGAACGCTTGATTGAATTACCAGACCACGGTGGAATCATTCCTTTGGGCGAATCGCGTATTATTGTTGTTCCTGCCCATTTCCTGCATTCGGTTGGCAATTTCCAGTTTTATGATCCGATTGCAAAAATTTTATTTTCCGGTGATATGGGAGCATCAATGGTGGAGGATGCCGCTAAACCATTGGAAAACTTTGCAGCGCATATTCCAAAGATGAAAAGCTTTCACCAGCGCTATATGTGTTCGAATAAGGTAATTCGTCTTTGGGTAAATATGGTGCGTACTATGGATATTGAAATGATTGTGCCGCAGCACGGTACGCCATTTATGGGTAAAGAGCAGATTAACCAGTTCTTGGACTGGATTGAAACTTTAGAGTGCGGAATCGACTTGATGGATGAAACGGTATTTACCTGTCCTGAATAATATCTCTGCTGTTCACTGATTTTTGTTGCGTATAAAAGCAACATTTTTTAATATTTCTGTCTAAAAATTAAATCTTTGATGACGAGAATTTAAAAATGTTGTCTCAAGTCGCGACGCAGGATGCATGTTTGAGCTGTGGGGCATGTTGTGCCCATTTCCGGGTTTCATTTTATTGGGCGGAAGGTATTGCCATGCCTGAACATTATATACAACCACTGACCGCAGTTTATTCGTGTATGCAAGGCACCCATCAGGCAAAGCCTTATTGTGCTGCACTCGAGGGGAAAATTGGTGAACAGGTCAGTTGTGCCATTTACACAGTGCGCAGTTCCAGCTGCAAAGAAGTGCAGGTTGCGGATGAACAATGTAATAAAGCCCGCCGTGCCTACAATATGATTCCCTTTATAGCTATTGAAACGGCAGAACCGGGCAATGATGAGGATTTTGATCAGGTAGTTTAACATTCAATAAAATTAAATATTTAGCCTTATAATGCAGCAGAGTGGCTGTTTTTGAACAAAAAACCTTGTAGATATTCAGTCATGTAAATTTATTTTGCCTGACTGTTTGAAATTAACATGAATAAACCTGTATTTTTTGTTTATAATAGCGCACGGAAATTACCAGTGAGACTGTTATGTTGACCATCGTTCAAGAAGCACTAACCTTCGATGATGTCTTATTACTCCCTGCCTACTCAACTGTTCTCCCAAAAGATGTCTCCCTAAAGACACGCCTTACTCGTGGCATTAATTTGAATATTCCCCTTGTTTCAGCTGCAATGGATACTGTGACAGAATCACGTATGGCAATTGCGATGGCGCAAAACGGTGGTATCGGCATCCTGCATAAAAACATGGATATTTCTGCTCAAGCAGCTGAAGTACGCCGTGTGAAAAAATTCGAAGCAGGGATGGTGAAAGATCCTATCACTGTGACTCCGGAAACTACGGTTCGTGAATTGATTGCGATTACTCAAGCCAACAATATCAGCGGTGTACCCGTTGTTAAAGATGGCAAAGTGGTCGGTATTGTCACGGGTCGTGATACACGTTTTGTGACCAATCTAGAACAGCCGGTTAGCAACATCATGACTGGTCAGGACCGTTTGGTGACTGTTCGTGAAAACGAATCTAAAGAAAATATCCAGGCCTTATTACAAAAAAACCGTATTGAAAAAGTATTGGTGGTAGGCGACAACAACGAATTAAAAGGTTTGATTACGGTCACTGATTTCCGTAAAGCCGAGCTTTATCCAAACAGCTGTAAAGATGACTTAGGTCGTCTGCGTGTTGGTGCGGCAGTAGGTACAGGAATTGAAACCCCTGCACGTGTTGAAGCATTGGTTGAAGCCGGTGTGGATGCGATTGTTGTCGACACGGCACACGGTCACTCTGCAGGCGTAATTGAACGCGTTCGTTGGGTTAAAGCCAACTACCCGCAAGTTCAAGTCATTGGCGGCAACATCGCAACTGGCGATGCTGCATTGGCTTTACTTGACGCAGGTGCAGATGCGGTTAAGGTCGGTATTGGTCCTGGCTCAATCTGTACCACCCGTATTGTTGCAGGTATTGGTATGCCGCAAATGTCTGCTATTGATAGTGTTGCCAATGCATTGAAAGATCAGATTCCTTTAATTGCTGATGGTGGTATCCGCTTCTCTGGTGATATGGCGAAAGCCATTGGTGCCGGTGCGAGCACAATCATGGTCGGTTCATTGATGGCAGGTACTGAAGAAGCACCTGGTGAAGTTGAATTCTTCCAGGGTCGTTATTATAAAGCTTACCGTGGTATGGGTTCATTGGGTGCAATGGCCGGTGCAACGGGTTCTGCTGACCGTTATTTCCAGGACGCTAAAGCAGGTCAGGAAAAACTTGTACCAGAAGGTATTGAAGGTCGCGTACCTTACAAAGGTCCTATGGGCAACATTGTGCACCAAATGATGGGCGGTTTACGTTCATCTATGGGCTACACGGGTTCTGCAGTGATTGAAGATCTTCGTCAAAATGCGAAATTCGTAAAAATCACTTCAGCCGGTATGTCTGAATCACATGTGCATGATGTGACCATTACTAAAGAAGCACCAAACTACCGTGTTGGTTGAGTTTTAGTAATCCAAGCCATGAAAAGCCGTCATTTATATGACGGCTTTTTTGATTTTGGTGTAAAGTAATTGCGGATAAAATTGGATGATGAATATCATCACACATATATAAGAAGTGAGTGAAAAATGAGTTATTTCGGAACAGATGGCATTCGTGGAAAGTTTGGGGAGCTTCCAATTACACCTGAATTTGCACTTAAGCTAGGCTTTGCAGCAGGTAAAGTTTTAAAACAAATGAGTCATAAGAAAAAACCTATTGTTGTGTTGGGTAAAGATACCCGTTTATCTGGCTATATTTTAGAATCTGCATTACAAGCTGGTTTAAATGCTGCTGGAGTCTATGTTCATTTATTGGGGCCATTGCCAACCCCGGCCATCGCACATTTAACCCGTGCTTTGCATGCCAGTTTAGGCATTGTAATTTCGGCTTCGCATAACCCTTATTTTGATAACGGGATTAAATTTTTCTCAAGCGAAGGCAAAAAATTGCCCGATGAAGTTCAAGATGCAATTAATCGAGAACTTGAAAAAGAATTAAAAATTGAAGATACCGCAAACTTGGGTAAAAGCGTTCGTGTCAAAGACGCCAACGGTCGTTACATTGAGTTCTGTAAATCAACATTCCCATACCATTTCGATTTAAGTAATTTAAAGATTGTGGTGGACTGTGCCAATGGTGCAGCTTATAACGTGGGGCCTGCGGTATTTCGTGAACTGGGCGCGGGCGTGATTGCTATCCATAATGAACCGACAGGTTTAAATATTAATGAAGGCTGCGGTTCAACCCATCCTGAGAGCCTGCAAAAAGCTGTGTTAGAACATCAAGCAGATTTAGGCATTGCCTTTGATGGGGATGCAGACCGGGTGGTTTTGGTCGATAAAAACGGTCAGTTGGTCGATGGCGACAACATCCTTTATATTCTTGCGACACAAGCGAGCCATAAACCTGCAGGAATTGTGGGTACCGTGATGAGTAATATGGCCCTTGAATTGGCACTCGAAAAAGCGCAAGTTCCATTTGTACGTGCCAATGTAGGTGACCGTTATGTATTGCAAGCACTGGATGAAAATGGCTGGGTGATTGGCGGTGAACCATCCGGGCATATTCTGACCTTAGATAAAAGCACCACAGGCGATGCGATTATTGCAGCCTTGCAAGTGTTGACTGTCATGGTTGAACAGAAAAAAGCTTTGCATGAGTTGGTTGCAGACTTCCATTTATTGCCAAATGTATTGGTGAATGTTCGTTTAGATGCCATGTTCGATCCTTATGCTGTACCTGCATTAGCGACTGAATTTGAGAAAGCGGAACAACAGCTCAAAGGTCGGGGGCGTTTACTGATTCGTAAATCAGGCACTGAACCCGTCATTCGGGTCATGGTGGAAGGTGATGATCTTCAAGAAGTGACCGATTTAGCCAACCATCTTGCAGATGCTGTCCGTACCAATGCTGCTTAAGGAAACCATATGAATGATGTGATTAAAGATTTGAGCGAACTTCGCTTAAGTTACCAAAAAGGTGAATTACATGAAGCACATGTGGACGAAAATCCACATTTGCAGTTTCTAGCGTGGTTTAACGCATCTTTAGATGCCAAATTGCATGAACCCTATGCCATGTATTTGGCCACGGCAAATGCGCAAGGTCGTCCGCATGTACGTACCGTATTATTACGTGGCGCAACGCATGCGGGTTATGACTTTTATAGTAATTATGACAGTCAAAAAGGTTTAGATTTAATTGCAAATCCCTATGCGGAACTGCTGTTTTATTGGCCTGAATTGGAACGCCAAATTCGCGTCAGTGGTAAAGTTGAAAAGATTTCTTTAGCAGAGTCGAACGACTATTATCATAAACGTCCACGTGATAGCCAGATTGCAGCGCATATCAGTACGCCACAAAGTGGAGTCATTGCCAGTCGTGAAGAATTGCAAACGCGTTTCCAGGCCTTGCAAGATCGGGTAAGCGACAAAACAGAATTGGCCAAACCCGAATTTTGGGGTGGCTACCGTTTAGTACCCGACTATTACGAATTTTGGCAAGGTCGTCCAAACCGTTTACATGACCGTTTAAGTTATGAAAGAATCGACGGTACATGGAAATTACAACGACTCATGCCTTAAATGCCAAAAACACTGATTCAGCAACGACCTTTTATTACACGCCCTGAAAATATTCAGGGCGTGTCACCCTTTATTGCGCAAATTTTAGCGCGCCGTGGTATGCAATCCGAACAAGAACTCCAACTTAAACTGAAACATTTACTTGCTCCCAATATGAAAGGTTTAGAACAAGCCATTCAAATTATGGATCAAGCTATAGACGATGAGAAGAAAATTGTCATTGTTGGCGATTATGATGCGGATGGTGCAACCAGTACCGCATTAATGGTATTAGCGTTACGAGACATGGGTGCTACTGTTGAATATTTGGTTCCTGATCGTTTTAAATATGGCTATGGTTTAACACCCAAAATTGCAGATTTGGCATTTACCCGTTATCAGCCAGATCTGCTGATAACAGTCGATAACGGTATTTCCAGTCATGCGGGTGTAGAGCAAGCCCAAGCACATGGCATGCAGGTGATTATTACCGATCATCATCTGACCACCAAGGAAACGCCTAAAGCCGAAGCTGTTGTTAATCCGAATCAATTGGGTTGCGAATTTCCAAGCAAGGCCTTGGCGGGGGTAGGAGTTGCATTTTACTTGCTTGCTAACCTGTCGAGCCACCGAAGTAAATTAGGGAAATCTAATTCCAAGGTGGCACAGTATTTAGATCTGGTGGCGCTCGGGACATATGCGGATGTGGCAAGTCTGGATTATAACAACCGGATCTTGGTGGATGCCGGAGTTAAACGGATTCAGCAAAACCAATGTCGCGCAGGGATAAGTGCTTTACTGGATATTGCAGGACGAGAACCGTCCGAACTCAAAGCCCTAGATTTAGGTTTTGTGCTTGGTCCTCGAATTAATGCAGCTGGGCGCATGGAAACCATGGACATTGGTATTGAATGTCTCATTGCAATCGATATGCAAACTGCTTATCCATTGGCACAGCAGTTGAATCAGTTAAATGTTGAACGTCGTCAGGTTGAAGCGCAGATGAAGCAAGAGGCTTTATCTGAATTAGTAACCTTGCAATTAGATCAGGCAGATTTACCTGCGGCTTTAATTCTGTTTGAACCGCATTGGCATCAGGGTGTAATTGGTATTGTGGCGGGTCGTCTGAAAGAACAGTTTCATCGTCCGAGTATCGTTTTTGCAGCTGATGATGATGGCATTCATATCAAAGGTTCTGCACGCTCAATAGAAGGCGTGCATATTCGAGATGCGATTGAACTCATTGCAGAACAACATCCGCATTTGGTCAGTCACTTTGGCGGACATGCCGCAGCAGCGGGTTTAACCATTCAGAAAAAGCATTTTGAAGAATTCAAACAGGTTTTTGAGCAACTGATCTCGACTATGGATGAATCGCTGTTTTATGCCACTTTATGGACGGATGGTGAATTACCCACAACAACTTTTCAAATTGATACAGTCGATCTGCTGCAAAATTTAACCCCATGGGGACAAAAATTTCCATCACCGATTTTTGAAGGGGTATTCAAGGTTTTAGATTATCGCTGGTTGAAAGAAACCCATTTAAAACTGCGTTTGGCTTTAGAGAACGGTCAAATTGTAGAAGCCATTGCCTTTAATGCCAGTGAAAAATTCGAATTTGATGCCATGCAAGATAGTGTTCGACTGGTGTATGAACTCGATAAAAATGAATTCAATGGCAATGTGAGTTTACAACTGCGTGTCATACATTTAGAACAATAAAAAACCGCTCATTGGAGCGGTTTTTTTGATTTGATTAATTCGGTCTGATTAGAAGCGGTATTTCGCAGCTACACCAAATGAGTTGTAGTCATTATTACCAACTTCACCAAAACCAACACGACCTTCAAGGCTTACTTGTTGGTTAATGAATTTACGGGCATTGACACCAAATTCACTTTGATCAGTTAAGTCATTGTTATGATAGTCAGCACCAACGCTTAGTGTTTTATCAATGAAGTAGTCGGCAGCAAGATTGTACTCATCTAGATCACCAAATGCAGCACCAGCTTCTAAATTGATATCTTTACCATTACTTAAAGTAGTTACATATTTAGCACGTAATGTTGGATCTACACCATCATCATTGTCGTTGTCATAACCTTTAAGACCAGCGGCAATTAACAATCCTGGAGCTGGAAGGTAACCAACTTCAGCGGCATAGTAAGTGGTATCAAAGTCATATTTTTGACCCAGTCCATTGAAAAGTTCTGTTTCATTTTGACTGATGTTACCGCTTAAATAAAAGTCAGAATTTGGTACAAAGACCTCTGCACCGATACCATAAGTGTTGCTATCTAAATCACCACGATCAGCAAATGTTGCTTGGGCCTTTACGTTACTTGCACGGTCAAGGAAAGCTGCTTCTGCAAGTGGGGCATTACGAGTTTGAACGGGGTTGAAGTAATAAGTACCATCTACACCAAAAGCATTACCTGAACCACCATTATCTGGGTCAACGTAAGCGGCTGCTGCACCAACTTCGGCTTGGTATGCATTTGCTGTACCTGTTACTGCTAGAGCAGAAAGAAGTGCTGAAGCAATGGCTAATTTTTTCATGGATACTACCCCTCAAATTTATGGTCAAAATTAATACATTTTTTGTTACAACTTTTAGTCTAGAGCAAAATGAATTCAGGTCAATCCTCGCAAGGTTACTCAAATGTTGCTAACGTAATTTTATGTAATTTTTGAATTTTAAATATTTGAAAAATATAAATTTATTAAAATGTTTTGTTTTATTAAAATTGTGTAGAGTTCATGGATTTATGTGAATTTTTAATAAAATTTTAAGTATTTCGTAACAGAATAGTGAGTTAATATTAAAAATAACCTCAATTGAGGAGGTCTTTAACTATCCATTTAATTACTTACTGCTTAATTAAAAATAATATGTCACATTGATATTAAATAATTAAATATCATGACCCAACCAACTTCACCACCTACGCGAAGTTAGAATAAAATATTTAGAACGAATAAAGCAGAAATCAATATATTTTTCATCATAGTCTTGCATATTATAAGCTGCACTTAAGCTAAAGGCCTGGTCGAAATAAATATTCGATTCCATCATAAATTGTATATGCGTCGGCTTCAGATTTTATAGCTAAAATAGTTCTTCTTTCTGAGTAGTGATGGTTCTAGCCAAGATAAGTATTGCTGTGATGGGCTAAAAATGCAGATTTATTAAGCGGTGCATTTTTAGTAGAAACAGAATTGAATTAAAAGTGCCTTTTACCTCAAATTCATTGTCTGTATCGGTATAGTCGTTATCATGATCAGTATAGATACAACTACCCTCTAATTGAGTGTTCTAAGCCAAACTTGAACAAGCAATTGCTATAAGGCCGAGTGCTAGACGTGTGCATTTCATTAACCTCCAAAGTGATTGTGTTAAAAAATTGTAAGAATGCTTAAAAACATGCATCTGGTTCATAAAAAAGACATTCAGATCAACTGCTATTACACCAAGGCTCTGTAAAACTGCATCCATGCTCTGTGTTATAATTGATGGCTATTTAAGCCTAGTATTCTGATTGAGAGTAATTCACGTGGAAATTAATCCTTATCTAAACCAATTAAAAGACTTAAACGACCGTGGTCTAACATTACGGGGGTATCTTTGACTACGATCTGAAAAAAGAACGTTTAGAAGAGGTTCTCCGCGAGCTTGAAGATCCAACCATCTGGAATGACCAAAGTCGCGCGCAAGCCATGGCTAAAGAAAAAGGCGAGCTTGAAAACGTATTAAATGTGCTTGAGGGTTTATCGACTCAGCTGGAAGACGCACAAGCATTGCTTGAGTTAGCAGTTGAAGCAGACGACGAAAGTTTGCTTGAAGATGTGCAAGCGGAATTAGACAATTCTGAAGCCGAACTGGCAAAACTTGAATTCCGCCGTATGTTCAGTAACCCGATGGACCCGAACCCATGTTATGTGGAAATTCAGGCCGGTTCGGGGGGGACGGAAGCACAGGACTGGGCTTCTATGCTACTTCGTATGTATATGCGCTGGATTGAACGTCACGGCTTTAAAGCAGAATTGATGGAAGAATCTGACGGTGATGTTGCCGGGATTAAGTCGGCCACAATCCGCGTTGAAGGCGAGTATGCCTATGGCTGGTTACGTACCGAATCTGGTGTACACCGTTTAGTGCGTAAATCGCCATTTGACTCGGGTAACCGTCGTCATACTTCATTCTCGGCTGTGTTTGTTTCACCTGAAATTGATGACGATATCGAAATTGATATTAACCCTGCGGACGTGCGTACCGATACTTATCGTGCATCGGGTG
This sequence comes from Acinetobacter sp. GG23, assembly GCF_057766365.1. Lineage (NCBI taxonomy): Bacteria > Pseudomonadati > Pseudomonadota > Gammaproteobacteria > Moraxellales > Moraxellaceae > Acinetobacter > Acinetobacter sp. GG23. The sequence continues at coordinate 155,981 of NZ_JBYMDJ010000002.1, forward strand.
CCGGTGGTCAGCATATTAACAAAACCGATTCTGCGGTACGTTTGACCCATGCACCCACAGGGATTGTAGTGGCATGTCAGAACCAGCGTTCACAACACGCCAACCGTGACCATGCCTGGAAACAGTTACGTGCAAAACTCTATGAATTAGAGATGAAAAAACGTACCGATGCTGCGCAAGCACTGGAAGATACCAAGTCCGATATTGGTTGGGGCAGCCAGATTCGTTCATACGTACTGGATGACTCGCGTATTAAAGACTTGCGTACCAGTGTGGAAAGCTCGAACACTGGCGCAGTGCTGGATGGTGATCTGGATAAATTTATTGAAGCCAGTTTAAAACAGGGTTTATAAGTTTATTGCTAGAAAAACAGAGGCCGACCCTCTGTTTTTTTAGCTTTAAAACTGGGTGATACGAGTTCATCCAATGTATTGGTCAGACAATGTTAGAATAGAGTGAATTTGTACAAGATTGCAGCAATTTACAAAATGAATATATAATATCGATAAATTTCGATATTAATATCGTATAAATTCGATATAATGATTCTAGGTAAGGTGCTGATCATGAACACGAGTGAAATGAGATGGACACAGAAGCAATTTATAAAGCCTTAGCCAACCCGATTAGACGTCAGATTCTGCAATGTTTAAAAGAACCTGATCGTTACATTTCTAGTGAAGAATGTGGAAATGACTTTAGTCGTGGTGTCTGCGCAGGTCAGATGGAAAAAATTGCCGATATCTCTCAGTCGACCATGTCCAATCATTTGTCGGTGCTGCAACAGGCAGGACTGATTCATGTCACTAAATATGGACAATGGTCTTATTTCTCACGTAATGAAGCACTGATCGAAGAGTTTTTACAACATTTACAGCATGCGCTTTAGACTTTAATCAGTCCGGGCAAGCTGTAAGAGGATTGCTGGATGACAGATTTTTCAACACCGATTCAATTTGGTGAACTTAAACTTAAAAACCGTGTGGTGATGGCACCATTAACGCGTAGCCGTGCCACCGCTGACCGTGTACCAACGCCAATGATGGCTGAATACTATGCGCAACGTGCAAGTGCAGGTTTAATCATCTCGGAAGCAACGGTGATTTCAGAAGAAGCCAATGGTTATGAAAAAACGCCAGGTTTATTTACCGACGCTCAAGTAGAAGGCTGGAAACTTGTTACAGATGCAGTTCATGCCAAAGACAGTTTGATTGTGGCGCAATTGTGGCATGTGGGTCGGGTATCGCATCCTGATTTATTAAAGGGTGAAACGCCGGTTTCAGCCAGTGCCGTACAACAGGCTGGTCATGTTAGCCTGCTGCGTCCAAAACGTGAATATGTAGTGCCGCGTCCACTGGAAATCTCTGAAATTCGAGCCATTACCGAGCAATATAAACAGTCTGCCATTCGTGCCAAAGCTGCAGGTTTTGACGGAGTGGAATTGCATGCGGCGAATGGTTATCTGATTGACCAATTCTTGCAAACTTCAACCAATAAACGTAGCGATCTTTATGGTAGTTCGGTTGAAAACCGCGCGCGTTTCTTGCTTGAAGTGGTGGATGCCCTGATTGAAGTCTGGGGCGCGGGTCGTGTTGGTGTGCATTTGGCACCGCGTGGCGATGAGCATGATATGGGTGATGCCAATGCGAAAGAAACGTTTGGTTATGTAATGGAAGAACTGGGCAAACGTAAAATTGCCTTCTTCTTTACCCGTGAATATCTAGCCGATGACAGCATCAGCCTAGAGATGAAAGCGCGTTCAAATGGTGTGCCGTATATTGCCAATATGCGTTTAAGCCGTGAAGATGCACTTGAATTATTGGCATCGGGCAAAGCAGAAGCGGTGTCTTTTGGTAAGAATTATATTGCCAATCCTGACCTTTTTGAGCGCTTGGTGGAAGATGAACCGCTAAATGAATTGAAGTTTGAAAATATGATTGGAACCGATGTCGCAGCAGGTTATATCGACTATCCTTTCTTAAATAAACAGTTGGCCGAAAGCTAAGCTGATACCTCACAAAGCAGAATAAATCATCTCACAGAGCAGAATCCATTAACATGTGGAGGCTGCTCTGTTATATTTTGCCGATTCAACACAATTTGAGGCAACTTGTTTGGCTACTCCTGTTTGGTACAACGCAGCATTATCAATCATTAAACCATTATATAAGTGGCGAATAAAAAAACGTGCGTTGAATACGGAGCAATTGCAACAAGAGTGTCTTGAGCGTTTTGGTCCCTTTCAAACGCCGAAAAATCTGCATGCCATCTGGTTTCATGTGGTATCTGTGGGGGAAACCAATGCGGCGCAACCCTTAATCGAACATTATTTAAAATTAGGTCATGCCGTTTTAGTGACCAATACCACCAAGACCGGACAGGCGCGTGCCAAATCACTATTTTTAAAAGCCCCGTATGAACATTTGTTTCAGGCAGTGTATTTGCCTGCGGACCAGAAACATTTGGTGCAAGCGTTTTATCAAAAATATCAGCCGAAATTATTGGCTTTGGTGGAAACTGAAATCTGGCCAAATTTGATTGACCAAGCCCAGCAATTTAAAGTGCCATGTTTGTTGATTAATGCCCGTCTTTCGGAAAAATCCGCACAAGGCTACAGCAAAGTTCAAGGTCTGAGCCGAGGTATGCTGAATGGTCTAGACCAGTTACTGGCACAAGACCAAGCGACTTTAGAGCGCTTTATCCATTTAGGTTTATCTGCGAATAAAGGGAAGGTGTTAGGAAGTATTAAATTTGATATTCATGCACCTGAAACATCTATTCAACAGGCAGGGCAACTGAAACAAGAATGGAATTTAGTAGCATGTAAAATCATCACCATTGCCAGTACGCATGCGCCAGAAGAGCAAAAATTACTCGTCGCTTTACAGCCTTATTTAATCCAGCATCCAGAAATTGTGGTGATTGTGGTACCGCGTCATCCGGAACGCTTTGATGAGGTATTTCAGATTGCACAAGGTTTAGATTTAAAAACCCGACGCCGCAGTTTAGGTGAATCCATTCAGCCTGATACCCAAGTATATTTAGCCGATAGTATGGGCGAGATGTGGTTGTGGTATGCCTTAAGCCAAGTCTGCTTTGTCGGTGGTTCGTTGAATGAGCCAGGCGGTGGGCATAACATTTTAGAGCCAATTGCTTTAAATGTGCCGACGGTTTTGGGTAAAAATTACTTTAACTTTCAGACTATTGTTGATGAATTTGTCGCAGTGAATGGGGTAAAAGTTGTGGATGATGCAGAGCAGGCGACGAAACTTTTAATTGAACTGTTAAATGATCATGTAGTTGCAGAACAACTGAATCGACAGGCACAACGAATCATGCTGAAAAATACCGGTTCGTTAGCAAAGCATATTGCGGTGATTGACCGGTATCTTTAAAAAGCCCTGTGTTACATTACGTTGAAATTTATTTCGCGGAGGCGGCATGGATGCCGCCGTTAGGCTATGGTAAAGGGACTTACCATTAGCCTAACAAAGAGTTTTGCCTACTTTTGCTCTGTCAAAAGTAGGAATATGCCTACGCAAAGTAAAATAAAGTCATGAAATTTTAGGTGGCTGTGCAGGTGTCTTTGCTTTTAAGAGTTGAATTTATAACTTATGAATATTGTTCTTCTTGACCCACGCCAAACTGAATCTGAAATCTGGACAATTAGTGCCAAACGTCAGCTTGAACATTTACGTACCCATGTTGATATCCAAGTCGGTGACAGCTTAAAAGTCGGGATTCGGGAGGGTAAACGCTACCTGACGGAAATTGTGGAAATCACTGAACAAGCCATAAAATTAAAATCCATTAAAGAAGAGCTTGTTCCTGAAAAACTGCCGGTCACTTTAATTGTTGCCATGCCGCGTCCGAAAGTGCTGCGCCGTTTAATTATGGATAGTGTCACGCTGGGGGTAGAAAAAATTATTCTTCTGCACAGTTATCGGGTGGATAAAAGCTATTGGCAAACCCCATTTTTACAACAGCTTGATCAATATGTAACGCTGGGTCTGGAACAAGCCGGAGATACCATTGCACCTAAAATTGAAATCTATAAACGCTTTAAGCCATTTGTAGAAGATGTCTTGCCCAGTTTAATTACCGTGGAATGTCCGGCTTACGTGGCCCATCCTTATGCAGATATGAAAATGCCTTTTGCAATTGATCATCCGTGTAGCATTATGATTGGCCCAGAGGGCGGTTTTATTCCCTATGAAGTGGATTTGCTGATAAAAAACGGCTGCCAGGCGGTAAGCTTAGGCAACCGTATTATTCGAACTGAAACTGTGATTGCTTATGTATTAGGTCGTCTGTTTAGCACGAGCTGACTCATCATCCTGTACCGAAGGATCACCACGATAGATCTTCACTTCCTGTACTGGATAAGGGATAGAAATATTATGTTCTGCAAAAGCCTGAATCACCCTTTCCTGTACGGCACTGACCGACGTTCCCATTCCTGTTTCAGTCGTATCCACCCACCAGAAGGCTTTTAGCGTGATCGAGAAGTCAGCCAGTGCAGTGACATTTACGCTAAACCCAGGTTGACTCAGGATCGTTGGATCTTTATCTAGAATTGCAGTAATAATATCTTTGGCTTTTTGGATATCGTCTTCATAACCAATACCGACCACAAATTCACAACGGCGGCGTTGATAAGCCGTATTGACCGTCACTGCGCTGGTATAGACTGTTGCATTGGGAATAACGATACGACGGCCATCGGGTGAACGTAAGAAAGTTGCACGAATCTGAATATCTTCAACCGTACCTTCCATGCCCGACACAATAATGTCATCACCAATTTTGAACGGTTCACCCAGTAAAATTAAAATGCCTGAAAGCAAATTCTGGAAAATGTCCTTGAACGCGAAACCGATCGCGACCGAACCAATCCCCAAAGCACTCATTAGCTGCCCCGGAGTGAAGCCTGGAATGGCAATGACCATGGCAATGAGGAAACCAAAGAACATGATGGCTGAACTGCCGACACGGTTCAGAACCAGAACCAGATTCTGTTTGGTATAAGAGCGGTCAGTCAAAGCTTTACGGACAAAGAATTTAAATAATTTTGACAGTAAATAAAATATTGTAAAAACCACCAGTGCAATACAGATGTAGGGTAAGCGCTCCCAAAAGGCATCGGCGAATTTATCAATGGTGGAATACGCATCGTTATACTTTGCTGTATGTTTTAGCACAGTTTGTGTGGTTTTTTCAGTTGCCTCATGCAAAAGCTCTGATGTGCCTTGAGTGACATCATTCAAGGCATTGTTTTGTTCAGCCACGAATTTTCCGAATTTGGGTTAGTACGCAGTATTTTGCCTGAAAATTAGTAAAAATTTAACCACTACTCAGCTGCGATCAGTCTAGTTTTGTCAAAAAACTGTGAACACATTTTAAAAGTAGGCGGTGCCTTTTTGAATGACTTCTTGAGGTTGAGGCATTTCCAGTTCGCCTGCTCCAAACATATAAGACACGATGCTACTTGAAGCCATGAAACTCAATACCGTGATAATAATCATCAACCAGGCCAGTATTTTTTCCCAGACCGATGTCGCACGCGGTAAACCATAATTGTTGACTCCCTTGCTTCCTGAACCTAAAAGTAAATATAGCCCCATAAAAATATTCAGTAAGGGAATCAGGAATAACAGAATCAGCCAGCCACTTCGGTTCATGTCATGCAAACGGCGGATGCTAATCACCATCAGAAAATAAAGGTACAGTACCAAAATCACCACAAAGCCGAGTCCTGCTAATCCGGTCAATGTATTTACGAACTGGTTGTCCACCGACAGGGTGTTCAGGTGGAAAATGCCCATGGTCAGGCTCAGTGCAAGGGTGGCGAAGAAAGTAATGAGATGCACAAACCCATACCAGCCAATTGAACTCAAACGACCAAAACGGCCTTGGGGCGACAAAGGATTATCGTTAGTTGGCAGTGGTGGTCGTGAAAAAAATGGAGAGGAGTCTTGCGGGTTCATATGCTTTCCGGGTCAGGTTTGGCTGAGCAAATAGGGCATTTTGCAAAGCAGTGCATGCATCTTCTTGTTAAATTATAAGATTAAATGAACAGATCAGATACGAATTAGACCATTTTTTTTGTTGAATACGATAAGGAGTCTGTGGTTTAAATTGTATAAATAAACTACGACCAAAGCATGATTGAATCGGTTGAAAAATAATCGTCATACTGTGGATATGCAGTCAATAAAATCAATAACGTGGCATAGCATCTCGTGATGAGATGAAGAAGAGCAAGGAAGTACTTATGAAAGAGATCTATCCTGTACCAGAAGAGTTTAAAAAAACCGCTCGCACCAACGAGTCTGAATATTTCGAGCGTTATCAGCAATCCATCGATCAGTCTGATGAATATTGGGCAGAGCAAGCCAATAAACTGGACTGGATCAAACCTTTTACCCAAGTCAAAAACACAAGTTTCAACAAAGACAATTTTAAAATCGAATGGTTTGCCGATGGGCAACTGAATCTGAGTGCCAATTGCCTGGATCGGCATTTAAAAGAACATCCGCATAAACCTGCCATTATTTGGGAAGGCGATCATCCTTCGCGGCATAAAATTATTTCCTTTAAAGAACTGCATGATGAAACCTGCCGTTTTGCCAATGTGCTGAAAAAACATGGCGTGAGTAAAGGTGACCGTGTGGTGCTGTATATGCCGATGATATCGGAAGCGGCTATTTCGATGCTGGCTTGTGCACGCATTGGTGCAGTGCATTGTGTGGTATTTGGTGGTTTCTCACCAGATTCACTGGCCAGCCGGATTGAAGACTGTCAGGCAAAAATCGTGATTACCGCCGACTCAGGCATGCGTGGTGGTAAACCGGTCCCACTCAAAGAAAATGTCGATGCGGCATTGAAAGTACAAGGAACTGAATCAGTTCAAAATGTGATTGTGGTGCATCGTACCGGGAACCCGATTGAACTCAAGGAAGGGCGTGACTTGTGGTATCACATGGAAATCATGTCGGTGAATGAAATCTGCCCGCCTGAACCGATGAATGCTGAAGATCCCTTATTCATTTTGTATACCTCAGGTTCGACCGGCAAGCCGAAAGGGGTGTTACATACCACTGGCGGTTATTTGACTTATGTGAACTCCACTTTCCGTGAAGTTTTTGATATCAAGCAGGATGATGTGTTCTGGTGTACTGCAGATGTCGGCTGGATTACTGGACATTCTTATGTACTGTATGGGCCATTGTCGAATGGCACCACAACGGTAATGTTTGAAGGTGTGCCGCAATATCCGACCTGGGCACGCACCGGTCATATTGTCGACAAGCACAATGTCACCATTCTCTATACTGCGCCAACCGCGATTCGCGCCATGATGCGAGAAGGTGATACCTTTGTTCGGGAAAGTGACCGCAGCAGCTTACGTTTAATTGGTTCGGTAGGTGAGCCGATTAATCCGGAAGCATGGAACTGGTATTACACCGTGGTGGGTGAAAGCCGCTGCCCGATTGTCGATACCTGGTGGCAAACTGAAACCGGCGGGATATTAATTTCACCCTTACCAGGTGCAACCGATTTAAAGCCGGGTTCTGCTACCCGTCCATTATTTGGCATACAACCCGCTATTGTCGATGCTGAAGGCAAGGAACTGGAAGGCGAAGCAGAAGGTAACCTGATTATCAAGGATTCCTGGCCGGGTCAGATGCGTACCATCTGGGGTGATCCTGAACGTTTTATTGAAGCCTATTTCTCCACCTATCCAGGAACTTATTTCACTGGAGATGGCGCCCGCCGTGATAAAGATGGCTATTACTGGATTACCGGACGGGTAGATGATGTATTGAATGTCTCAGGACACCGTTTAGGTACCGCAGAAGTCGAAAGTGCCTTGGTAGCGCATGAGCATGTCGCTGAAGCTGCGGTTGTCGGCATGCCGCATGATATTAAAGGTCAAGGCATCTGTGCATTTGTTACTTTACAGGCCAATTTTGAAGAATCCGACGAATTGCGTAAAGAATTGGTCGCTTGGGTTCGCAAAACCTTGGGACCTGTGGCCACACCGGATGCTTTATATTGGGCACCCGCCTTGCCAAAAACTCGTTCCGGAAAAATCATGCGCCGTATTTTAAGAAAAATTGCCGCCAATGAACTGGATAGTTTGGGGGATACTTCGACCTTGGCCGATCCACAGGTGGTAGACAATCTGATACTGACCGTTTACCCCAACAATTAAGTCATTTTAGCCATTACCGCCTGCATTTTTCAGGCGGTATTTTATTTTATGTACAAGGACTTCAGGCATTCAGATAAAGCAGCAAAACATCATCTGCTAAGCTAAAAATATAGGGATAATCAGACAATATTATGAATGCCTCATTTCCGCTGTTAAGTCTAAATCCGTTACATATTGCTTAACAACTGGCGGAACAGTTTGCAACCATTGCAGCTGAACGTAAAAAATAAGGTGGCAACCCAAAATAAGAGCGTGATTTAATCCTTCAAAGTGGTTTGCTAGGACTGTCTATTCCAACCGAATAATGAATGGGCTTTTAATTATTAAATTAAGAATTTGATTTATATATAAAATAAAAGAGTTTCGTATAAGGTGTATTATGTTAATTTTAGGAAAAGTAAATAAAATGATGTAGTAGCATCTATTATGAAATTAAGGAAATAATAATGAATAACGCTGATTTTGTTGATGCACTTAGAGTCTATGTTAGAGATGCTGGAATTAAGGATGTTATTTCTAAGTTAAAAAGCCCACCTGGTAGGAAGGTTACCCCTGAGATGAAAAATTTATCCGAATGGTATAATGGCTTATCAGAAGAGGATACTAATAGAGTTAATTTAGTGGCTCATGATGTCCTATTTGGTATTTTTGCAGTATTAGATGGTGTTCGAATTATTGACGAAGAAAAAGGACAGTTTGAATTAACTTATAGAACTCAAAAAGATACATTCATGTTAAATAATCCTTCTGAATTAGGATTACATGGGCTACTTAATTCAATCAAGTGAAATTAGATCAAGCAAATAACAATGAGTAAGAATATATCTTAAGTAAAACCTTATTAAATATAATGGCGGTTATAAGAAGTAAAAAGCGGGGAGATCGGCCCACGCTTCGCATAACTCGTATTATATTAATTTTAGAAAGACTATAAAGTGTCTACAAAGTAAGTGGCTATTCAGATTCAGGTGTTTATCGCACTATTAAACAATTACGCATCATTCGAAGCATACTGAATAATACAAAGAGCTTTCCCTTCCAGAGGTAATTCATGCTTTTCAGATAAATCACTTAAAAGTTCTTTAATTAAAAAAACCTCTAAAAAGTAGCTATATACTCGCCTATCCACTGTAAATTCGAGTACACCATCATCTGGCTCAACCATAACGATAGTATCTGAAGCTACAGTCCAATCTTTTACCGCATAAATCGTTTCTTCATCAGAATACTCTTCTATATTTAATAGAACTTCCAATAAATTCATACCGTTAATTCCTCAGATGGAATATCTACCTTTTCCATTGATAAATTATCAAAAAAATTAGAATTAAGCCTCCCATTTTTCAATTCGTATAAGATGTATTTTATTTATTTTAGTAAAACTAAAAAGGGTTATTCTTAATATGATGTATAAATGGACTGACTTTGAACAAAAACTAATAATTCATAGAGATACGAGTATTGATATATCTAGAATATTATTGATGTATGAAAATCAAATTAAAGAAATTATCGTTAAAATTAAAAAACTAAAATTTGAAGAAACAGGGTCTATATTTGACGAATTATGTGAAATACAAGACTACTTAGCTACAGCTAAATATAAATATGATATACAACTCAATAAAGAATTAGATTTATTCGTATACCATTTTGATAGAGCTGGTGATGAATATATAAGACAATATTGGTATGAACAATTTCATAATAATATTACTTGGCCTCTACCAGAGGATTCTTGATGTCCATTTAACATAATAGTGCTTATACGAAACACTTTTTTAATATTAATTTAAGATCAGTATCCTATCTTAATACATACCCTCTCGAACGATCTCGTTCAACCGGCTTGGAAAAAAAGTCGGCTTTTTTATGAACATTTTTGATATATTCCGCTAATAAAAATGATCGTTATTTGATTAAATTGAAACTTTTTTCAATGTTAACAGCCTTCCAAGGGTAGAAAATATCCTCAATTTTACGGATAAAACCGGGACAGTTTTTAGCCGATCTTGTACGCATTTGCTCACATCAATCTAGGTCCTTTGCTGCTATACCACTTCGTTGTAGCTTCCTATAATGGGGACATACAGGGCAGGATGCTCCAAATAAAAAGAACAATAAACAGAACAAGGACTGAGATCCGACAGGAGTTAGATCTAAGCATCAAATACGAAAAACCCCGGCAGGATTCCGGGTTTTTTTATTATCTAAAATCTTATTATTACTAAGACTAAAAGCCCTCTCATATAGCATCCTTTATATTTATATATTTTATCTAACATCAATCTCTTATAAGAAATGAATTTGTTATCATCCACTTAAGTTATTTATAAGAATAAAAAAACCTCAAGCCGAGTCTTGAGGGGAAAATGGAGCTACTTTTTATTCTTCTTGTTATTTTTAACTGCTGCTAAGCTGACCTGGCTCGAACCCGTTGTTCTTGTTGCTGTTTTGCTTCAAGTTCACGAACCAGAGGCAACACCTTCGCACCGAAGTATTCGACTTCCTCAATAAAGTGTAAGAAGCCTGAAAGTATCAAGTCCACACCGACCGCTTTCAATTCCAGAATACGCTCTGCAATTTGCTGTGGAGTTCCAATCAGATTGGTCTTAAAGCCATCGTTATACTGTACTAAATCTTCAAAAGTCGATTTCGCCCAGTTACCTTCGCCTTCTAGGGTTGATGCACCTGCTTCGCGGGTAGCCTCACCAAATGCATTCACAGCTTGAATATTGGCTTTATCTACAATTTCTTGCAGCACAGATTGCGCTTCTTCTTCAGTATCGCGCGCAATAATGAATGCATTCACTCCAATTTTCACCTGATGGTTATTGGTCTTGGCTTTATCGCGAATATCATCAATTTGTTTTTTGATTTCTTCAGGTGTGTTGCCATTGGTGAAGTACCAATCTGAAACATGCGAAGCCATATTCCGTGCAGCACGTGAACTGCCACCTTGGAAGATTTCAATATGCGGTTTTTGCACCGGTTTTGGACTTAGGGTGTAATCTTTGAATTGATAATACTTGCCATCAAAACTGAAATTATCTTGAGTCCAGACGCCTTTTAAAGAACGAATAAATTCTTCTGAACGGACATAACGCTGATCGTGTTCTGGCCATTCTTCACCAATCGCATCAAATTCACCGCGGAACCAGCCACTGACTATATTAATGGCGATCCGACCATTCGTAAGATGATCAATCGTTGCTAATTGTTTGGCAGCAAGCGCGGGTTTCCAAGGGCCGGGCAAAATCGCCGCAATCACTTTTAAGCGTTCAGTTTTTGCCAAAATGCCGTGACTGAAGCTTACAGACTCATGTTGATTTTCTGCGTTATAGCCAGCAGTAAAACGAATCTGCGTCAGTGCATACTCAAAACCACTTTTTTCTGCCGCTTGGGCTAAGCGTACGTTGTATTCATAGCTCCAGTCGGTACGCTGTTCGATATTACTGACCACCAGGCCGCCACTGACATTCGGCACCCAATAGGCAAATTTTATGTTGTTGTTTTGCTGTGCTTGTTGTTGGGACATCTCTAAACCCTCGAGGTGAAAGTCGCAGATTAAGCGACTTGAGTCTGCGGTGCTTTTTTGCTGTGTAGGCGAGATTCTGCTGCATCCAAGCTTGGCACTGCCGCAGAAGGAAGCACTTCTTCCTGCTCGATTTGTTTATTAATGCCCAGGTTTTGATTGGCTTGTTGGGTTTTTTCTTTCACCATTTCTGCGCGTTGACCTTTTGCTGGTGCCCATTCAAGAATGGGTAAAGCACGTGCCACTGCCAAAGTAATACGGTCACGCAAGAATTCGCTGTGAATGGTGTATTCAGGCGTGAAATCACGGTCAGTTGCATAAACACCGATGGGCAAAGTTTGCGCCTGAAAGAAACTAAACAATGGACGCAACTGGTGCTCAAGAACCAAGGCATGACGTTCAGAACCACCAGAAGCTGCAAGCAGAACTGGAACATCCACCAGTGCTGTTTGTTCTACAAAATCAAAGAAATGTTTAAATAGACCGGTAAATGATGCGCGATACACTGGCGTACCTACAATTAGCGCATCTGCTGCTTCTACGGCCGCCAAGTCATCTTGTACCCGTTGTGGTAATTGATTGCGGTAGATTGCACCACCCATCAATTGACCAATTTCGCTGAATTTAATGAAATGTACCTTGATGGGAGTGGCTTCACCCAGTTCGTCCAGAATCGCCTGAACCAAAGCTTCAGTTTTTGATGGGTTGTTCAAACCACCCGATACAGCAACAATATTTAAGGGTTTTTGTGTATTTAAAATGGACATCTCGGAATAACCTAAAACAATAAAATATCGGAATATAGTTATTAATCAGCACCTGCGATATCCTGTAAAATAAGCAAATACAGAAAAGTTATCTGATTTTGAGATATACAGAAAATTGTCATTAAGTAAGCTTTAAGAGGGTATTAATTACTTGATTTATAGATTTATCTGGATTTCTAATAAGTATTTTGCTTTATACGATAAAATTTATATAAAAAAGTGATTAGGTTTAAACAAATTAAGAAAATACAGAGTTTTGCTAATTTCTTACTGTGAATATCGGCTTAAATGCAAAAATAGTGAGATCTTGCATATCCTTAAATGCGCGACTATGGTTAGAATAGAAACCACTGTGCACAAGATCCTTCATGTCGCTTATGAATATTTTAATCGTTGATGACCATCCGTTGTTTCGTCATGCCTTGATTCAGGCCGTTCGTTACAGCTTACCGCAAGCTCAAATTCAAGAAACGGCTGCAGTAAATGAGTTGTATGAACGCTTAGATAACGGACCAGAACCGGATTTGGTCTTATTGGATTTAAATTTACCAGGAGCTTCGGGGTTTTCAGCTTTGGTTCACGTCCGTGCACAATATCCCTCGATTCCAATTATTGTAGTTTCTGCCCATGAAGAAACTTCAATAATTCAACGTGCGATTGCGCATGGTGCAATGGGCTATATTCCTAAATCAGCGCATCCAAGCCATATTGGTGAGGCGATTCGTCAGGTGCTAGAAGGTGAAATCTGGTTACCGCCAAACTTGCCTGCCAACCTGAATTTTGATCCACGTGCAGCAGATGAAACTGCACTGGCAGAACGTATTCAATCGCTGACACCACAACAGTTCCGTGTATTGATGATGGTAGCTGAAGGTTTGCTGAATAAACAGATTGCTTACGAACTTGATGTCTCTGAAGCAACCATTAAAGCGCATGTCACTGCCATTTTCCGTAAATTGAATGTACAAAACCGTACTCAGGCGGTATTGGCAATCAGCGCTTTAAATATCGAAGAAAAGAAAATGTAATTTGCTGAACACAGCATTGAATAAAAAAGGCACTTCATAAAAGTGCCTTTTTTATTGCGAGGTTTATTGCGCGAGATGTTTTGAAATTCAAAGCATTTAGCGTTTTAGATTAGGCGACACAGCTTTGTCTGGGAGTGTGGTCGGTGCAAAATAATGGATTCAATGCACATTGCAGATCATCGATTTGCTCCTGGGAGACATAGGATTTCTCTTTCAGGTATTCAGCTACGCTGTCATCTCGTAAGCTTAAGAATGCTGCATCATATACGCCCAAATCGACAAATAATGCCGCAGTTTCCAAGCTGTTAAAACGGTCTAAATAGACATCACTGCCATACAGCAGGAAAATATGATCTTCATTGGCATGCGCATTTACACCTAAACGTTTTGCCAATTCAAAAGGTGGGGTTTTAATAAAAAGCAGATCAGACAATTCATCAAATTGTGTGGTATCTAACATATTCTCATCGGTTTTTACTTTACCTAGCCACGCTTTAAAGACCAAGACTGCACCACCACGCAATAACATGCTCCAAATCTGGTGACGTACCTGATCAGTTAAGTCTCTAGATTCGGTGTTTAAGGACTCGATGAGCTTATCTTCTTGTTCAGCAAGTCGATCAAATAGGCCCAAACCTTGGGGTTTATATGCGGCAGGGCTGAAAACATCAAAATTCAATTCATCGAATACCTGTAAGGCAAGCGGAACAGCACTTTGATACAAGGCATTTAAGGCCTGAATGTGAATATCCTTTAAGTGGCTGGGCTTAAACAACTCAGTCCATTGAATTTCAGGTAACAGGGCATTGACACCATATTGACGGTGAAATTGTTGCCATTGGTCTACGTCATGGCTTCCGGCTTCAGAAATGTTCATCTTAAACTCCTGTATTTTTCTATGATGATCAGTTTCTTGGGCAGCGTTTTATGTAGGTACTGATAGACAGATTAAACTGATCACTTGTTGCTCTCATATATGATCCAGGAAAGTGACAAACGGAATACGACTAAAGTTATAGATGTAACTTTTATTAAAAAAATAGATTTAATAATAATAACTTATAAAATTGTAACTAAGTATACAAGTGTATATTTAAATTTTGATGTTCTTTGCCATAGCCAGTACTAGCTTGGAGTTTTTGGTCAATGCAGCAGCGCTTAAATTCATGCTTTTTGAACAGTTTTGCATAAATGAAAAAATAAATTGCCAGTAATCGTAATAATAGGTGTATTTGCGTAAAAAAACGTCCATTTCAGCAAGCTGGAATGGACGTGTGGGTTTACGATTTAGGTTTAATCACTGGAAATTTTTAATCCAGATAACCATGAACGAAGCGATGCCGGTTTTAACGGTTTTTTCAGCAGCACAATATTCAGGTCTTTCAAATATTGTGGAAGATCAGGATCAGAATCTGCAGTAATCAGCGCCACAGGGACCTGTTCCTGACGGTTTTTCTGAATAAAATCGAGACCAATTTTACCGTTATTTAAATGCTGGTCGACCAGCCATACCTGAATGTTTTCTTGCTGAATCAGTTCTAGCGCCTGTTCAGGTTCAGTCGCTTTAAACACTTGATAGCCCCATTTGGTCAGCAAGGTCGACATCCCTTCTAAAATGGTTTCATCATTGTCTAAGCATAAAATTTTATAGGCTTTGCTTTTCAGTGGAATCGCCTGAACCGGTGTTGCCACCACTTTTGGCGCTTCCACAATCGGTACTTCAATCATGAAGCAAGAGCCTTTGCCATATTCGGAATAGACATGTACCGGATAGTCCAGCATGCTGGTCATACGTTGAACAATGGCCAGACCGAGTCCCAAACCTTGTTCACCCCAAGGGGAGGTGTGGCCGCAGCGCTCGAATTCCTGAAATAGCTTAATCCGTTGTTCTTCAGCAATACCTGGACCGGTATCCCAAACCCCAATCCGAATGTTATTGGGTTTATCGCTTGAACGCAGCACACCGACAATCACGCGACCTCTGGCAGTATAACGCAAGGCATTGCTGACAAAGTTTTGAATAATACGGCGAATCCATTGCGGGTCGGTATCAATCCAGAATTGCGCATCATGCACACTGAATTTAATCCCGCGTTGTGCAGCAATGGATTTAAATTGCAGTTCTAAATCACTGAGCAAGTCATGTAGAGGATAAGATTGACGTTTCGGCTGAATTGTTCCGCCTTCCAGACGGGCAATATCCAGCAAGGCTGACAGCATGCTTTCTGCCCCATGTAAGGCGCGATCAAGTTGTTGCAGGGTTTTGCGATCTTCATCTGACTGAACGCTTTGTTCCAAGGCAGTACTAAACAAACGCGCAGCATGCATCGGCTGTAGCAAGTCATGACTTGCCGCTGCAATAAAGCGACTTTTTGACATGTTGGCCCGGTCGGCTTGTTCGCGTGCCAGTTGTTGCTCGGAAAGTGCATTGGCAAGCTGTTGGGTACGATCTTGAACTCGTCCTTCAAGCATGGCTTCGTTTTCACGGAATGCGGTAATGTCGGCAAAAGTGGTAACAAAACCGCCACCTTCGATCGGATTACCGCGCATCTGAATCACTCGGCCATCTTTACGGATCCGTTCAAATTCATGCGCGCTCCCCATGGCCATCCAGTGAATCCGTTTCCGGACGTGCTCTTCCACCGAACCCGGACCGCATTCACCGCGTTCCGCGTTATAGCGAATTAAATCGGAAATTGGGCAACCGACATAGACAATGTCTTTTGGATAATCGAACAGTTTCAGATATTGATTATTCCAGGCCACCAGACACATGTTTTCATCTACCACACTGACCCCTTGGGTCATATGATCAATCATGGTCATGATCAGGTTTTGATTAAACCGCTGCCACTGTGAGGCCTGATCTAGAATATTCGCCACTTGACCGAGGGCTAAGCCATTATTCACCATCGCCGTGGTGAGCAGGGTACGAGCAGAAGCTGAACCAATAGTTCCTGCCAGATATTGCTCGGTGAAACGCCACCACATGCCATTGGCACTGCTATTTTCATTCAGGATGACATTATTTTGTGCGCAGAATTGGTGGAAAGCTTGGGTGGTGGGTCCTTCACCGGTAATCCGTTTGGCCAAGGCAATTAAATCTCCAACTTTCAGACGCGCCACATCATGATTAAGGTAGCTAATATCAGTCGAGCTGGTGTGTGCCGGCAAGGGCTTGGTTTCATAATAGAAGAAACTTTCTGCTTGAATCTGTTCTGCAATACTGGGGCGGAAAATTCGGGAGACCCAGACATATAACAGGATATTTAGACCTAAAGACCAAACTACGCCATGGGTCAAGGCTGCAAAAGACTGAAAGCCGAGCAGGGCTTCTGGACGTAACCAGTTAATCCCCAAAGGTCCCAGACTCAGAAATTGTTGGGAAAACTGGCTATATTCAGCAGGCAAGCTACGTAATACGGTGGGTAACAGCAAGGTATATGCCCACATTACAAAGCCGGTAATCAGACCTGCATAAACCCCTTGTTTGCTACCGCCACGCCAATACAGTCCCCCAATCAGGGCAGGGGAGAACTGTGCTACTGCACTGAATGCCAGCAAGCCGAAAACAGAAAGTTGGTCAATGTCATTAAAGAAATGGAAGAACAGGAAGCCCAGCAACATGACTGCTAAAATACAGACGCGACGGGTAAATTTGAGGACCAACGGCAGACGTTTGTCGTGACGTGAAATTATGCCTGTGCGCCAGAGTGCCGGCATAATCAGGTCATTACTGAGCATAATCGACAAGGCGACTGATGACACCAGCAACATGCCGGTTGATGCAGAAAAACCACCCAGAAAGGCCAGTAAGGTTAACCATTCCTGATTATAACTGAGCGGTAATGACAGAACGGCAACATCGGGAATGGCTAAAAAGTGCGGGGCTGCATGTAATGCCCAGCTGGCAATGGGAATAATTGCGATGGTGGTCAGGATCAGATAAGTGGCAAACCAGCGACGTGCCCCGCGAATATGTTTTTCGTCGCGTAGTTCAACTACAGCCACATGAAATTGGCGCGGCAAACAAATGATCGCCAAGGCTGCCAATACCGTTTGTACCCAAAACGTTTCCGGTACCCCAAACAGTTGAACCTCTTTAAAGGTGTCCGCGACATCACTTGAAATTTGCGCCAGATTTCCCGGAGAATCAAACACGAAAAATAAGGCGACACAGAGTAAAGCGAAGAGTTTTACAAAGGATTCAAATGCCACCGCCAGCATTAAACCGCCATGCTGTTCGGTATTGGCAATTTGCCGGGTCCCAAAAATCATGGCTAAAATGGCCAATATCCCCGTTAAGAACAGCACGCCATTGGTGGTGCCTTCTATGCCAGAGTCCTGTTGCAGAATCACGGCGGCACTTAAGGCAATCGCTCTGAGCTGCAAGGCCAAATAAGGAATAATCGCGATGACGGCAAGAATGGTAACCAGTGACGCCAATGTCCCGCTTTTGCCATAGCGTGCGGCAACAAAGTCGGCAATGGAGGAAATAGCATGATGTTGACGTACCCGGCCCAAACGTCGCCAAATATCGTAACCGACCCCAACAAAGATTAACGGTCCTAAGTAAATGGGCAGAAAGATAATCCCTTCCCGAACTGCGGCCCCCGTTGCGCCATAAAATGTCCAAGATGAACAATAAACCCCTAAAGTTAAACTAAAGAGTAGCATGCGTCCGCGGGTACTTAATCGACTGGCATGTTTTTCCCCAAAAAATGCACAGATAAAAAGTAATGCGATATAAAGGGCAAGAACCCCGATAATAAGCCAGCTATTCATATTGCCTGCAGTATAAAACTATATCGTAATAATACCCTATCTGATAATCTGACCGCTCAATTGATCAAAATTTAACGACCAAAGTATTAATTACAACAACCCAACAAGATTGTTAAGTTATACAACGTAATAATTCGAATTAAAAATAGCACCTAAGATTGGATGCACAAAGGAGCATTGTTATGGATGAGAGACAGGTAGAACAAATTCTACAAAATCCAAAATTTAAACAGATGGTCAGTAAAAAAAGTACACTGAGCTGGACACTTACAGCAATTATGTTGTTCGTCTACGTGGGTTTTATGCTGCTCGTCGGTTATAACAAAGAATTCTTAATGAGTTCTTTTAGTGGTGGTGTAACAACTTGGGGCATACCACTAGGTCTAAGCATCATCGTATTATCATTTATACTTTGTGGCGTGTATTCCTATATTGCTAATAACAAGTTAGATCCGCTAACAAAAGAAGCGATGAGAGAAGTAGAAGCAATTGCCAACGCAAAAGGACCGCACTAATATGAAATGGAATTCATTAAAGGCTCAGACCTTGGCAGCATCAACGCTGTTCATGTCAGGTATGGTCATGGCTGGTCCAGATCTTGGGGCTGCTGAACAGCAACCGACCAACTGGCATGCCATTATCATGTTCGTGATTTTTGTTGCTTTCACTTTGGTGATTACCAAATGGGCAGCGAAACAAACCACCAGTACCACGGATTTCTATACTGCCGGTGGGGGGATCTCAGGTTTCCAAAATGGTTTAGCGATTGCTGGTGACTATATGTCTGCCGCATCCTTCCTCGGAATTTCTGCACTGGTTTTTAGTTCAGGTTTTGACGGTTTGCTTTATTCACTCGGTTTTATGGTGGGTTGGCCAATCGTATTGTTCCTGGTGGCTGAACGTCTGCGTAACTTGGGTAAATTCAACTTATCTGACGTGGTGTCTTTCCGTTTGGCAGAAAAGCCGGTACGTACTTTGGCAGCTGTGAGTTCACTTGTGGTTGTTGCGTTCTACTTAATTGCTCAGATGGTTGGGGCAGGTCAGCTCATCAAACTGCTTTTTGGTTTGAACTACAACATTGCTGTTGTCATCGTTGGTCTATTAATGATGGCTTACGTGATTTTCGGCGGTATGCTGGCAACTACTTGGGTACAGATCATTAAAGCGGTGATGTTACTTTCAGGCGCGACCTTTATGGCATTTATGGTCATGAAAGGTGTGGGCTTTAGCTTCACTGAAATGTTTGAACAATCGATTCAAATCTTCTCTAAAGTACATGATGTAAGTTTGGCAGAAGCCGGCAATATTATGGGGCCAGGTAAATTAGCAGCCAATCCTCTAGATGCTATTTCACTCGGTCTAGCATTGATGTTTGGTACTGCAGGTTTACCACATATCTTGATGCGTTTCTTCACCGTAAAAGATGCTAAAGAAGCTCGTAAGTCAGTAGTTGTTGCAACTGGTTTCATTGGTTATTTCTACCTTTTAACTTTCATCATTGGTTTTGGTGCGATTCTTTATGTATCGAATAATCCGCAATTCCTTGATGTGGCGAAAATGGCAATGACCGGCAAGTTAGAACTTGTTGGTGGTAACAACATGGCTGCGGTGCATTTAAGTGATGCGCTTGGCGGCGACTTGTTCATGGGCTTCATTTCAGCAGTGGCATTCGCAACGATTCTTGCTGTGGTTGCAGGCTTGACCTTGTCGGGTGCTTCAGCAATTTCACATGACTTGTATGCAAACGTATTCAAAAAAGGTCAAACGACGCCTGAATCTGAACTTCGTATGTCAAAAATTGCGACTCTAGGTCTTGCAATCTTTGCGATGATTTTGGGTATTTTATTCGAGAAACAAAACGTTGCCTTCATGGTTGGTTTGGCATTCTCGGTGGCTGCATGTGCCAACTTCCCGGTACTTGTACTTTCAATGTTCTGGAAAGGTTTAACCACGCGCGGTGCAGTGATTGGCGGTGTTGTAGGTCTGGCTCTTGCAGTACTCTTGATTGTTCTGTCTAAAGCAGTTTGGGTAGATACCTTAGGTATTTCTGATACACCAATTAATCCGTTTAATGGTCCTGCAATCTTCGCTATGCCATTGTCGTTCTTCTGCTGCTGGTTGTTCTCTGTGACTGATAACTCAGCACGTGCACAAGCAGAACGTAAAGCATTTGACGCACAGTATGTTCGTTCACAAACGGGTATTGGGATCTCTGGAGCGTCGGATCACTAAGACTCAAAATTGAACCGATAAAAAAGTCCCTGCGGGGACTTTTTTATTGTCTCAAGATTGATGATGTGCTTGATGAATAAGCTCTTGTTTCAAATTTAATCGGTTTATTTAAAGCTGATTTTTATTTTTTTGCTTCATAGATTCAATGTTTAAAATTCAATTTAGAGTATTGATGAATCAATTTCTTGATGATTTTCATACAAATGTGTTGCTAGGATTGTGTTCAATTCATGCTAATTTTATTAGATGAAAATAAAGAAAAATCCCTGATAAACAAAAAATAGTCATGTCTTGGAGTAATGAATGCAGGCGTTTATTCATGTTTGGAAGATTTTCCGCTTATTACCTTCAGCCTGGCTGATCTTGTTGCAATTTTTCATTTTAATATTATCTGTAGCCGTCAATTATAGTATGACCTATCGGACTTTGACTTGGCTTTTAGGGGTATTGGTTTTATTGGTGATTGCCAAAGTTATTCGACAAACACCGATGTTTACATTTTTAGGCTTAAGTTTTGTGGGTGGAGCCGTCGTTTTTTCTTCACTGAGTTTATTGGGTATAGATCATCCAATGATTCAAGTAACAGCGCATGGTTTCGAGGCTGCAGCCTATTTTAGTGCTGCATATGGTTTATTGCGTTATATGTTTGAAGACCGTTATTTAACTATAGATGAACTGTTTGCGGCAGGTGCGGTATTTACGTTGCTTGCTTGGGGTTTTGCCTTTTTATATAACATTTGCCAGCTTTTGGTTCCGGGCAGTTTTTACAATTCAAATATGACTGGTTTACACAGCTGGTTGGATTTATTGTTTTTAAGTTTTAGCTTGCAGTCAGCAACGGGTTTATCTGACTTAATGCCAGTGAGTGCACCTGCACGGGTGTTGGCCATGTTGCAAATGTTCTGTGGTGTGATGTACCTGGCGCTGATTGTTTCACGGTTAATTGCGCTGCAATATATTGCGCATTTACCTAACCGGGATAAAACTAACAAATAAAATCAAGTTTTTATTATGTTACAGGACGGTAACTGCTTTATAGCTAACATTAATTTATGATGCGCCTGAGTTTTTTATGTAGTTCTACTTAAATCGTCTTTTATTTATCTTCGATAAATGCTTTGTTTGACCAATAGGTCTATCACATTAATTAAAATATAAACTGGAGGATATATGCCTTCCAAAAATCCATCCTGGTTTGCAAATGTCAATCCAAATGTGTTTTTAAGTACGGTGGCTATTATTGTCATCTTCTTGGCAGTAGTGGTTTTAGCCCCCAATTCATTTGAGCTGATTACCAAACATCTCAATCAGTGGGTTACGGATTCTTTTAGCTGGTTTTACGTATTATCGGTCGCAATATTCCTTATTTTACTGATTTATATTGCGCTATCGGATATGGGTAAAATTAAACTGGGTCCTGATCATAGCCAACCCAGTTATAGCAATGGTTCCTGGTTTGCCATGTTATTTACGGCAGGCATGGGGATCGGGTTGATGTTCTTTGGGGTCGCCGAACCGGTCATGCATTATGTGTCACCCCCAGAAGGTGCGGGTGAAACGATTCAATCTGCACAGCAGTCTATGCGTGTGACTTTCTTTCATTGGGGCTTTCATGCCTGGGCAATTTATACTGTCGTGGGATTAGCACTGGCTTATTTTGCTTATCGCCATAATCTGCCACTAAAAATTCGTTCTGCGTTATATCCGATGATCGGTCAAAAAATTCATGGCCCAATTGGAGATGCAGTGGATACCTTTGCCACCATCGGGACAGTTTTTGGTGTCGCTACCACCTTGGGCTTTGGGGTTACACAAATCAATTCCGGGCTGAACTATCTGTTTGGAATTCAGCAAGCGCCCACGACTCAAGTGATCCTGATTATTGTGGTCAGTGCCATGGCTTCGATGTCGGTATTTTTAGGCTTAGATAAAGGGATTAAACGGCTATCTGAACTTAATTTAATTCTGGCGCTAATTTTATTGCTGTTCGTATTTTTTGCCAGTTCTTCGATCTATTTGCTACAGACCACCATTCAAAATGCCGGGCAATATGTCTCAAATTTATTCGCGATGACTTTTAATCTCTATGCCTATCAGCCCAATGGCTGGATTGGCGGCTGGACCATTATGTATTGGGCATGGTGGATTTCATGGTCGCCATTTGTGGGAATGTTTATTGCCCGGGTATCCAAAGGACGCACTATTCGTGAATTTATTGTGGGTGTTTTGCTGATTCCGACCGGCTTTACCCTGATCTGGATGGGTTTTATGGGAAATGCCGCGTTATATAGCATTCTCCATGAAGCGAATCATTCTCTGGTTCTGGCGGTGCAACGAGATTCATCGGTCGCATTATTTGAGTTCTTGCACAGCTTGCCTTTTTCAAGCGTTATGAGCTTACTGGCAACATTTTTAGTGATGCTGTTTTTTGTGACTTCTGCGGATTCGGGTGCACTGGTGACCGATTACTTAACCGCAAAATCTGAAAATTCTCCTACTTGGCAAAGATTGTTTTGGACCGTACTGATGGCAGTATTGGCGATTGTTCTATTGTTAGTAGGCGGATTAGGTGCATTACAGTCAGCCACCATGATGAGCGCCTTGCCGTTCACTTTTATTATGCTGTTTATTTGTTGGGGTTTATTAAAAGCCTTGCGTTTAGACGTCACCAAAATGAATGCATTACAAGAGGCACGCATTACTCCACGAGCAATCCAAAACCCACGCAGCTGGCAGCAGCGTTTAGGTTTAATTATGCATTATCCGCATACTGAAGCAGAAGTGAAACAGTATATTGAAACTGAAGTATCCAAGGCCTTCCAAAGTGTGCAAAAGGAGTTTCAACGGCGTAAGTTGACGGTGAGGATTGCTTCGATTGCTGATGGCTTGGAATTGAGAGTCGATCATCATGATGAAATTAATTTTATCTATCAAGTGGTGATACGAGAAACGGTTCCACCGAGCTTTATGCCAGAAATGACTGCGAATGAAGTGACCTATTATCAAGCGGAAGTTTTTTTAAGAGAAGGTGGTCAGAACTATGATGTGATGGATTGGACTTCAGATGATTTATTGCAAGATATTATTGATCAATATGAACGTCATTTACATTTTTTAAGTTTAGTTCGAACATCTGAATAAAGCTAGAAAATAAAAAAGGACGCATAAAGCGTCCTTTTTTGAATTCTTTTTCTAATTAAAAATTAGAAGCGGAATTTAGCATTTACGCCAACAGTTTGAGTATCAAGAGCAACTTCTTCGGCATTTGCATTTACGTAAGAAGCGCCAACTGCAACAGCAGGAGTAATGAAGTAATTTACATTTGCGCCCCAAGCGTTATCTGGAGTACCAGCAAAGCTAGATTCAGCGTAAGAAGCACCAACGCTTAATTTAGGAGTTACATAAAGGTCAGTTTTTAACTGGTAAGCCGTGTCATCACCATAAATGATGCCAGACTCAAAACCGATTGCCATATTCGTGTCATCGATCGCACCCACATATTTAGTACGTGCAGTAATTGCATCTTGATCTTGACCGATTGTTGCAGTTTCAGCAACAGATTTAGCAATCCCATTACCCATTACATTAAACGCATCTACAGCAGCTTGGTCAGCAACGTTAGTATAACCAACAGCCATTAAGAAGTTTTTAGTAGCAAAAGCACCAAGTTCTAATGCAAAACGGTCGCCGTTGTTATCGTTAACAGCTGCATTTTTAGAATCAAGGATGGTATGGCTATAAGAAGCACTTGCGTATGCAGGAACAAATTTAGTAGGAATGAAAGCTTCAGCTTTAGCACCAAAGTTATGTGCTACAACATCAATACCATTTGAACCTAACTCGCCGTAATTATAAGCAACAGAAATGTTAGACGCTTGGTTTAAGAAAGCTGCTTCAGCCAATGGGCCTTTAGAAGAATCGACATCTTTAAGGTAATAAGTACCTTGAACACCGCCAGTAAAATCTTTGTCATTTGCTGTAGTGTCGATGTACTCAGATTGACCTTGTACTTCGAATTGGTATGCTTGAGCACCGGTCATGGCTAATAATAAAGCAGTGGCTAAACCGAGTTTTTTCATAATAGTTACCAGTTCTGTTAAAAATGGATTAAACAGCAGGCATTGTATTGTAACAAAACATTAAGTCAATGAACTAAAACAACATTATTTTGTTGAGGTTTTGTTCTAAATAATATGAATGGTTAATTAATAGACTTATATTTTTTTGTGTATCAACTAAAAAACTTTTTCAGAACAAAAGAATATGTGCATTTAAGCAACTTATCCTTCTTGAAATGAAGAAAATTCAAATGAATCTTTACAATGTTAAATTAGATTAACTTTTATATTTCAATTGTAAAAAACAATTTATGAGTGTGGGTATAGCGTCAACTAATTATCATATTTGTAATATTTTCTAGATTAAAACAATAAATAAAACTTTAAATAGATATTTTTTGTTTAAAAAATCAACATTCTAATGAAGAATTTGCGGAAGATTTCACATTTATCTGTGATTATTGTGATGAAATTAAATCCATACTGTTTCTATAGGCTTTACTTATTTAGTATTTTTTACCATAATCTATCTATCAAGTCGTATTACATTGAAATAATGTGATCATGATCTGATTCTCCATAAATAAGTTTTGTTTTTATATGCCCAGCTTTCCCCAAGGTTGGGCTTTTTTTTTGCCTGAGCTCAGTGGGTTTAAAATGAATCCTGATATTCAATCAAGAAACTGTCCAAATATTCGCTCCCCGTTCAAATCCAAAAAAGATTAATTTTTCTTTTCCATAGGTATTTATTGCCAAGTTTAATGTTTTAAAAAGTTTATTTGTAAATGTTGCCACTTTATTTGCCTTATTTTGGTGCAATAATCATTTGAATTTCATTTCAGTGAGTAATTTTAAGCAATAAAAAACCCCAGTTTTCAAAGAAACTGAGGTTTTTTAGCCAAAATCTCAGGTAAATCAAAGATCCTGCTGAGGAATGATTTTGATATGCCCTAATTCAGTGCATTATGCACTTGTTTGTAGCATGTGTAAATATTTTCTTACATCTGTTATAAAAATATTTTTAGATATGCCTAATCCATACAAAACGGGTTCGGGAATTTGATAAAAATAAAAGATTAGCTCACTCGAGATTTTTAGATGAAACAGGGATTATTCTACTTGGGTTGCTTAATGGCCTTGATGCAATTAACGGCTTGCCACCTGCAAACAGAACAGAATTTTAAGCATGTCGTGATCAAACCCGTCTCTGAAGTCACATCTGTACGATCAAAAGATATTGCCACATTATTAAATCAAGCCAATAAACAAGCAGTCTTTACGACTTACGATGGTCTCCAGTTGAATCATTATGGAAATGCTTTAACCCGTGCCAAGCATTCCTATATTCCAGCTTCAACGTTTAAGATGTTAAATGCCTTGATTGGCTTGCAGCATCATAAAGTGAATGCAACGGAAATCTTTAAATGGAACGGTCAGAAACGTAGTTTTGCTGCATGGGAAAAAGACATGACTTTGGGGCAAGCCATGCAGGCTTCCGCAGTTCCGGTTTATCAGGAGCTGGCTAGACGGATTGGGCTGGACTTAATGCAACAAGAAGTACATCGTGTCGGTTTTGGAAATCAAAATATTGGTCAACAGGTGGATAATTTTTGGCTGGTGGGTCCTCTGAAAATCACCCCTGAACAAGAAGCGAAATTTGCTTATCAGCTTGCAACAGAGCAATTGCCTTTTGATGCTGCTATACAAAAACAAGTGAAAGAAATGCTTTTTATTGAGCGTCGAGGGAATACAAAACTATATGCGAAAAGTGGGTGGGGAACAGATGTTCATCCACAAGTGGGCTGGTATACCGGTTGGGTTGAGCAGCCCAACGGACAGATTACTGCTTTTGTTTTAAATCTGGAAATGCATGACACTGATGATGCAGGCGAGCGCAAGCAACTCAGTTTAGATATTTTAGATAAACTGGGTTTGTTGTTTTATCTTAATTAGTTGCAAGCAGATAAAAAATCAAAATTTGAAACTAATATATAAATATGACCTGTTATCACAAAATATTATAAGCAACTGATAAAAGGTATAAATTTACTAAAATTGGTTAAATTTTGTCATTAAATATTAAAATAATGTAATATATACGATTGTATTGTAAGCATAACCTGATGATGATTAGCCAGCTGTTTCTGTGTGGAGCGTACTGAAATTATGTATAAATTACGTTCGAAGCATATTAGTCAGCGGCTTTTTTTGTCGATGATCATCATTATCCTTTCATTACTTTTTCTTTCTGTTCCCTTAATTGTTAGTAGTTATCAGAGTTATCAAAAGGCAGATCGTGCCTTAATTGAAATTTCTGCACTACGTGCAGTTGCAGATTTATCCAATAAAGTTTCACGCGAGAGAGCACCTGCCAATAAGGTGATGTCGAGTAACGCTGATGAATTAGCGGAAAATTTGAAAGAATTGCATGCGCATCGAAAAGAAGTCGATTTACAGATTGAGCGAACCCTACAGATTTTAGAAGCAGCGGGCTTTTCTGCGCAGGTACGCGGCTTATTTTCCAATTTAAAAGTGACTTTACATCAAGGTCGTCAAGCTATAGATGCTTATGCTGCTTTGCCCCGATCTGAACGGACTTCAAAACAGCTGGATAATGCGATTAAGCAAATGTTCACGGCTTGGGATAGTTGTCATGACATTTTAATAAATGTATTGGTACAATCTGAAGCTGAAAGTACGGCTGTTTCTGAATACTACACCCTGATTTTAATTCTGGCAGATTTACGCGATCAGGCAGGGCGAATTGCCTCAAATATCATCGCATCCATTACTTTTTCAGAAAAAATATCTGCGGATAATCTAGCTCGATCATTACAGACTCAACATCAAGCCTATTATTTATGGGACTTGGTCAATACCCTACAACCTGAACAAGCTAAAACTCCAGAATATTTAGCTTTGCATCAACAAGTAAAGGCGCAGTTTTTAGATCAAGGTATTCCAATCATTACGCGTTTAATTAATGAAAGCATGCACAATCAAGCATATTCATTGACTGGTACGCAATTGACAGAAGTAATGGTTGATAAATTCTTAACCGTGGTAAATTTGCAAACCTATATTTTGGATTACAGTGTCAGCATTGCTCAAAACCAAAAAAATCAAGCACAGCAACAATTTATCCTAACGTTATTGGTTGCGGTAATTTGTCTGGTTACGGCATGTTTTACCATGATCTATGCGCGAAATGGGGTGTTTAAACCTTTGCTTAAAGCCAAAAATAGCATTCTTCGTTTGGCACAGCATAAAATTACAGATCATGAGTATGAAGATTCACCTACTGATCCAATCACTTTGCTCGATGCAATTAAAAAGTTAAAACATGTGCTAGAGCAACGAGATGCTTTAGAATTTCAGCTCAGAAACATTGCCAATACCGATACTTTAACCGGTGTATCCAACCGTTTGGCTTTGGATGAATATATTAAATATGTGGAAAAGAAACCTGAAAAATTCACTCAAACTGGCTTAATTATTTTCGATATTGATGATTTTAAACAGGTAAATGATACGTTTGGACATATTATTGGCGACGAAGTTATTCGGCTGGTTGCGGAAAAATTACAATTTTGTGTGTGTACTTCAAATTTAATTGTACGTTATGGCGGTGATGAGTTTTTGGTATTAATCGAGCAGGTTGATTTTAAGGATGCTTGGAGCATTGCGAATAAAATTCTTGAAGAAATTGGCAGTTCCGAACTCTACATTGCCGAGATCAATCAAAATATTCAGATTTCGGTAAGTGCAGGTGTGGCGGTTGGTGCAGCATCGTGGATAGCATTATTGGAAAAAGCCGACAAGTCTTTATTTCAGGCCAAAGAAAATGGCAAAAATAAAGTAGTGGGGTGAGAAATTAATATTTAAAACACTAGAATAAAAGAACTGATTCTATATTCAAGTAATCAGTTCTTTTTTTGGAATTATTACAATTTATCAAAAATAGATCCAACAGATGGCATAAATAATTTTTGATACATCTTTGTAGCATAATTATCTGTCATTCCTGCAATAAAATCACATATTTCCCGATTTTTATTATCGGAATTCAAAAATTGTTCATAAGTGTTTTTAGGTAATAATCGTTTAGGATTTGCTTGTAATACTTTAAATAACTCTAAGACAATTTTTTGGCCTTTATACTCAAGTAATTGTACCTCTGGCGATTTGACCACAATTTCAAAGACGAAATTTTTCAGAGTATCTAATATTGTTTTGATATTTGCAGGTAATTGGGCTTGATAACTTAAAAGTGGGTGATCGAATTCATTGTTTTCATCAATGTAAATGTTTTGTACAAGTAAGCGTACTAATTTACTAATAGCATGTTTTCGTGAATTTTTATCACCTTTAAAGAGCAAATTACTTAATTCATCAGCAGAAGCTAATTTAAGAATTTTAAAAGAATTCTCATCTAAATTCTTCTGCATAATTTGATGAACACTTTCAGAACCTTTATTTAATAGTTTTTCATCATGCCAAGAATCTTTAGTAATTAATTTTAATGCAACAGCATCTTCGAGATCATGAATGCCGTAAGCAATATCATCTGCTAATTCCATAATAGATGTATCAAATGATTTATATAATGTTTTGTGATGCTTGATGTCAGCTCGGTTGCTTAAATCATCATTTAATTGAATCTGATTTTTTGAGATAGATTGGTATAAATTTTTATCATTAGCACTAAATGGTTCTAAAGCCCAACGTAATATATTTTCTTCTTCTTTGTGAATACATTTAGGTGGCTTATAAGTATCTAAATTGAGTGTATCTGATGATTCTTGAAGTTTTTCAAATTCTGTATTAAATAGGTTAGTGTATATAGAAGGATATTTAATTAATCCTAAAACTGTTCTACGAGTTAGATTTAAACCATATTTCGAATCAAATTCTCCTAATTTTGAAACAATTCTTAAAGTTTGGCCATTACCTTCATAGCCACCATAGGATTGCATACAATAATTAAGAGCAACTTCACCACCATGCCCAAAAGCTGGATGGCCAATATCATGAGCTAGACAAATAGCTTCAATTAAATGTAATGAGGGAATCCATTTTTCAAAAGATTCATTTTCATATTTATTTCGCAGCCGTTCGCAAATACCAGAACCAATTTGAGCCACTTCCATAGAGTGAGTAAGGCGAGTTCGATAAAAATCACTGTCACCAAGACCGAGAACTTGAGTTTTTGCTTGTAAACGTCGAAAAGAAGCACTATGTATAATTCTTGCTCTATCTTGAGAGTAAGGGGAAGCAAAACCATTTTCAGATTTTGGTGGGAATTCTTGGTAACTTAGGCGTTCTTCCCAAATGGAAAAATCAATATTTCTATTCATTATTGAGTATGATAAAAGTAAATTAATTTAATTTTATCATACTCGTAATTTTAATTTTTTTATTTCAACAACGGCTTCAAGAACTTCGCTGTATGTGAAACTTTAGATTTCGACATTTCTTCAGGTGTACCTTCAGCAATAATCATACCGCCACCGGCACCACCTTCAGGACCAAGGTCAATCACCCAATCGGCCGTTTTAATTACATCCAGATTGTGCTCAATGACTATAATGGTATTACCCTTATCACGCAGCTGATGCAGAATATCGAGCAACTTGGCGATATCATGGAAATGCAGACCAGTGGTTGGTTCATCTAGGATATATAAGGTTTTACCTGTATCTCGCTTGGCCAATTCACGTGCCAGTTTTACACGTTGTGCTTCACCGCCTGAAAGGGTGGTCGCAGACTGACCTAAACGGATATAACCCAAACCGACATGAGTCAAAGTCTCTAAACGACGGTGAATCACGGGAATGGCTTCGAAGAAATGCATGGCATCTTCAACAGTCATACCCAAAACATCAGAAATGTTTTTGCCTTTATAACCAACTTCTAACGTTTCACGGTTATAACGGTCACCATGACAGGCATCGCAAGGCACGTACATATCCGGTAAGAAATGCATTGCAACCTTAATCATGCCATCGCCTTCACAGGCTTCACAACGACCACCTTTCACGTTAAACGAGAACCGACCCGCGGCATAACCGCGTGCTTTGGCTTCAGGTGTTTGCGCAAACAATTCACGAATCGGGGTGAACAAACCGGTATATGTTGCAGGGTTGGAACGTGGCGTACGTCCAATCGGGCTTTGGTCGATATCCACCACTTTATCAAGGAACTGTAAGCCATCAATCGAATCAAATTTTTCAGCCGTTAAGGTGGTTGCACCATTCAATTGCGTTGCCGCAAGCGGTAATAAGGTACGGTTAATCAAGGTCGATTTACCTGAGCCCGAGACACCGGTGACACAGGTCATCACGCCTAAAGGAATGGTTAAATCAACATTCTGCAAGTTATGACCTGCTGCACCCATCAACTTGATTTTTTCTTCCGGTTTTGGCGGTTGAATTCGGACTTTCGGCACTTCAATTTTTAACTTACCTGATAAATACTGTCCAGTAAGCGAGTCGGGATTTGCCAAAATTTCTTCATACGTCCCTTCGGCAATAATATGTCCGCCATGCACACCCGCACCTGGGCCAATATCAATAATGTGGTCAGCGGCACGAATCGCATCTTCATCATGTTCAACGACTAAAACTGTGTTTCCTAGGTCACGTAAACGAACCAGAGTTTCCAGCAGACGGTCATTATCACGCTGATGCAAACCAATTGACGGTTCATCTAGCACATACATCACTCCCATCAAGCCAGCACCAATTTGCGAGGCCAGACGGATACGCTGTGCTTCACCACCCGATAAGGTTTCGGCAGAACGCGAAAGACTTAAGTAGTTCAAACCGACAGAAACTAGGAAGTGCAAACGCTCACGAATTTCTTTAAAAATCTTGTCGGCAATTTCACCTTTGGCGCCTTCAAGGTTTAAATCCTGATAATAATCTTCAGCATCGCCAATCGACATTTTGGTAATCTGTGCGATGGTTTTGTCTTTAACCCGGACGTTACGTGAAATTTCATTCAGTCGCGAGCCATCACAGGCATCACAGGCTGCATTAGATAAATACTGCGCCAAATCATCACGAACATAATTCGATTCAGTTTCACGGTAGCGACGTTCCAGATGCGGCAAAATCCCTTCAAAAGGAATAACCCGATTATGTTTACGGCCCCGTTCATCAATATAACTTAAATCAATTTTTTCTTTGCCAGTTCCATAAAGGAATTTCTTTTTGGTATCGGCATCCAGTTCATTCCAAGGCGTATCTAAAGAAAAGCCAAAATGTGCTGCGACTTTTTCAATCATGCTGTAGTAATACGGACGTTGTCTGTCCCAACCACGAATCGCGCCTTGGCTAATTGAAACTTCATTGTTTGGAATCAGTTTTTCAGCACTGAAATGACTGCGTGTACCTAAACCATCACAGACCGGGCAGGCACCAAATGGATTGTTGAAGGAGAATAAACGCGGTTCAAGTTCGGCTACAGCTCGGTCGCATTCAGGGCAAGAATGCTTGGCAGAAAATACACGATCTGCCTGTTCATCTTTCATCCACGATAAAATCGCGATGTCGCCACCTAAACGCAGCGCAGTTTCAAAAGATTCGGCAATGCGGTTACCCAAATCATCACGCACTTTAAAGCGGTCGACCACTACTTCAATGGTATGTTTTTTCTTTTTATCCAGTTCAGGTGGAGTGTCAATATCAATCACTTCACCATCTACACGCGCACGGACAAAACCCTGACTTTGCAGTTGTTCAAACAGATGGGTATATTCACCTTTACGCTCACGTACCACAGGTGCAAGCAGCATTAAAGCGGTGCCTTCCTCCAAACCTTTAACCGCATCCACCATTTCTGAAATGGTTTGTGCCACCATCGGTAGATCATGTTCAGGACAATATGGTGTTCCGACACGGGCATATAAAAGACGTAAATAGTCGTAAATTTCGGTGATTGTTCCCACAGTTGAACGTGGATTGTGACTGGTTGATTTCTGTTCAATTGCAATTGCCGGGCTTAAACCTTCAATAGAATCGACTTCTGGTTTTTCCATTTGCGAAAGGAACTGACGTGCATAGGCAGACAGTGATTCCACATAACGGCGCTGACCTTCGGCATATAAGGTGTCAAATGCTAAGGAAGATTTACCAGAGCCTGAGAGTCCCGTAATGACCACGAACTTGTCGCGTGGAATATCGAGTGACACATTTTTTAAGTTATGGGTACGTGCGCCTCGAATACGGATATGACTTTGGCTCATAAAACATCTCGGTAATGTGCAAATTGAAGGTTATATATGATAGCGATTTAATTTTGTTCAAGCTGAATAAAATCGTTTTTTAACGACATAATGTGTCGGCTGAATGAATTTAGTTAAATTTTATAAGACTGTAGCGGGCTTTAGTGAGACTCACAAGTCTGAATAAGTTACTTTTAATGTGAATCATGTTAAATATGAGAGTGCTAAAAAAGCAAAATCACTGTACAAGAGTATGAAAATAAAAAAGGAATTAAAACCATGATGGCTAAAATTTTAATCGCACTGATTGCATTACTGCATGTTTATATATTAGTGCTTGAAATGTTGCTGTGGGATAAACCCATGGGTATGAAAGCTTTTGGCAATAATGCAGAAAAGGCAAAATTGACCAAAGTTCTAGCGCAAAATCAGGGTTTGTATAATGGTTTCTTGGCAGCCGGGTTAATCTGGTCGCTGTTTGCACCTGAAACTTATGCGACCGCACTGGCCAATTTCTTTTTAGCCTGTGTTTTGGTTGCCGGGATTTATGGTGGCATCACTGCCAGTAAAAAGATTATTTATATTCAGGCTGTACCGGCATTGATTGCCTTGATTGTGGTGAATTTCATTTAAGCGAAAGATAGTTTGCGGCGTAGACTATGTGATTGAATGAATTGATCTGTTTGGATGGATAGGGATGCTGGCTTTATTTTTAAAATGTAGTTTAGGGGCAGCGGTTGTTTTAATTATTTCTCTCCTTTCCAAGAGTAAAGCTTTTTATATTGCCGGGCTGGTTCCACTATTTCCGACTTTTGCTCTAATTGCACATGTGATTGTGTCGCAACAGCAGGGCGCAGAAGCGTTGCGTAAAACCGCATTATTCGGTTTATGGTCGCTTATTCCCTATTTTATTTATTTGATTTTGGTGTATGTATTGGCAACCAAAATGTCGATGTGGTCGTGTCTGGGTATAGCGACGCTATGCTGGATGGTGGCTGCGGCCGGCCTGATTTATGGCTGGCAGATGTTTCAGAATTAAAAACAAACAATGCATTTTTATGACTAGTAATTAGATAACTTGTGAAAATCAAAATATGTTCCATATTAGATTTTTAAAAATCAGAACTGCCTCATTTAACTGATTCAATTTCTATACCTTTGCGTAGGCATTAGCTCTACTTTTGAAAGGTCAAAAGTAGACAAAAACCTTTTGTTCCACCATACACGACATCCTTGTCGTGATGGAAAACGTGTGGCATCCATGCTACACTCATGAATCAAATACTTGCTAAATTTATCTTTTATTTTATTTTTATGAGGAATTTGTAGGGATTGAAAAATGACTTATGAAAGAAGTCTATTCATCCAAACCTAACCATTGGCGCTGATCATAAGCACTATCCCAGAACAGCCATTCCAGTTTGGCGGCTGTGGTATAGGCATGATGCATTTTCTCAAGCGTATCGGCATCACAGCGCGCTGCGACTTTATCAATGGTGGCAATCACATTTCGTACTGCTTCATTAAATTCTTCGCCTGAATAGGTGTCGACCCAAGCTTGGTACGAATTATTCGGTATTGAATTATCAACAATATCTTTACCGACTTCTGCATAAATCCAGAAACAGGGAAGTAAGGAAGCCAACACCACCGGATAGCTTTCAGACCATGCCGTTGCAGTTAAAAATGAAGTGTAATGATGACAAGCCAAGGTCAAAGGAGTGGATTCAAATTCTTTTTTGGTAATATCAAATTCCTGCATGAAACCATCATGCAGACTGCGTTCAACCACAATGGCAATGCGAGCAGCTTCTGCAAATTGAATCACGTCATCAGCTTCAAAAGCTTTCGCAGCACAGATTGCCAGCGCACGTCCATAGGCCAATAAATAATGCGCATCCTGAATCACATAGTGGCTAAAAACCTCTTTGCTCAACGTACCTTGTGCAAGTTCCTGGTTAAATGGCAGGGCTAAAGTTTTTTGATATAAATCCAGATTTCGCTGCCAAACCTCTTGAGAAAAGCTCATCTCATCATCCTAACGCTATTAAAAGAAGAATTTACAGAAGGCAGGACTATAACAAGAGTTTTCACACGAAGATATCCGGCAGCCCAAAGCGTGATTTTATCTTCAAAAAAAATCATACGAAGAATTTTGGATTAATCTCAAAAAGGCGTCATAATTATGCGCATAAAATCTTAAGCTTCTGTTTTTAAGTTTTACCGAATTTACTCTCCATACATCTTTGTTCATAGGTCGATCTATCATGATGAAACATTTTGGTTTCTCAATCATTTTTACGATCGTGTGTCTGGCTATTTCTGCATATTGGGGCTATACCCATGGCCCAGAAGCAGGTTTAAAGACCATGTTCACGGCGCTCACCATTACTGCCATTCTAGCAGTCATGGAAGTGTCACTTTCTTTCGATAATGCTGTGGTGAATGCCTCGGTACTCCGCGGTTGGGATCATTTCTGGAAAATGATTTTCTTGACCGTCGGCATTGTTATTGCTGTATTTGGCATGCGTTTGGTGTTCCCGATTGTGATAGTGGCTGTCACTGCAGATATGGGCATGCTTGAAGTCGTGAAAATGGCGATCAATGATCCTATTCTTTATTCAGAGAAATTAATGGCACATCATGCTGAAATTGCAGCATTTGGTGGCTCATTCTTGTTGCTGGTATTTCTGAATTTCTTCCTGGATAGTGAAAAAGATACACACTGGTTTAGATGGATTGAAGCACGTTTGTCGAATC
This sequence comes from Acinetobacter sp. GG23, assembly GCF_057766365.1. Classification (NCBI taxonomy): domain Bacteria; kingdom Pseudomonadati; phylum Pseudomonadota; class Gammaproteobacteria; order Moraxellales; family Moraxellaceae; genus Acinetobacter; species Acinetobacter sp. GG23. Next base: position 191,591 of record NZ_JBYMDJ010000002.1, read on the forward strand.
TTGCCAATGTACCGGCAATGTCGGTATTTATTGCTTTGGTTGGCTTGCTGATCATGGCGGCCAATGTAGCGGAAGCATCGCGTTTAGCTGTGACCATGGCAGGGATCTGGGGTATCGTCATTTACATTGGGGTTCAAGTCCTGAGCCACTTGTTAGGCGGTGAACCTGAAATTGATGAACAGGGCAATGCTGTGGCACATGATGCCAGTGGAGCATCTACAGGTGTGATTAAAGCCGGTTTTGGTGGTTTTCTTTACCTTGAAGTACTTGATGCGTCATTCAGCTTTGATGGTGTCATCGGTGCTTTTGCGATTACATCGGATGTGGTGATCATTATGCTGGGTCTAGCGATTGGTGCCATGTTTGTGCGTTCAATGACCATTTACCTGGTCGAAAAAGGCACACTAGATGCTTATGTTTTCCTTGAGCATGGCGCGCATTATGCCATTGGTGCTTTGGCATTCATTATGCTGGCGAGTGGTGCCGGGTTACATATACCAGAAGTCGTGACCGGTTTGATTGGGGTCGCGTTTATTGTCTGGGCAGTCATTGCATCCATTCAATATAGCAAGCGTCAAGAACGGATCGGTTAATGGTTTTTTAAGAAAAACGGTTACAATAGAGGCGCATGAAAATGCGCCCTTTTTTATGAGGGCTGCCCTTTGAATAAATCAGCATCCAGAACATGAATGTTGTAGGATAGCCCATCGAAATTAAACTTATAAACCTAAGCTTACTGATATGATGAATGCTTTAGAACGCCGTTCAACCTTTGCCTTGAGCAGTATTTTTGCACTGCGTATGTTGGGTTTGTTCATGATTATTCCTGTGTTTTCTGTAGCAGGACAGTCATATCAAGGCGCAACGCCTGCGCTGATTGGTCTGGCGGTCGGCGTATATGGTTTAACCCAAGCCATTTTACAGATTCCATTTAGCTTGCTGGCTGACCGTTTTAGCCGTAAGCCTTTGGTCGTTTTAGGCTTATTGTTGTTCGCACTCGGTGGTGCAATTGCCGCGATGTCTGAAACCATTTATGGCGTGATCATTGGTCGTGCGATTGCCGGCGGCGGTGCGGTTTCTGCGGTCGTCATGGCTTTGTTAGCTGATGTCACCCGTGAAGAACAGCGCAGCAAAGCCATGGCGGTTATGGGGATGAGTATCGGGTTCTCTTTTATGCTCGCGTTTAGTCTTGGACCTTGGCTCACGAGTCTGGTCGGTATTTCCGGACTATTTTGGGTGACCACCATTATGGGCCTGGCGGCAATTTCCATGTTACTGCTGGTTCCCAAAGTCACCCGTCATCATAAAAATTATCAGCAAGGTTATCTCGCACAACTGAAACAGGTGCTGAAAATGGGCGATTTAAACCGCTTGCATGTTTCCGTGTTTGCACTGCATCTGTTGCTGACAGCGATGTTTATTTATATGCCATCGCAACTGATTCAGTTTGCTGATATTCCATTGGCCAGTCATGGTCTGGTGTATTTGCCTTTACTAGTGATTAGCCTGTTTTTTGCTTTTCCAAGTATTATTTTGGCGGAAAAATATCGTAAAATGCGCGGCATTTTCCTGACTGCAATTGGCGGGATTATTCTGGGTTTACTGGTACTGATTTTTGGCTATGAATCCAAATATATTTTATTGGCAGGTTTGGGGTTCTTCTTTATTGCCTTTAACGTAATGGAAGCGCTGTTGCCTTCGTGGCTCTCTAAATCCGCACCGATTCAGTCTAAAGCCACAGCGATGGGTGTGAATGCCAGCAGTCAGTTTTTAGGAGCATTTTTTGGCGGTATGATTGGTGGTCAACTCTTATTACTCAATAATACGGCCTTGGGTTGGAGTATCTTAAGTGGTATCGCCATTGTCTGGTTGCTAATCAGTTTTGGCTTGGCTCAACCGCGCTATCTTTCATCTTTGGTTTTGCGTTTACCTGAGACCAAACAAACGGATGAGTGGACTTCTCAACTTTTGGCAATTCGTGGTATTGAAGAGGTTGTGGTGATGTCTGATCAGCAATTTGCTTATGTTAAAATTGATAAGCAGCTTATAAATGAAGCTGCGCGACAAGATTTAACGCAGTTGTTAGGTAAAGATATAGCCATTTAAGCATAACTCTTATAAAGTAAAATATAGAAATAAATAGGAAGTGTACGTCTGATGCGTGGTGTTAATAAAGTAATTTTAGTCGGAACTTTAGGTAAAGATCCTGAAACCAAAACTTTTCCGAATGGTGGTTCTCTTACTCAGTTTTCAATTGCAACTAGCGATTCGTGGACTGATAAAAATACTGGTGAGCGTAAAGAGCAAACTGAGTGGCATCGTATTGTGTTGCATAACCGCTTAGGTGAAATTGCACAGCAATATCTACGTAAGGGTTCAAAAGTTTATATCGAAGGTTCATTGCGTACGCGTCAGTGGACAGACCAAAGTGGTCAAGAACGCTACACCACAGAAATTCGTGGTGAACAAATGCAAATGTTAGATAGTAACCGTCAGCAAGGTGAACAAACTGCGGGTGGTGACAACGCGGGTTATAATCAACCACGTTTCAACAACAACCAAGGCGGCGGTTATAACAACAATAATAACAATAGCAATAACCAAGGCGGTTATGGCAATAATCAAGGTGGTGGTTTTAATAACAACCAGCAAGGCGGTTATGCAAACAATAATCCGTCTGCTTTCCAGCCGAAAGCACCGCAATCAGCACCTGCTGCGCCTGTCGCTGCACCTGCTGATCTAGATGACGATTTACCTTTTTAATTGAATTAGAACGGCAAGTCATCTCCAAAGCCCTCTCATTGCAGAGGGTTTTTTTATTGCCTAAACCAATCACTTTTATAAAATGAATAGGAATAATTGATCGTATAATTCGATTGTTTTTATAAAAAAGTACGGTTTTACCTATTTGAGAAACTTTCGTATTCTTGCTTCACAAGATAAGCAATCCCAGAAGTAAGTTAGAGGAATATTTAATGAGTTTAATTAATACTGAAGTAAAACCATTCAATGCAACAGCGTATAAAAATGGTGAATTCATTCAAGTGTCTGAAAAAGACATGATCGGAAAATGGTCAGTGGTGTTCTTCTATCCTGCAGACTTCACTTTTGTTTGTCCAACAGAACTCGGTGATTTGGCAGATAACTATGCTGAATTCCAAAAAATGGGCGTTGAGATTTATTCAGTATCTACAGATACCCACTTTACTCATAAAGCTTGGCATGACAGTTCTGAGGAAATCAAGAAAATCCAGTATCCAATGATCGGCGATCCAACCTGGACTTTGGCAAAAAACTTTGAAGTTTTAATTGAGTCTGAAGGTTTGGCAGACCGTGGTACTTTTGTGGTTGACCCAGAAGGTAGAATCCAGATTATTGAAATCAATGCCGGTGGTATTGGTCGTGACGCTCAAGAGCTTCTACGTAAAGTGAAAGCAGCGCAATATGTACATGCGCACCCGGGTGAAGTTTGCCCGGCAAAATGGAAAGAAGGCGATGCCACACTTGCACCTTCAATCGACTTGATTGGTAAAATTTAATCTCAAGTTAAAATACTCTCCCAAAAAATCCAGGACTTAGCTCCTGGATTTTTTATATGCACCATCTGTTAACTTAAAGCGCATAACCTAAATGATCTTTGGCTAAATTTATTAAACCTTCAACCAGATAATCAAACAGTCTTTCCATCACCAGATGTTGATCTTCTGCATGGAAACTCCGACAAAATTATTAATTTTAATCCGTGGTTGCAGCGGAATATCAATGACTTCATCATGCGTACGGTTGTTCAAATGCCAATAATATTATGATTTTTGTATGCCGCGAACTATGTTTGAAATTTGATTTGATGAGATTGCTGGCATCAATTGTTGCACTAAATCCACCATATTTCACCACCAAAGAAGTTAATCATCAAATGAATGTATAAATCATGCTTAAACTGGGTAAAGAACTCTTTATTGTGGCTGAAAAAAGATAAAAAGAAGGAGGTTATAAAACAAAATAAAAAGCGATCCGAAGATCGCTTATTTATAAGAAAAAATCTTATTTTTGAGTGCTATGTTGGTTATAACTGTGAATTAGGTTGCGATAATCAGGAATGTGATTCGAGAACAATGCGCCCAAACCTTCCACATCATTACGCCAGTCGCGATGTAATTCACATGCCGCACCAAACCAAGTCATCAGTTGCGCACCTGCATTTGACATACGATTCCATGCCGAGTCACGGGTTAAAGAATTGAATGTACCGGAAGCATCAGTAATCACGAATACCTCAAAATCTTCTTCCAGTGCAGAAAGTGCAGGGAAAGCCACACAGACTTCAGTTACCACCCCAGCAATAATCAGCTGTTTCTTACCTGTGGCTTTTACTGCTTTGACGAAATCTTCATTATCCCAAGCATTAATTTGACCCGGACGTGCAATATAGGGCGCATCCGGAAACATTTCTTTCAGTTCCGGAACCAGAGGCCCATTGGGCCCGTTTTCAAAACTGGTGGTTAAAATAGTGGGAAGATTAAAATATTGAGCTAAGGCAGCTAATGCTAAAACATTATTTTTGAATTTATCCGGATCGATATCACGAACCAATGACAGTAATCCAGTTTGATGGTCGACCAGTAAAACTGCTGCATTATCTTTATCTAAACGAACATAGGGGTTGCCCATTTTTGTAGTCCTCTTTTTAATCATTATGGAGGCTGATGGACCGAGCATAAAACGCTGACCTCAGCTTCTGAATATTTTCATTATGACCTACAGTAAAAACGTGAAGTGTGTGAAAGGGGGAAGCCTCATCATAGGATGAGTAGCCTCAGAAGATTGATAAAAATGATCTATTTTTTGTATTCTTTTTGAGTGTAAAAAATAGAATTATCCCATTCCTGGGACGCTGTATATTGCTCATGCGCTAGGCTGGTGACTTTAAAAGTTCTAAGATAAATCCATATTATTTCCTAGTGATAGGAGCTTTGAAATGAAAAAAATTATTGGTGTTTACCGTAACCAGAACATGCATTGGGTCGGAGATGGTTTTCCAGTTAAGAACCTGTTTTCCTACGACCGCTTAGGTCAGGCGATTAGTCCATTCTTGCTCTTGGATTACGCAGCACCCTATCATTTTAGCCCGACTACGCAGCAGCATGGCGTGGGTTCACATCCGCATCGTGGTTTTGAAACGGTGACGCTGGCTTATCAAGGCGGGGTGACTCACAAAGATTCAGCAGGCGGTGGCGGTCAGATTAAAACCGGTGATGTACAGTGGATGACTGCAGGTGCAGGTTTGATGCATGAAGAGTTTCACTCTGAAGAATTCGCTAAAAATGGGGGACTCTTTGAAATGGTGCAGCTTTGGGTGAATTTGCCTGCGGCAGATAAAATGACCCCGCCTAAATATCAGGCTATTGAAGCACAAGAGATTCCGGTCATTGAACTTGACGAGAGTGCCGGGCATATTCGCGTGATTGCAGGGCGCTATCTACAGGGTGATACAGAACATAGCGGCCCTGCCTCTACTTATAGTCCTGTAAATGTCTGGGATGGTGAATTAAAAGCAGAACATATTCATCACATTCATGTACCGGTCGATCACAATGTATTGATTGTGGTGCTATCCGGTGAAATGCAGTTGAACGGAACGCAGCATGTTCAAGACAGTTCCATTGTCATGTTTGCTCAAGATGGTGAAGCCAATATTCAATTACAGGCGATTAAAGACAGTAAATTTTTGGTGCTAACTGGTCAACCTTTGAATGAGCCCATTCAAGGCTATGGTCCCTTCGTAATGAATACCAAGGATGAAATCGTGCAAGCTTTTAATGATTTTAATAGCGGCAAGTTTGGTGAGATCCCGGTTGCCAGTTAATTTTGGCCATTCCTTGATCATATAAGAAATAAAGAAGCCCCTAAAATATTTAGGGGCTTTTTGCGAAATAAATTTTCTTGTTTTTACAGCATTTGCATAGTTATGGGTTGTTAAAAGTGTGATCTGATGGTCAATTTGTTAGGTGAGGTATGATAGTGATATTTTAGGCTTTTGTAAAACGATCGTTATAATATTGGTTAATATATATATGCTTTTTTTAACATGTTTTAAAATTTATCTTAATAAATTTTAAAACTTTATTATATTTATTTGGGGTTTTTTCTATGTAAGTAAATGTAAAAATCTTGCTGATATCCCTGATGAGGACTTTTGTTAAAAAAACATATTCTGGAATATTTTAATACCGCCTTTTAATCTCGCTTGGTTCATAATTTCAAGAATCTTATATGTAACTGACGGATAATAATTTTGGATATTGCAGTTATTGGTAGTGGCATGGCTGGGCTAGCTACCGCCAGAATTCTTAAAGATGCAGGGCATAGCATAACTATTTTTGAAGCATTGCCTGGACGTGGTATGGATAGCCATAGCATTGAATTTGAAGGCGGCTTAATTGATGCACCCTTGCGTGTAATGAATCCTCATTTGTGGAAAAATACCCTGAGTCTGGCGACCTATTTGGGTATACCCACTTTCCCTGTGCGTACCTATATGGCATGCAGCTGGTTGTTTGAAGACCGTACTGAAACATGGTTAACCACTACTCGTAGCCGTATTGGTAATTTCCCGATTATTAACAACCGTAAAGGACTTCAGCAATACGGTTGGCGCCTGGTCAAAGGCATGCTGCAACTGAAAGCAGCTATCACTCGATTCTTCAAATCAAAGAATCAGGATATTACCCTGGCTGAATTTATAAATAATAATGATATTGAAGAAGTATTCTGGCATGGCGCAGTGATGCCAGTGCTCTATACCATTTGTACCTGTAATCCAAAAACTATTGGCGAATGGCCTGCAAAACCTTTATTGACCTTCTTGCGTCAATTGACCGATGGCGATGCTTTACTGCGTATTCAGGGCGGCACTCCGGCATTGGTAAACAAGCTGATTGAAGGCATTGAAATTCATAATAGTTCTGCCATTACTCAAGTTAAAGAACAAGACAATGGTGTTTTGATTGAAAATGCACTAGGTGAGCAGCGCATTTTTGACCGTGTGATTGTGGCCACACCGACCAATAAAATTGAAACCTTCTTAAATAATGAACAATTTGCAGCTGATATTGCGCTGTTAAAGAAATTCAAATTTGAACAGGGTCAATTGGTGATTCACACCGATCAAAGCGTAATGCCACCCAAACGTAAAGATTGGGCGGTACTCAGTTATATGATGGATCGTAAATTTACCCGTCAACAGTTCACAGTATGGTTGAATTCGGTCGAGCCGAGCCTGGTCGGTAAAAATCCAGTGTTCCAAACCTGGCAACCGGTGACTGACATTGATCCTAAGAAAGTCATTTCCAGCGTTACGTTAAATCGTGCTGTAGTGGATTCACAAACAGTGGCTTTAAATAAAGAACTGCAACAACGTCATAAAGATCTCAACCGTAAAGTGTTCTATTGCGGTTCTTGGTCTTGTGATGGTTTGCCACTTTTAGAATCGGCAGTGACTTCAGCAATGAATATTGCGGAAATTTTTAATGCTCCATTGCCGTTTGTAGGATTACAACCTAAAGTTGAAGTTGCCCCACAACTCGGCTACTAATACATGAAATGGCTTCAAACGGTTCAGCAGCAATTTGTACAACATAAGTATGCGATAAACGCAAAACAGTTGGGAGATAATGCTGAACTTGCTTGGAGTAATTTAGGTTATTGGAATGATGCAACATCATTCTATCCAGAGGCTTGTCGTCAATTGGCAGATCAGTTGGCGCAAGCAGTCCATTTAACTTCAAAGGACAGATTGCTGGATTTAGGCTGTGGACAGGGTGCAAGTCTGGTTCATTGGCAACAGCAATACCATGTTCAAAATATTGAAGCCGTGGAATTACAATCCAGTTGTGTGATTCAAATTCAAAAACTTCTTCCTGAACTTCCTGCGATTCATCAACAATCTTTTTTAAATTTAAAACAGATTCAGTTCAAATTTGGCTTTGATGTGGTGCTGTGTATCGATGCAGCCTATCACTCAAATTTGAATTTATTTCTTGATTCAGCGGGAAGTGTTTTAAATTCAAAAGGCAGATTGGGTTTTCATTATTTAATCTGGGCTGAGAAATGGCTGGATTTAAATTCATTCCAGAAAAAAAAGTATCAGTGGTTATTAAAAGCGGCAGATGTCAATTTAAATCATTTAATGACTGAATCGGCTCTGAAGCAAACCTTGCAGAGCTATGAGTTTGCAGAGATTGAAATCCGTGATTTATCTAAAGGCGTTTTGCAGGGTTTTGCAAATTATTTTCACACCTTGCAGCAATTATCGCCACAGACTACAGATTTGGATGCATTTAAAATTCGTATGACAGCAAAGTTATGTCGCAAGCTGTATGCAGAGGGTGTGGTCAAGTACGTGCAAATCAGCGCGAAAAAATAATAAATAATGATGGGTTAAATATTTTGAAAAAAGATGAGTCCCAAAAACAACAAAGCCTCACTAAAAAGCGAGGCTAAGTATAAAATGGTGCCGGCACACGGATTCGAACTGTGGACCTACTGATTACAAGTCAGTTGCTCTACCAACTGAGCTATGCCGGCAACGTGGGATGAATAATAGCGAATTTTGCTGAAAACGCAAGCCAAAAAATGAACGATTGATTTACCAGCTTTAAGATAAAAAAATTACCCACCGCAAAGGTGGGTAAGTCAAAAAGAATTTAAAAGATAAAAATGCTTATTTGGGCCTCAGGATCTGGGCTAAGTCTTGTGCGCATTCTTCTAATGTTAAAGCCATGTCTATTTGCATTTGTGGCTTCAGTTCATCTGCAAGCTTTCTCCATTGTTCTATTAAACGTATAGCTTTCTGAATTTTATGTTTATTCATGTCTTTGGCAATGGTTGGGGTATAACCACCACGTTTCGCATTCTTGATCTGTTTTACATAGTTATCGCTGGTATTCATGCTTACTCCCGAATAGCAGTTTTTGATATGTTGAATGAGCTTTTAGGCTTCGATCTAAGGTTCTGTAATATGATTATTATCAGCAGAATATTGCAGCTTGATGATATTTTTTTGAGTTTTTATGGAGTCTTGTAATACTGGAGTGAAGGTCTAAATTTATTTTCAAAATGTGCGCCATTATTTTAAATTTTAAATCCACAGATGACGACTTTTAACTTCATGAATGAAGAAAGTATCTAGGGATACTTTCTTCAGTTTATCTAAATATTAATATTCCCAAAACATGCGCTGAATTTCTTTTGCATCTCGGGTTTTGGTAAGCGCAAGGGCTGCCAGTAGTTTTGCTTTCTGTGGATTTAAGTCATGCGCCACCACCCAGTTATATTGATCATCGGGCTGTTCTGCATTTCTTAAAACAAAGCCTTGTGGCACACGTGAGGAACGGATAATTTGCACGCCTTGTTTTTGTAGCTCATTTAAAGTTGGCACAATATTTTTTGCCACTGAGCCATTGCCTGTACCTGCATGAATAATGGCTTTTGCCCCAGCTTTTGCATACGCTGTATATGCATCGGGAATCATATTGCCAGAACCATAGACAATTTGAACTAGAGGTAACGTATCACCTTTAATATTTTCAATATTGAATTCAGAGGCATTATTAAAACGTTTCGCCACATTTCTAAACCAATAGGTTTTACCTTCGACCAGGGTACCTAATGCCCCCCACTGACTAGTAAAGCCATTGGTATGAATATTAATACTTTTGGTCACATCACGTGCTGCAAAAATATCATCATTCATGAGCACAAAAACGCCTTTAGCTTTGGCATTGTCGGCAGCAGCTAGCGCCACAGCACTATATAAATTTAAAGGCCCATCCGCGGATAATGCTGAAGGTGGGCGCATAGAACCCACGACTACAATGGGTTTATCCGTATGAACGGTCAAGCTTAAAAAATAAGCTGTTTCTTCTAGGGTGTCGGTGCCATGCGTGATCACAACGCCATTTACATCTGGATTTTTCACCAATTCATTGACTTTACGTGCAATGGTTAAAAGTTCTTTGTCTGTAATGCTTTCCGAAGCAACTTGAAGTGCCTGTACACCGGTAACATTTGCAAGGTTCTGAATTTGAGGAACAGCTTTAAGTAAGTCGTCCACAGGTACTTTGGCTGCGGTATAGGTTGCACTATTGGTGGAACTGGCACCTGCACCTGCAATCGTACCGCCTGTGGCGACCACCACGACATTATTTTTAGCAAAAGTTGAAAAGGGTAGTAATAAACCGAGGCTCAAAGAAAGGGCGGTAAGTGTTTTTTTCATCATTTTTCCTTATAAACGTTCTGTACAATCCAATCATTTTTTGTACCACTTATAACGTAATATAAAGACACTAGATTTGCCTATACCTAATTTAAAATATGCATTTCATAATGAGAAATATAACAACTGATGATTTTTATATAGGCTGAATAAACGACAGTAAAATGCTAAATAGATTATTTTTATATTGATAAAACAATGAGATGAATGAAATAAAGGCAAAATTCTAACAAAGAGGGGATAGTAAGTATCTAAGTGAAGATACCCATAAGACTAAACTACCCTTTGATTTTAATGTAGCCCCTCCACCCAAATAAAAAGATTTATATCTGGGTACAGGGCGTTTTAGCAGGAATAAATATTAGAATAATTAAGAATTTATAAAAAATATTCCCAAATAACATACCCCAAACCGAATCCAATAAATGAGTAAAGTGTAATGATAAAGAATACAAAGCTCGCTTTATTTTTCTTTTTTAAAAAACTCATATTAATCCCCAAGATTCGGCCTAAGTTAGATCATATTATCCCATTTGTTTAGGAAAAGTGGTCTGCTCGGCTGCTTTTAAATAGACCCATTTCGATTTTTTTTTGATTATAAAAACACTCTTAACGCAATCGTCGAGAAGCTGCGGTTGAAACTTATCTAGAGCGATACATTAGTTTAGATGGATCAAATGTCGGATTATAGACAATAAAAAAAGGCTTAATCCCTTTAGAATTAAGCCTTTCTTCACTGCTTTGGAGTGCAGTTCTTTCGAATTTGGCGGTGAAAGAGGGATTCGAACCCTCGAAACGCTATAAACGTTTACACACTTTCCAGGCGTGCTCCTTCAGCCACTCGGACACTTCACCATTGCGCCGCGATAATAACGAAAAAAAACGCCTCTGCCAAGTTGAAACAATTGATTTAAAGCAAAAGTTTTATCTCGGTGATATGATGGCGAAAAAATAGTGTCTAAAAACGAAGACAAAATATGCAAAGTACTGCAAAGAAAGCCGCCTTGCCTGTGATTACCCTTGCAGCGCTTGGGGTTGTATTCGGAGACATTGGCACCAGCCCACTGTATGCGCTTCGGCAATGTTTCCTCACCGCACATCTCGCTATTAGCGAAGCATCAGTCCTTGGCATTTTGTCGCTGATCTTCTGGTGCATGATGCTGACAATTAGTTTCAAATACGTCACCATTATTATGCGTGCGGACAATAATGGTGAAGGGGGGATTATGTCGTTATTGGCATTGAACCTGCGGACATCACGTATTGCCGAGAACAAAAAGATTTACCTGATTGCCTTGGGATTTATTGGTGCATCACTTTTTTTTGGTGACGGTATTATTACCCCGGCAATTTCTGTTCTGTCAGCCATTGAAGGTTTGAGTATCGCGACACCGATGTTTAACCAGTGGTTAATGCCTCTAGCGATTGGTATTTTGGCTGGATTGTTTCTGGTACAGCGGCATGGTACGGCCACTATGGGGAAATTCTTTGGTCCATTAACCATGGCTTGGTTTTTATCCATTGGTGCACTCGGGGTATGGAGTATTATCCAAACGCCATTTGTATTGACCATGGTGAGTCCACATTGGGCCTTTAACTTTATTGTCCATCAACCCTATGTGGCTTTTCTCACCATGGGTGCAGTCATTCTGACCATAACCGGTGGTGAAGCTTTATATGCCGATATGGGACATTTTGGTCGCTTGCCGATACGTCTGGCCTGGTTCATTATCGTTTTGCCTTGTCTACTGTTTAACTATGCAGGACAGGGGGCACTATTGCTGCGTAACCCAGATGCAATTGCCAATCCATTCTATATGCTGGTTCCTGATTGGGCCTTATTTCCTATGATTGGTTTGGCGACTGCTGCGGCAGTCATTGCATCACAAGCGGTGATTACCGGTGTGTTCTCCATGACCAATCAGGCGATTCAGCTGCGTTATTTGCCGCGCTTAACCGTCCATCACACTTCGGATGTTGAGCAAGGCCAAATCTATTTGCCGTTCATTAACTGGGTGTTATTCATTTCGGTGGTTATCCTGATTTTACTGTTTGAAAGTAGTGCCAGTTTAGCCAGTGCTTATGGTGTGGCGGTCACTATGACCATGCTCTGCGGTACGATTTTAATTTCTTTTCTGGCCTACGGTTTTTGGCGTTGGCCGGTCTGGAAAGTTTTGTTATTTGCGGTACCATTCTTATTGATCGATTTCGTTTTTGTGGCCTCCACCTCATTAAAAATTATTTCTGGAGGATGGGTGCCAATTCTGATCGGCGCTGCGGTGTATACCCTTTTAATGACCTGGAAAGCGGGACGAGAAATCGTACTGGCACGTTTAGAAAAGGATGCCTTACCGATAGATCTGTTTATTAAAAGTATTAGTATGAGTGCGGAAACTCAATTTGTTCCCGGTTCAGCGGTCTTTCTAACCGGCACACCGAATATCGTGCCGCATGCCATGTTGCACAATATCAAGCATAACAAGGTGCTGCATGAGATGAATATTATGGTGACGGTAGTGACCCGTGATATTCCTTATGTAGCACAGGAGGAGCGAACCAAAGTCGAAAAACTGGACAATCGTTTTTATCGTATTTCTCTGTATTACGGTTTTAAAGATCAGCCCAATATTCCAGAAGCACTGGAACAGGCCTATGAACAGTTAGGTTTTGACTTCGACATGATGCAAATAAGCTTCTTTATTTCGCGTGACCGACTGATTCATACGGTTGGAGAAGGTTTGTCTCCTTGGCGTGAAAAACTGTTTATTTCGATGCAACGCAATACCAGTCCAGTGAGTGATTTTTATCAAATCCCACCCAATCGTGTAGTCGAGCTGGGTAGTCAAATCGAAATATAGTTTGGTCAACATCAGATAATAAAAAACCAAGGTGGAAAATCCTTGGTTTTTTATTTGGAGGATAAAGCCTGAAAAGAGAATGATTAGTTCTCTGTTTGTTCTAGAGCTGGAGCTTCTGGAGATGCATTCACAGGCGCATCATTAATACCAGCTTCTGGTGCAGCCTGTACCGCATCCTGAGGTTGTGCGGCTTCAGGTGCAGCTGCGAAAGCTTCATTTGTTTCAGCAGTATTCACTGGTGCCGCAGCGACAGCTTCATTGGTTACATCAGTTTGTGACATATCCGCAGCATTTACTGGTGCATCAGGAGACGATGAAGTCATACGTGCTGCAGCAATATTTTCATTGGTTTCATTTACGGGTGCCTGTGCAGCGGTTTCCTGATCCATGACTTGTTCAGCTTGCTGCGCAGCTAATTCCGCATTGGGTTGCATTGGATCAACATTTTCTGATGCAACTTGGGCAGTTTGCTCGAGGGCAGGACTGTTCGTTTGCTCAGGTAATGCTTCAACGGCTTGTGCTGTTGTATTTATATCCGTAGCTTGAGGTGCATTTACATCTACAGCTGAATTGGTTTGTACCTTTTGGGTCTCAGATCCCGCGTCAGCGGGTGCAGTAGCGACTTGACCTGCATCGACAATACGGATTTGACCACTTGTCACCAAATCTTGAATCGAACCAACTTGACCATTCACGGTAGTAGTCACTTTAACTTTAGATAAACTTTCTAAAGAATCGCCAGGTTGAATTGCGGGTTCTGCGAATGCAGTTGCACTCATTAGTCCTGTAACGAGACTTAAACCTAAAAGCTTCGAATGCATATAATACTCCGTAGAAATAAAAATTCCGAATCTTGCATCTTTTCACCTTGTCATAGTTAGGATCGGTTTTTCAATCAAACATACGTAAAGCCATTAAGAGTCTTTATAAAAGCTTTATAAAATTAGACATACTGTTACAACAACTGCGCTTTTGTTAATCATGTTTTGTTTAAATGTTAAACAAACAGCTTTCGCTACATATACTTCATTTTCCCTGCTTGTTAAGCTCAAGGAAAATGAGTGTTTATCTGAAAATGGCAATTAAGAAACGTAAAACCAGTAAATCTTGGGTGCAGCTTTTAAATCAAAATAGTTTAAAAATTATTTTGGGCTTAGTCGCGACCAGTAGTTTTGCGATTGCCTTTGGACAAGAAAAGATTCAGCAATTTGTTTCATTACCATCTTCATCAAACTCAGCGTGTTTAGACCAGTTTTATCGTGATATTCCCCCTTATTTGACAAAAGAAAGTCTTCATAAAAATACTTATCCCTTGTGCTTTAATGGTTTCAATGTGATGTATTCAGGGGTGTCTAAAACACCTTTGTGGGTTGCGGAAGCTTTGACTCCGCAACGATTAAGTCAAAAAATTCCACGTGAAGATAGTTTTCATGAAGAATCCAAAGTCAAAGTAGAACATCAGGCGACCTTGTCGGACTATAAAGCATCGGGTTACGATCGTGGACACATGGCGCCAAATGCCGACATGCCGAATAAAGCTGCGCAGAATGACAGTTTTTCGTTAGCCAATATGGTGCCGCAAGCACCAAAAAATAATCAGCAGGTCTGGCGTGAGTTAGAAGAAGCCACGCGTGCGATTGTGACCAAGCAGAAGCAGGATGTTTACGTGGTGACCGGCCCCGTATTTGCTGCTAAAAAACTTAAAACCATTGGTAAGGGTGTAATTGTTCCAACAGCGACCTACAAAGCCATCTATATGCCAAAAACAGGGGCTGCAGGGGTGTACTATGCCGACAACACCCTGAAAAATACTGCGCCAAAAGTTCAGGTGATCAGCATATGTGCATTGGAAGATCTCACGGGAATTAATATTTTCCCTCAGCTAACAGAAGACCAAAAGCGTAATACTTACAATTTGCCATTAAGGGCAAGTGCGGTCAAAGCGACTCAGAAAATTGCTTATTCATATTGGGATGCAGAAAGCCAATGTGCCGAGGAGGTCAGTTCAGATGCGCTTAGCACTTTGCAGAAACAGTTTAAATCTTCCTCTGTAAGTTCATCTTCAAAGGCGGCGACGACGCAATCGGGTGAAAACAAGAATGCAGCTCCGACGATCGATCCAAATACGCAAGAGACGATTGTTAAGCAATTGATCGAAGGACTTTTACAGTACATTTTACAGTTGTTGAAATAAGCCTTTTTTAAGTAGGATGGAGGTAATCATGCTACTTTTTAAATAACAACAAAGATCAGTGAGAAGATAATGTTCAAGCCTTTTGAAAATGGTAGCGAATCGCATGCTATTCACGACCTCACTTTAGAAAACCAAGAAGATTGCGTCAGTATTTATGGTAACTTGCAGCTGACTAAAGATCAGGCCGGTTTGCAGGCTGCTAAAGCCTTACAGGCCTTTTTAAATGCTGTAGTCAGTGCTTTGGAAAATGAGGACAATTTGCCTGAAAAAATTGATCGTCAAGATGAACAGGAAATTGAAAATCCATTTCTATAAAAATCATTAAAATATTATGTTCCACATGGAACGTAAAAAAGCTGATCAGAGCTGTAATATCAATTGGTTGACAATTGATAGGAGTTTTTAACTTTGAATTCATTCTTTGATACTTGGAAAGGTCATTCGCAACTTAAGCAACATCAAAGCTTATGTGCCGATTTTATCGAGGAGGGTGATTGGAATACTGATTAAATGAATCAGGGTTAAAGCCAGACTGGTGGCAACAGGTGCAAGACGCGCAGGTGCAGGTTGGTCAGTCGCGACCCTAATCACAATTATAAATATGGCAGCTATTACAATCTTAATAATTAAAGCCGAAGTCATACAGTATTTACCCGCAGATAACTCGGCAAATCTATTATTGGCAAAACCGCCTGTGCCTACTTGACCCTGTATAATCACATATAAAAAGAGTGCTGCTCAGGTGGCATCAATGACTAGATAAATAACGACTCGATAAATAATACAAGGAATCAGAGTTTATGAGTATTGCTGTTGTCGCCATTGTTGGGGGGTATAGCCCGTCCACTGTTTAAAGGCACGTTGGAAGGCACTTTGTTCAGAATAGCTCAGCAATAAAGCAATTTCTTGGAGGCTTAGGTGCGGATCTTTTAAATATTGTTCGGCCAACAGATGTCGGACTTCTTGCATACGCTGCTGGTAAGTGGCACCTTGCTGGTGTAAATGGCGTTGCAACTGGCGTACAGACATGCCTAATTGTTCAGCAATCGGTTTGATTTGATAGCGGTTTTTTTGAAGACCGGTCAAGATAGCCCTTTGCAGACGATGATCAAGCTGAGTGGAGTTGGGGAGCTTATCAAGTAAAGCATGTGCTTGCTGCATCAGTAAATGTTGTAAGGTTTGATCGCCTTGAGGAAAGGGTTTGGCCAGTTCTTGAAGTGGAATAATAATCTGAGCAGTGGGTTGAGAAAAGCGGACTTTACAATGGAAATACTGCTCATACAACGCGATATTTTTTGGAACCGGATGGACAAAATGAACCTCATGTAAATGTATGTCTTCAAAATCCATAAAGTGTTTAACAAACTGCAGCATTAATGCGATAGCAATTTCATGAGTGACTTGAGTGGTCAAATGAACAGGGATTTCTCCCCAGCCAATCGCCAAATAATCTCCAAGCATATTGACATGTAAGCTACTGCCATCATAAACCAAACGATGAAAATCATGATAACGATATAAAGCTTCGCCTAAGGTGTTACAAGACAACGCAATGTAAGCAATAATTCCGAGATGCTTGGGTTGCATATGTTCGGCAATGTCCAGACCCAAGGTCGCAATTTGGACCTGTTGTTCTATATCTGTCAGTAACTCGCGCCAAAGACTGAAGTCAAAACGTTCAAGATTTTGAACCCGTTCCAGTTTTTCAGAAATAGCGAGACCCTTAGCTTGACTATAAGCATAAAGTAAATGCCCGAGTCCACCGTATACCGAGCCTGTATAGTCTTTTGATTGCTGCATCGTAATCGTGATCTTTTTGTTGTCGTAATTTGTCAATGAAGTTTTATTTTAGGGTCAATATTTAGCACAGTTCATTGCCTATATTCAACACAGGATGAGGAGAAAATAAATATGTGGAAAGGTTTTCTGGTTGGATTGGTGGTGGCCAATGGCTTTGAATGGGTCGCTCATAAATATATTTTGCACGGTACTCATCGAAGTGGAAAGCCGCGTTATAGTCCCGTACCTGACAGTATGAAATCGCATTGGGAGCATCATCGTGAAGTCCGAAAAACGGATTTTTACGACCATGGCTATGTTGAAGGCATTTCAAATTGGCGTACGAAAAATGAAATCGTTTCTCTGGCAGTGGTAGCGACCAGCACCAGCTTAATGTTTTATCCTGTCTCTAAAGGCATGGCTCTGGCTGCGGTGTATAGCGCCTGCAACTATTATTATATTCATCGACGTGCCCATTTAGAGTCGGATTGGGCAATGAAAAAAATCCCCTGGCATTATGATCATCATATGAACTCAAATCAGGATGCGAACTGGTGTGTGACCAAGCCTTGGTTTGATTATTTGCTGGGAACCCGGGTAATTTCATCCCAAAATTTGCAAGAACAGAATCCATTAGGTATCACATTACCCCAGTCTATTTCCAAGCTATTGAATTTTGTCGCAGATAGTTACTTTCCAGCAAAATGGGTAGAAAGGTTACCTGAAGAATCAATGAAGCTATAAAGGAATTTATCTTATGAGATTTTAATGCCAACGAATTACACTGAGCTTTTGAGCTAAAAATACGCTATAGACGGTCTTTCTTAAGGTATGTCGTAAATTGTCAATATTTTCGGCATGGATAGTCAATATTTCGTTTATTTTTTACTCTATATTTGCCGCATCGTTAAGTGGTAAGATAACTTGACGGCAAATAGATATGTTTTTTGTTTTACGTTTCAAGAAATCGCGCTGTAGTTTTCTTGATTTATAGGGAGTCTTAAAGACTCCTTTTTTTTATCTCAAATTTTGTTATTGCTTTATTAAAACTTAGATTAGCATTTGAAGTGCAACACCATGTTGTTGCCATAATACCTGACTCGGACTTTTAAAGCCGAGTCTTTTTCTTGGACGATGATTCAATCGTTGAGTAATTTCTGCAATATATGCATCCGTATAGTCATTCAAGTCACTGCCTTTTCTAATATATTGTCTGATCAATCCATTGGTATTTTCATTTGTTCCTCGCTGCCATGCACTATAGGGATCAGCGAAACACCAGTCGACATCTAATTCCTGAGCAGTATACTCATGCAGGCTGAACTCCTTCCCATTGTCCGCGGTAATTGTTTTTAGATGTGCTTTGATGGGTTTCAATAATCTGATCGTAGCTTGGCAAACTTCCTCAGCCTTTCGCGTGCTGCACTTTTTCAGCCAAAGATAACCTGTCTTCCGATCTACAATTGAAACCAGGGATTGTTGGTGGTTCTTGCCAACAATCGTATCTATTTCCAAATCACCGAAGCGAGAGCGCTGCTCAATCTCAGCAGGTCTATCGTGGATACTTTTGCGGTTTGTCAGTTGGCCACGAGTCTCAATAGAGCCATATTTTCTCTTCCTTTGATTTCTGAGACGTAAGTTGTGGAAGAGCACACCACCTTTGCTTTTATCCTGCTGTATAAACCTGTATATGGAATGCAGACTGACTGAAACATGAGAAGCAATCTGTTCGGGACTCCACTGGAGATCAAGATAAGCAATGACCTGTACCCAAGTATCATAAGAGATTCTTTTAGGATTAGGGCAATGCCGTCTGCGAGCTAACTTATTGGCATGTTTAGCGAAATAACCATTCCTTGCTCGATTGCGTGCTATTTCTCTGGAAATGGTTGAGGGTGAGCGATTTAGCCTCCAGGCGATATAACGTTTAGAAAAACCTTCACGTAACAATGTAGAAATCTGATATCTTTCTTCTTGAGTAAGATGAGTATAGTTCATGATGCAACTTTGACTTTGGTCGGTCGGAAGCAAAATGCTAGCTCATCTTGCTTCCTTCCAATAATTTAATCTCTGTTGCACTTCATTTGAGAATCCAAGAAATAAAAAAAGAGTGTTATTAAAACACCCTTTTAAGCTTGATCACATCAAAAAATTAAAGACGCATTTCAATGCCTTGAGCTGCCAGATATTGTTTTGCTTCGGGAATGGTGTGTTGACCAAAATGGAAAATAGAGGCTGCCAAAACCGCATCTGCTCCGCCTTGCAAGATCCCATCTGCTAAATGTTGTAAACAGCCCACTCCACCTGAAGCAATAGTTGGAATATTCACGCGATTATTGATTTGACGCATTAACTTAAGATCATAACCGGCTTTGGTACCGTCTGCATCCATCGAAGTAATCAGCAGTTCACCCGCACCGTATTCGGCCATTCTCACTGCCCATTCAATGGCATCAATCCCAGTCGGTTTACGGCCGCCATGAGTGAAAATTTCCCATTTATGATCAGCAGTTTTTTTCGCGTCAATCGCGACCACAATACACTGTGCGCCAAAGCGTTGCGATGCTTCTTGTACAAATTCCGGATTAAAGACTGCAGCCGAGTTGATGCTGACTTTATCTGCACCGGCATTCAGCAATAATCGAATATCTTCAACTTTACGTACCCCGCCACCTACGGTTAATGGAACGAATACGCTTTCTGCCATACGTTCAACTGTACGGTAAGTGGTGTCACGACCGCTCGAGGTGGCAGTAATGTCTAGGAAGGTAATTTCATCGGCACCTTGTTCATTATAGCGACGTGCCACTTCAACCGGATCGCCTGCATCACGAATATCAAGGAATTGCACACCTTTCACTACTCGACCATTATCTACGTCAAGGCAAGGAATAATACGTTTAGCAAGCATAATTTTTTCCAAAAATAACAGCCGATTATGAAACTTCGCCACGAAGGTGCTACACCTTGGCAGTTGGAGCAGGTATTCTATCAAAATTATGTAAGTTTTTTTGCAGGTTTTCTATGTCGGTTTATACCCCTTTGACTTTACAGGAAGTTCAGGCTTTTGCAGCACCTTATGGATTAGAGGTGATTGACCTGATTCCCATTCAAGGAGGTATTCAAAATACGAATTATTTTTTAGTCTGTGAAAATGCTACCCAGTATGTACTGACTATATTTGAAGAGATGGATGAGCAAGGTGCAGGGGAGCTGGTTCCTGTACTTGAGCATTTGGGTAAACATGGTCTAGCGGTGCCAGTGCCATTAAATTATGAAGGTAAAGCCATTCATACTTTAAAAAATAAGCCTGCCCAAATTGCGCCACGCATGATGGGCCAACACCCCATGCCATCGACTGTGGAACAAGCACAAGCGATTGCTATTGCGCAGGCAAAAATGCATATTGCATTACAAGATTTTCCTTTAGAACGGGCAGAATATCGTAATCATGATTATTGGTTACAAGTCGCTAAAGAATTAAAACCGACTTTAAATCCTGCAGATGCTATTTTATTGAGTGAAGTTTTGGGCTTGCATGATGCTTTAACGGCGGTCTATCCTAACCGTCCAAAAGGCTTTATTCATTCAGACTTATTTCGTGACAATACCCTATTTGAAGGCAACGAATTAAAAGGTATTCTGGATTTTTACGAACTGAATGAAGATGAGTTCCTGTTTGATATCGCTATTACTTTAAATGACTTCTGTACCGAATATCCAGATGTACATTTAAATGAAGTTAAAGCACAAGCGTTCTTAGAAGCGTATGAAACGATACGTCCATTAACGACTGATGAAAAAGCCTGTTTAGAGATCTATCTGGCGAAGGCAGCAGCTCGATTTTGGTTGATGCGTTTACAAGTGGCACAAAAAAATGCACAACAGGGACGTACTGGCGATGATATTTTGCAGAAAAATCCACAAGAGATGCGTAATATGCTTGTAGAAAGACTAAAATTTGTGACTGCTTAAAATAAATAGGAAATAAAAATGCGCGATCAGGGGCGATTAGTCGAATGGTTTGATGAAAAAGGCTATGGTTTCATTCAACCGAATGATACCTCGAAAGATCGCGTGTTTTTACATATTAAGGATTTTGCCCGTCAAGGTCCACGTCCTATTGTCGGTTGTGCCCTGGAATATACGGTATTACTGGATGGCGAAGGGCGTTTCCGTGCGCAACAGGTCATGTATCTCAAAGCATCACAAACACAAAAAATATTGCCAAAACCGAAAAACGTCAATGAACAAGCACAAAAATTAAAACCGATGCAAATTGCCTGTGTAGGTTATATTTTAGCTTTGGCTGTTTTCACAATAGCGGGCTTATTAAGTGGAATGGTGCTGTTATTTATCAGCATCATTAATGCCATGACCTATTGGATGTATGCGCAAGATAAAGAGGCAGCATTAATGGGCAAGCACCGTGTACCTGAACAGACTTTACATATTTTATCCTTTCTTGGAGGCTGGCCTACAGCATGGCTTGCACAGGAAAAATTGCGCCATAAAACACAAAAACAACCCTTTAGAAAGATTTATTTTTGTACCATAGCCTTAAACATTCTTTTGATTTTATGGCTAATTTCTCCTTTAAATATCCTTAAAATTTAAAAGAGAACAATGACTTTAAAAGGTATAACAATGAATTATTCTATAGATAAAGACTCTAATCGTACTCTGACTTTAATTCTTTATGTACTTTATATTATTGCTATTTTTTCAGCTGGTTTACTGGCAATTATTGCCTTAATTATTAACTATGCCAAACGTAACGATGTACGCGGCTCTATTTTCGAAAGTCATTTTACTTGGCAAATTCGTACCTTTTGGTGGTATTTATTCTGGAACATTATTGCTTTTATTCCGTTCTTTTTCTTGTTTTTTACCGGTGAGAATACCGATCTTTTTGCGGGTGTTGCACTTATCGCAACCACGTTCTGTGTTACGCTGATGGGTATTTCCTGGATCTGGATTGTCTATCGGGCTATCCGCGGTATTATTCGTTTAAATGATAATCAACCGATGTATCAATAATAATGATTGATCATAAAAGGCAGCTGGGAGCTGCCTTTTTTATTTATTTTTTTAAGGTAAAGAATAATTTTGTCTAAGTGGGTTTATTCAATAACTTTCGTTAAATTTGATCAATTTTCATCTCAGTAATTTAACTAATAAAAAGAGTAAATTAGCGAGCCAGCTCTTTATTTTTCTTCAAAAACCTCGGCTTCCATTCACTCAAAATCACACCCATCACCACCAATGCACCACCCAAAATGGCAAGCATGGGTAAGCGTTCACCAGCCAATCGTCCAATCAGGGCAGCCCAGACCGGTTCACCTGAATAGATAATAGCAGCTTGTGAAGGATCAACTTCACGCTGTGCCCAGTTCATCACCAATTGAATGGCTGCACTGGCCAAGCCTAGTCCACAGAGAATGATCATCAGTGGCCAAGAAAATGATGGATTCCACGCTTCACCCGTCACAGGCATCATGCAAAAAGCAAAAACAGACGCAAAGCCGAGCTGAATCACCGTTACGCGGCGTACATTGACTTTACCGGCAAAAAAACTAATCAGGATAATTTCAAGGGCGATGGCGATTGAACCCAGAATAGTAATAATTTGCCCAAAGCTCAGTTGTACGTGCCCAAAGCCATTGCCGGTCAAAAATATGAGACCGAGAAAAGCCAGCCCTGCACCACACCAAGTCATAAATGGTGGCGTTTTACGAAACAATAGCCACAACAGAAGCGGCACTAAGGGCACATACAGCGCGGTTAGAAAAGCTGATTCACTGCTACTAATACTTTGTAGCCCAATGGTCTGGGTGCCATAGCCAATCGCGATCAATAAGCCTATTAAGGCACCGGCAGCAATTTCTTTCAGATTAATACCGCTTAAATCTTTCCAGGAAAACAAGCTAACAAAAAGCATGGCTGTAATAAAACGACAGCCGACAAAAAACATGGGACTGGCAAAATTTAAACCATATTGCACGGTAAGAAATGACCCACCCCAAATCATGGTAATCATAATTAAGGCCAGTTGCGGGGCTTTGGTTTTAAACCATGAAGGAACGTTTAACATGTCTATACAGGGATGACTTGATTGAAATAAAAAAGAGGTCCGAAGACCTCCTTTAAGGATGTGGAACCCATATTAAATGGATTGATCATCCCAAAGTGATTGCGCTTCACGAAGGTTCAGTGTGCCTTCATAGATTGCACGGCCGGTAATCGCACCTAAAATGCCCGGTTGGCCTTTTAAGTTGCGAACATCATCAAGGTTGGTCACACCGCCAGACGCGATTACAGGCAAACCTGAATAGGTCGCCAAATTTACAGTTTGTTCGATGTTTACACCTTGCATCATGCCATCACGTGCGATGTCAGTATAGACAATGCTCGATACACCCGCATCTGCAAAACGTTTAGCAAGATCAGTCGCTTTTACGTCAGTGACATTTGCCCAGCCATCGGTAGCCACCATGCCATTCATCGCATCAATTCCGACAATAATGCGGCCTGCAAATTTCTTGCATGCTTCTTCGACGAAAGCTGGGTCTTGAACCGCTTTAGTCCCGATAATGACAAAAGATACGCCTGCATCCAAGTAATGTTCAATGGTTTCAAGCGAACGAATACCGCCACCAATTTGAATTGGAAGTTCAGGCTGTGCTTTAGCAATTGCTTCAACTACAGGTTTATGGATAGGCGTCCCGGCAAAAGCACCATTTAAATCAACCAAATGTAAGCGGCGCGCGCCTTCATTTACCCAATGCTGTGCAGTGGCCACGGGGTCGTCAGAAAATACGGTATCATCTTCCATACGGCCTTGTTTTAAACGGACACATTTGCCATCTTTCAGGTCAATTGCAGGGATGATCAGCATGCTTTCGCTCCTTGCTTAATCTCGTTAAAGTTATTGTTTGTCATCTTAGCAAAATATTGTTAAATCTCTAAGCCTCAGTTTCAGCTTTTATTTTATCCGGTCTAATACGTAATTTTAATGAAGTGTTGGGGATGTGTTTAGGCAGTAAGCCTAAACCCAGCAATTCTTCAAACACCAGTACCGGTGCATAAGCATCGGCAGCCGCGTATTGAATTTGATGGGGTGTCAGTATTTTACGTGCCCAGTTCGAGGTACTGATTTTTTTACTTTTGGGAAAATTCACTTGAAATAAAAGTGCCATGGCATTTTTTAGCCCCATAGGATTAGAAAAGCCAAAGGCGGAAAAGCATTTCGACAGTTCAATCACGCTATTCAGCTCAATGCCTTTTTTGCGAAAAAGATGGGCATCATTTTTTAAGCCAAAACCCACTTTAACTTGATCCCGATTCTCAAAAACAGGTTTTAGAAATTCTAATATTTGAGGGTTGATTTGAAATAAATAAGCTGTATCGTGACTGGCCAATTGAATCAGATGCGGCCCTGTTGACACTTCACCTTTGGCAAAGGTCGGTTTGGATTCGGTATCGAAACCCAGTAATGCACAGCTTTTCAGTTCTTGTTCGAGGGCAAGACATTGCTCAATGCTATTAATGAGATGAATCTGTTGCATGGGAAGATTCTGAAATAAAGGCAATTCCTGAATTTGTTCTTTGCTGGGTAGCGTTTGAAGCAGAGGTTCTTCCATAATGATCAATATAATAATTTATTTTAAATTCAGCTTAATCGCTTTTCCGAGTTTAGGCAAAAATAAAGCCTGCATAATTACAGGCTCTAGGTATGTATAATAGAGGCAACGGTTAATGGTTTTGCACAGTTTGTGGTATTTCCATTTGTGCCACTTGTGCACGTTGCACATAATCTTGATAGGCAGGGACTGCAATAGCAGTGAGAATACCAAGTGGAAAAATCAGTACATAGAACCATGCTAAAACTTTCTCCCAGGTTTTTGTTATACGTGGTAGACCAAACTGGTTTTCATGTTCATCACCTTTGGCAAAAGTTAAATACACGGCTAAACCTAAATTGACCAATGGGATCAACATCAGTAAAGATAACCAGCCACTTTTATTCAGGTCATGCAGGCGACGAATCGCAAAAATAAAAGAAAAGTAAATCATCGCAATATACACAATGCCTAATAGCAACATGGGGAAAAGTGGCATGCCTTGGCTGGGTTCTGGTACAAAACCAGGAAGCAGGACGGCGCTAAGAATGCCCAAAGTCATCACAACGAACAATAGCAGTCCGTTCCAGCCCAAATAAGATAATCGACCAAATCGTCCATCAGCATTCAATGCTGAGTCATTACTAATATTACTCATTATTATTTTCCTATATTTTTTAAATGGATATATTTAATATTTAGTCAAATAATAATCAATTTTAATATAAGTTCAAAGAGGAATTTTTAAACTCAGATCCCAAAATAAAAAAAGCCCAACCAGGGTTGAGCTTTTAAAATGTTGATCTAAGCGTCTAAAATTCTAGTTTTAGATGTTCCATTCCACAAAGTTTTTCAGTAACTGTAAACCTGCGGTATGGCTTTTTTCTGGATGGAACTGGGTGGCAAACAGGTTTTCTTTATGCAATGCCGTGCAGAACTCTAAGCCGTAGTCACAGGTCGCGGCAACCAGGGCAGCATCTTTCGGTTCAACATAGAAACTATGCACAAAATAGAAACGCGCATCCTGTTCAATGTCTTTCCACATTGGATGGCTTGGGTCTGCCTGATGAACCTGGTTCCAGCCCATATGGGGAACTTTTAAGCCCGCCATTTCCGGGAAGTGCTTTACTTCGCCTTCAAAAATACCCAGTGCATCTGCACCGCCATTTTCTTCAGAGTGCTGCATCAAAGCCTGCATACCGACACAGATCGCCAAAACTGGTTTGTTGAATACCGCATGGCGTACCACTTCATCAATACCCGCTTCATGCATGCCTTGCATACAGTCACGCATTGCACCGACACCGGGGAATACAATTTTATCGGCTTGGGCAATTAATTTAGGATCATTGGTCACATCGACAGTTGCGCCCACATGTTCCAGGGCTTTGGCTGCAGAGTGTAAATTTCCCATGCCATAGTCAAGAAGGGCAATACGGGTCATTACAAAGTCCCTTTGGTTGAAGCGACAGTATTTTCAGCACGTGGATCAATTTCACAGGCCATACGCAGCGCGCGTGCAAAGGCTTTAAATGTACATTCGATCTGGTGATGACTGTTTTTGCCTTTCAGGTTGTCAATGTGCAATGTTATTAACGCATGATTCACAAAGCCTTGAAAAAATTCAGAGAATAGATCAACATCAAAGGTACCAATACGGGCGCGAGTGAATGGAATATCCATCCATAAGCCAGGGCGACCGGATAAATCGACCACCACACGGCTTAAAGCTTCATCCAGTGGTGCATAAAAATGACCATAACGTCGTAAGCCTTTTTTATCACCCAACGCTTGGGCGAAAGCCTGACCGAGTGTGATACCACAGTCCTCGACAGTATGATGGTCATCGATATCCAGGTCACCATCACAGTGAATATCGATATCGAACAAGCCATGTCGCTTGATTTGATCAATCATATGATCTAAAAATGGAACACCTGTGTTGAGGGTGCCCTGACCCGTACCATCAAGATTCACACGAACTCGGATTTTGGTTTCGTTAGTGTTTCTTACCACTTCACTGATACGTTGCGTCATAGACACGTTCCTCAAAAACGTTAAAAATGATGATGTAAAATGTTTTTTCGCGATGACGAAATCATCGCATATTAGATTGCTCAGGAGGGTTAATCAATGCCTATTACCGTACATGCTTATACTTCACTAGAAAATGACGAAGTGCGCAGCCAGCTTGAGCGACTGTATGACACTAGCCCGGAATTTGGAGATGGGCAGGATGCCATTGAACAACTAGAGCAAAACTTGGCTCAGTATACCTTAGTTTACACAGCAGAATTTAATACTAAGTTGATTGGGGCGATTTGGTGCACTGGACAAGGGGAAAGCAAGATCCTAGAAAATATTGTGGTTCATCCGGCTAACCGTGGACGCGGCGTTGCGGAACGACTGGTGAGCGAAGTCTGCCGTATGGAAGAAGAAAAGGGCGTGAAGACGTTTGAACCGGGCTGTGGCGCCATTCATCGTTGTCTGGCGCATCTGGAAAAAATTTAAGTTTGAATAGATTATAAAAAAATGCCAGTCAGTTAAGAAATTGACTGGCATTTTTTTTATTGTGAATTCATCATGTTATTTGATACACGTAAACGTCATCCGCAATTGTTTGAGGTAGCGCAAGATTAAAAAAGTTGCTGTTTATGCGATAAATTCGCTCCACGGTGATAGTGGACGAGTTTTGCGGGTGACAAATGCTTTTGGTTCTTTTGACGAAACAAAAGAATATTCGAGCTCCAAGTATTTGATCTAAAAAAAATAAGATTTCGTTGTGAATGACCAAAAGCTAAGAAGTTTATTAAAATCCTTTTAACTGATCAGCATTAAGCCTTGAAACTGTTTTTTATGCTTAAACATAGCTTTGGTTGAAATAGTGAATGAAGTTTTAAATAAAAAATAATCAAACAACTTGAGATTTGCTGCAAAAATAAACGTTTGTTTAAAAAAGCATAAAACCTGCTTGACTGAAAAACACTTAGACTGTTTAATACGCGACATCGGCGTGATAGCTCAGTAGGTAGAGCAACGGATTGAAAATCCGTGTGTCCCCAGTTCGATCCTGGGTCTCGCCACCATATTCAAAATCATCAAGATTTCAATCCCTGATCCCATCAGGGATTTTTTTTGGGCAAAAAATATTCGATCAAATAAAAATGTCATGAATTATATTGACTATTGATGCCAGATACGGCTTAATACACCGCATCGGCGTGATAGCTCAGTAGGTAGAGCAACGGATTGAAAATCCGTGTGTCCCCAGTTCGATCCTGGGTCTCGCCACCATATACGAAAAAACTTCAAATTATGTTTGAGGTTTTTTTTTGTCAGCGTTTTTTTCAGCTGAACTTTTTTCGTATAAAATAACATCAATAACAATTCGAGCATAAAAAAATGAAAACAATCGGATGTTCAATATTAACTTTACTTTCTTTCCTGCTGACAGCCTGTGGTGGCAGTGGAATCGGAGATAACTTTAACTCTTCTTTTGAAAAAACTTTTACTTTTGGTTCACAAACCTATGTCTGTCGCAGTGAAAGAGCAGCCAATGCTTGTGGCGGTGCGAGTCAGGATTGTTCCGCATGTGACGTACAGTCTTCATCTTCACCAGTGATTACCCAGGTATGTACTCAGCCAGTGGTTGATACGCATAGAGTAACAGCGAATGGCTGCGTGTTAAGACTCACCAATAATACCCAGACGGGAATCTGTACTTCAGAAGGATTAAGACTACTGTCCGGAACCAATTTCACCAGACTGCAAGTCAGTGCAGGCACATTATTTCCGAGGGGAAGTTTAAGTATCAATGTCGGAAACCTGACTGAAACCATCGCTTGTAATTAAAAACCATGAAATTTTTTATGCCGTTCATTATTGGCATTCTCTGCTTTGGATTGGGTTATTGGGTGGCTTCATCCAAGCCTGAGTCTGAACAGCATGTTCCTGAGCATAATCAGGATATTGCTGTGGAAAATTTTATTCAGCATATCCAACCCAAAGGACAGACTCAGCCTGGAGAAGGTCTTGCCTTACAACAGCAGCTAAAAAATCAGAAAACACAGGTCAATCTAGTCATAGATAGCACGACCACTGAACAGATCAATAAGTATCTTGAGCAATCCTTTCCGGGCTATGACTTATCCGATATTCAAAATAAACACGCGTTTGCCAAACGTCTGGTCAGTGAATTTGTCGATTCAGAAAATGATCCGAATGAAGTTTTGGCAGGGAAGGCCACAGTGACGACAGAACAACAATATTCAGTAGGAGATGTGTTGCCTAGGCAGATTTATGCCGGACAACAGTTATTTGCCCATTTTGATACTTTGGGAAAAGTACCTAATAACGAGCAGGTCTTTGTGCGCTGGAGCAACCAGTCTACAGGTGAAGTGCTGTTTTTTATGCCACAGCGGGTCAGTGCCACTCGGGAACAGAACTGGGTCAGTTTTAATCCAGTGAAGGGCTGGAAAGTCGGAACTTATGATGTTAAATATTATCAGTTGAATGATCAGCTTAATCCAATTGCCCAGACCCGTTTTAAAATTGACCAGGTGATTGATTAAATTAACAAATATTTTGAGAATGGTTTAATGAAAGACCTCTTTTCCAGCAATAGTCTTTACTACAAACAAGCCCGCCCGAATTATTCCATCCAAATTGTGAAAGAAATTTTAAAGCATGTTCCGGAACGAAATTTTGCATGGGACTGTGGTGCTGGGTCTGGACAATTTACCCAATTATTAGCTCCGTATTTCAATCATGTGATGGCAACCGATATTAGCGAAGCACAGTTGCAGCAAGCGCCTTATTTTGAAAATGTCAGCTATCAGGTGCAAGCAGCCGAGCAGACCAGTATTGCAGCCAACTCCATTGACTTGATCACGGTGGCTCAAGCCATTCACTGGTTTGACTTTGATGCATTTTATAAAGAAGTTAAACGGGTGCTTAAACCACAAGGGGTTTTTGCTGCCATTGGTTATGGTTTAATTGAGGTACAGGATGCTGCGATTAATAGCCTGGTTCAACAGCTGTACTTTGAAACGCTAAACGGCTATTGGGATGCTGAGCGCCGTTATATTGATGAGCTATATCAGACTATTCCATTTCCTTTTAATGAACAGGCTGTTCCGGAACTGCGTTTACAATATCAATGGTCACCGCAGCAATTGTTGAGCTATTTAAAAACTTGGTCAGCGCTGAAGCATTATCTGGATAAAAATGATCATGAGCCGCTACAGCGGATTTCAGAGGTTTTACAAACTGCACCAGACAATTTAGATGTAACATTTCCTATCTTATTACGTGTGGGAACGGCGGAAAAATAAAGATTTAGCTGCTTGCTTTATATCGTGATGTTAATGTGATCAAGCGAAGATAAAAATATGATTTTTATATTTTAATCGAATAAATATTCTGTTTTTTATTAAAAATATTAAGTATATAAAGATTCTTAATTAAGTAATTTTTAGATAAAAATTATGGTTTTTACCAAACCGCTTATCTGAGCAAAGGCTGTCAAATAGAGCGTTTATTATAGAATAATGGCTGTTGAAGGGTGTTTGTTTACTTTTATTTATTTGAGTAAAACTGCCATGAATCTCCTAAAGAATTTGTCCTGTGTAATAGTAGCGATTGCTGGAAGTTTTTCAATTTCCTCTACTTTTGCTGATACTGCTGAAATGCCTGTTTTAAGAATGATGGCAGAACCGGAATTAAGAGCTGAAACTACAGGCATAATTCAATATCAACAAGATCCGCAAGAAGTGAGAGCCTTGCAGCATCAGATTATGCAAATACAACTGGACACTCAAAACTTTGTTGTTAATCCGACTATTTTAGCGACCATAGATCTTGTGCCTGATGGACCAATACCCGATATAAACAGTTTGCCATTGGAACAGCAGCAATATGTTCTGGCGGTTGCACGAGGTTTGCAGTCTTCTGATCCAAGAGAGGGCTTGTATATTATCCTTGAACCTTTTGGTATAGACCGTAACGCAACCAATGTACAAATTGCTCGAGAGCAAATTTCCTTGGGGCTTCTGGAAAGTACCTCGCAAAATGAAGCACTCAGACAGTTGCAACAACAGCAAGGATCTATTCAAAATAATGGTATTCGTTAGTTGAGCATTATTTAGATAAAAAGATTTTTTGGTTAGAACTAAAAAGGATGCTCATTAATGGCATCCTTTTTTTACAGCTAAAATGCGTTACCGCAGATTAAGCAGCAGATTTTTTAAACCAAGAGAAGAAACCTTTTTTCTCAGCTTTAGCAGCATCCGCTTTTTCAGCAGCTGCTTCTTTTACTTCGGCAGTTTTTTCAACAGTCGTGTCTTTAGCTTCAGTTACTTGAGCAACGGTTGTATCTTTCACTTCAGCAGTTTTTTCTACTACAGCATCTTTTGCTTCAGTTGCTTTAGCAACAGTCGCATCTTTAGCTGCTACAGTGTTTGCCACTGCAGCATCTTTAGTCGCTACGGTTTTAGCTACAGCAGCGTCTTTAACTGTTGTTGCAGTTGGGGTGGTTTCTGCTTTTACTTGTGCTTTTAATGCAGCAATTTTAGCAGTGGGAGTTGCTTCTACAGTGGTAGTCGCCATAGCAGAAGTGGTTACAGTAACTAAAGCAATCGCCATCGTCGTTTTAATCGTATTCATAGTCATCACTCTATAGAAAATGTTTTGAAAATAATGCGTTGTGAATACTATTCCTTCTGTGGATTCGTTTGGTTACAGGAGACTTGGCAATTGTTTTGGTTGCGTGATTATTCAACCAAAATTACAAAGTGATAACATGATGTTGCGGATGGGTTACATTGCTTTTGAGTGTTTAGTTTTATCTCGGTTTGATGATATAAAAATTGATATTTTCTGATGAGTGTAATGATTAAATTTTCTTGGTTTTTTTCCGGCAAAACTATTATGCAGTTGAATAAAAGCATCTCATCTTTTCAAACATCATAGCTTTGCAATAAGACTGTCATTTGTTATTCAAACTCTGTTGCTAGATTAAAACGGTCGCAAAGATCACAACATGAAATCTAGGCAGGTGAGTCATGAAAACCCTACATGTTTTTGATGATATTCAGCATCTATACAGTGAGTTTGTTGAAAATAAAAAATATCCGAAACTGGAAAGCCTGAACAATTGGAGCAAGAGCCGGTCTTTCTTCAACCAGTATTTCCAGCTGATTGAAGGCTGGCATCATACTGAACAGATTGTGATTCAGTTCAATCAGCAATATTTCAGTCTGGACACAGGCAATTCGCCTGATTTTATGGACCGAGAAAAATATATGGCGTGGTTACGCGAACAACTGGTGTAGTAAAACTGGAGTTTTATTGCTTCTCTTTTTTAAAAACCGTCAAACCGTCAAACCGTCCGTACCGGACGGTTTTTTTATAGGGGGGAGCTGGCTTGTATGTATGCAATACGATCGGTTTATTTCAATTTGCTGTTAAACGGCATATGCTAAAAATCTAGTCAACTGATTGATTTCAGACCGACAATTGATGCTTTGGAGCGCAGTCTTTTATGGAACAGCTTATTTGTTATAAAGAACTTCCTGTCTGGACACAGCAGGGTATTCCGCAAGGTTTTAAAAATCAGCACAATACCAAAGTTGGTACCTGGGCAAAACTGACCGTATTAAGGGGTGAGTTGCATTTTGCGATACTGGATGAGTCGGGTGCTGTACAGTCTGAGCATGTATTTACCCCAGAGCAGCAGCCTCCATTTATTGAGCCACAGGCCTGGCATAAGATTGGTTCTGCCAGTGATGATATGCAATGTCAGTTACGGTTTTACTGTCTGCCACAGGATTACTTCAGCAAAAAATATCAGCTGACCGCTACCCATTCCGAAGTACTGGCAGCCATGCCTTATTTACACGGTGGCCACGCTTTGGATGTGGGCTGTGGTTCAGGTCGTAATGCCCTGTATTTAAGTCAACACGGCTTTAAGGTTGATGCCTGGGATGTCAACGAAAACAGTTTGCAGACCTTAAGACAGATTGTGCAGACGGAGCAGATTGATCAGTTACAGATACAGCGCCGCGATCTCAACACGGATGCAAGCATTCCAGGGCAATATGAATTTATCTACTGTACCGTGGTGATGATGTTTCTGGAGGCGAAAACTATTCCATCGCTCATTACACAGATGCAGCAGGCGACCGTGTCTGGTGGCTATAACCTGATTGTCTGTGCGATGGACACGGCCGATCTTCCGGCACAGCCTGATTTTCCATTTGCCTTTCAGCCAGGGGAGCTAAGTGCTTATTACGAAGGCTGGAAAATTGTGAAATACAATGAAAATGTTGGTGAGTTGCATCGCGTGGATGAGCAGGGAAATCGGATTAAACAGCATTTTGTGACTTTGTTGGCGCAAAAGTCTGAAGCATAGTGTTCTAAATTCAGCAAGTTAAAAAAAGATTTTTTCAACTTGCTGAACTGTATTTTTAAAACTTAAAGCATGGAATTTGCTACTAATTAACTTTTACTTCAAATAAAGGATTTAATATAGTATCGGCTTGAACAGTATGATTTTTAATGGAATAAATATTACCTTTAAGCAAATCATATTTATTCCATTCAAATGCTTGTTTATCCAAATCTAAAAGACGAACAGAATATTGTTGCCCTTCTCTTGGCATATAGGCAGTCACGATTCCAGCACCTGCACCCATCGTTGCAAGTGTTACGCCTACACTTAAAGCACCAAATGCAAATTTAGAACCCAAAGACGCATTTAATCCATCCACTGAAACAACAAAAATATAATTTGATTTTGACCAATTTTTTAGTGTGTTGATGGTTCTATCATCTAGCTGAGGTATGTCTAAGGTTGTCTTTTGCTTTTGCACCATCTTTAGCTGTACTGCATCAAATTTCGCAATATATTGATTTAAAACTAGAACAGCTGCCCTTTGCTCATCGGTCATATTAATATTATTTTGATTTAACAGAGGATAGGTATTAATCAGTGTTCTTTTAGATTTTGTATCTGCTTGAAACTCATATTTTTTAAGTTGTTCTTCTGGTATTGTTCCACAAATGAATGGTACGGCAGAAGCGCTGACGGTCACATTATGTTGGTTTAACTGTTGTGTAAATGCTTGAATGAATTTCTCAGCAGTGAGTTTAGAAGGCTCATTGAGTACTAAATCTTTCCCCAATTCATTGGTTAAAAGGCATGAATTGACTAAAATTGAAACAGGTTTTGCTTGAATTGCAGCTTGTGTTTTATTTAATTGTTGGCGCGCTTCTGGTGAAATTTTTGTCGTAGCACAACCAGTAAATACCAAACTAGCAATAAGGGGTAATACAATTTTTTTCATAAGTGCTCTTATTTAATTTTGATGAATTTGCTTGATCATTATGTATAAGTAATATTAAAAATTTAATAATTTTTTTTATTTAAATGAATATATTTCATAATTTTATTTTTAAAAATAGATAAAAGAAACCCCGCAATAAGCGAGGTTTCTTTTATCTCAATATTTAATTAAGAATTAAACACGTTCAATAATCGTTGCGATCCCTTGACCAAGACCGATACACATCGTCGCAAGACCGATTTGTGTATCTTGTTGCTCCATCACATTAAGTAATGTCGTCGTGATACGCGCACCAGAACAACCTAGTGGGTGACCAAGCGCAATCGCACCACCGTTCAAGTTCACACGGTCTTGCTGGTCATAAATGCCTAAGCCTTTAAGAACAGATAAACCTTGTGCAGCAAACGCTTCATTCAATTCAAACGTTTGAATATCAGCAATTGACAACCCAGCACGTTTCAACGCTTTTTGCGTTGCAGGAACTGGACCATGACCCATGATTGCTGCGTCACAACCTGCAACCGCCATAGAGCGAATGACAGCACGTGGCTTAAGACCTAAAGCTTGAGCACGTTCAGCAGACATCAATAACATTGCAGAAGCACCATCAGATAACGCTGAAGATGTAGCAGCAGTGACCGTACCGCCTTTCGGGTCGAACACAGGACGTAAACCGGCAAATGTTTCAATATTTGCATCAGGACGAATCACTTCGTCGATATCACACAAAATTTTGAAACCGTTTTGGTCATGACCTTCAACACCAATGATTTCGTTTTTGAAACGACCTTCTTGCGTTGCAGCCCAAGCGCGGCGGTGAGATTCCACACCAAACGCATCTTGTTCTTCACGCGTAATGCCGTTCATACGACCCAACATTTCAGCGGTTAAGCCCATCATGTTAGATGCTTTAGCATAATGCTTAGATGCTTCAGGGTTTAGGTCGATGCCGTGCATCATGCCGACGTGACCCATGTGCTCTACACCACCAATAATGAAAATATCACCTTGGTTGGTTGCAATTTGTGCCGCCGCAGTATGAATAGACTGCATAGATGAACCACAAAGACGGTTAACAGTTTGACCTGCAACAGTTTTTGGAAGATCAGCAAGCAATGCGATGTTACGCGCAATGTTC
This sequence comes from Acinetobacter sp. GG23, assembly GCF_057766365.1. NCBI lineage: Bacteria > Pseudomonadati > Pseudomonadota > Gammaproteobacteria > Moraxellales > Moraxellaceae > Acinetobacter > Acinetobacter sp. GG23. Next base: position 226,802 of record NZ_JBYMDJ010000002.1, read on the forward strand.
ATACCTTGTTCTAGGGTCTGGTTTACACAGCCCCAGATCACATCTTCAACTTCGTTTACATCAAACTGGTTACGAGCAACCAAGGCACGAACTAATTCAGCAGATAAGCTGTCAGCACGTACATTGCGGAACATACCGTTTTTGGTTTTACCCATTGCTGAACGTACGCCATCAACGATGACAACGTCACGTGGATTTAAAGTAGCCATTCACGTTGCTCCTTAACCGTAGAATTTTTTGTTGTTAGCAGCCATGTCACGCAACATTTGTGGCGCTTCATAAGCTTTACCTAAGTGTGCATACTTGTCGCAAAGCGCAACGTATTCAGCAACACCTGTTTGGTCGATGTAACGGCATGGACCGCCACGGAATGGAGGGAAACCTACACCCATGATCATCGCCATGTCTGCTTCTGAGGCAGTCGCGACAATGTTGTCTTCCAGGCAACGAACTGTTTCGTTACAGAAAGCCAGCATCATACGGTCAATGATTTCTTGCGCGTCAAATTCACGTTTTTCGCCAGTCACTACAGATGCAATCAGATCATATGCTGTAGGATCAACTTTTTTCGCTTTCTTGCCTTTACGGTCTAACTCGTATTTGTAGAAACCAACGTCATTCTTTTGACCTAGACGTTTATTTTCATACATGGTTTGAATCGAACCTTTGAAGTCCGGTTTCATACGGTCAGGGAAGCCTTCAGCCATGACTTCTGCACCATGAACGCCCGTGTCAATACCGACAACGTCCATCAAGTAAGCAGGACCCATTGGCCAGCCGAAGCGTTCCATCACTTTATCGATTTGCTGGAAGTCAGCGCCGTCTTTAAGCAACAGGTCGAATGCACCGAAGTAAGGGAACAATACACGGTTAACCAAGAAGCCTGGGCAGTCGTTCACTACGATTGGTGTTTTACCCATTTTCTGAGCAAGAACTACAGTCGTTGCAATCGCTTCATCAGATGTCTTCGCACCGCGAATCACTTCAACCAAAGGCATCATGTGAACCGGGTTAAAGAAGTGCATACCGACAAAGTTTTCAGGACGTTGCAGGTTTTCAGCCAAACGAGTGATTGAAATGGTTGAAGTATTTGAAGCAATAATCGTGTTTTCACGAACATTCTTCTCAGTTTCAGCCAATACAATGCCTTTTACTTTTGGATTTTCAGTCACCGCTTCAATCACGATGTCCACTTCTTTAAACTCGTCATAGCTTAAAGTAGGGCGGATGCGCGCAAGAGTTTCACCCATTTTTGCAGGGGTCATTTTCTTACGTTCAACTTGTTTGGTCAGTAAGCCATTTGCTTCTTTCATACCCAAAGCAAGTTGCGGATTACCAATATCTTTCATAATGATTGGTGTGCCTTTGCTTGCCGCTTGGTAAGCAATACCACCACCCATGATACCCGCGCCGAGAACAGCCGCTTGGTTGACTGGGTGCGCGCCTTTTTCATAGCGCTTCGAGGTTTTTTTCACAATTTGATCGTTGATGAATAAACCAATCAACGCACCTGCTTGAGGCGTAATTGCAGCTTTAGCGAAACCTTCCGCTTCAATTTTTAATGCTTCGTTACGTGGAAGGCTTGCACCCGCTTGTAAAGAATCAAGAAGAAGTTTTGGCGCAGGATATTGCGCAGGATTTGCTTTGGCTAAAACCATCCCTTTAGATGAGTTAAACGCCATCATCTGTTCGATTGGGCTGAGTTTAACTGGATCTAGTTTTTCCTGACGTTTGATTTTCCAGTCAAGGCGACCAGCAATGGCTTGTTTCACCAGGTCAATTGCAGCTGCTTGAAGTTTGTCCGCAGCAACCACCGCATCAACCGCACCGTCTTTCAGTGCTGCATCAGGGCGTTTAGGATTCGCCATCGCCATCCATTCAACGGCGTTATCGATACCAATCACACGGCTTAAACGAACTGTACCACCGAAGCCGGGGAAAATACCGAGTTTGATTTCAGGCAGGCCCACTTGAGCTGCTTCTGACATGATACGGTAGTCACAGACCAAGCACATCTCAAAACCACCGCCCAATGCCATACCATTGATTGCAGCAACTTTAGGAACATCTAAATCTTCAAAGCTGTTGAAAATTTCGTGAACAGGCATCGCCCAATCCACAATTGCTTTTTCGCCTTGAGCAAAGTTATCACCAAATTCAGTGATGTCTGCACCTACGATAAATGTTGATTTACCAGAGGTAACGATTAAACCTTTAACGTCGCTATTGGCTTTAACAGCCTCAATCGCCGCTTTAAAGTCTTCAATCGTTGCACGGTTAAATTTGTTGACCGACTCACCTTGTAAGTCAAAGCGGAATTCTGCAATTCCGTCCGAAAGCATTTGGACGGTAATGGCATTGCCAGCGTGGATCATGCCTGATCTCCTTTATTTTGGAGGACTTATTAAGTTGATGTTTTGAAGCATGTACGCATTTCCCGCGTACATCGAGCTTCGCTAATCTTACGATAACTATATCCAAAAAGAACATAACAAGTTGTATCAAGCAGTGACGCAAGGGTCATCAATTTTTTTTGAATAAACCCTTGTAGTGGTCAGCTTTACTTTTACTCTGCTTTGTAAAAATGTAATGAACTTTTTGTTTAAATTAAGATTTTTTAATCATTTTGTGGCTATTTATATCGGGGGTAAGTTGTGGATTTCAAGTTTTTTATGGACTTGTTTTGGTCAAAAAAGTCAATTGAGCCAATTTTTTAACTCGATGACGTCATCATTGCTGCACAGTTTTAAGCTGAAGATGGTCAATCGGCAGAACTGAGGCGTATTTCATTTGAATAAAAAAGGACGCATTTGCAGTCAAATATGCTGCCGAATGTTTGACTGCAACGATGATTATTGAGGTGGTTGTCTGGAGGATGATTAAGCTAAATGTTTAGCTGATTATTTAAAGAGTTATTCCGGCTGAATTGTCAATTGCCCACCATCAAAATCCACGGTGAGCTGAGTTTTTTCCGGATAATTTAAAAAGTAAATCGCCAGAATCGGTTCCAGTTCAGTCCGCATTTTACGAGCCAAATGGCGTGCGCCAAAACGGATATCATGATTTTTGTAGAAGTGAGCTTTGGCTGCATCACTTAAAACCACAGCACGCTTTTGATGCTGTAATCGCTGATTGAGTTTTTCCAGTTCAATCTCGACCAACTTGGGCAAGGCATCATCCTGAACCGCCTGATAATGCAAAGTACGATCAATGCGGTTTAAAAATTCAGGGTCGAATTTTTTAAACATCACTTTTTCAATAATGGTTTTGGTCGGTATTTTTTTAAGGCAAATGTCCTGCATTTTTTTGGGCAAAAAATTCAGTTTATCCAGGTATTGCTGCGCAGCTTGAGCGCCGACATTACTGGTCATAAAGATCATGCAGTTACGGAAATCAATGGTTTTTGTGCCTGAGGTTAATGTCAGTTTTCCGGTATCCAGTATATTCATTAAACCGCGAATTACTTCAGTGGAAGCCTTCTCCAATTCATCAAACAATACAATCCCGGGGCGGGTATGTGAACCGGCAATCGCTGTTTCATCAAACAGGCTATGACCTTCTTTCGAGCCAACGTAGCCTGGAGGTGCACCGGTAATGGCTGCGGCATAATGTTCTTGCGCCAACGTATTCATGTCAATCCGGCAAAAAGCATCCGGGCGGCCATAAATCGCCTCGCTAATTAAACGTACAGTTTCAGTTTTGCCGACCCCGGTTGGACCAAGCATGAGCATTACCGAGATAGGGCGTTCCGGACTGGAAAAATCTGCCTTGACCACATGCAGCATTTTTTCGATTTCTTTTAATGCGGCCTCCTGTCCGATAATTCGGGTATGCAGGAGTTGCATGACCTGTTGAGGTTCAAAATGAAAACGGGGTTTGCCAATCAATTTATCTTTTTCAGATGTGCTATGCGTTGCAGTTACCGGCTTAACGATATGCATGGCATGATTGTGGTTCGTCATTCAGTTTGATCCAAATTTTTCAGATGACTTGAGCATAGCAAAATAAGCATGAGTCACTTATAGCTTTTAGCAATTAAATGATTGTTAGAACTTTGTTTGATGAGAGGAGAAAATAGCGAATTGGCTTGAAAATGGCGTGAAAACCATCACATCATGTAGCAAAGCAAAGATTATTCTGAATAAGGCTGAATGTGAACGAAAACGCACGTGACAATATTGAAAAGATTTTAGCCCATATGACGACTTTGCCCGGCGTTTACCGGATGCTGGGTAAAGACGGTGAACTGCTGTATGTTGGCAAAGCCAAGAATCTAAAAAACCGTGTGTCGAGCTACTTCGTTAAAACCATCGAGCATCCGAAAACACAGGCGCTGGTGGCCCGGATTTATAATATCGAAACGCTGGTGGTACGTTCGGAAACCGAAGCCTTATTGCTGGAACAGAACCTCATTAAACTGCATCGTCCGCCGTACAACATCATGTTGCGCGATGATAAATCCTACGTCTATATTTTTGTTTCCAGTGACAAGCCTTATCCGCGCATTGCAGCAGGACGCGGCAAAGGCAAGCATCAGGTCGGTAAGTTTTTTGGACCTTATCCAAGTGCCTATAATGCCCGGGATACTTTGGTGGTGCTGCAAAAACTGTTTAATGTGCGCCAGTGTGAAAACAGCTATTTTGCCCAGCGTAAACGTCCGTGTTTGCAATATCAGATCAAGCGCTGTACCGCCCCTTGTGTTGGTCTCATTTCGCCTGAAGATTATCAGGAAGATGTTAAAAATTCGATTCGCTTTTTACAGGGCGATACCAAAGAGCTGAATCAGGAACTGATTGCCAAAATGGAAGCGGCGGCAGAAGCTTTGGAATTTGAAAAAGCGGTATTTTACCGTGACCGTATGGCGCTGTTGCGTGACGTGCAATCACAGCAGGCGATTTATAAACTCAAAGGTGAAGCCGATATTCTGGCGATTGCCTATCATGCCGGGGTGACCTGTGTGCAGATTATGCATGTACGCAATGGCAAGATGCTTGGTGGGAAAAGCTATTTCCCGGATATGCTGGGCGATGATCTGGGGCAAATGCTGTCGGACTTCATGGCGAACTTTTATTTTCAGGTCGCAGATGAAGTACCTGTCGAGCTGATTATAAATACCGAATTACCCGATCGCAAAGAACTGGAACAGGCGCTGCAACAGGAATTTAGCAAGAAAGTTCAGATTAAGTCCAATGTTCGGGAAACTCGTGCCGAGTGGTTAGAGCTGGCCAATATGAATGTGCAACATGCCATTAAAGGGCAGTTGGCCAATCATTTTGAACTGAATGAACGTTTCCATCAGCTGGAACAAGTGGTCGGTCGTCCGATTGACCGGATTGAATGTTTTGATATCTCGCATACCATGGGTGAAGCCACGATTGCTTCCTGTGTGGTGTTTGATTCGGGCGGTGCACGCAAACGTGATTATCGCCAGTTTGCCATTGATGATATTACCGGTGGGGATGACTATGCGGCCATGCGCCAAGCGTTGACGCGGCGTTATAAAAAAGCCATGTTGCCGGATTTATTGCTGATTGATGGTGGTAAAGGCCAATTACATATGGCGATGCAAGTGATGCAAGATCTGGGACTGGAAGCCTTTATGGTCGGAGTATCCAAAGGCGAGGGGCGTAAACCCGGTCTGGAAACCTTACATTTTACTGATGGTACTAAAATTCAGTTGCCTGAAGACCATAAAGCGCTGCATTTGATTCAGCAGGTACGAGATGAAGCACATCGTTTTGCTATTACCAAGCACCGTGCTAAACGTGATAAACGTCGTGGTGGTTCGGTACTGGAAGTGATTCCGGGTCTTGGTCCGAAACGCCGCCGTGATTTGCTGACCCATTTTGGTGGCATTCAGGGTGTACTCAAAGCCTCGGAAAATGACTTGAAGCTGGTTCCGGGTTTGGGTGATGTCATGGCTCGAACAATTTATAAGGTACTGCATGAATAAATATAGACCGATTGGCCGAAGTGCTCACTGACGCTGCAGTCATTGATCATTCACAACACTTCAAAATAAGTAAAAGATAGAGCAAATCAACAACTTCAAAGGACAAAGGATGTCACTGCATCAATTATTTACCGACATTGAACAAAATGAATGGGTTGATATGCCACAGGGATGGTTACAAGGCCGCACCATTTATGGGGGCTTGGTTGCAGGGATGATGATGCAAAAAGCAGTGGTGGCAATTGCTGATCCCTTAAAACGTTTATTAAGCACCAGTGTGACTTTTGTTGGTCCCGTACAGCAGGCACCCGTTCAATTAAGTGCTGAAATCTTGCGTCAAGGCAAGTCTGTGACAACGGTTGAAGTACGGCTCTGGCAGGATGAGGCGGTGCAAAGTATTTTGATTGCCAGTTTTGGTACCCAGCGTGAGTCGGCAATTTCGGTACAACAGGAACGCGTTGCACCAGTATTTCCAGCACCTGAGCAATTAAACGTTGCACAGCATCATCCTCTAGCACCTGAATGTTTTGGACAGATGGACTTGGTCTGGGTGGATGGGCAGTATCCATGTAGCGGCAGTATGAAACCTGATTTTAGTGGCTGGATGCGTTTTAATCCGGATCTACATGAGAACCGGGAAATGACAGTGGCTGATTTGATGGTGGCATTTGATATGTGGCCTCCCGGTGTTTTGCCCATGTTTAACAGCATGGCACCCGCCAGTTCACTGACCTGGCATGTGACTTATGTTCACCCTTTGAATAATTATCTGCAGGATTGGTTTAAATATAAAGTATTTACCGATTATGCGGCAGAAGGGTATTCCACTGAATATGCCCATCTTTGGGATGCCGAGAATCGACTGATTGCGATTTCCAGACAGACAGTTACCGTGTTTGCCTAGTGACACTTTATAGCAATTCGTATAAAGTGAGTCTGAATTAACGATGAATCCATCCCAAAATATGTGTGGTTTTTCATTGTACATACAGGGGAAAAATTGGCGGTGTCTATGACTACAGGTCGCATCCTGAATATTCCAAATATCTTGACTTTGGCGCGTATAGCTTTAATACCTGTTTTTTTGTTGGTGGCTTATTGGCCGCCTGCAGTTGGTGTTGCAGAACACGACACTAACATGACTCGTCACATTATTTTAACGGCGATTTTTGTGGTTGCTGCAGTAACTGACTGGTTCGATGGTTATTTGGCACGTTCACTGAACCAAACTTCAGCTTTCGGTCGTTTTCTTGACCCTGTAGCCGATAAGCTGATGGTTGCAGCTGCACTGATTGTTTTGGTGCAATGGCAACCGAGTATTTCCATGGCATTTGCAGCGATTGTGATTATTTCGCGTGAAATTACCGTATCTGCTTTACGTGAGTGGATGGCGGAATTGGGGGCACGTACCAATGTGGCAGTATCTACCGTCGGTAAATATAAGACGGCGTTTCAAATGATTGCAATTTCCGTGTTTTTACTGAACTGGCAACCACTGGATACCTTGGCTTATCTTTTACTTTATACCGCAGTGATTCTAACGTTGTGGTCCATGTTCATTTATTTGAAAGCCGCATGGCCGTATTTAAAACAGCCTTAAATTTAATGAATAACCAAAACACCCGTTTCAGGGTGTTTTTTTGATTTTGATTTTTTTGTTGAAAAATTTACGCACAAAAAAAATCCTAGATTTTGGGGGAAACCTAGGATTGAAATCGGGTATCGTTATATCTTTTATAAGATGTTTAACCATCTTCTTGAAACTAATTATAGGAGAATCAATTTTATGAGTCATGTAGGTTATTGTATTGTAATGTAGGTTTTTATTGAGAAATGTAGTTTTGGTTTACAGTTATTTCGAGATGTAAAAAAACGCATTTCAAAAGTTCCCAATAAAAGGGGTTTCTTTCGGATTAAAGCCTACACACCTTCACTGTTTGTCTTGATTAAAAAGAAAGCAGTGCCCTAGTTTTCGCTCGAAGCATAACTTCTCGTCTTCTTGCAGAATATATTCCTCAGGGTCGAGCAGTGCTCTATTAAAAGTAAAAAAAAGCCTTTAAAAGACTCCTTGATGACATTTGAAACTATACGCTTCGCTTGTCTTTACGTAAAATTTAAAGCAGTTTAAAAAACAAATCCCCAATAATGAAGATTTCTTTTTCAGATGAGAACTTGCGCGAGCAAAACTCTTATCTTGCGTAATTTTCAAAGCCACGCTTTAATTTTACCAGTTGAAGCCCAGCTTCTCGTTTTGCAGCCTGGCGAAACAGTGCTTCCAGAAATAAAAAAGGAGCCTTTTAAAAGACTCCTTTATGCCACTTGAAACTATGCGCTTCACTTGTCTTGCATATAAAATAAGGCAGCGCCTTATTTTTCTTCAGGCTTTAGGCCTTCAGCTTTTTCGAGTGACTCATCGTTACTAAAGAATTTTTCACGTTGCTCTTCCAGAAATTTTTTCGCATCCGGTTCAAACACGTTTAAACGCTTTTCATTGATCAAGGTTGTTTGGTGTTTAAGCCATTCTTGCCATGCCTGTTTAGACACGCTGTCAAACAATTCTTGACCTTTTACACCTGGGAAGGGTGCAAAATCTAAACCTTCCATGTCAGCCTGATACTTACGGCAAAATACTTGTCGAGACATATCATTATTCCTTAAGCGTAAAGTTTTTCTAAACGTGTATAGGCACGTGCAATTGCAGCTTCAACTTGAGCTGGTGCAGTACCGCCAATATGGTTACGTGCATTCACCGATGCTTCAAGTGTTAATGCTTTTTCAAATACGTCAGCCTGAATCAAATCAGAGAACTGTTGTAGCTGTTCAAGCGTCAATTCAGACAAATCTTTCGATTCTTGAACACCGAGCGCAACGGCTTTACCTACAATTTCATGTGCATCACGGAACGCAACGCCGTTTTTTACCAAATAATCGGCAAGATCGGTTGCGGTTGAGAAACCGCGTAGTGCAGCTTCACGCATAATTTCGATGTTTGGAACCAATGCAGGAATCATGTCGGCAAATGCCATTAATGAGCCACGAACGGTATCAATCGCATCAAATAATGGTTCTTTGTCTTCTTGGTTGTCTTTGTTGTACGCTAAAGGTTGACCTTTCATGAGGGTTAAAAGACTCATTAAGTCCCCATAAACACGTCCGGTTTTACCACGAATCAATTCAGGAACATCCGGGTTCTTCTTCTGCGGCATAATTGAAGAGCCGGTGCAGAAACGGTCTGGAATGTTCACAAATTTGAACTGAGCAGAAGTCCAAAGAATCATTTCTTCAGACATACGTGATAAATGCATCATGATTAAAGATGCAGCAGCATTGAATTCAATACCAAAGTCACGGTCAGACACGGCATCTAATGAGTTTTCACACACTGCTTCAAAACCTAAAAGCTGTGCTGTGTATTCACGCTCGATTGGATAGGTTGTGCCCGCTAGAGCAGCAGAGCCAAGTGGTAAACGATTCACACGTTTACGACAGTCAATCAGACGTTCAGAGTCACGCACCAGCATTTCAAACCAGGCCATTAAGTGGTGACCGAAAGTCACGGGCTGGGCAGTTTGTAAGTGAGTGAACCCAGGCATAATGGTTTGGGTGTTTTTAGCGGCTAAGCCCAAAATACCTTTTTGTAATTTTTCCAGTAATTTTAAAATCGCATCAATTTCGTCACGTACATATAAGCGAATATCAGTTGCGACCTGGTCGTTACGGCTACGACCGGTATGTAGTTTTTTACCTGTAATACCAATACGCTGAGTCAGGCGAGACTCAATGTTCATGTGGACATCTTCCAGATCAACGCGCCATTCAAAGTTACCCGATTCAATATCAGCTTGAATAGCAGTTAAGCCGGTGATGATATCGTCACGTTCTTGCTCGGTAAGTACGCCAACTTTTGCAAGCATGGTTGCATGGGCGATAGAACCTGCAATATCTTGTTTATAAAAGCGTTGGTCAAATTGTACAGATGCTGTAAATTCAGCAACAAAAGCGTCCGTCGCTTCAGAGAAACGACCGCCCCACATACCCGAAGTTTGGGTTTGTGACGGATTTGAGGAATTAGAAGATGTGGTCATGTCGGCTCAATAGGATAAAAAGCATTAGAACTAAAAAGAGTATAACAAATTCAGGTTCACTTGCCGAAGGACAAGACGATCAATCTTTTGCTCATACGCAGGGAAATAAAACATATGCTTATTTTTTTACGAAAATAGGGCGTTGGCAACATTTAATCGAATTATTTATTGCCAGCAATATTTTGGCGATGATTTTAGCTTTAGCCGAAGCACAATCCTGGACGGCCTTAAGTGTAGGACGTTTATTGCAGTATATGTTGTTCATTAACTGGGTGTTGCTGGCTTTTGCGGCATTGCTTGAACTGTTTCAGAAAAAAATTCAGCATTTAAGTTTTGGCCAAGTCTTATGTGTCAGCTTCATTTTGTTGCAAATGATTGTTTTATTGACCACCGTGGTACTAAATGGTGTGATTTATTTTGGACAAAATTTTCAAATTCATAATTTGAATCTTGCTGTTTTATTCGATGGGGTGGTGTTACATCTGAGCTATGGCGTGCTGATCGGGACATTTTGTTTCCGTTATCTGTATTTTCGAGAACAATGGGCACGTCAGCAAAATAGCGAACTGAATGCACGAATTCAGGCGATGCAGGCACGAATTCACCCACATTTTCTGTTTAACAGTTTAAATACGGTAATCAGTTTAATTACCATTGATCCGGATAAAGCAGAGCAAATGTTACTGAATTTATCACGGCTATTTCGTGCGAGTTTTAAAGAACTTAAACTGGTTCGCCTAAAAGATGAAATTGAATTATGTCAGCATTATTTAGCGATTGAGCAGATCCGTTTGGGTGATCGTTTACGCGTAGAGTGGAAATATGACGATGAAGTTCTGTTTTCTCAGATACAAATTCCGTTATTAACTTTACAACCTTTAGTGGAAAATAGTATTTTTCATGGAGTTGAAAAATTTTTAACAAAGAGTACGATAAGCATATTGGTTGAAATATTGCAAAATCAAGTCAATATAGTCATTACTAACCCTTATACACAGGATAAAATAAATATACGACCAGGAAATGGTATTGCAGTCGAAAATGTGAAACAGCGTCTAGAGGCTTATTATGGACGGACTGTGAGCTTTCAGACATACGCGGGAAAGGGAATATTTACCACAGTTGTGCAATATCGATATAAATAAAAAATCAGAGTTAACCTATAAAAAAAATCATGGTAACTGTGAAAGGAGGAAAAATGGACATCCTGATTTGTGATGATGAGCCTCTTGCTGTAGAGCGCTTATCACGTTTAGTCACACAACTGGGACATCAAGTGGTTGCAACCGCAACCCATGGTCAGCAGGCGATTGAGATGGTTCAGTTTTATGAGCCAGATGTCGTGCTTTTAGATATTCAAATGCCGGAAATGGATGGTTTAAGCTGTGCGCAGTATTTGCGTCAGCTAGAGCCTATGCCCGCTATTATTTTTTGTACAGCCTATGATGAACATGCTTTAGAGGCATTTAAGTCGCATGCAGAAGGCTATCTATTGAAACCGGTGATGCAGCAGGAATTGCAACAGGTTTTAGATCACTTAACAAAACTGACTCAAGCACAAATGAGCACTTTAAAACAAAAAGAAGATATGAACGAAATCAATATAAAACGCCATCAAATTGTGGCAAAAACCTACCGCGGGGTAGAGCTGGTGCCTGTGGAAAATATTTATTATTTTTTAGCAGATCAAAAATATGTCACGGTACGCCATAAAAATGGCAGTGTACTGATTGATGAAACCTTGAAAGACCTGGAAAATGAATTTGGCGATCAATTTGTCCGAATTCATCGTAATGCTCTGGTTTCTGTACATTTTCTGGATGGACTCGAAGTTATTAGTTCCGGGCAATATCAGGTGCGTTGTCGTGAATTGGAGGAACGCTTGGCAGTCAGCCGGCGCCATTTACCCAATTTAAGAGAACGAATACAAAAAATTTAAATCTGCCTTCATGGTTTTAGTGACAACAACTGTGCGAATGTACTTGCATTTTAAAGTCAGCACGTTAAGTTTAGAATAACGCCCTTAATTGACTGTTTCTAAACTTTATGAAGATTTTGAAGATTGCAACTCGACAAAGCCCGCTTGCATTATGGCAGGCTGAACATATTCGTGCCCGTTTAGAGGCATTGCATACTGATCTTAAAGTTGAGTTGGTGACCTTCGTCACTCAGGGTGACAAAATCCTGGATACGCCTTTGGCAAAAATTGGTGGTAAAGGTTTATTTGTTAAAGAGTTAGAAGCGGCGTTGCTCGATGGCCGTGCAGACTTGGCGGTTCATTCGATGAAAGATGTTCCTATGGCGCTGCCTGAAGGTTTGAGCTTGCCGGTGATTTGTGAACGTGAAGATCCACTGGATGCTTTTGTATCGAATACTTATCACTGTTTTGATGAATTACCTCAAGGTGCAAAAGTGGGGACATCCAGCCTGCGCCGTAAAACCCAGATTTTAAAACAGCGTCCGGATTTGAATATTATTGATTTGCGCGGAAACGTCGGTACGCGTTTATCCAAACTGGATTCAGGCTTATACGATGCGATTATTTTGGCAAGTGCGGGTTTAAAACGCTTGGGTTTGGCGGAGCGTATTCGTCATAACCTGTCCCCTGAAATCAGTTTGCCTGCAGTTGGACAGGGGGCACTCGGCTTGGAATGCCGTACCACAGATCAGGTTGTACTGGATCTTATTTTACCGCTTTTACATGTTGAAACTGATGTGTGCGTTCGCGCAGAACGTGCTTTCAATGCGTATTTGGAGGGCGGTTGCCAAGTGCCGATTGCAGGATATGCCACTTTAAATCAAGGGCAACTCCATATGGAGGGACGTGTGGGGAGTGTGGATGGTGTGACACTATTAAAAGTTAAACTTAGTGGGGCGCCAGAACAGGCTGAACAGTTAGGGGTGAGTCTCGCACAGAAGTTGCTGGAACAAGGTGCAGGCGATTTGCTTAAAGCGCTTTATTGACATGTTGTTTATTAATACCCGTCCTCAAGATCGTGCAGCAGAATTGAGTCATACCTTGCGTATGGCTCATATAACTGTTTTGGATTTGCCCTTACTGGAATTGCTGGCTCGACCTTGGTCAGAGCCATTGTCTAAGTTGTATCCGCAATTGCTTTCTGCGCAGGTGATTGTAGTGGTGAGTCCAACTGCGGTTCAAGTGGGGATGGATTACTTAAAACAGGCAGGGATTAGTCTTGATAAACTTCAGCATATCCAGTGGATTGCAGTAGGTGAAACAACGGCGCAAGCTTTATCGAACTATGGTATTGCTGCTGAAATTCCTTTGGTTGAAACATCGGAAGGGATGTTACAACTTCCAATACTTAAAAGTATGAATGCTGGAACGGGTATTGCTTTTTGGCGAGGGGAAGGTGGCCGTCCATTTATGATGGAACAGTTAAAACAGCAAGGCATGCATATTCTAAATTTTATTTTATATGAGCGTCGCTGTCCGTTACTTACTTTACAGAACCTTCCAGATATATTGCCATTATTAGAACGAGAACAACAATATGCTATGGTGGTGAGCAGTGAAGCGGGCTGGCTAAACTGGATTAAGTTAATGCAGGGTCAAGATGCGATTATTGCAAAAGGCTATTATTTTGTTTTGGGCGAACGCTTGTATCAAGTTGTTTCAGATTATAAAAAAAATCAACAGACATGTTTTAATATCGCCCGATTACCTGATTTAAAAACAGATTCAATTTTGCAGCAGCTTGTTGTTGTGCAAGGGAACACATGAAGAAAATTCTCATTTTATTACTTATTTTAAGTTTACTCTGGATTATAAAATTAAGTTATGACGTATTTAATGTCTCTGCACAACAAACAGAATTAATCAGCAGTTTGCATCGTATTGAACAAAACAATGCAAATTTAAATGATCAACTGGTGGCTTTACAGCGTCAGGTAAAATTTGAAGCTGGGACAGTAGCGCAAGGTGTTCAAGCAGAGCATGATTTAAAAGCCATTGAAGCATCAAATATTGATCCAGTTGTGGTGATTAAACAGCAGTTAGATTTGATTGAATTTATGCTGAAACAGCAAAAACTGAATGAAGCCCTAGATAAATTAATGAATTTGGACCGCAATTTAGAGCAATATGCTTTAGCACCTTCCTTGAAACAGAGTTTACATCAAGTGATTGCGAAAGATCAGCAGGTGATTCAGCAGTTTGCAAGTGACCGCGTGGCACAGCAAACAAAAGTAGATGGATTAATACACCAGCTAGATCAAGCTTTAACTCAAGAAATAAATATGCCTAAATTAAGTTCAGGCCAACCACAAACTAAACATTTTTGGCAGCGCTGGCTAGTTATTGAACCAGCGAAACAACCTGCTGTGGCTTTAATGCAACGTCCGCTAATCTTGAAGGAAGCGCAACTGAGATTATTACTGGCACATCAGGCATTACAGCAAGGTCAATATTTAGAATACCAAGAATCGCTAACTGAAATTATCCAATTGTTAAATCAAATACCGGATGAGAAATCACGCCAACTGATTCAGAATATCCAAAAAATAAAAGGATTTACTATTATTCCGACGCCAATTTTAAATACGCGTGCATTATTGGGGTGATGGATTAATGAAACAGATTTTACTTGCCTATGCTTTTATCAGCCTGATTATAATCGCCAGTCTAAGTGTTTTAAGTTATGGTTATGGCGCAGGTTATGTTTATTTATACTGGCGTGAATGGCAAATTCAAACCAATATCTGGGTCATTTTTATTTTCCTCGCCAGTCTGAGTTTAATCATTCAATTGTTGTGGTTGCTAATCAAGCGCTATTTAAAAAGACAACAAAGAAAGCTGGAAACTGTTTTTAATTTTAAAAATTTGCATCCTTATGAACAGTTGGCTGTAGTGTGGTTATTAGAAGCAGCGCAAGACCAGCATGAATTTATTCAAGGGGTATTTTCGCAATCGGGTTTGTTAAAAGGCATTATTGGTTCGAGATTGTATTTGATGCAGCAGCAATACCCACAAGCGCTCGCAATATTAAATCAAAGCAATGCCATGGCATTTGAGTTGGCTGAAATACAACGAATTGAAATTTATCTGGCTCAAAATGAGGGAGAGCAAGCCTTAACCCATCTTGAGTTCTTAAATCAGCATGAACTTTCGCCGTGGTTAAATGATGTAAAAGGTGCCTATAATTTACGCTTGACTGCCCTATGGGGAGAGTTTGCCATTCAATTTCCATGGATGTATTTACGTTCGACTAAATATGGTCATTTAGGAACCGAAAACAAACAGGAGTGGTTGCAACAGTTATTGCTCGGCTTTGATCAAGCGCACGTTGAGGATTTACAAAATTTACAACAACGTTATTTAGACTTGCAAGATCAAATTTATAGTCGCAATTATGAGATAAAAACTTTATGGTTAAAGTTGTTGTCTCGTATGCCAGAAATGAGTCAGCAACATGAAGACTTGGCATTGCATTTATTAGATGAACAATTTAATAAAGATGTTTTTTATTTATGGTTCCAGCAGCAGTTATTGAAACAAAACCCTGATTATTTAAAGGTTGAGCAAAGAATTGACTATTGGGAAAATAAATATCTTTCTTTGCCGGTGTTTAGCTTTGCAAAATGGTATATATATGAGGCAACAGCCCGTAATGCTGAAGCCGAAAAATTATTGGAATTACATCCAGATAATGTGATGATGAATTATTTAAGAATTAAATCTACTTTAAAAGGTCAGGACAATTTAATTAAACAGTTAAATTTAATATTTGAAAATAATGCAAATTTTGTTGAAATAAAAATATGAGGTCAATTCAATGTTAACCCTATCAGATTATCCTGTTATTTATGAACAGTCAGTTGCTTGGGGAGACATGGATGCTTTCGGGCACGTAAATAACGTCATGTATTATCGTTATATCGAAAGTGCACGTATTCGTTATATGGATGAATTAAGTATTTTTCAACAGGATATTTATACGGTGGTTGCATCAAATCAGTGTAAATATATTCGTCCGGTATTTTATCCAGACCAGCTTAAAATAGGGGTGCGTGTTGAGGAAGTTCGCAATAGTGCATTTCGTATGAGTTATTTGTTATGGAGTGAGACACAGCAAACTGTAGTTGCATTGGCTGAAGCGGTCATCGTTTGTGTAAATAAAGACTCAATGCTTAAAACAGAAATTCCTGAAATTATTCGTCATAAAATTACTGAAATTGAATTAAGCGTGAATCATTTAATTTAAAAATTATTTAAAGCAAATATTCTATGAAACTCTAGAAATGTACAATCTATTTTAAAGATCGTTGTTATCTAAAAATTTATATTGAATGTTTTAGATAATAAAAATATTATGATCGAGTTTTAAATAAATAAAATATAAAATCTATTTAGGAGTTATTATGATGCCAGATATTAGTAATTTATCTGTTGAACAGTTAAAACGTTTACAAGTTGAAGCGGAAGCATTAATTGCTTCTAAAAAAGATCAAGCGGTTGAAGATGCTTATCAGCAAATTTTAGATATTGCAGAGAATGTAGGTTTATCAATTGAACAAATTTTAGAATTCGGTGCAACGAAACGTAAAAAAAGCACTCGTAAATCTGTTGAGCCTCGTTACCGTAGTAAACAGAACCCCTCTGATACCTGGACGGGTCGCGGTAAACAACCACGCTGGTTAGTTGCTGAACTGGAAAGTGGTGCGAAACTGGAAGACTTCCTCATCTAATTTTAAAATTCATGAGATTGTCATCCAATTGGATTAGGCTAAAAAAACCAAGCATATATGCTTGGTTTTTTTATATCTTTGAATTGGCGTTGTGGGAAAAGTGTGCATAATGTGTATAGAAAGATAATATCGTGGCTCAGGGAAGAAGAATAGATATGTTGGTCGTGGTGGGATGATAAAAAAACCTAAATACATCACGTGGTGGATCTTTGCCATCAGCGTTTTTTTTATTTTCGTCTTACTCCAAATTCCAGCGGCTTGGCTCATTTCAAAATTTTATAAGAATAACCAGGTCTTGCAAAACGTAAGCGGCAATATTTGGCAAGGGCAAGCAGATTGGCATAGAGGAAACCTCAGAGGCTCGTTAAGTTGGAAAACACGGCCTTTGGATCTGTTTTTGCTGCGTTTAGGGGCGCATATTGAACTTCATAGTGGCAATACCCAGCTTGATGGGGTGATGGGGTATGGTTTTGGCAAAAAATTCACGATTCATAATTTGAATGGACAAATTGCACCTGAGACCCTAAAAAATCTGGTGGACTGGCAATGGCCTGCAAATGCCATTCAGCTCCAGGATATCGATTTTAACTATAAAAAAGAGCAGGGCTTTTCACAGGCAGACGGTCAATTACAGTGGGCAGGTGGTGAGCTGATTTACACCTATGCTCAGCGACAGGATCGAATGAATATGCCGTCTTTAAAAGGAAAACTGTCAGATGAAAATAACAAGCTACTGTTTGATATTCGTGACCAGCGTGATCAAAAACTGATTACCTTGAATCTGGATCAAAACCTGATGCTTGATGTGCAGCTCACCCAGCGTTTATTGATGAATATTCCTTCCTACGATGGCAAAGCGGGTCTGGACACCTATGTCATTAGTTCACGACAACCTTTATTTAAAGGTGGTTTCTAATGAATGAATGGATTGAAAAAATTCAACAGTTAAATTGGAAACAAGCGGATCGGATTGCACCCATCCTGTTGGCACTGCTGATTTTATATCTATGCTGGAAGTTGGTGAGTATTTTCTGGTTATTGCTCGCATCACCTCAAGTCATGCAAGTTGAGCGTGTGGAATTGGGCTCACAACAGCCGCAGGTTCCAAACATTTCTTCGTTTGCATTGTTTCAAGAGGCCGGAAAGACCGCTGCTGCAGACGAGAACATCAATTTAATATTACAAGGTGTCGTGGTCGGCTACCCAAGTCAATTTTCTTCTGCCGTGATTAAAGTCAATGACGTGGCAGATCGCTATCGGGTGGGAGAAAGTATTGATGCCACGTCTTACCAGTTGGCTGAAGTGTACTGGGATCGCGTGGTATTGCGTCAAAATAATGGCACCACCCGAGAGGTACAATTTAAGGGAATTGAAAATGGGTTGGATCAATCTATTATTCCACCTGAAGTCAACGCGGCAAACTCAAACAATCAAGCGAGTCAAACGACTCAAGCTGCACCGAGTCAGGAAAATAATGCTTTGGGACAAGCCGTACAAAAAATACAGCAAGACCGGGAACAATATTTAAAAGATATGGGGGTGAATGCGGCTGGTGGAGGGTATGAAGTGACCTCAAGAACTCCGGCAGCATTACGCAGCAAGCTGGGTTTGCAACCGGGTGACCGAATTATGTCTTTGAATGGACAGGCGGTAGGTCAGGGGCAAAGTGATGCTCAGTTGCTGGAACAGGCGAGACGCGAAGGTCAGGTTAAGCTGGAAATAAAGCGTGGTGATCAAGTGATGACCATACAACAGAATTTTTAAGTGATGTATCGTCACATTATAGGGTTAGGAAGCACGGAATTTTATGGCTTTATTTAATCATCATCGTTCAGTCTGGACCTTATTTGCAGCTGCCCCACTTATTGCTATGGTGAGTACTGCAAGTCACGCACAGACATGGAAAATCAACTTACGTGACGCTGATTTAACAGCGTTCATTAATGAAGTTGCAGACATTACGGGGAAAAATTTTGCTGTCGATCCGCGTGTGCGTGGCAATGTGACGGTAATTTCAAATAAACCTTTAAATAAAGCTGAAGTTTACGAGTTATTTCTGGGTGTGTTGAATGTGAATGGCGTGGTGGCTATTCCTTCAGGCAATACCATCAAATTGGTGCCGGATAGCAATGTTAAAAGTTCCGGTATTCCTTATGACGGCAAACAGCGTGCCACGGGTGACCAAATTGTGACTCGGGTGATTTGGCTGGAAAATACCAATCCAAATGACTTGATTCCTGCAATTCGTCCTTTAATGCCGCAGTTCGCACATTTATCCGCGGTCGCAGGGACCAATGCGCTGATAGTTTCAGACCGTGCCAGTAATATTTATCAGCTTGAAACCATTATTCGTAACCTGGATGGTACCGGACAAAACGATATTGAAGCGGTAACGCTGCAATCCAGTCAAGCGGAAGAAATGATTGGTTTACTGGAATCAATGAGTTCGACTGGCGCAGCCAAAGATTTAAAAGGCTCGCGTATTCGCATCATTGCCGATACGCGTACCAACCGGATTGTGCTGAAAGGCGATACTGCAACCCGTAAACGTATCCGCCAAATGATTGAAATGCTGGATGTGCCTGCGGCAGATCGTTTAGGTGGACTCAAAGTCTTTCGTTTAAAATATGCCAGTGCCAAGAATCTGGCGGAAATTTTACAAGGCTTGGTTACCGGTCAGGCAGTTTCTGGTTCATCAAATTCGAACAGTTCATCGTCGAACACCAGTAATACGATGAATAATCTGGGTAATAACAATTCGAATACTTCAAGCAGTGGCTCATCTAGTATTTCAACCCCAAGTATTAATCTGGGTGGTGGATCGAATAGTAACACTCAAAATAGCATCACCAGTTTTAATGGTAATGGGATCAGTATTATTGCCGATGACAGCCAAAATGCGCTGGTGGTGAAAGCTGATCCACAATTGATGCGCGAAATTGAATCGGCCATTCAACAACTGGACATCCGTCGTCAACAGGTACTCATTGAGGCTGCCATCATTGAAGTGGAAGGAAGTGATGCCGATCAACTCGGTGTGCAATGGGCCTTGGGTGACTTAAGTAGTGGCATCGGATTGATTAGCTTTGATAATGCAGGGGCAAGTCTGGCGAGTTTAGCCGGTGGTTATTTAACGGGTGGTGCTGCCGGTTTAGGTGCCGCAGCAGCTGGGTTAAAAGGCACCTCACTGATTCTTGGAGATTACAAGGAAGGCAGTGATGGATCTCGTCGACTTTATGGTGCACTGATTCAGGCACTCAAAAGTAATACAAAATCCAATTTACTTTCTACGCCATCCATTGTGACCATGGACAATGAAGAAGCCTATATTGTGGTGGGGCAGAACGTACCCTTTGTTACAGGTTCTGTCGCCACGACCACAGCCGGGATTAATCCCTATACCACGGTGGAACGTAAAGATGTCGGTGTGACTTTAAAAGTGGTGCCGCATATTGGTGAAGGTGGCTCGGTTCGCTTAGAAGTCGAGCAGGAAGTTTCTGCAGTACAAGCAAAAGGTGAAGCGCAGGATTTGGTCACCAGTAAACGTGCCATCAAAACCTCAATTTTGGCTGAGCATGGTCAGACCATCGTGTTGGGCGGTTTAATTTCGGATAACTCGATTCATGGTCGTCAGTCTGTACCGGGCTTGGGCGCTATTCCGGGAATTGGGCGTTTGTTTAGATCTGATGTTAAATCTAATGAAAAACGCAATCTATTGGTCTTTATTCATCCCACTATTGTTGGTGATGCTAAAGATGTGAAGCGTTTATCGCAGCAACGTTACAGTCAGTTATATAGCTTGCAGTTGGCCATGGATCAGGATGGCACTTTCTCTAAGTTACCGGAAAATGTGGATGATATTTATCAGCAACGTATTCCAGTCACGCCTTCAGCTCCAAAAGTATCGGGCTATCAAACAGTACCCTCAGGTGGGCAGCAGAATCAGTCTAGTACTGCTGGGGTCACTACCCCTGTAGCGATTGAGCCAGTAGTACAGAGACAGGTCATCCCTGCCCCTAAATCTGAGATTAAAAAGACTAAAAACACCGTAACCACGACCACGATTCGATCAGGTTCTTAACAGAGTAGGTAAAAAATTGAAGATTTGCCGTGATATGATGACAAAAAATCGCAAAGAGAAGTGCATTTCATGACTTGGAAAATACAAGCAATTACCGGTGAATTGACAGGACAAGAAATTAGCATCGACCGTGATATGGTGGTCGGTCGTCATCAGAGCGCAGATATTGTATTGCAGGCCGGAGAAATCTCACGCAAGCATGCGGCTTTCTTGCTGAAAGAGCAGGCCTTGTGGGTGCAGGATTTGAATTCATCTAACGGCACATTTGTAAATGATTTACGGATTGAACATGAAACCTTATTGAAACAAGGCGATATTCTCCAGTTTGCCAGTCTGAAGTTTTCCGTACTGGAACCTGCAAAAGACATTGCACGTGTCGTAATTGAATCAGCTGCAGTTGCGCTTGAGCCTGTAGTCACTGAAACAGAAGTGGTTCCTGCCACTGAGCAACCTTCGGAAGCGGTTGCTGTTTCTGAAACTGCAGCCGCAGAAGCTGAAGAAGGATCTAAAACAGTCGCTCAGCAAATGAATGATCAAGGCATGCCTGAGCTGAAAGAACGTGATAGTAATGTTCAGGTCAGTCGTGATGGTATGCCGCAAGGTGTTGCAATACCGAAACCTGCGCCTATTCCGGAAGGCATGGATATTAAAGCACAGCCTGAACCGCAGCCTGTTGCAATTGAAGAGCCGGTATCTCGTGTTGAGCTAGAAAAAACCGAGCAAAAAAATGCATCGGTTGGCTTAATGACCATTATTGCATTGATTATCCTTGCAATCATTGCATGGTTATTATTTAAATAAGTGTGTGCTCGACCTACAATTAAGGCATGCAATCGCATGCCTTAATTATTTGACTGGATGTGGTTGTGTGAGATGAATCAAGAGAGGAACAAGATGTCTGTAGCAAACTTGGCAAGTCGCGAACTTATTTTATTTGACTTGGATGGCACATTGGTGGATTCCGCATCTGATTTATATCGCGCCATGAATATGAGCCTGAATGTTTTGCAATTACCAGAAGTAACTGAAGAACAGGTCCGGACGTGGGTGGGTAAGGGTACATCGCTTTTTTGTTATAGCACTTTGCAGTATTTAACCGGACAGGTCGATCCTGCTCAACATCAACAATTATTAGACACATTTTTAGAAATTTATAATGCCGAGCCATGTGTAGACACTCAGCCCTTTAATGGGGTGGTAGATTTTCTCGACTGGGGTTTAAGTAATAACAAACAAATGATCTGCGTGACCAACAAGCCGGAACAGCCGGCGCGCATGATTGTGGAATCCTTGGGCTTAAGCAAATATTTTGTCGATGTGATTGGGGGCGATCGCTTTGAAGAGCGCAAGCCGCATCCGCGCCAACTACTATTTTGTGTTGATGAATATCAGCTGACAAAAGACCAGGTATTAATGCTGGGCGATTCCAGTAATGATGTAGAAGCAGCACGACGTGCAGGAGTGGATTGTATTGTGGTTAGCTATGGCTATAATCATGGTGAAAATATTCAGGACTGCCAGCCGCAACAAGTGGTCGATGATTTAACAGAATTACTCGTGAAATAATTTAAAAGTAAGGATATTGGAATGAGAAATTGTATGGTTTTTCGATGGCGACACTAAGCAGATAATACCAAAACTAACTTAAATAAGCCCATATCGAAAATAGAGAATACTCATGACCACTCAAACTCAGTTCGACAGCTTGAAATCTGACGGTTACAACCTTATTCCTGTTTACCGTCAGCGTTTGGCTGATACTGAAACGCCACTTTCCGTGTTTGCGCGCCTTAAAGACCATCAACAAGCCTATTTATTTGAATCGGTTGAAGGTGGTGAAAACTGGGCGCGTTACTCCATTATTGGTTTGGGTGAATCGACTGTTTTTTCATGCAATGAAAGTATTTTAACCATCCAGCAAGGCGATGGTTCAATTGAAACCCAAGTTTGTAGCGATCCATTTCAATATATTCGTGATTTCCAATCTCAATTTCATGTGCCAACGCAAAAGGACCTGCCAGCCTTGCCGAGCTTTACCGGGGGGTTAGTGGGTTACTTTGGCTATGATGCGGTGCGTTATATTGAACCGCGTTTGACCAATGTGCCGACAGCCGATCCGGTCGGTTTACCCGATATCTGGATGATGCTGTCTAAAACAGTGATCGTGTTTGATAACTTGAAAGATACTTTGTTCTTGATCGTCCATGCAGATGTCCATGATCCTGATGCTTACGCTCGGGCCCAACAACAATTAGATGCTTTGGAAGCAGTACTGGCTCAACCGATCAGTCTGCAAGCGAAAAAACATACCGCACCGCATTTTGAATCGCTCACAGGCAAAGAAAAATATCTTGAGTCGATTGAAACCGTCAAAGAGTACATCCGTGCAGGTGATGTGATGCAAGTGGTGCCGGGTCATCGTATGGTGTCAGATTTTGATGGTGAGCCATTACAGGTATACCGTGCGCTACGTCATCTTAATCCATCACCGTATTTGTTTCTGGTGCAAGGTCAAACCTTAGACAATAAAAAACCATTCCACATTGTGGGATCTTCTCCGGAAATTCTGTCGCGTCTGGAAAATGGTATTGCCACAGTTCGTCCACTGGCAGGTACACGCCCACGTGGCAAGACCAAAGAGGAAGATTTAGCATTAGAAAAAGACCTGTTGTCTGATGAAAAAGAGATTGCTGAACATCTGATGCTGATTGACCTGGGACGAAATGATGTCGGACGCGTGTCAAAAATTGGCAAAGTACAAGTCACGGATCAAATGGTAATTGAGCGTTATTCGCATGTGATGCACATTGTCTCCAATGTACAGGGGGAGGTTCGCGATGATGTTGATGCTTTGGATGTCTTTAAAGCCACTTTCCCGGCCGGAACACTTTCTGGGGCACCGAAAATCCGTGCCATGGAAATTATTGACCAGGTCGAACCGGTAAAACGTGGAGTTTTCGGTGGTGCTGTCGGTTATTTAGGCTGGCATGGTGAAATGGACATGTCGATTGCCATTCGAACCTGTGTTATTCGGGAAAATAAGGTCTATGTACAGGCCGGAGCGGGGCTGGTGGTGGACTCAAATCCTGAATCTGAATGGAATGAGACCCAAATAAAAGCTCGCGCAGTGATCAAAGCGGTTGAATTATCGTCAAATGGATTGATTTTGTGAGTTTTTGGAGTTTTTTTTTAAAAAAACACTTGCAAGGATTCAGAGTTTTGCTAAACTGCACACCGTTCCGATACGAAACGTACGAAACACTAAGAAACGCCGGCATAGCTCAGTTGGTAGAGCAACTGACTTGTAATCAGTAGGTCCACAGTTCGAATCCGTGTGCCGGCACCATCTTAGAGTGTTTGAATAGTTAAGTTGAAGGATGACACTGAAATAAGTGTATGTGGTGAGGTTCCCGAGCGGTCAAAGGGGGCGGACTGTAACTCCGCTACGAAAGTTTCGAAGGTTCGAATCCTTCCCTCACCACCAATTTAAGAAATTCGATACAGTGTAGTTGTACCAATATGCGGGAGTAGCTCAGTTGGTAGAGCGGCAGCCTTCCAAGCTGCATGTCGCGAGTTCGACCCTCGTCTCCCGCTCCATCGAAGATTTTATTGCTCTTATAGCTCAGTGGTAGAGCACTCCCTTGGTAAGGGAGAGGTCTCCAGTTCAAATCTGGATAAGAGCTCCAGATATACAGTTTAGTGACTTGTTCACAAAGTTTTAAAAGAAAGCAGGCTTATTAGTCTGCTTTTCAAGTATTGGGTGTTTAGTTTTTTAGGTGACCTGTCGAAGCTGAGTTGTTTAAGACCGTGTTCGACGTAAACGAGGAAGATGATCATGGCTAAGGCTAAGTTTGAACGTAATAAGCCACACGTAAACGTGGGTACAATTGGTCACGTCGACCATGGTAAAACAACTTTAACTGCTGCAATTGCAACGATTTGTGCAAAAACTTACGGCGGTGAAGCTAAAGATTACGCAGCAATTGACTCTGCACCAGAAGAAAAAGCGCGTGGTATTACCATTAATACTTCACACGTAGAATACGATTCTCCAACTCGTCACTACGCTCACGTAGACTGTCCAGGTCACGCCGATTATGTTAAAAACATGATCACTGGTGCTGCTCAAATGGACGGCGCGATCCTTGTATGTGCTGCGACTGATGGTCCTATGCCACAGACTCGTGAACACATCCTTCTTTCTCGTCAGGTTGGTGTACCTTACATTCTTGTATTCCTTAACAAGTGTGACCTTGTTGATGATGAAGAATTACTTGAATTGGTAGAAATGGAAGTTCGTGAACTTCTTTCTACTTATGACTTCCCAGGTGATGACACTCCAATCATCCGTGGTTCAGCGCTTCAAGCATTGAATGGTAATGAAGGTCCGTATGGCGAATCTGCTGTAATCGAATTGGTTGCTGCGCTTGATTCTTACATTCCTGAACCAGAACGCGCAATCGACAAAGCATTCTTGATGCCAATCGAAGACGTATTCTCAATTTCAGGTCGTGGTACTGTAGTAACAGGCCGTGTTGAATCTGGTATCGTTAAAGTTGGCGAATCAGTTGAAATCGTTGGTATTAAAGATACAGTTGTAACGACTGTAACTGGCGTAGAAATGTTCCGTAAATTGCTTGACGAAGGTCGTGCTGGCGAGAACTGTGGTGTTCTTCTACGTGGTACTAAACGTGAAGACGTTCAACGTGGTCAAGTACTGGCTAAACCAGGTACAATCAAACCGCATACTAAATTTGACGCAGAAGTATACGTACTTTCTAAAGAAGAGGGTGGCCGTCATACTCCATTCCTTAACGGTTACCGTCCACAATTCTATTTCCGTACAACTGACGTAACTGGCGCAATCCAATTACAAGAAGGCGTGGAAATGGTAATGCCTGGTGACAACGTTGAAATGTCAGTAGAATTGATCCACCCAATCGCAATGGACCCAGGTCTACGTTTTGCGATCCGTGAAGGTGGTCGTACAGTGGGTGCTGGTGTAGTTGCTAAAGTAACTCTATAATACGATAAGTAAAACTACAAATCGGGAACCCTAGTTTCCGATTTGTGTTATAGGTCAGTAGTTCAATTGGTAGAGCGTCGGTCTCCAAAACCGAATGTTGGGGGTTCGAGTCCCTCCTGGCCTGCCATTTTTTTAAAAAAAAGCTTGATGCTGGTTAAATTGTCATATAATAAGTCGCGAAGCCTACGACGAGTACAAAAATGTCGAATGATAAATCGCGTGACGCATTAAGCGAAGCGCCAATTCCACAAAGAAATAATCCTGCTGAAGTTGTTAATTCTGGGTCTCCTTTAGATATAGTTCTATGGGTTATCGCATTGATTTTATTAGTCGGTGCAGCCATGGCGGGTCAGTATTTGCCAGCGTATTGGGCACCGGCGAATAATGTTGGTGTGCGCGTTGGTGTGATTTTGGCTTGTATCATCGTGGCTTTAGGTTTATTATACGCCACCCATCAAGGCAAAGGCTTTGTTCGTTTGTTGAAAGATGCGCGAATCGAGTTACGTCGTGTGACTTGGCCGACCAAGCAAGAAACAGTGACCACATCTTGGCATGTTCTTGCAGTTGTTGTAATCGCTTCCATTGTTTTATGGTGTTTTGATTACATTTTAGGCTGGTTAATGAAGTTTATTATCGGGTAAGAGAGCTATGAAACGTTGGTACATTATTCATGCCTATTCAGGTTATGAAAAACAGGTGTTACGCTCGCTTAATGATCGAATCCAGCGTAGCGCTGTTGCCGATAGCTTTGGTGAAGTCCTTGTTCCGACTGAAGAAGTCGTGGAGATGAAGGATGGTAAGAAGCGTAAATCAGAGCGTAAATTCTTTCCTGGCTATGTATTAGTTGAAATGGAAATGAACGATGATACTTGGCACATTGTTAAAGAATGTCCAAAAGTACTCGGTTTCATCGGTGGTACTGCAGAGAAACCTGCACCCATTACGCAAAAAGAAGCTGATGCGATTCTTGCGCGTGTACGCAATACTGGTGAAGCACCTCGTCCTAAGACGATGTTTGAACCAGGCGAAGAATTACTTGTGACTGATGGTCCATTCACCGACTTTAAAGGCGTGGTGGAAGAAGTTCAGTACGAGAAGTCACGTTTGACGTTGACGATTAATGTATTCAACCGACCAACTCAAGTTGAGCTCGAATTTCGCCAAGTCGAAAAAGCGAACTAATTTAAGTTGGTGGGAAAACGCCCGATTTTTTATGAATCGGGCATTGTTGTTGTAACGGTTATCGTTACTTAGAATCATTGGGGAGCCTTCATCGGCGTTTGCACCCAGAGGTAATTTGAAATGGCTAAGAAGATTGACGGCTATATCAAGCTGCAAGTTCCAGCTGGTAAAGCGAATCCATCTCCACCGATTGGTCCTGCATTAGGTCAACGTGGTGTTAACATCATGGCATTCTGTAAAGAATTCAATGCTGCGACTCAAAAACTTGAAGCGGGTCTACCAATTCCAGTTGTGATCACTGTGTACAACGACAAGTCGTTCACATTTATCATGAAAACTCCGCCTGCTGCGATTCTTCTTAAGAAAGCTGCTGGTATTGCTAAGGGTTCAGCTGTACCTAACAAAACTAAAGTTGGTAAGTTGACTCGCGCTCAATTAGAAGAAATTGCGACTACTAAAGAACCAGATTTAACTGGTGCTGATTTAGACGCACGTGTACGTACCATTGCTGGTTCTGCGCGTTCTATGGGCCTGGAAGTGGAGCTATAAGACATGGCTAAATTAACTAAACGTCAAAAAGCCATTGCTGCTGCTGTTGAAGCACACAAAGTTTATACTTTGGAAGAAGCAGTACAAGTTCTTAACACTCTTCCTGCTGTTAAATTCAAAGAATCTTTGGATGTTTCAGTAAACCTTGGTGTTGACCCTCGTAAATCTGACCAAGTTGTTCGTGGCGCGACTACACTTCCTGCAGGTACTGGTAAAACTGTACGTGTTGCTGTGTTTGCTCAAGGCGCTGCTGCTGAAGCTGCTAAAGCTGAAGGCGCGGACATCGTTGGTTTTGAAGATCTTGCTGAAAGCATTCAAGCTGGCAACTTAGACTTCGACGTAGTGATTGCTGCTCCAGATGCAATGCGCGTTGTAGGTAAGTTGGGTACGATTCTTGGTCCACGTGGCTTAATGCCAAACCCGAAAGTGGGTACTGTAACTCCTGACGTAGCTAACGCTGTTAAAAATGCGAAAGCTGGTCAAGCACGTTACCGTGTAGACAAAGCGGGTATTATCCACGCTGCGATCGGTCAAGTTGGCTTTGAGGCTGCTGCGATCCGTCAAAACCTTGAAGCTCTTGTAGCTGACCTTAAGAAAGCAAAACCTGCTACTTCTAAAGGTGTTTACATCCAAAAGATCACTTTGAGCTCAACTATGGGTCCTGGTCTTATTGTTGATGTAGCTAACGTTTCTAAATAAGTTTCGACTTATTACAGAATTTTAAAGCCCTGAGTAAAAATCAAAGCACTGCTGTGATTTTTACGCAAGAAACGCTCAGTCTCTTGCGATACTTGGGCAAACTTTGAATTGATAAATATTTGTTTATCAGCGTCAAAGACCTCGGGCGAGGGGAGTTTTTCGGAACTCACTTCTTAAAAGTCCAGTCCGAGTAGACGCGGTGGTGTGATTTGTTCATCCTCCGCGTGTAAATTCAGCAATGAATTTACGAATTGGGAGTGTGCTTCGCGTAAGCACATAAATCACCGTTAGGAGGTTTTACAATGGCTCTTCTTATCGAAGGCAAAAAACAGATCGTAGCTGAAGTAACTGAAGTTGCTTCTACTGCATTTGCTGCTGTTGTTGCTGACTACCAAGGTTTAACTGTTGAGCAATTAACTGCTCTTCGTGTTGAAGCCCGTAAACTAGGTGTTGCTACACGTGTTGTACGTAATACTTTGGCTAAACGTGCTCTTCAAGATACTTCATTCAATATCTTGAACGACAACCTTGTTGGCCCAACAATCTTAGCTTTCTCTACTTCTGAAGATGACATGGGCGCTGCTGCTCGTTTGTTCGAAGAATTTGCGAAAACTAACAAAGCATTTGAACTTAAAGCTGCTGCATTTGATGGCAAACTTTATCAAGGCGAAGAAATTAGCGTTATCGCGAATCTTCCGAACCAAGAAAAAGCGCTTACTATGCTTGCCTCTGTTCTTCAGGCTCCTATTTCGAAATTGGGTCGCTTACTTACAGCGCTTCAAGAGAAAAACCAAGCTCCAGAAGTTACAGAAGCTACAGAAGCTTAAATTCACTTTCACACCATTCAATACCCATTTGGAGTTACTCTCATGGCTTTAACAAACGAAGAAATCCTAAACGCAGTTGCTGAAAAAACTGTTCTTGAACTTGTAGAACTTATTTCTGCTTTCGAAGAGAAATTCAATGTATCTGCTGCTGCAGTTGCTGTAGCTGCAGGTCCTGCTGCTGCTGCTGCTGAAGAGCAATCAGAATTCAATGTTGAATTGACTTCTTTCGGCGCGAACAAAGTTGCTGTAATTAAAGCAGTTCGTGAAGTTACTGGTCTTGGCTTAAAAGAAGCTAAAGACATGGTTGAAAGCGCTCCAGCTATCCTTAAAGAAGGCGTTTCTAAAGAAGATGCTGCTGAACTTAAAGCTAAGCTTGAGACTACTGGTGCTACAATTACTGTTAAGTAATGGTGCCAGGGGTCAATTTAAAAATTGACCCCTAAATTTGGCTGATGGCTCTTGGGTCATCAGCCTTTTTGCGTTACAATAATCGGCTCGATTTTTGTTTGATTGATGTAAAAACCATCAATTATTATAATAAGTCAATAAAATCAAATGCTTACCAATATTTATCATATTTGAAAATATTGCTAAGCGTTTTAATACCACTAAAAATTGCAGCATTTGTAAACAGTGGTGGCCATATCGGCCTGTGTAATTCCTTCTAGGCTCGTTCTGCAGGCGGGCTTAGTTTACTTTCCGAGGACTCCAGATGGCATACTCATATACCGAAAAGAAACGGATCCGTAAGAATTTTGGTAAATTGCCTAGCGTCATGGATGCTCCGTACTTGCTTTCGATTCAAGTCGATTCGTACAGAACATTCCTACAAGATGGCAAAACTCCAAAAAACCGCGAAGATATCGGTCTGCAAGCCGCATTTCGTTCAGTTTTTCCTATTGAAAGTTATTCTGGCAATGCTGCTTTAGAATTTGTTGAGTATAGTCTTGGTAAGCCTGAGTTTGATGTGCGTGAATGTATTTTACGTGGTTCGACTTATGCAGCGCCAATGCGTGTAAAGATTCGTTTGATCATTAAAGATCGCGAAACCAAATCAATTAAAGACGTACGTGAACAAGAAGTGTACATGGGCGAAATGCCGCTCATGACCGAAAATGGTACCTTTGTCATCAATGGTACTGAGCGTGTAATTGTATCTCAATTACACCGTTCACCTGGCGTATTCTTTGACCACGATAAGGGTAAAACTCACTCGAGCGGTAAAGTTCTTTATTCAGCGCGTATCATTCCTTACCGTGGTTCATGGTTAGACTTTGAATTCGATGCAAAAGATCTAGTCTTTGTACGTATTGACCGTCGTCGTAAGTTACTCGCGACTGTTGTACTTCGTGCATTAGGTTATAGCAACGAACAAGTCCTAGACATGTTCTATGAAAAAGTCCCTGTCTATCTTGACATGGGTAGCTACCAAATTGACCTTGTGCCTGAACGCCTGCGCGGTGAAATGGCTCAATTCGACATTCTTGATGCTGACGGCAAAGCGATTGTTGAACAAGGTAAACGTATTAATGCACGTCATGTACGTCAAATGGAAGCATCCGGCTTAACCAAGCTTTCTGTTCCTGATGAGTACTTGTACGAACGTATTACTGCTGAAGACATCCCATTGAAAGAAGGTGACGTGATTGCTGCCAACACAGTATTGAGCCATGAGATCATGGTGAAGATTGCAGAAGGCGGTGTTAAGCAGTTCAATATTCTATTTACCAACGATATCGATCGTGGTTCTTTCGTTGCGGACTCTTTGCGTGCAGATACTACTTCTGGTCGTGAAGAAGCACTTGTAGAAATCTATAAAGTGATGCGTCCAGGTGAGCCACCAACAAAAGAAGCTGCTGAAAACTTATTCAACAACTTGTTCTTCTCATCAGAACGTTATGACCTGTCTCCAGTGGGCCGTATGAAGTTCAACCGTCGTTTGGGTCGTCCTTACGAAGTGGGTACTGATCAGAAGTCTCGTGAAGTTGAAGGCATTCTCTCGAACGAAGATATCACTGATGTACTAAAAACATTAGTTGAAATCCGTAACGGTAAAGGTGAAGTCGACGATATCGATCACTTGGGTAACCGTCGTGTTCGTTCTGTTGGTGAAATGACAGAAAACCAGTTCCGTGTTGGTTTGGTTCGTGTAGAACGCGCTGTTAAAGAGCGTTTATCTCAGGCTGAAACAGATAACTTGTCTCCGCAAGATTTGATCAATGCGAAACCAGTTGCTGCTGCAATCAAAGAATTCTTTGGTTCAAGTCAGTTGTCTCAGTTCATGGATCAAAATAATCCATTGTCTGAAATCACGCATAAACGTCGTGTATCGGCACTTGGACCCGGCGGTTTGACGCGTGAACGTGCCGGCTTTGAAGTACGTGACGTACATCAAACTCACTACGGTCGTGTATGTCCAATTGAGACGCCTGAGGGACCAAACATTGGTTTGATCAACTCACTTTCTGTTTATGCAAAATGTAATAACTTCGGTTTCTTGGAAACACCATACCGCAAAGTTGTTGATGGTCGCGTAACAGATGATGTTGAGTATTTATCTGCCATTGAAGAAGTAGGTACTGTGATTGCACAGGCCGATTCTGGCGTAGATAAAGACGGAAAATTAACAGAAGACTTCGTATCGGTTCGTCATCAAGGTGACTTCGTACGTATGCCTCCTGAAAAAGTAACGCACATGGACGTGTCTGCTCAGCAGGTTGTATCTGTTGCGGCATCACTTATTCCATTCCTTGAACACGATGACGCCAACCGTGCGTTGATGGGTTCAAACATGCAACGTCAGGCAGTTCCTACGTTAATCGCTGATAAACCACTTGTTGGTACAGGTATGGAAGCGAACGTAGCACATGACTCTGGTGTATGTGTGATCGCGAAACGTGGTGGTCGTATTGAGTTTGTTGACGCTTCTCGTGTGGTTATTCGTGTAAACGAAGACGAGATGATTGCGGGCGAAGCGGGTGTAGATATCTACAACCTGATCAAATACACACGTTCGAACCAAAACACTTGTATTAACCAAAAAGTTCTTGTGAACATTGGTGATAAAGTGGGTCGTGGCGATGTATTGGCTGATGGCCCATCAACTGATGGTGGTGAACTTGCGCTTGGTCAAAACATGCGTGTCGCGTTCATGACCTGGAACGGCTACAACTACGAAGACTCGATCTTGTTATCTGAACGTGTTCTTCAAGAAGACCGTTTAACTTCGATTCATATTCAAGAATTGTCATGTGTTGCTCGTGATACCAAGTTAGGTGCAGAAGAAATTACTGCCGATATTCCTAACGTAGGTGAAGCTGCACTGTCTAAACTGGATGAATCAGGTATCGTTTATATCGGTGCTGAAGTCACTGCTGGCGACATTTTGGTGGGTAAAGTTACACCGAAAGGCGAAACCCAGTTAACACCGGAAGAAAAATTGCTTCGTGCAATCTTCGGTGAGAAAGCAGCTGACGTTAAAGATTCATCATTACGCGTATCTTCAGGCGTTAAAGGTACAGTCATTGACGTTCAAGTGTTTACACGTGACGGTCTTGAAAAAGACGAACGTGCTCAAGCCATTGAAAAAGCCCAATTGGATGCTTACCGTAAAGACTTGAAAGAAGAGTTCAAGATCTTCGAAGAAGCAGCACGCGAACGTATTATTCGCCTGTTGAAAGGTCAAGAATCGAATGGTGGCGGCACAACTAAACGCGGTGACAAACTGACTGAAGATTTGTTATCTGGTTTAGAGCTTGTTGATCTACTTGAAATTCAACCTGTTGATGAAGGCATTGCTGAACGCCTAACTCAAATTCAAGTGTTCTTGAAAGAGAAAGGTATTGAGATTGACGAGAAATTTGCAGAGAAAAAACGCAAACTTTCTACAGGTGATGAACTGACAACTGGCGTATTGAAAGTTGTTAAAGTTTACTTGGCTGTAAAACGTCGCATCCAACCGGGTGATAAAATGGCGGGTCGTCATGGTAACAAGGGTGTTGTATCTAACATCCTGCCAGTAGAAGACATGCCGCATGATGCCAACGGTGTACCGGTTGATATAGTGTTGAACCCACTGGGTGTACCTTCACGTATGAACGTGGGGCAGATTCTTGAAACTCACTTGGGTATGGCGGCAAAAGGTCTTGGCGATAAAATCGACAAGATGCTGCAAGAACAGCGTACTATTGCTGAACTGCGTATCTTCTTAGACAAGATTTATAACAAAGTCGGTGGCGAGCAAGAAGATCTTGATAGCCTGACTGATGATGAAATCCTGGCGCTTTCTAAAAACTTGCGTAAAGGTATTCCTCTTGCAACTCCTGTATTTGATGGGGCTGATGAAAGCCAAATCAAAGAGTTGCTTGAACTTGCAGACATTCCACGTTCTGGTCAAACCGTATTGTTTGACGGACGTACAGGTGAACGTTTTGACCGTCCAGTAACTGTAGGTTACATGTACATGTTGAAACTGAATCACTTGGTTGATGACAAAATGCATGCGCGTTCTACAGGTTCTTACTCACTTGTGACTCAACAACCATTGGGCGGTAAAGCTCAATTCGGTGGTCAGCGTTTTGGTGAGATGGAAGTCTGGGCGCTTGAAGCATATGGCGCAGCTTATACGCTTCAAGAAATGCTTACTGTTAAGTCGGATGACGTTGAAGGCCGTACTCGCATCTACAAGAACATTGTAGATGGTAACCATTATATGGATCCGGGCATGCCTGAATCGTTCAACGTATTGACCAAAGAGATCCGTTCTTTAGGTATCAACATTGAACTGAAAAATGGTGACTAAGTAACCATTCAATCCCCCCGACCCCCTTTGTGAAAGGGGGGGATTTGCTCCTCTTTATCTAAGGGGAGTTTCTCCCTGAGAAGCGTCGCTTCCTAAGAGAGAAGCGAAGGGGATTAATCAGTTAAAAAACAATATTTGTGACCCAGTCGGGGAGGAGAAAAACTCCTCGACACACGGAGAAAAAAATTGAAAGACTTGCTCGATATCATGCGCAAAAAGACGGATTCAGACGGTCATGCTCCAGTAGAGTTTGATCGCATCCGTATTGGTCTTGCGTCACCAGAAATGATTAAGTCGTGGTCTCACGGTGAAGTTAAAAAACCTGAGACAATTAACTACCGTACGTTCAAGCCAGAACGTGACGGTTTATTCTGTGCCAAAATCTTTGGTCCAGTAAAAGATTACGAATGCTTGTGTGGTAAATACAAGCGTATGAAATACAAAGGCGTCATTTGTGAAAAATGTGGCGTTGAAGTAACGACTGCTAAAGTACGTCGTGAGCGTATGGGTCATATTGACCTGGCGTCACCAGTTGCGCACATCTGGTTCTTGAAATCATTACCATCCCGTATCGGTCTTCTTTTAGACATGACTTTACGTGATATCGAACGTGTATTGTATTTCGAATCTTATGTTGTAACAGATCCGGGTATGACTCCAATGGAGAAATACCAACTTCTTAACGATGAAGAATACTTCACAGCATTAGAAGAACACGGTGATGAATTCAGCGCTAAAATGGGTGCAGAAGCGATTCAGGATTTGTTGAAAGACATCGATCTTGAAGCTGAAATTGCGCGTCTTCGTGAAGAAATTCCACAAACAACTTCAGAAACGAAGCTTAAGAAAGCTTCTAAACGTTTGAAGTTGATGGAAGCGTTCAACGATTCGAACAACAAGCCTGAATGGATGGTGTTGACTGTACTTCCAGTACTTCCACCGGATCTTCGTCCGTTAGTTCCGCTTGAAGGTGGTCGTTTCGCGACTTCTGACTTGAATGACCTTTACCGTCGTGTGATCAACCGTAACAACCGTTTGAAACGTCTGCTTGACCTTTCAGCTCC
Source organism: Acinetobacter sp. GG23 (assembly GCF_057766365.1). NCBI lineage: Bacteria > Pseudomonadati > Pseudomonadota > Gammaproteobacteria > Moraxellales > Moraxellaceae > Acinetobacter > Acinetobacter sp. GG23. The sequence goes on from NZ_JBYMDJ010000002.1 coordinate 261,777, forward strand.
AGACATCATCGTACGTAACGAAAAACGTATGTTGCAAGAGTCTGTAGATGCATTGCTTGATAACGGTCGTCGTGGTCGCGCAATCACCGGTTCAAACAAACGTCCTCTTAAATCTTTGGCAGACATGATCAAAGGTAAACAAGGTCGTTTCCGTCAAAACTTATTGGGTAAACGTGTCGACTATTCAGGTCGTTCGGTGATTACAGTAGGTCCGACTTTACGTTTGCACCAATGTGGTCTTCCTAAGAAAATGGCACTTGAATTATTCAAACCATTTATCTTTGCGAAACTCCAAGCCTCTGGTCAAGCAACAACCATTAAAGCTGCGAAAAAAATGGTTGAACGCGAAACGCCTGAAGTTTGGGACGTTCTTGCTCACGTGATTCGTCAACATCCAGTGATGTTGAACCGTGCGCCAACCCTTCACCGTTTGGGTCTTCAAGCATTTGAACCGACCCTGATTGAAGGTAAGGCAATTCGTCTTCACCCACTCGTATGTGCTGCGTTCAACGCCGACTTCGATGGTGACCAAATGGCGGTACACGTTCCATTAACAATCGAAGCTCAATTAGAAGCTCGTGCGTTAATGATGTCGACTAACAACATCTTGTCTCCAGCGAACGGTGAACCAATCATCGTACCGTCTCAGGACGTTGTCTTGGGCTTGTATTACATCACGCGTGATGCAATCAATGCCAAAGGTGAAGGCATGGTGTTTGCGGATACTGATGAAGTAAACCGCGCATTGGCTACCGGTCAAGTGAACTTGCACGCTCGCGTAAAAGCACGTGTACACCAGACTGTTATTGATGAAGATGGTAACCGCGAACAGCAAACCATTATTGTTGATACGACTCCTGGTCGTTGCTTGCTTTGGGAAGTTGTGCCTGAAGGTATGGACTTCCAGCAAATTAACGTTGAGATGACGAAAAAGAACATCTCAAAATTAATTAACTCTTGCTACCGTAAATTGGGTCTTAAAGATACCGTTATCTTTGCTGACCAGTTAATGTACTTGGGCTTCCGTCAAGCGACTCGCTCTGGTGTATCTGTTGGTATGGAAGATATGCTTATTCCGCCAACCAAGTATACGATTATTGAAAAAGCAGAAACTGAAGTTCGTGAAATTGAACAACAGTTTGAACAAGGTTTCGTAACTGCCGGTGAACGTTATAACAAAGTTGTCGATATTTGGGCGCGTACCAACGACCAAGTAGCGAAAGCGATGATGGACAACTTGTCTTATACCACTGTTAAAAACAAACAGGGTGAAGACGAGAAACAAAAATCATTCAACAGTATCTACATGATGTCTGACTCTGGTGCCCGTGGTTCGGCAGCTCAGATTCGTCAGCTTGCAGGTATGCGTGGTTTGATGGCGAAACCGGATGGTTCGATCATTGAGACCCCGATTAAAGCAAACTTCCGTGAAGGTTTGACAGTACTTCAGTACTTCATTTCAACACACGGTGCGCGTAAAGGTTTGGCCGATACAGCACTTAAAACTGCGAACTCTGGTTACTTGACTCGTCGTTTAGTAGACGTAGCGCAGGATTTGGTTATTACTGAACCTGATTGCGGTACTTTAAGCGGTCTTGTGATGACTCCATTCATTCAGGGTGGCGATGTCATCGAGAACCTTGGTGCTCGAGTATTGGGTCGTGTAGTTGCTGAAGATGTGAAACGTGCTGGTTCTGACGACGTTATTCTTCCACGTAATACGTTGATTGACGAAAAACTTGCTACCTTCATTGAAGAAGCGGGTGTCGACGAAGTTAAAGTACGTTCAGTGGTTTCTTGTGAATCTACGTTCGGTGTATGTGCGAAATGTTATGGTCGTGATCTTGCACGTGGTCATCAGGTAAACCCTGGTGAGTCTGTAGGTGTTATGGCTGCACAATCAATTGGTGAACCGGGTACCCAGTTAACCATGCGTACATTCCACGTGGGTGGTGCTGCAAGCCGAACTTCTGCTGCAAACAGTGTTCAAGTACGTAATAAAGGTACTGTACGTTTCCACAATGTGAAAACTGTACAACATGCCAAAGGTCACTTGGTATCGACTTCCCGTTCAGGTGAAATCGGTATTGCGGATGACTTGGGTCGTGAACGTGAACGCTACAAAATTCCATACGGTGCTTCGATCATTCTGAAAGATGGCGAAGAAGTGGCAGCGGGCGGTATTGTTGCAACTTGGGATCCGCATACGCATCCACTTGTTACCGAAGTTGCAGGTAAAGTACGTTTCAGCCAAATTGCTGATGGCGTAACTGTGACATCGAAAACTGATGATGCAACAGGTATGACCACAATCGAAATCTTGCCAGTGACTTCGCGTCCTGCATCAGGTAAAGATTTGCGTCCTGCAGTTGTACTGGATACAGTTGAAGGCGGCGAACAGTTCTACTTCTTGCCACAAAACACGATTCTTTCTGTCCGTGATGGCGAAACGATTGGTGTGGGTGACGTTATTGGTCGTGTACCACAAGAAACTTCACGTACTCGTGATATTACCGGTGGTCTTCCGCGTGTAGCTGACTTGTTCGAAGCACGTAAACCGAAAGAGCATGCAATCCTGGCTGAAATTTCAGGTGTTGTAAGCTTCGGTAAAGAGACTAAAGGTAAAAACCGTTTAGTGATTACGCCGGACGATGGCTCTGAAATTTACGAAGAGTTGATTCCGAAATGGCGTACCATTAACGTGTACGAAGGTGAACATGTAAACCGCGGTGAAACAGTTTCTGACGGTCCACAAAACCCGCATGACATTTTACGTCTAAAAGGTGAAGTCGCGTTGACTAACTACATCGTGAACGAAGTTCAGGATGTATACCGTCTGCAAGGTGTAAAAATCAACGACAAGCACATCGAAGTTATTGTGCGTCAAATGTTGCGTAAAGTTGAAATCACTGATGGTGGCGATACCAGCTTCATTAAAGGTGAACAAGTGGATTACATCCGCATGGTTGCTGAAAACCAAGCTGTACTTGCTCAGAACAAGTTCCCTGCGAAGTATGAACGTCAATTGATGGGTATTACCAAAGCCTCGCTTTCTACTGACTCGTTCATCTCTGCTGCATCGTTCCAGGAAACAACTCGTGTGTTAACTGAAGCGGCTGTAACAGGTAAAGAAGATGATTTACGCGGTCTGAAAGAGAACGTAGTTGTGGGTCGTTTGATTCCTGCAGGTACTGGTCTTGCTTACCATTTAGAACGTCGTCGCCAAGAAGCTGAAGCTGCAGAGCATGAGCTTGTAAATGACTTCTCTGATGTAGACCAAGCATTAAGCCAAGCATTTAACCAAGAGTTTTAATTCTTAAGTTAAGTGAGTGAAAAAGGCGCCTTCGGGCGTCTTTTTTTATGCCTTTTGTTATCCTTTAAGTAAATGCCTTTAATAAAAATCACATTCTTTTTATAGTAATAAAATAAAGTTTAAATTTATGACTTATTGTAATTAAAAGTATTAATAAGATATTAAAGGATAATTTAAAATGAAATATCTACAAAAAGCCTTAAGTATAGCTATCCTTACCACATGTGCTGGTAGCAGTTTTGCTGCGCCCATGCCACCTACCATTGTGGTACAAGATAAAGCGGTAGTGCCGGTATTAAAGACCGAAGTGATTCGTAAGGTCAAAGGACAACCACCGGTTCGAAGCGTGGATGCCACGATTTTTGAAGTGACAAATAAGGGTAAAGATATTCTTGCACGTGAAGTTTATTTAGAAGATAACCAAACCCAATTTTCGGAGAAAAAACTTGCCGTTCCAGTGCTTAAAAAAGGAGGCATAATTATTTCCACTTCTAAAATTGAAGTGTCTAGCCAAGTAAAGCAAGCCGGAGAAACCGTTGCTGAAACTAAAAAAATTGATGCTGAAGGAGTGGAGTTTAAGCCAGGCCAAGATCCAGTGAAAAGAACATTAAAGTTAGATCAGAATAAGAATGTAAAAAACAACCTTCAAACCTCACATGCAGTTTTAACTGAAAATGGAGAAAGGACTAAAGATATTGTGATACTCAGTGAAGATGAATAAACCCAAATAAAGAACTCAAAAATGTTTCAGGTTTTTTTACAAAATGCTGCATTTTAGCTGTAATAGATAACATTTTAGGATCATTGCTTTCATAAAATAGGCATAAGCTAAAAGAATGAAAAAAGGAGAGAAATCCCATGAAAAAGTTAATGAGTGTAATGGCAATGGCAACCCTGTCAACTTTCATGCTGGTGGGTTGTGATTCGATGTCTCCAAGGGAACAACGCATTGGCGCAGCAGCACTGGGTGGTGCAGTGGGTGGCGGTGTAGGTAATAAAGTCGGCGGTGGCGTAGGTGCAGCAGTCGGTGGTGGTGCAGGTGCAGCAGTGGGGAGTAAAACCCAAGGCGGTTCTAACCGTAATGCCACTTATAGTGGGGTAGGCGGTGCCATTGGTTCTGCAGTCGGTAAGGGTGTATTTGGTGGTAATGCCGGTGCTGCCATTGGTGGTGCGATTGGTGGGGGTGCCGGAGCTGCCATCGAACAGAAAAAACGTTAATTCAACATGTCAGTTAAAATAAAAGCGCTTAATTAGTAAGCGCTTTTTTATTATCGGATAATAGGTTTGGGCTCTTTTCTACGGATATAGACAGCTTCTCCAACTTCTGCAATACGGATACCGCCTCATCAAAAATATGGACCATATATTTGCGATGTATAACAGCTTAAATATAAATTAGCTCTCTAAGACCATACTATTTCAGCGCCATCTTGGCAAATATCAGTAGATACGGTGCTGCTGCGATCAGGACATAGAAAATCAATATGAGCCGGTTTATTCAAGACGATATATTGGGATCCGAGATGATGTATCAGTAAAAGTATAAAAACGGATCGACCATGCAGTACACGCTTCCTTCAAAATCTACCTCAACCACATTTTGATTTTTACGCGTCAAAAGCATTTCCACAGGAATGTGATCATTTGCCACACTCATTTTTTTTCAATTTAATACCTGTGTCACGCTAAAGTGCATAGGGATTGATCATGGGTCTAAAGGTTGCAGATATTGTCTGTAGTTTTTTTAAAAGGCGCATATGGGTCAATTGTTTTTATAGCTACCCAGACCATACTAGAGTAGAACTAAAATTGGGGCATTGATCAGGTTGCCCAATCGTCAAGATAAATAGTCAATAAAAAATGAGAAAGGATTATGCAAGCGAAAACTCAATGGATAGCGACCCAAGATCAACAGCGTCTTTATGTAAAAACGTGGGGGAGCGATGAAAACCCGGCTTTAGTATTGGTTCATGGTTATCCTGATAATCAAGAAGTGTGGGAGCCGATTATTCAGGAACTGATTCAAGATTTTTATATTGTTACTTATGATGTGCGCGGAGCAGGTCAGTCTTCCATTCCAGCACGTATTCGTGACTATCGTTTAGAGCAGTTGTCTTTAGATTTGGAAACTGTAGTCAATGCTGTATTAAAAGATCGACCTTTTCATTTGGCAGCGCATGACTGGGGTTCTATCCAGTCTTGGGAGTCGGTCACCGAAGCTAAATTTAGAGCTCGAATTTTGTCTTATAGTACGATTTCAGGCCCATGTTTAGACCATGCTGCATTTTGGATGCGTAATCAATTTAAACAGCATAAGCCTAGGTTCTTTAAACAACTGACCAAGTCTTGGTATATTGCAGTATTTCAACTGCCATTACTGGCACCTACGGTATGGAATTTCTTCACTCCTGAAAAATGGGGTAAAATTCTGGAAAAGTTAGAGCACAAAAAAAACTTAGCTTTAAATCCTCATATTGCATCAGATGGAAAACATGGAATCGGGCTATATCGTGCCAATTTTTTGCCACGCTTAACTCAGCCACGTCAGCGTTTTGCAGTTTGTCCCGTCCAGGCGATTGTGCTGAAACGAGACAATTTTGTCAGTCCTGAACTGATTGATGAAATGCCGAAATGGGCTGAAAATTTTCAGCGTGTAGATATTGATGCCAATCATTGGGCAATATTAAGTCAACCCGAGTTGGTCGCAGATTATATTCGTAGCTTTGCATTGCAACAGATTTAAAACTATTTACTTGTATTTAATTATCTGAATTTAAATGGAAATTTACATGACGGATAAAAGCAAGCAATTTACAGTTTCAATGGGTTGGATCTGCTAAAATATCGGCTTTTCATCTTCCTCAAAATTTCCATGAATGCAGTAGTAATTGCGATTGCCGTGATGTTTATTCTCTCACTGGCACGAGTTTCTGTTGTTTTGACTTTGGTCATTTCAGCGATTATTGGTGGCTTGGTTGCAGGACTAAGTTTGTCAGATACCGTAGCTGCGTTTAATGCCGGTCTAGGCGATGGGGCAGAAGTTGCCCTCGCTTATGCGGTATTGGGTGCTTTTGCTTTAGCCTTGTCAAAATCGGGTTTACCTGATTTGTTAGCACATAAATTAATTGGCTTGTTGGGCGCAGAAGCGAGCCATCAAAGAGCCAAAAAAGTGAAATATTTACTTTTAAGTATTTTACTGATTGCCGCAATTTGCTCGCAAAATTTAATTCCTGTGCATATTGCCTTTATTCCGGTCTTGGTTCCTCCTTTATTAAAAGTGATGAATCACATGAATTTAGACCGTCGTGCAGCAGCTTGTGTAATGACTATGGGCTTAGTTGGAACCTATATTTTCCTTCCTGTAGGCTTCGGTGCCATTTTCCTTGACCAAATTTTGATGGGTAATATCAATAAAATTGGTGCTGCTTACGATTTGCATGTCGATCGCTGGATGATGCCTATGGGTATGGCGATTCCTGTGATTGGTATGCTTATTGGTACGCTTACTGCAGTATTTGTGAGCTATCGAAAACCGCGTCATTATATTGATCATGCGGTTGCACGTGTGACCACGATTGATTTAGACAGACCTATTCGTGCAGGTGAAATCAATTTAGCAGCCGATGCGAAAGAGTTACAACAGGAAGCTGAACAAGCCCCGGTGATTGCGAAAAAAACCATTTTTATGGCATTGCTCGCGATTGTTTTGACTTTGATTGCACAGTTGTATTCAGGTTCAATGATCTTGGGTGGATTGGTTGGTTTTGCGGTGCTGTCAGGTGCAGGAATCTTCAAATGGCAAGATGCCGATGATGTCTTTGTACAAGGCATGCGCATGATGGCATTGGTCGGCTTTATCATGATTTCAGCTGCCGGTTTTGCATCAGTCATGACCCATACCGGTGACATCAATAGTCTGGTCAATGGCGTGGTGCACCTGATTGGGGACAATAAAGCTTTGGCTGCATTCTTAATGCTATTTATTGGCTTGTTTGTGACCATCGGGATTGGTTCTTCTTTCTCTAGTGTGCCGGTTTTAGCGGTGATTTATGTACCTCTTTGCGTACAATTTGGCTTCTCGCCATTGGCGACCGTGGCTTTAATTGGTACTGCAGCTGCATTGGGTGATGCGGGTTCTCCAGCTTCGGATTCAACCTTGGGACCTACAGCAGGTTTGGGCGTAGACGGTCAACATGACCATATCTGGGATACGGTGGTTCCAACATTTATCCATTTTAATATTCCATTATTGGTATTTGGATGGATTGCTGCAATGGTTCTTTAATCTAAACTAATATTTTAATTTAGTTTGATTTTATTTTATGTATAATATTAATAGATGTATTTAAAATAAATGTTTTAAATAATTTAATATAATAAATCCGAGTAATAAACTCAGAATATAATAATAAACCTGATTAACTTGGTTGGTATTTAAAACCAACCAAGTTAGTCAATTTAAAATAAATATTTAATATTATCAATTGCTTAAAAATAAATTTAATTATTATTAATTAATCGCTGTTGCATATTAATTTGTCTCGTGTTTATTATTAATTAATGTTTGAAAATTATTGTTATTATTCTTCAACGGGGTATTTAAAATGTTAAAGCAAACTGCTTTTATTACATTATTGGGGATGTCTGTTTCAGCGATGGCCGGAGATTGGCAGGTGAAATTGGGTGCTTCTGCTTTGGCACCACAAAATGATGATAACGGTACTTTAAATGTACCTTTAGCTACAGGTGGTTCAGCTGCATTAAAATCTGAAATTAGTAATGAAATTAACTTTACTCCTTCTATAGAGTATTTCTTTAATAACTCGCCGATTTCTGTTGAATTACTTTTAGCTGCACCTTTTAAACATGATGTGGAACTAGAAGGTTTAGGGGAGGTGGCCAACTTTAAACATTTGCCTCCAACCCTTACTGCAAAATATAATTTTAAAAATTCTACCGGTTTTACACCCTATGTAGGTCTCGGTGCGACAGTGGTTATTCCTTGGGGTGAAAAATTATCTGCAGACGCTCAAGCGCTAACTGGTGCTGAAAAGTTAGAAGCAGAGGTCGCTTATGGTGTTGCCGGACAAGTCGGTTTTAACTTCCAACCTGCTGATGCAAAAAATTGGGGTGTTTTTGCGGACGTACGTTATGCAGCGGTAGAAACCGAATTGAATGCAAAAACTGTTGATGGCACTAAAGTTAAACTGGGTGATTTAGAAGTAAATCCTTGGGTTTATACACTCGGTTATAGCTACAAATTCTAAGATAAAAGTAAAAATCAGCGTCAATAAACCTCATCTTTATAGATGAGGTTTTTTAATGAAAAACTTACAATAAATCACATAGATTGAGCACATTGACACTGTTTAATGAGCAAAATTTTGTTTAAGTTGATGATAGAAAATAAGCTAAAAAGAGAAGAACAAATCATGAAATTATTCAACTGCTACAGTATGGTCTTTTTTAGCCTATTCAGTGGATCTGTTTATGCCGCGAGTTTCAATTGTGATCATGCCCGAACACAGACAGAGCAAGCTATTTGTGAGCATCGGGCTGTAAATGATGCCGATGTAAAAATGGCAACTACCTATAATATTATTAAGCGTCTGGTTCCTATGGGAACACGTGGCGTTATTCAGGATGAACAGGTGAAGTGGTTACAATTACGCGATCAATGTGGCAATTCTCGTAATTGTCTTATTGAAGTATATAAAATGCGTCAACAAAAACTGGATATGTATATGGATCGTGTTTATAGACAGGGTCCATTTTAAGAAAAATTTATTATTTACTATTGAAAATTTCTTAAGTCACTCCATTCATTAAGCATTCAATAAAAAGTGTTTGATGAATTTAAGGAGTGACTGATGAGCGAACAAAGTACACAAAAACATAGTTTTCAGGCAGAAGTAGCCCAACTTCTCCATTTGGTGACACATTCACTTTATTCAAATCCTGATATTTTCTTACGCGAACTGATTTCGAATGCGTCTGATGCCTGTGATAAGTTGCGTTTTGAAGGGATTAACCATCCTGAATATTATGAAAATGATCCGGAACTGCATGTTCGTGTCAGTCTAGATAAAGACAATAAAACCATCACCATTTCAGACAACGGTATTGGTTTAACTGAACAAGAAGCCATTGATAACTTAGGAACCATTGCCAAATCAGGCACCAAAGACTTTATGTCTAGACTGTCGGGTGACCAAAAAGCCGATGCGCAATTGATTGGTCAGTTTGGGGTCGGTTTCTATTCCGGTTTTATTGTGGCCGAAAAAATTACTGTTGAATCACGTCATGCTGCTGCCGATACTGCTGAAGGAGTACGCTGGATCAGTACCGGTACAGGTGATTTTGAAGTTGAACAAATCACCAAGGCTTCACGTGGAACAGATATCATTTTACATTTGCGTGACAATGCGCTTGAGTATTTAGAATCTTATAAAGTTAAGCAAATCATCAATAAATATTCTGACCACATCAGTTTGCCAATTGAAATGCAAAAAGAAATTTGGCAGCAAGAAGAAACGGTTGAAGGTGAAGAAGCTAAACCAGGTCAAATGGTCAAAACGGATGAATGGGAAGCGATTAACTCTGCCAGTGCCCTTTGGACTCGAAATAAGAATGAGATCACTGACGAGCAATATACAGAGTTTTATAAGAACTTAAGCCATGACTTTGAAGCACCTTTGGCGTGGGCGCACAATAGAGTTGAAGGTAGCACTGAATATACGCAGTTACTTTATATACCGAGTAAAGCAGCAAACAATATTTTCACCCGTGAAGCCAAAGCAGGTATTAAACTGTATGTAAAACGCGTTTTCATTATGGATGAAGCGGATAACCTGATTCCAAATTATTTGCGTTTTGTTCAGGGGGTCGTGGACAGTGCTGATCTTCCGCTGAATGTTAGCCGTGAACTGCTACAAGAAAGCCGTGATGTGAAAACCATTCGTGAAGGTAATACTCGCCGTATCTTGACTATGCTAGATAGTTTGGCGAAGTCGGAAGATGAAAAAGATCAGGAGAAATTCAAACAATTCTATGCTGAATTTGGTTCAGTGATTAAAGAAGGTTTGGGTGAAGATTTTGGTAACCGTGAACGTATTTTAAAACTATTACGCTTCTCGACCTCAACCAATGATGAGATTTCAACTTCATTGGCAGATTATAAAGCTCGCATGAAGGATGGCCAGAAAGCGATTTATTATGTCACTGCGGACAGTTTAACTGCTGCGAAAAACTCGCCACAATTGGAACTGTTCAAGAAAAAAGGCATCGAAGTGCTATTGATGGCGGATCGTGTCGATGAATGGGCGATGGAATTCGTCAATGAATTTGATGGTACGCCTATGCAAAATGTATCTAAGGGTGCAGTGGACTTGGGCGACTTGCAAGATGCTGAGGAGAAGAAGGCGTTAGAAGCTGCTGCTGAACAGTTTAAACCTGTTATAGATAAACTTTCAGACTCACTCAAAGCCAAAACCAAAGAAGTCCGTGTAACTACGCGTTTGGTTGATTCTCCTGCATGTTTGGTGACGGGTGAAGGAGAGCTTTCTCCGCAATTGATTCGTATGTTGAAACAGGCAGGCCAGACTATTCCGGAAAGCAAACCGATTCTGGAAATTAATCCTGAACATCCTTTAGTAAAAAAACTGGAGGAATCGAACCAGTTTGATGATTTGGCCAATGTGATCTTTGATCAGGCCGTAATTGCAGAAGGGGGATTGCCTGATGACCCAGCTGAATATGTAAAACGTATTAATAGTTTATTGTTGAAATAAGTCTATTCTAGACAATAAAAAACCTCCTTAGGGAGGTTTTTTTATTGAAAATTATCTGAAGAGTAAGTAAATAAACCTGCTTAAGCCTAATTAAAACAATGCTTCTAAACGCACCGATGCACCAATGAAATGACTGCGATCATCTCGATGATTATTAAGATAGTTTAAATTACCTTGCACATAGAACCATTCACGCCATAAGGGTTGTCGCCATGAAACGAAGGGCCCCCAGCTATTTAAACGCAAGTCATTATTGTTTAAAAAACCGCCGGTATAGATACCATAACTAAAGGTATTTTCATGAAAAAACTGATGCTGTCTAAACAGGTTGTTATCCCAGGTCAGGTCATCATCTTGATCATCGGCATAGGTAAGATTGAGCTGATTGGAAAGAATGGCTTGATTTGGACGGGCATGGGTAAGCTCAAGGTTTGTTCTTAAATAATTTTTGCTATCAATACCATAGCGATAAATTTGCTCAGCATGAAAGGTGAAATCATTTTCCAGTTGCCAATCTTTCGAGGCTTTTAGCCGCAAATAAACATCATCTCCTGAACGAAGACCTAAATCTACATCAGTTTCAAAAGGCAGGCGCTTGGAAAAATCTGACCAGCGAAATGCAAAAGAACTGTTATTTTCACGGGTACGTTGCCGATCTAAGGTTTTATCGGTGCTATTACCTGGATTTTCATTGGTAATGGCCACATTATTATCCAGTTCATTGTCTAGGGAGTCATCACCAAAAACTAAGCTGAGTTTGCGCTCTAAAGTGGGAAGTTTAATTTTGCCTCGAATACGCGGTTTAATTTCATAACCATCATGTTTATTCCAGCTGTTGTCCACGATCACACGTAAGGTCGCAGATGCGGGTTTTTCTGGATCTGTTTCGCCAAACCAATTATCAATTTTATGCGAAGTATGATCTGCCCAGTCGCGAACTTTAAGCTGGTTGCGGTCTAACCAAGTTCGATCGGCAGTTTGTAAGGTGGGAGGAACAATAGGCTCATTTGACTGCTGTGGCAAAAATGTTGGCAGCGCATCAACCCAACTTGGAATTTGATACAGCAAACTATGATCTTCATCCTGAGTCGAAATTGAACTCGTGGGTAAGTCAGTACTTTTTTCTGAGTTCTCCGATCCATTTGAAGCACTCATGATCCCAGATAACAGTATAAATAACAGGGATTTTGATAAAATTATTTTCTTTTGGGGCATATCCTTGCTCTTAGATTCTGGTTATTCGATAGTCTTGTAAAAATTGCGATAAAAAAGCAAGCTTTGGCTACAAAAAAATAAAACTTAATCCGAAATATGTTTTTGAATTGCCTCATATAATTGATAACAGTCGATTGGAGATTTCATTTGGTTAATAATATTCTGAATCAATTGCCAGCTTACACCGTGGTGACGTTCTAATAAAAAATAAGGATAAGCAGATTCAGTTTGTGACAGATTTAAACGGTTTTGCCCATGAATCACCCGAATTTTTTGCCGCTCTTTTAGTAGGAGTAGCGGTGTCTTAAAGTCAGCAGGACTTTCCTCAAATTGAATAAATTTTTGTGTTTGGAAAAGTTGTGCAGGAATAAACGGAAGATAGTTTTCATTTTTCCAAATTAAAGCTGCTTTTTGTGCATAGCTATAAAATAGCGCATCGAAACCGGTAAAGGTTTCTGCAAGGTCTTCCCAGGAAATTTCTTTAATCGCAGCGATACGGTGTTGGTATGGTTCAGTAAATCTATGCATTACATGAACCGTTTGGATTTGATTTTCAACGCCGAACAACACTAAATATTTCCTAAAACAATTCTGCGAATCGATTTGTTCAGCCAGATAAATCGGACGTTCTTGCCAGTTTTCTAAATCTGAAGCATGGATGAGTAAATCAACATATTGAGAAATTTCTGGAAGACTTGGGACTTCTAAACCATATACCGCTTCTGCAGCAATTTTTTCATGAAGCGGTTGAAGATGCGCAATATACGAGGCTAGTTCTACTGTTTGGGGAAAATCCTTACTGATTGATTTTTGATTTGTTATTGCAGGAATTGCCTGTGGATTATCCTCTGATATAGGGGGCAGTTCATTAATACCTTGCGTATTCGTTTGCTGCACTTCTGAAGCGATGCGGTTTACATGGTCGGAAGCAGGAATGATATCAACTTTGGGTTCAAGCAAACTTGAATTATAGACCTGATTTTGTTGCTGTATTGCAGGTGTATCCGGACTCAAATTTGTTTCGGGTTTGGCTGAAGTAAGGGTAATGGGTTGTTCTAACATGCCCGGTTTTTGTTTTAACTTATCGTCAGTTTTCAGGCAGCTATAGCGTTGTTGCTGTTCTAGCATCCACCGATAAATATCATCTAGACTCCCCCAAACACTTGTCAATGCGCTGCGGTTTGAGGCTGGAATTAACCACATTTGCCAACCTTGTGCAGGACGGTACAAAATGGCCCAACCTGATTCAGCATTTTGGTAAAGTGCTTGTTGCAAATCATGATCTTGTTGAAAAAAACCACGATAAGAAAGTTTAAATAGCGTTTGATTCGCAAAATCTGTTGCGGCTTGCTCAGGTTGAGTTTGAGACTTAAATTTTAAAAGTTGTTTTTTAAAAATGGGTTCATCACATAAACGAAAAATTTCGATTAAACGCGATTTTGATTTTGCAATTTCAAAAAAAGATAAAGAACCATGTTCCAAATCATTTAGCAAATGATGTAATTCTTTAACCAGCAAAGCTTTTTCTAAGGCATTCATAAACCGATCTCTAGAGATATTTTTGTGCTTTTTCTAGATAACTTGCCAATACCATATTAATAGCAAGCTCAAGTAATTTATATTCTGCAGAGTTGGGTATTGGATAGCCTTCAGCGAGCACAATCAAACGATCAATGTTAATGGCTTGCGGAGGAATTTTACCTTGAATGAGCGCTTGAAGTTCATACATAAGAAAATGGTTTCACTCAATGAAGTTATTAAGTTAATACTTTGATTATATGGATTTAAAAAGAAAAAGCATTGAGAAATATTGTCATATTTTGAGCATTTATAGACATAAACAGCATAGAATGTAAATTTTAGATAAAAAATATTCAAATTTTTTACGGCTAAAGTCGCAAAATAGATCGTGAGTTATTGTTTTATTTTTCATCAAATTGAAAATAAATAGATTAATTGGTGCTCGAGATTTTGTATTAAGTATAAGTAGCATGAAAGAAAATAAAATTAATTTTTGACATAAAAAACAGACTGAGTTAGGTCAGTCTGTTTTTTATGGAATAAGCTAGCTCTTATGCTGGTTTTTTCACAGTCATTTTAGTCTGCTCTACGGCTTCAGAAGCAGGGGCTTTTTGTTCCGCATTTACAGTTTCAACTGCCTTTTTAGCAGGGAAATCTGGAACAAAAACAATTTGAGCAGATACATTTGCAGAAAAAGCCACAACAGCGATAGCCAAAACAGATTGAATAGCGTTCATCATTATTTCCTTTAGGTGAAAGGATGCCTAAAAAAATAGGCAAGGGAGATAAATAAAATATATTTCACGTAAAGGGTATCAAAAAGTGAGCAAGTTATGGAAGTACTTGAGGCAGGAAAAAAATGAACGGTGAGTTTAAATTATTATATAAATCATATATTTAGAGTTTTTGCTCTAAGACAGATTGTCTTTCCACAATCTGTCTTAAATGGTTTAAAAATATCAATTTTTATGACATTTGCTTTGGCATTTTTTCTCATAAACTTTACCAGAAATGCCGCCAATAATAGCGCCACTCACGGTACCGAATACAGGTAATATACTTCCCGCAACAGCACCAATCAAAGCACCCGTGACCGTAGGTGAAAAAGGCGATTTCATGCTTGAGCGCTGTCCAGACGTAGAATCTGCAGTTGAATCAACACTAGAATTTTGAGCTTCAGTATTCATATTTACCTCTTATAAAGTTGAATGATTGAGAACTTAAATGTTCCGCATATCAGACTAGCGAATTGTGCCTCTGGTTGTGTCAAAGCCTTGTATATATAAGTTGTGTTTTGTAAGAACTAAATCGCTGATATTGGTATTGTGTCTTACGTGTAAGTTTTTGCGGTGTAATGTTAAAACCCAAAATTTTGTTTAGAAAATATCCTATGATCTGGATTCACAAAAATAAAACTCGAGGTTGAAACGATGGCTATCGCAAAGGTTGTTGAAGTTAATTCAAGCAGTAATAAAAGTTTTGAAGATGCAATTCAGACCGGTATTGAGAAAGTGACCGAAACAATAAAAAATGTGCAGGGTGCATGGATTAATGAGCAAAAAGTAGTAATTAAGGACAATAAAATTACTGAGTATCGGGTAAATTTAAAAATTAGTTTCTTGGTCGATTAGCTTGATGCAGCTTGAAGTTAAAAAATCCCCTAAGCAGGGGATTTTTAATTAACAGAGATTGTAAATCACTGTCATCTAAGATGAGATAGAATTACTTTTCTGAAATATCACAGAGATCATCTTTGCAGACTGCTGCCTCATCGGTTTTGACTTCCACTTGAGGGGCTTCCAAAGCTTTTTCAAAGACTTGTAAAAACACTTCACGCGGTTGTGCGCCAGCCAATGCAATGCGTTGATCAAACACAAAAAACGGTACACCGGTGACTTTTAATTGATCACGTGCGACTTCTTCATCAAATTTAACGAAATCAGCATATTCTTCTGAGTTTAAAACATCTTCCACTTCAACTGGATTTAAGCCAATGCGTGCAGCAACGTCTTCAATTGTTTCACGTTCACCAATCGGTAAACCTTGAGTCATATAACTATAGAAAAAAGCTTCTTTGGCTTCTGAACCCAATCCTTTACTTTGAGCCAAGTGAATAATGCGATGCGCATTAAAGGTGTTACCTGAGTTGGCATTTTCCCAATTGAATTGAATTGCTTCCTCAGCTGCCATAGTGGCAATATTACGTTGCATTTCCTCAACCTCTGCAACTGTGCGTCCGTATTTCTGCGCGAGACGTTCAGAGTTTGAAACTTCCTGACGGATTGGCGCTTCCGGATCTAATTCATAACTATGCCAGTGAACTTCAAGTTCTAAACCTGCTTGTTCAGCAGCAGCTTCAAGACGTTTTTTACCAATATAACAAAATGGGCAAACCACATCTGACCAAATATCTACGCGCATGAGAAATCTCGAATCTTTTATTGCCTATATTGATGGGGGTGCAGATAAAAATTTAAAGCATGAAAATTGAATTAAAGTTGAATCGTGCCAGAAAAATGCGATCTGTTTGAGCGGAATAAATAAGCAGAATGCTTTTGAATCGGGTTATGCTATGAAAAAGTCAGTATAGGGGAGTTTCGCATGCCAAGGATTTTTCTCATCTTAGGATTGGCGACATGTACCATATTTGGTTGGCTGTTTTATCAGTATTCGGTACAACAAAATGACCTGAGTCAACTTAAGGATTACCAGACTGTATTGTATGAAAAAGCAGAACTCATTTATGAACAAGCGCAAGACTGGTCTGAACCGATTAATATCAATGTGTCAGATAATCGTTTACAGGGCGACTATAAAGTGATGGCTGACTTTGTGCTGAGTCAGATGATTCAAAATGCTGAAGCCAGGAATGAGTATTTACGAGCGCTTAAAGCAATTCATTGGGATGAATTTTTAAATATTGACCGCTTGGATCAAGACCGTAAACAAAAGTTTGTAGAGACTGAGCAGATGTTGAAACAGGCCCATCTTCTAGCCGCACAGTATCAACAACAAACCCAGCAACGTGAAGAGGATACTTTAACGCGAGCTAAGCATTTATCCATTAAAGCCAATCTGCGACATCAGTTAACGGATAGCCTGCGTGAAAGTCGAGACAGTGATAAAACCCATGCTTTATTTGCATTGGAGTTGCAAATATTAACTAAAGCCGATGCTTTGTTTGAAATTCTGAAAAATAATAAATGGGAGAAAAAGAACAAAACCTTTATGTTTTATGAAGATCAACCTTTAAAGCAATTTAATGCCTTGTATCAGGAGGTATTGCAGTTAAATGCAGAAATGGAAAAAATTAAAAAGCAAAATCGCCAAGCGGTGGAACAGCATTTATAGGGTTTGAACGTGCATTATCCTGAACAGATCAGGATTGAATTTAATTTTTTTATGTAAAAGAAATGACCGGCTTGGAATTCATTTTCTTAAAATTAAAAAAGCGTACCGAAGTACGCTTTTTTAATGTCATTCAATCTTTGTGATTAAGCAATTTTAGCTTCTGGCTGAGCCGCAAGCATATGGCCAGTTTCTTCAAAGTTAGAGTGCCATGAAAGCGCTTCACGAAGCAGGTGAGGAGTATGGCCACCTTTTGCACATGAACGGTCAAAGTAATCATTCAATGCATCACGATACATTGGATGCGCACAGTTGTCGATGATTGCACGAGCGCGTTCACGTGGTGCTAAACCACGTAAGTCGGCAAGACCCTGTTCAGTCACAAGAATATCAACATCATGCTCAGTATGGTCGATATGTGATGCCATTGGTACGATTGAAGAGATGTCACCACCTTTTGCAATCGACTTGGTCACAAAGATTGCCAAGTGAGCATTACGTGCGAAGTCACCTGAACCACCAATACCGTTCATCATTTTAGTACCGCAAACGTGAGTTGAGTTTACGTTACCGTAAATATCAAACTCGAGCGCAGTATTGATGCCGATAATTCCTAAACGACGAACCAATTCAGGGTGGTTAGAAATTTCTTGTGGACGAAGTACCAGTTTGTCTTTGTACGCTTCTAGATTGTTAAATACTTTTTCGCCATATTTAGCAGAAAGCGTAATTGATGAACCTGATGCAAATTTCATTTTACCGGCATCAATCAATTCGAAAGTACAGTCTTGCAGTACTTCAGAATACATCACTAAATCTTCAAAGTTTGAATCTTTAAGACCGGTCAATACTGCGTTGGCAATAGAACCAATCCCTGCTTGTAAGGGGCCTAAATCTTTCGGTAAACGACCTTCAGCAACTTCTTGTTCAAAGAAATTGATCAAATGGTTGGCAATACCTTGAGTTTCATCATCTGGAAGGGTCACAGTAGATGGAGAGTCATGATATTCATTGTTAATGACAATACCAACAATTTTAGCAGGATCGATGTTGATCGCATGTGTACCAATACGTTCATCTACTTGAGTCAAAGGAATTGCTTGACGTGTTGGACGATAAGTCGGGATATAAATATCGTGTAAGCCTTCAAAAGCAGGGCTTAAGTTCGTGTTAATTTCTACAATTACTTTTTCAGCAAAAATGGCAAAACTTGCAGAGTTACCTACAGATGTGGTTGGGATGATGCCGCCATCTTCAGTAATTGCAACTGCTTCAATAATTGCAATATCCGGTTTTTTAAGCTGAAGGTTACGCATTTGTTCAACGGTTTCAGACAAATGCTGATCGATGAACATCACTTCGCCTTGGTTGATGGCTTTACGTAAAGTGTTATCCACTTGGAAAGGTAAACGGCGAGCAAGAACACCCGCTTCAGTTAATTGTTTGTCTAAGTCGTTACCAAGACTCGCGCCAGTAATTAAAGTAATTTTCAAAGGATTACTGTGAGCTTGCTTTACAAGTGCCAAAGGAACAGCTTTCGCTTCACCTGCACGAGTAAATCCACTCATACCTACAGTCATACCATCTTGGATAAAAGTAGCAGCTTGTTCTGCATTCATGACTTTGTCATGAAGTGATGCTAAACGAATACGATCTAAAGACATGGTTTACGCTCAATTCTTGTTCAAAACTAGGTGGATTGTACCGCCCTAAAAAGGAATTGTGCATGCCTGTTAGGCTAAGGTCTAATTTTTTGAAAAAATGTGGGTATAACGATTTTTTATGGGTTTTAATGTATTGATTTTAAAGGCCTAAAAAATAACAGATTAATAGTTAAACAAAACTGTTTGGGTGTTATTTGCGCAATTGTTAAAAGTGTTCAGTCAATGTTTGTTTAATTTTTCCCAAAGTAGTTGGAGCAACCTCTTCTTCTGTTTGATTGTGAAGAATAGGTAAACAAATAAGCGCTTCCAACCCGCCTTGAGGGCGATTGTGAATTGTAAGTTGCCCCTGATGCATGTCGACAATACGTTTCACAATGGCTAAACCCAAACCACTACCTTGTATGGTACGTGCTTCATTGCCTCGCACAAACGGTTGCATCAAGTCTTCAATCTGATCTTCTGGAATACCATCTCCGTTGTCCACAACACTAATATAAATATGCTCATTTTCAACTTTGGCTGATAATTCAATAGGTTCAGCACCATAACGTTTCGAGTTATTAATTAAATTACCAATCATACGTTTTAAAGACTGGCTACGGGCCTGAATGAGGGGTATATCTTGGGCTGTAAAACGGATATCTAAAGGTTTGAATTGAATGACTAATTCTTGTAACAGCATATTAATGTCAGTGTCTTGTAATTCCTCATCTGAGCCATCTCGCATGTATGAAATGAACTGATCAAGAATTGCATCCATATCTTCTACATCATAAATCAAACCTTCTTTAAGAAAGTCTTCATCAGGCATCATTTCTGCGCTTAAGCGAATTCGGGTCAAGGGTGTACGCAAGTCATGTGAAATTCCTGCCAGCATAATACGGCGGTCACGCTCAGTCTGATCCAGGGTATAAATCATTTGATTAAACGCTTGGTTTACTTCACGAATTTCTTGAGGACCATGGTTGGTTTCCAGATAAGGAGCAGAACCGGTTTTACTATAGTTATTTGCCGCATTTTGCAGACGACGTAAGGGGCGATTTAATTGGCGAACCAAGGTCAAAATAATTGCAGCAGCAATCAGTGGCACACCAAGCAACCAGCCAAACACCAGTTCCGGGCTATAGTTGGCATAGGTTTTTAAGGGTTCACGTACCCAATGGCCATTCATTTCAGGGGTTTGAATCCAAATACGCGGACTCGGCTTAAACTGGAAATAGACTGTCACATTTTCAACTTTCAGTTCTTTGGCTAACTTTTTCTCAATTTGGTTGGTAAAAAACTCGGCAATGACTTTATCACGCACACTCGGATATTCTTTCGGGTCGATAACGTATTCAATTCCGACGCGGTTTTTTAACCAGGTATCGACATCCACTTCGGCATTATTATGAAAAATACGTAAATCTGGATTATTGATAATTTCTAGTTCAACACCTAAATAACGTGCATGCTGCTGAATCTCAGGCAAATAAAGCGTACGCCAAAAGAACCATAACGACATAAATAAACTGAAGAATACAATGAATAATACCAGCACAGTGGTACGCATTGCAGCAGAACGCGGCTTAATCTTGTCAAAAAAGCGTTCCGAGCGGGTTCGCTTCTTTTCCGAATAAGTCTCAAAATCAGTAAATTTCTGTGGGTCGATGGGTTCGAGTTTCACACCTGATTCCTATGGTGAATTTGGGGCGAACAATTTAAGGCTAATAGCGGAGTCTTCCTGTTTGTCCGTTTATTGGAAGGAGCTCAACAGGTCACTTTTTCGAAAAAAGTAACCAAAAACTTTTGCCATCCACAAAACCTGTTCACTGTTATCTGTTTACTTAGAGCATCGCAGAAACAACATTTATCGAATGAAGGGCAGGTTGTGAATGGCATGCATGCGTATCTAATCTCAGTTTGAATAACAAATGGCTTTGTATTCAAACATTGTAGTCATTATTCCGCGCCATCTGGAACAAACACATAACCTACGCCCCAAACGGTTTGAATGTAGCGTGCACGGGCAGGATTTTCTTCAACCAGACGACGTAAACGAGATACCTGAACATCAATCGAGCGTTCCATCGCACCCCATTCACGACCACGGGCAAGATTCATCAACTTGTCACGCGTCAACGGTTCACGCGGATGTTGCACCAGTGCTTTAAGTACTGCGAACTCACCTGTAGTCAGCGTTACCACTTGACCTTCACGGGTCAGGGTACGTGTCGATAAATCCAGTGACCATGGACCAAAGCTGACCACTTCCATGTGCTGGCTAGGTGCACCTGGAACTTCGCGTACTTGACGACGTAGTACTGCACGAATACGTGCTAAAAGTTCATTTGGGTTAAATGGTTTTGGCAAGTAGTCATCTGCACCGGCTTCAAGTCCTGCAATACGGTCAGAGTCACTGCCGCGTGCAGTCAGCATGATAATTGGTGTATCGATATTGGACTGGCGTAAACGACGGCAAATGCTTAAGCCATCTTCCACGGGTAACATGAAATCGAGCACGATCAGGGAGAAAAGTTCGCGCTGTAATAAACGATCCATTTGTGTTGCGTCGTGTGCAGTTTTGACCACGAAGCCTTTATCTTCTAGAAAGCGCTGTAATAACGTACGTAAACGCACATCATCATCTACAACGAGAATGCGTTCGACGCGATCAGTTTCGTTTTGTACTGGATCTGTTTTTTCAGCAGGTACAACTAAACTCATGATGTGCTCCTTTATTCTTTATTGTCATCGTAAACAAAAGTTCGGATAGTCTTGAGTATACGATTCATTTGTATCTGTTTACTATGCTCTAAAGCAACAAATATAGCAGGTAAAATCAAGACATAGATACTAAATGTATACATCTAAATTGTAGTTGATCTTGCTGAATATTCAGATTAAAAATCTACTTATCAATTAATTTTGTAGGCAATTATAAAAGTCACATTGATTGGCAATATTGACCACTTATAAATTTAATAAAAACAATTGTGGATTTTATGGTCTTGGTCTTTATAATCATGCCATTTAGTACTTATCCTTGTGGGATCAAACACGATGACTGACTTAGTTCAGCAGTTAGCAAAAGAAATTGCCGTACGTCCAAATCAAGTAGAAGCTGCCATCAAGCTAATTGATGAGGGTGCAAGCGTTCCTTTTATTGCACGTTACCGTAAAGAAGTAACTCAGGGCTTAGACGATACGCAGTTACGCCAACTCGACACGCGTTTATCATATCTGCGCGATTTATTTGAGCGCCGTGAAAAGGTGATTGAATCTCTGAAAGAACAAAATAAATTGTCAGATGATTTATTGAATCGCGTCAACGCTGCTGAAACCAAGAATGCTTTAGAAGAGCTTTACGCGCCGTACCGCCCAAAACGTACCAGCAAATCATTTAAAGCCAAAGAAGCAGGCTTGGGTCCAATCGCGGAAAAAATCTTTACAGAGCAAGTTGATCCGACTGAAGCTTTAGCTGGCTTTAGTCATGAAGATTATCCAGATGTAGAAAGTCAGCTTGATGCGATCCAGCACATTCTGATTGATGACTGGGCGCAAAACATTGCTTTGACTACAGAATTAAAAGCGAGCTTTGCGAAAACTGCTGTTTTAAAAAGCGCAGTGGCAAGTGAAGAGAAAAAAGAAGTCGGTAAGAAATTCCGCGATTACTTCGATTTCTCTGAAAACTTCAATAAAGTCCCTTCACACCGCTTGCTTGCAATGTTACGTGGCCGTCAAGAAAACGTATTGGGCTTAAAGGTGGATGGTGAAGATGATGCACTCTTAGCGCGTATTGAAACCGAATACAATCTTGATTCGGTTCAACCACAGGCGCGTGCAGATTACTTGAAACAAACTGCTAAGTTGTTCTGGTTAGGTAAAGTTCGTCCACAAATCGAACATTCATTGTTGACTGAAAAACGTTTGGCTGCTGAAAGCGAGGCTATGGAAGTCTTTGCAGAAAACTTGCGTCATTTATTGCTTTCTGCACCAGCAGGCGCGCGTACCACTTTAGGTGTCGATCCTGGCATCCGTACCGGTGTGAAATTGGCCGTGGTTAATGCTTCTGGTGATGTTGTTGCACACAGTACCATTTACCCATTTGCACCAAAAGAAGACAAAGAAGGTTCAATTGCTGAACTTACGCGTCTTTGCCGTGAATTCAATGTTGATTTAATTGCAATTGGGAATGGTACGGCAAGCCGTGAGACTGAAGCAGTGGTTGCGGAAATGATGGCTGCAAATGCAGACTTGAACCTTACTCGCGTTTCAGTATCTGAAGCGGGTGCGTCGGTTTATTCAGCTTCTGAACTGGCATCACAAGAGCTTCCAGAGCTAGACGTTTCAATTCGTGGTGCGGTATCGATTGCCCGTCGTCTACAAGATCCGCTAGCGGAACTGGTAAAGATTGATCCTAAGTCGATTGGTGTAGGTCAATATCAACATGACGTAAACCAAACAGGACTCGCGAAAACGCTTGAAGCTGTGGTTGAAGACTGTGTGAACTCAGTCGGTGTAGATGTAAATACTGCATCTCCTGCAATCCTGTCGTATATCGCAGGTTTGAACAAATCGATTGCACAGCAGATTTTTGATTACCGTAAAGAAAATGGCCGTTTTGACAACCGTCAAGCCTTGAAAAATGTACCTCGTTTAGGTGAACGTACTTTTGAACAGGCAGCAGGTTTCTTGCGTATTCAAGATGGTTCTGAACCATTGGATGCATCAGCCGTTCACCCTGAAAGCTATGCGTTGGTGAGCAAAATTGTTGAAGCAAAAGCAACTACGGTAAAAGACATCATTGGTAATTCTGAAATCATTCGTCAGGTAAATGCTGAAGCATTTGCAGATGACAAATTCGGTTTGCCTACCATTCAAGACGTACTGAGCGAACTTGAAAAACCAGGTCGTGACCCACGTCCAGAATTCCGTACTGCAAAATTCCGTGAAGACATTACCGAAGTATCGCAACTGACTGAAGGCTTGCAACTTGAAGGCGTGATCACCAATGTGACCAACTTCGGTGCATTTGTCGATGTTGGTGTACACCAAGACGGTTTAGTGCATATTTCTGAACTTGCCAATGAATTTGTATCGGATCCACATAAAGTAGTGAAACCGGGTCAAATTGTTCAAGTCCGTGTATTGCAAGTAGATGCTGAACGTAATCGTGTCAACTTGTCTATGCGTCCTGAAGGTTCAGAAGCACCCGCTAAAGCGCCACGTCAGCCACGCCGTGAGCAAAATGCTCAGACTGAGCAACGTGGTGAACGTAAGCCACAAGCGAAGCGTCCGCAAAATGTACGTCCTCAGGGTGATCGTCCACACGCGAAAAAACCTCAATCTGCTAAACCACAAGAGCAAAAAATTGGTGGTTTAGGTGCATTGTTATTACAAGCCGGAATTAAAGGTTCAAAATAATCTTTATTGGCTAAAATAAAACCTCCCAAGTGGGAGGTTTTTTATTTTATATTTCAATATATTAAATATATAATTTAAAGTGAAAATGCTTCGTAGTTATTACCACAATATAATTCAAAATTTCACTTCTACTTCGTCCGAAGAGATTTTTGGTGTTTTGACCCAAGCACATCAATTTGCACTGGAAGAACGACAAAAAAATGCATGGCTTAAACAAATTCAAATTTTAAAAAATAGCTTTGCCGAATTTGAAGAAGGACATTTATTTTTTGAGTTTTCAATTCCTCGTATGGGAAAACGAGTTGATAATATTTTGATTATTAAAAATTTAATTTTTGTCATTGAATTTAAGGTAGGTGAAAAAGAATATTCGTCTTATGCAAAGACACAAACCATTGATTACTGTCTGGATTTACTTAATTTTCATGCAGAAAGCTATAACCGAAAGGTTATTCCTGTATTGGTTGCGACACAGGCGGATGAGAAAGAGATCGACTGGTCTGAGGTAATAAACCTTGAGGAAGTTGTGTGTTGCAATGAGTTAAATTTAAAAGAAACAATAGAACAGATTATTCAGCAATATGCAGGTTTAGAGCGTATTGATGCAATGAGCTGGTTAAATTCAATTTATAAACCTACACCTACGATTATTGAAGCAGCTCAGGCACTTTATCAAGGGCATCAAGTTGAAGAGATTTCTCGCAGCGATGCGGGTGCTATTAATCTAGAGTTAACCTCAAAAAAGATTGAATCAATTATTGAAAAAAGTAAGCAAAACAATCAGAAAGCAATTTGTTTTTTAACTGGGGTTCCTGGTGCTGGAAAGACTTTAGCAGGATTAAATATTGCTAATCAAAGATTGAAGGTAGATGAGTCGGAGCATTCAGTATTCTTATCTGGAAATGGTCCTTTGGTCGATGTGTTAAGAGAAGCTTTAACCCGTAATACTGTAGAAATTGGAAAAAGTGTAGCTAAAAACATTAAACGCTCAGAGGCTGAACGGGGGGCAAAAACATTTATTCAAAATATTCATCACTTTCGTGACCATTATTTAAAGTCGGCAGAAGTTCCGATTGAGAAGGTCGTTATTTTTGATGAAGCCCAAAGAGCGTGGAAAAAAGAACAAGTTTCTAATTTTATGAAACAAAAAAAGGGCATTGATGACTTTGATATGTCTGAGCCTGAGTTTTTGATTCGAGTCATGGATCGTCACCAGGATTGGTGTGTCATTGTCTGTCTAATTGGGGGTGGGCAAGAAATTAACACCGGAGAGGCTGGTGTCACGGAGTGGATTTCGGCATTAAGACAGAATTATCCAAATTGGAATATTTATTATTCAGATAAAGTTTTGAACGAGCCCGTTTATTTAGCTGAAACTGAACAGAAAAAATGGCTTAAGACAAAAGCTAAAGGCTCTGAGCGTTATGGAGTAATTGCGAGTTCTGGTGCGCGACGATTGAAAGCAGATGGAATAGATGTAAAAAATAAAATATCTCCAGCAGATTGGTTTCTAAACTATAAGACAGATGTTCGGTCTTCTTATTATTTAGAGGAAATAGCGACTGAGTTTGATATACAAGGCTTAGAAATAGACTTTACATGTTTGGCTTGGGATATCAATTTTTACTATGATAATGGATGGCGGTATCAGTCGTTTAAAGGGACCTGTTGGCAACAGATAAAACAGAATGAAAAACAGAAATATTTGTTAAATGCATATCGGATGTTATTGACTCGAGCTCGACAAGGAATGGTGATTTATATTCCGAATGTGGATGATTGTGATTGGACACGTCCAAAGTCAAAATATGACAGCACATACAAATATTTAAAGACATGTGGCTTTGAAGAAATAATTTAAAGAAAAACCTCCCAAGTGGGAGGTTTTTTTATGCAAGCTTTGGCACAATCCAGCTACAAATAATCAGCATAATGCCCAGATGCCCCAACTTACGGCTCACCTTTTCCAATGTTGAAACTTCTACCGGCGACTGTTGAGATGCACGTTTCATTTTTAGCGATGCCATCGACTTATTGAAATGCAGAAATATAGCCAGATCGATACAAATTAAAATACTACCAACATCACTGACTATATCCATCAATTGATAGTCTTGTTGATAGATAGAAGTAACTATTCGGTAGCAAAGAAACAGGGCAAAAGCACAACAGGCATATTGAAAAATAACAGCAGCAATCCGCATAAAAAATCTAAAAGCAAAAAAATGATGCGTGTTTATAACATAAAAAAGCCAGTCTCATGACTGGCCTTCATTTGAAAATATCTTATGAAAAGATTTTACCAATGTTCACCCGGGAACAAACGAGCATACGCTTTTTGCACCCAATTCAATTTCTGTGGTTGACCGACCGAAGCTGAAGAGCTTGGGAACAGGTTATAACCAATAGACATCAATTTATTATTGATATCTGGCGCAATAGAGTAGGTGATAGAAGCCAAACGGCCTAAGTGAGTCGCCACTTTCTTCGGACGCTTCACAATGGCATAAGCAATTAGATCTGCTGCCTGTTCAGGAGAAAGGGTTGGTACATATTTATAAATTTTGGTTGGTGCAATCATCGGGGTGCGTACCAACGGCATGTAAACTGAAGTAATCGCAATTTTATGCGAATGAACTTCGGCGGACAAGCAGCGGCTAAACGCATCCAGTGCAGCTTTAGATGCGACATAAGCTGAAAAACGTGTTGCATTGGCCAATACACCAATCGAGCTGATGTTAATGATATGACCATCACGGCGCATCATCATCTGTGGTAAAATATTCATGACTAAACGGATGGCACCGAAGTAATTCAGTTGCATGGTACGTTCAAAATCATGAAAACGATCGGATGATTCGTGTACTGCACGACGAATAGAACGTCCCGCATTATTAATTAAAATATCAATATGATCGACAGACTCTAAAACCTGTTTAGAAACTTCATCAATCGATTCCATGTTATTTAAATCACATGGAAACACTGAAGCCTGTCCACCTTTTGCTTCAATTTCTTGTTTAACTTGATCTAATGTTTCTTTGGTACGGGCCACCAATAAAACATGTGCGCCTGCATCGGCAAGTTTATGTGCAGCAGTTAAGCCAATACCACTGGATGCACCTGTAATTAAAACCACTTTGCCGTTGACGCGGTTGCGAAAAAGTTTCTCTAGTCTCGAATTCACGCTGTTTTTCCTAATTTAAATAGAACAAAATGCTAACTTATGTTTTTTCTAGTTGATTATTTGACTCAAAATATTGGGGAATTGAGCTCTTCTCGTGTAGGTTATGATAACCAAAGTTAAAAAAAAATCTATAAATAAGTTGTTGAATTTACAAATATAATTAGAGTAATTGCTCTATTTTTATTCTTCTTATAACTTAATTTTTACCATGAATTCAAAAAAAAGCAAAGAGAAATAAGCAAAAACCATTGAAGAAATAAAAACCTTCTTCTCATTGAGGAAGAAGGTTCAGTTTAAAGTAGCTTATAAAAAATTAAACTTGAGCAAGCGCTTGTTCTAAATCATTAATTAAATCATCAATATGTTCAATTCCAACTGACAAGCGAACCATGTCCGTGCTGACTCCCGCTGACTTCAATTCTTCCTCATTGAGCTGGCGATGGGTGGTCGTGGCAGGGTGGCAAGCGAGACTTTTTGCATCCCCAATATTCACCAGACGGGTAAAGAGTTGCAATGCATCAATAAATCGAGTTCCACCTTCAAGCCCATCCTGTACCCCAAAAGACAGAATCGCAGATGGTTTACCTTTCACGTATTTTTGCGCCAAAGCATGCTGTGGGTGATCTTTTAAGCCAGCATAATTGACCCATTTTACTTTTGGATGCTGCTGTAAATATTCAGCCACTTTTTGCGCATTTTCAGTATGGCGTTCCATACGTAAATTTAAAGTTTCCAAGCCTTGCAGAATCAGGAATACACTGAGAGGGCTAATTGCGGCACCAGTATTGCGTAATGGCACCACACGTGCACGCGCGATATAAGCGGCTGCACCTAAAGCTTCCACATAATTCACACCGTGATAGCTTGGATCAGGTGTATTCAGCACTTTGAAACGTTCAGGATATTTGCCCCAAGGAAATTTGCCACTATCCACAATGGCGCCACCAATCGAGTTGCCATGACCGCCAATATATTTGGTTAGTGAGTGCACCACAATATCGGCACCATGTTCAAAAGGTTTCAGTAGAGCAGGGGTGGCAACCGTGTTGTCGACAATAACGGGCACACCATATTCATGCGCAATTTTCGAAATCGCTTCCAGATCGATAATATTGCCGAGCGGATTACCAATCGATTCCACAAACACCAGTTTGGTCTTTTCATCAATCAGACCACGCAGCGCTTCAGGATTCTTATAATCAAAGAAACGCACTTCAATGCCTTGTTTTGGCAAGGTATGCGCAAATAAGTTGTAAGTTCCGCCATACAAAGTCGAAACCGAGGCAATATTGTCACCGGCTTCGGCAATGGTCTGAATGGAATAGGTAATGGCTGACATGCCGGATGCCAAGGCCAATGCACCAATACCGCCTTCAAGTGCCGCCAGACGTTGCTCTAGAACGGCTGTAGTCGGGTTCATAATACGGGTGTAGATATTGCCCTGAACCTTTAAATCAAATAAATCGGCTCCATGTTGAGTATTGTCAAAGGCATAAGATGTGGTTTGATAAATCGGTACAGCCACTGCTTTTGTGGTTGGATCTGGGCTATATCCCGCATGGATGGCCAGGGTTTCATCTTTATAGGTCATGTTTACATCATCTTCGTGAGTTAAATATTGATCGAGTTTAGCATTTCTATATATGAATCAAAGTGCTATTTAAATGAAATTGTTATCTTAAATATTCATATCAGTGATCATTTTTCAATTCAGCTTGAACCAGTTTAAGTTTGGGTAATATGTTTAAAAAATAAACGCGACCTGAGTTGTAACATTCTATTGAAGATGCGAGCTATGCCTTATTTTTTCGGCACTTTCATCGTATAATGCCCGCTATTATTTGTTCGCATAATATTATGGTTATGCGAATGTGGTTTTTTCTATAGAGGAGTCCTACGTGGCCCAATATATTTACACGATGAACCGTGTGTCAAAGATGGTTCCGCCTAAGCGCGAAATCCTGAAAGACATCTCTTTATCATTTTTCCCAGGCGCAAAAATTGGTGTGCTTGGTTTAAACGGTGCAGGTAAATCTACCTTGCTTCGTATTATGGCGGGCGTAGATAAAGATTTCTCAGGTGAAGCACGTGCTCAACCGGGTATTAAAATCGGTTATCTTGAGCAGGAACCACCATTAGATCCGAATAAAGACGTTCGTGGTAACGTTGAAGATGGTTTACGTGAACCCCTAGATGCCTTGGCGCGTCTGGATGAAGTATTTGCGGAATATGCAGCAGAAGATGCTGACTTCGATGCACTTGCAAAAGAACAAGAGAAGTTGGAAGCAATTATCCATTCTTGGGATGCGCATAACCTGACTAACCAAATGGATCAGGCTGCAGCAGCACTGAACCTTCCAGCTTGGGATGCAGACGTAAACTTGCTTTCAGGTGGTGAACGTCGCCGTGTTGCATTGTGTCGTTTATTGTTATCTAAACCGGATATGTTGCTTCTTGATGAACCGACGAACCATTTGGATGCAGAATCTGTCTCTTGGTTAGAACGTTTCTTGAAAGACTTCGCTGGTACCATCGTTGCGATTACGCATGACCGTTATTTCTTGGATAACGTGGCCGAGTGGATTCTGGAGCTTGACCGTGGACATGGTATTCCTTACCAAGGCAACTATTCTTCTTGGTTGGAACAGAAAAATGCCCGCTTAGAACAAGAGAACAAACAAGAAGAATCTTTTGCCAAAGCATTGAAAAAAGAACTTGAATGGGTTCGTTCAAATGCCAAAGGTCAGCAAAAGAAAAACAAAGCGCGTATGGAACGTTTCGAAGAACTTAACTCACGTGAGTTCCAACAACGTAACGAAACTTCTGAAATCTATATTCCACCCGGTCCACGCCTAGGGAATAAGGTTGTAGATGTTGAAGGCATTAGCAAATCATTTGATGGTCGTTTGCTCTATGAGAACTTAACCTTCTCTGTGCCACCGACTGCGATTGTGGGTATTGTGGGTCCTAACGGTGCAGGTAAAACTACACTGTTCCGTATGATGACTGGCGAGCAACAACCCGATACCGGTACAGTAACCTTGGGTGAATCCGTTAAAGTGTCTTACGTGGGTCAGCTGCGTGATACTTTGGATGACAATAAAACCGTTTGGGAAGAAATTTCTGGTGGTCTCGATATCTTGAAGGTAGGCGATTACGAAATTGCATCACGTGCTTATATCGGTCGTTTCAACTTTAAAGGTCAAGATCAGCAAAAACGTGTTGGCAGCTTGTCGGGTGGTGAACGTAACCGCCTGCAACTTGCAAAAGTCTTGCAACAAGGCGCAAACGTGATTTTGCTGGATGAACCATCAAACGACTTGGATATCGAAACGTTACGTGCACTTGAGGATGCAATTCTTGTATTCCCAGGTACGGTAATGGTGGTATCGCATGACCGTTGGTTCCTGGACCGTATTGCAACGCATATCTTGTCATTTGAAAATGAACAGCCTGAATTCTACGCAGGTAACTATGCGGAATATGAAGCCTATCGCCAGTCACGTTTGGGTGATGCTGCTGTACAGAAGCGTTCTAAATACAAAAAAATCGGCGTTTAGTTGATTGTTTTTATATGATTAAAAAACCAGCCTGCGGGCTGGTTTTTTATTAGGAATTTTTAGCAAAAAGCTAATTTATTAAAAGTTTGTTATAACGCTGCTTTCGTCTCAAAATGGCCTTACTTAACAGCTTTTTTGACCATTTTTCTGCATAAATCTAAAGACGGTCTAGACTTAAATAATCATTTAACTGGCTTAAACCGATTTTGTACGGTGTTTTTTGTCTTTCCTTAATGCTGTACAGAAGTAATACCATATTGCATTTCGGTATCTTGATTTTTTTAGAGTAAAGTTAAGCAATTCAACGGGGGAAGCTTTTATGGAATTTTCTTTAAAGTAAGAGGATTGAATAACTCATCTACGTGAGTTGGATTTACCAATTTATCAGAGTATATGTAGAGGTAAATATTTGCTTTATAAAAGTTTTGAGGACCTATAAAACATACACTGCCTCCTTGTATTATTTCCGCATAAAGTAATATCTATTCACTTAATCGATATATTTTTAAATATTTTTCAAATGAATAATTTGTAATTGTTGATTTATAAAATATATAAATATTTTATTCATTCTATAAAACTTAAGTCAGTTTTAAGGTGATGTTAAAACAGAGGTAATGAATTAAATTATCTAAAAATAATAAGGAGTCTCAGCATGAGCAACCATCACGGGCATGATCATAGTCATGCTGTTGTGACCGAAAACAATGCCAGGAAATTAAGCTTTGCCTTGGTACTGACCAGTACGTTTTTAATTATTGAAGTAATCGCGGGCTTTATTACACAAAGTTTGGCTTTACTCTCCGATGCGGCTCACATGTTTACCGATGCAGCCGCCCTTGCCATAGCGCTGGTGGCGATAAAAATTGGTAAGTTGCCTGCGGATGACAAGCGTACTTTCGGCTATCAGCGCTTTGAAATTTTAGCCGCTTTATTCAATGCCTCGATGCTGTTTGTGGTGGCGATGTATATTTTATACGAAGCTTACCAGCGGTTTTCCAATCCGCCAGAAATTCAAAGTCTGGGCATGATGAGCGTGGCGCTGATTGGTTTGGTTATTAATTTGATTTCGATGAAAATTCTATTTTCAAGCAGTCAGGACAGTTTAAATATAAAAGGAGCGTACTTAGAAGTTTTGAGTGACGCTTTGGGTTCAGTGGGAGTATTTATTGGTGCTGTGATTATTTATTTTACCCAGTGGGTTTGGGTAGATACTTTGATTGCAGTGTTGATTGGTTTTTGGGTATTACCTCGAACCTGGATTTTACTAAAACAAAGTATCAATATTTTGCTTGAAGGTGTGCCGGAAGAAATTGATATTGAAAAACTGCGCAATGATCTGCTGAATTTAAAAGATGTCGAAAGTATTCATCAACTCAAGGTTTGGGCGATTACTTCAAAGAATGTGCATCTGACCGTACATTTATATGCGCCACAGGCAGATCGTAATGCGTTGTATCAGCAAGCTTTGGAAATGCTAAGCCATGAACATGCTATTACTGAAATGACGCTGCAGATTGAAGAAGATGAATGTTTGACCCATTCACATTGCCACCCAGATGATCATCAAGAAAACCATCATCAGCATGATAAAGATTCACATCAGCACGAAGAATAAATATGGAGCTGATGTGAACGCAGTTTTATTTTAAATTTCCCATTCGTGGTTGCATTCACGACATTTCCATTTCTTTTGTGACTGCATAAAACCTTGCATCGAGATTTTAAAGTCCGGCAGGTCACGGTAGAACAGAAAGCCTGCAATCAGGCACAGCACAAATACCGCCACTGTTGCTGATTGAAGGGTGGTGCCGGCGCCATCCCCAAAAATCCACATTGCAATACTAACTAAAACCAACAGCAATAAGATAAAAACAGCAGGAATTAAAAAGACTAAACTTTTAGGGACAACTGGACGTACTGCAGGTCCACCTGATTGTGCAACAGGCATAATTTTAGGGCTTTGGCATTTTGGGCAACGGTATTGCATTGCAACTCCACAATTCTAATCTATGGGTTATTCTAATCGGAATGCCACAGAAATCAAAAATACAGCTATGAAAAAAGATAAATAAAAACTTAGGCAATAAAAAAGCCACTGAATAGATCAGTGGCTTTTTTGAATTTGGCGTCCCTACGGGGATTCGAACCCCGGTTACCGCCGTGAAAGGGCGATGTCCTAGGCCTCTAGACGATAGGGACTTATCGAGGCAACACAGGTAAAACATGAGATGGTGGAGTCAAGGAGGATCGAACTCCTGACCTCTACAATGCCATTGTAGCGCTCTACCAACTGAGCTATGACCCCAGTCTGTGTGGACGCAATATTAGGGATATTGCGTCCACACGTCAACTATAAAATCACTTATGCTTCATCAACTGCGTCATTTTTCGGCAATTTTAAGCTTTCATTGAGTTTTTCCCAAACTTTTGCTTCTTTTTTGCTCGGACCGCCAACAATTTCAAGTGCATGACGTAAACGGGCAAAAGTTAAATCAGGCCCAATCGTTACCATTGATTGCATAACCGGAGTGGAACTGGTCGAACCGGCAATGGCAATAAAGAAAGCAGGCATGAAATCACGAAGTTTCACTTCCATCTGATTTGCCAGATCCATTAAGGTTTGGCTGACTGTATCGTTATTCCAGGTAAATAAGCTTTCTAAACGCCAAATCGCGAATTGCAGGCTCTGACGCACTTGTTCTTCAGACAGTTTTTTGCTTTCAAACTGTTCTTTTGACAGTTGTGGGAACTGGTTGAAGTAGAAACCAGCCCAGTTCACCGCTTCTGACAATAAGTTGATTCGCGGTTGAATTGCAGCAGCAATATCTTCCAAAGTTTTACGATCTGATTTCCAAGCTAAAAGTGTATTTAACAATTCAGCAGGAGTAAGGGCTTTAATCCATTGGCCATTCAACCAGTTGAGTTTTTCGACATCAAAAATTGGACCACCTAGCGATACGCGTTTAATGTCGAAATGTTCAATCATTTCTGCCAAAGTGAATTTTTCACTTTCATCCGGCATAGACCAGCCCATACGGCCTAAATAGTTCAACAATGCTTCAGGTAGCACGCCGATATCTTTGTAGTAATTGATGGAAGTTGGGTTTTTACGTTTCGATAATTTTGATTTATCAGGATTACGTAACAATGGCATGTGACAAAGTACAGGCATATCCCAGCCAAAGTATTGGTACAACAACTGGTGTTTAGGTGCAGATGGAATCCATTCTTCACCACGAATCACGTGGGTAATTTCCATTAAATGGTCATCGACTACATTGGCCAAATGGTAAGTTGGCAAGCCATCGGTTTTAAGCAAAATTTGCATATCGACTTGAGCCCATGGAATTTCCACTTCGCCACGAAGCATATCATCAAATTTACAGCTACCTTCAGCTGGCACTTTCATGCGAATGACGTGCGCTTCGCCTGCAGCTAAACGACGTTGAACTTCCTCTTCAGACAAAAGTAAACCACGACCGTCGTAACGCGGGCTTTCACCGCGAGCTTGCTGTTCAGCGCGCATTTGATCTAGTTCTTCACTCGTTGCGAAGCAGTAAAATGCATGACCTTTTGCAACAAGTTCTAAAGCATATTTTTTATAGATGTCCATACGTTCAGATTGACGATATGGTGCATGAGGGCCACCCACATCGGGACCTTCTGACCAATTCAAACCCAACCAACGCAATGAATCTAAAATCATTTTTTCAGATTCAGGGGTTGAACGAAGCTGATCGGTGTCTTCAATACGAAGAATAAATTCCCCACCATGCTGCTTGGCAAAGCATAAGTTGAACAAGGCAATATATGCAGTGCCTACGTGTGGAAAACCTGTAGGAGAAGGGGCAATACGAGTACGAACAGTCATAATCAATATTTTTCAGAATGTGAATGAAAAGTATTATAACGAAAAAGCCTAATCACTTAATGTTAAATTCAACATTGAAATGATTAGGCTTAATTTAAACTTCTTAAAGGGGCAGGAAGTTGGGGATCGAACTAAGAGTTATTTTGCGGGAAAAACACTTGTACAAAACGGGTAAATTTTTGATTTTGAGAAGCAAAAAAGCTTTGTGTAGGTGCAACTTTAATTTCAGTAAGCACTTTTAAATCATTATCGTTACGAAAAGTTTGCGAACCTTGCTTTTGTTGTTGCAACGCTTTTTCAATCAGTGAAGATTTTTCAGGTGAAAAACTGATTTTGGTATCTGTAGCTTTAATAGCAGCCGCGTTTCCAATTTGAGTCATAAAACCTAAAGTCAGCGTTAAACTCAATGCTGTTAGAACCGGTGTATATTTCATTTCCACATCCCCCCTGGTTGGTGCTGGATTTCTCTAGTAGGTATTATTTTTCTAATCTAGTGATACCATTTAAACACATAAAAAAATACAAAAGTAGAACTAGGTCACACTCTTTTACAAATTGATAAGAAACTTATTCAATGTATCCACTTTGTATCAAATAACTATGGAGATAGCATGAAGATTAATACAAAAGATGGAGATTTAAATCAGTTTGTGAGTATTTTAGTCATAAAAATGCATATAAAAGCATTTTAATAGATATCCATAAAACTGATTTTTAATCAATAAAGCAATATAATCATATGATTGTTAAAAATATTTTAAATTTATATAGTACTTTTAATCATTCAGTACAAGTTTAAAATCATGAAAAAAATAATAGCATCTACAATTCTTGCATGGTTAGCAGGAATGACTTCACACAGCTTCGCTGCAAAAGATTTTCTCAATGTTTCTTATGATCCGACGCGGGAATTTTATCAGGAATATAATCGGGCATTTGGTGAGTTTTGGAAACAGCGTACTGGACAAGAAGTAAATTTCAAACAATCTCATGGCGGCTCGGGTAAACAAGCGCGTTCAGTAATTGATGGTTTACAAGCCGATGTGGTGACCTTGGCCTTAGCCAATGATATTGAAGAAATTGTTAATGCAGGTCTAATTAATAAAAACTGGCAAAAACAGTTCCCTAATAATTCAGCACCCTATACCTCAACCGTAGTATTTTTGGTGCGTAAAGGTAATCCTAAAAATATTAAAGACTGGAATGATTTAACCAAGCCAGGGGTAGAAATTATCACGCCCAATCCAAAAACCGGTGGCGCACCACGTTGGATTTATCTTTCAGCGTGGGGCTATGCACTGAAACAACCGGGCGGTAACGATGCCAAAGCTAAAGAGCTGGTTAAAAAACTTTATCAAAACGTGAAAGTACTGGATTCAGGGGCACGCGGTTCTTTAACCACTTTTGCGGAACGTGGTATTGGTGATGTGTTATTGTCTTGGGAAAATGAAGCGTTGCTGGCGACTCAGGGGTTGGGTAAAGATAAATACCAGATTGTTTATCCGTCCATTTCAATTTTGGCAGAGCCTTCGGTGGCAATTGTCGATAAAAACGTAGATAAAGATGGCAACCGCAATTTAGCCAAAGGTTATCTAAACTATTTATATTCACCCAAGGGACAGGATTTGGCTGCACAATCTTTCTTCCGGCCACGTAATTCACAAGTTGCAGCAAAATATGCGGCACAATTTCCAAAAATCAAACTGTTTAGCATCGGTGATGTGTTTGGTGGCTGGGCAAAAGCGCAGAAAACCCATTTTGTAAATGGTGCGATTTTCGACCAAATTTATGCTGAAAAAAAGTAATGGGGTAAGGAGTTGTTTAGGTGAATGAAAAGAAACGAATATTAGGAAATATTCGTTTCTTGCATAAGAAAAACACAAAAAGGCATTTAATTGGGATAAAGGGCTTTATTTAATTATTTATAAATAAAACAATGAATTAGAATAAATAGGAGCGTATTTTTTTAAGTTTAAAATTGTATGTATGAATTGCGATTTATGATTTTATTTCATATATTTAGCAGTAATGAAGATAACTAGTCTGTACTGTGATGAAAACTCAATTTAAAGCATTATTCAGTGCGGCATTGCTGGCAACCGGCATTGCTTTTACTGCAACCACTGCTCAAGCAGCGGATCGCGAATTTTTAAACGTCTCCTATGATGCAACCCGTGAATTTTATGATGAATTCAATAAATCCTTTGGTGCTTACTGGAAAGAACGTACTGGTCGTACTGTAAATTTTAAACAGTCGCACGGTGGTTCAGGTAAACAAGCGCGTTCGGTCGTGGATGGCTTAAAAGCTGATGTGGTGACCTTGGCTTTAGCCAACGATATTGAAGAAATTGTAAAATCAGGTCAAATCCAGCCGGGTTGGCAAAAAGAGTTCCCGCATAATTCTGCTCCTTATACCTCTACCATCGTATTTATGGTGCGTAAAGGTAATCCAAAGCATATTAAAGACTGGTCTGATTTAACCAAACCGGGCGTACAAATCATTACCCCAAATCCTAAAACCGGCGGTTTGCCACGTTGGGTATATTTATCCGCTTGGGGTTATGCACTTAAACAACCGGGTGGTACCGACGCTACAGCCAAAGACTTTGTCGGCAAAATGTACCACAACGTAAAAGTGATGGATTCTGCTGCACGTGCATCAATGACGACTTTTGCTGAGCGTGGCATTGGTGATGTGTTATTGACTTGGGAAAATGAAGCCCTCGTGACTCAAAAGACCTTGGGTAAAAACAAGTTCGACATTATCTATCCATCTATTTCAATTTTGACTGAACCTTCAGTGGCGATTGTGGATAAAAATGTCGAAAAAGATGGGAACAAATGGTTAGCTCAAGGCTATATCAACTACTTGTACTCCCCATTAGGTCAAGAAATGGCAGCAAAATATTTCTATCGTCCACGTAATCCGGAAGTGTTAACGAAATACTCTGCACAATTTCCTAAACTTAAAACCTTCACCATTGATGAAGTGTTTGGTGGCTGGGCTCAGGCACAAAAAAATCATTTTGTGAATGGGGCAACTTTCGATCAGATTTATAACACACGTAAATAAATGCTTGCTGTGTGATTTAAAAAGCCTCCTGAGTTGGGAGGCTTTTTTATTCTGACCAGATGTATTTTTAAAATGATCTCAATTCAGATTAAATATGAGCTAAATCTGGAATGAATAAATCCAAAAACGGTTTTCCCTATGAAAAGTAATATTTCCCTACAAAAAGTCGTTTGGAGCTTTATCAAAACAAGGTAATAATGTGCAGTTACATTTTTCACAGTATTGATTGAACCCTTATGTCGCATATTTCTGTATTACTTCACGAAACTGTTGATGCCTTGTTGGCAGATCGAAATACAGGAATTTATGTCGATGGTACTTTTGGCCGAGGGGGACATACCCGTTTCTTGCTGTCTAAATTAGATGAAAATGCACGTGTATATGGGTTTGATAAAGATCCACAAGCTTTAGAGGCTGCGGCACTACTAGAACAAGAAGATTCACGTTTTAAAATTATTCATGCCAGTTTTGCAGATTTAAAACAAGAGCTTGAAGCACGTGGCATTGGTCTGGTTGATGGCGTGATGGCAGATTTAGGCGTGTCATCTCCGCAACTTGATCAGGCTGAACGTGGTTTTAGTTTTATGAAAGATGGGCCACTCGATATGCGTATGGATAATTCAAAAGGTCCGACTGCAGCGGAATGGCTGGTTAATATTGAAGAAGAAGCCTTGGCCAATTTTATTTTTCAATATGGTGAAGAACGTTATAGTCGTCGTATTGCCAAAGCCATTAAAGCTGCGGGTTATATTGAAACGACAGCACAACTTGCTGAAATTGTGAAAGTTGCCCATCCTAAATGGGAAAAAAATAAACATGCGGCAACCCGAACTTTTCAAGGCATTCGTATTGCCATTAATAAAGAATTAGAAGATATTGAAGCTTTCCTGCCGCAAGCGGTGGATGTGCTAAAAACTGGAGGACGTTTAGCTGTGATTAGTTTCCACTCGCTAGAAGACCGTTTAATTAAACAGTTTATTCAAAAAGAATCAACTTTAGCAGAAGATACCAGTTGGGGTATGCCACAAGAACGGGAAGATACTCGTCGGTTAAAGAAAATTTCCCGTGTACGTGCCAGTGAAGAAGAGATTAAAGCCAATTTTCGTTCACGTAGTGCATGGCTTAGAGTTGCAGAACGATTAGCTTCGAAAGGCGAATAATGAAAACTGAAGTTGTTGAAAAGAAAACAGAAAAATTGGCGATGAAAAAAACCATCAGTTATGTCATTTTACTGGTATTGGTGTTTTTTAGTGCCCTTATGGTGGTTTTTCAGGTTTTTGAATATCGTCATGATTACCGTGAATTAAGTGCCTTTAATCGGGAAAGGGATGATCTGAATGCAGAGTGGGGGCGTTTGCTTATTGAGCAGCAAACCTTTGGTGCAACAGCGCAAATTGGTACACGTGCTGTGACTCAGTTGCGAATGTACTCGCCACCTGCAGCGCAGACGGTTGTGATTTCTTTACCAATGACTTCAGAAGATAAAAAATAAGGCTAGCTGTAATATGGTGGACAAGAGAAACAAGCAAGTGCGTAAAAAGCAGCAGTCTATTAGTGATAAAAATACCCTTAGCGTGGATATGTGGCGTTTTTATCTGATGTGGAGTGTGGTTTTACTCTGCTTTTTGGCTTTAGTGGCGCGTGCATTTTACGTGCAGGTCATCAATAAAGACTTTTTACAGAACAAAGCCAATGCCAACATTTTAAGAACGGAAAAAGTCAAGGCAATGCGTGGCGTGATTTATGATCGTCATGGTGTGCCATTGGCCATTAGTACCCCGGTCATGAAAGTGGTAATTGATCCACGTGACTATTTCGAAGCTAAAAAACAGTTTGATGAGATTACCGCTGAACTGGCCAAAGATCCAAATAACCGTAAATTAAAACGTCAATTGCCGGATAAAAACTTAAACCTGGATGAACTTGCCGATGCGGTTGGAATTGATCGTGCCGAGTTAAAAAAGAAAATGAACGATAAACCACGTTCACGCTATTTGGTTCTGCAAAAAGAAATTCCACCGCAGCAAGCTGAACTGATCGCAAAACGCGAGTTTCAGGCGGTTTATACTGAAAAAAACTATAAACGTTACTATCCGCAGCCACAGCCGAATGCACAAATTATTGGTTTAACCAATAGTGAAGGCACTGGTATTGAAGGTTTGGAAATGCAGCTAAATACTGCATTATCCGGTCATGATGGTGAACAGCAGATCGTCCGTGATAAAAAAGGCAACCGTTTTAAAGATCCGGAAGTGATTAAAGAAGTTGAAGCGGGGGAAAATATCACCTTAAGTATTGATTCACGTCTTCAATATATTATGTACCGTGAATTAACCGCTGCCGGAGTGGCCAATAACGCCCGTTCAGCGACTGCCATTGCAGTAGATATCAAAACGGGTGAAATTCTGGCCATGACCAGTTGGCCGTCTTACAACCCGAATGATAAAAAAAGTTTAGGCAATAAAGATGCCATGCGTAACCGGGGTGCAGTGGATTCATTTGAACCGGGTTCAACCATGAAACCCTTGACTGTCGCTATGGCTCTGGAAAGTGGTAAATACACTGCAAATTCGGTGGTGAATACTTCACCGGGTAGTATGCGC
The DNA here is from genome assembly GCF_057766365.1 of Acinetobacter sp. GG23. Taxonomy (NCBI): domain Bacteria; kingdom Pseudomonadati; phylum Pseudomonadota; class Gammaproteobacteria; order Moraxellales; family Moraxellaceae; genus Acinetobacter; species Acinetobacter sp. GG23. The sequence goes on from NZ_JBYMDJ010000002.1 coordinate 302,331, forward strand.
ATTGGTAACCATACCATTCGCGATACGCATAACTATGGTGCACTGACTTTAGGTGGCATTATCCAGAAATCATCTAACGTGGGTGTTGCGAAACTTGCATTGTCCTTGCCGTATGCCACTTTGCCGACTTTTTATAAGCGTGTAGGCATGGGGCAGCGTTCGGCAGTGAAATTCCCGGGCGAAAGTGGAGGCTTAATCTTGCCACCAAGCAAATGGAATGTTTCTGAAGTAGGTACCATGGCTTATGGTTATGGCCTGAATGCGACAGTGCTGCAAATTGCGGATGCTTATGCCATGCTTGCCAATAAAGGCGTCAAGGTGCCTTTAAGTTTATATAAATTAGAACAGCCTCCGAAGGGCGAGCAAATCATTGATGCGAAAATTGCCGATCAAGTGCTGTTAATGATGGAAACAGCGACCTTGCCAGGCGGAACTGCTACACGTGCCACTATTCCTGGCTATCGTGTGGCCGGTAAAACAGGTACTGCCCATAAACTGCGTGCTGACCGTAAAGGTTATTCAACCAGCGAATATCGTGCTTTATTTGCCGGTGTCGCGCCGGTGAGCGATCCGCGCTTGGCCATGATTGTCGTGGTGGAAAATCCCCAAGGCTCTTACTATGGTGGTACGGTTTCAGCTCCGGTATTCGCACGTGTAATGCAAGAATCGCTACGTTTAATGAACGTGCCTTTAGATAAACCTTTAGATACTCCCAAAATCCAGTAACAGGTGATGAATGTCCCTTACATTTCAAGAGCTCTACACTGCCGCAAAAATCGCTGAATGGATGACCCAGCCATTCAGTGGCTTTGGTCTAGATAGTCGTAAAGTTGAACCAGGGCAAATTTTTATTGCCCTGAATAGTTTTTCTCAACCGGAAAAAACCTTGCAGTTTGCACAGTCAGCTTTAGCACATGGTGCATTAGCTGTGGTCAGTGAAGCCGATTTGGGTTTGGAAAACAGTGTGGTTGTACCGAATGTCCGTCATTTGATGGGAACATGGCAAAAACTATATCTGCAAGCGACTCAGCCTGTACCAGCAGCACGAATTCTTGCAGTGACAGGAACCAATGGTAAAACCACCATTTCACGACTGGTCGCCGAATTGCTGATGTTGCAAGGCAAGAGATGTGCAGTAATGGGGACTACGGGTAACGGAATTCTGCCGAATCTGGAAGCATCTTCGCATACCACACTCGATGCCTTGCAACTGCAAAATGCCTTGTATGGCTATGCTCAAGCTGGTGCTGAATTTGCTGCAATTGAAGCCAGTTCCCATGGTCTGGAGCAGGGCCGTTTAAATGGCTGCGATATTGAAATTGCAGCCTACAGTAATTTAAGCCGTGATCATTTAGATTACCATGGCACGCTTGAAGCGTATGCTGAAGCCAAGTCATGCTTATTCAAATTTCCGAGTTTAAAAGTCGCGATTATCAATATTGATGATGAATACGCCCAAGTCATGCTTGATGCGGTAAAAGCCAATCCAGCACAACCAAAAATTCTGACCTATTCAACCACGCAAACTGCGGATTATCAGGTTGAAGATATTCAATACAGTTTAAATGGTGCAGACTTTAAACTGATTACCCAGCAAGGTAAGTTTGACGTGCAGAGTCCGTTACTGGGTCATTTTAATGTAGAAAACCTGGTGGCAAGTTTAGTGACTGCAGAGCAAGCCGGCTTTGATCTTGCCACACTAATTTCAACCGTTGCACAATTAAAAGGTGCGCCAGGTCGTATGCAGGTGATTCGTGACGCAGACCGATTATTTGTGGTGGATTATGCGCATACCCCAGATGCCTTGATTCAGGTGCTCAATACCTTAAAACGTCATGTGTCGAATCGATTGTGGGCGGTATTTGGCTGTGGTGGGGATCGTGATCGGGGCAAGCGACCATTGATGACGCAAGCGGCACTCAATGGTGCAGATATTGCCTTGATTACCTCAGATAATCCACGTACGGAAGACCCAGAACAAATTTTTGCTGACATGAAAGCGGGGATTAATGTTGCAGTTGATACTGTCCATGAAATTCATGACCGCCGTGAAGCAATTAAATTTGCCGTGCAAAAAGCCCAAGCAGGCGATATCGTGGTCATTGCCGGTAAAGGTCATGAAAATTATCAAGAGATTGATGGCGTGCGTCACTGGTTTGATGACGTGATTGAAGTGCAATCTGCAATTGCTACCCAACATCACACCACAGCTTCAGCTTATCCGGCTCAATAGGAAAAAAAAATGCATACATCGACTACCAGTACGGTGCCTTTGGAGCCGTGGACAGCTGCACAGCTTACGGATGCCACTCAAGGTTACTGGTTGAATGAGAAAGTGCCTCAAGGCAATATTAAACGAATTTTGACGGATTCCCGTGATGCTGAAAAAGCCGATGCTTTTTTAGCGCTACAAGGCGAACGTTTTGATGCACACGATTTTATTGCTCAAGTTGCAGCACAGGGTTGCGAAATTGCCATTGTCAGTCATCCGGTGGATGCAGATATTTGCCAGCTCGTGGTTGCAGATACGCGTTTGGCCCTCGGCCATTTAGGCGCTTATCGCCGTGCGCAAAATTCACAAGTGAAGGTAATTGCGCTGACCGGCAGTAGTGGTAAAACCACGACTAAAGAAATGCTGGGTAGTATTTTATCTCGCTTGGCACCTACGTTGATTACTCGCGGTAACTTAAACAATGATTTAGGTGTGCCGATGATGTTGTTAGAGCTTCGTGCCGAACATCAGTACGCAGTGATGGAATTGGGTGCAAGTCATCAGGGTGAAATTGATTACACCTCAAATCTGGTGCAACCGCATGTTGCCGGGATCATTAATATTGGTACTGCGCATTTGGGTGAGTTTGGCGGACGCGATGGCATCTGCCGTGCTAAATCTGAAATTTATGCCCATATTGCCAAAACCGGTACCTCGATTGTACCGGCTGCAGATGATTTTACTGATACGATCCGTCAAGCCGTACAAACCGAACAGGTATTAAGCTTTGGCGAAAATGGTGATGTGTTTGCAACGGAAATTGAATTGCATCCACAATCATCCAGTTTTACTTTAAATACACCGAATGGTCTACGCCAGGTCAACCTACCGTTTGCCGGTGAGCATAATGTCCAGAATGCCACTGCTGCGACCGCTTTCGCGCTCGCAATTGGTATTGCTTTAAATGATATTGTGACAGGTCTAGAACAGGCGACAGGTGCCAAAGGTCGCTTGAATTTTATTGCAGCTAAAAACCATTTGTTCATTGATGATACCTACAACGCCAATCCGACCTCGATGCGTGCAGCAGCTGAAGTGCTTGCTCAGCAAGAGGGGGTGAAAGTGATGGTGATTGGCGATATTGGCGAATTAGGTGCAAGCGCGGCACAACAACATTATATGTTGGGCCGAGATCTGGTTGCGACAGGTGTCAATTTTGTGGTGGCAGTGGGTGAGTTTGCACCTGCTACACAAGAAGGAGCACGTAGTACCCAATATGGTAAAAAAATGCAGGCTTTCCTGACCCAAGAACAGGCTTTACCTTTCTTGCTCAGTTTAATTGAAACACATCAACCTCAATCCATGAGTTTCCTGTTCAAAGGTTCTCGTTATACCCACATGGAAACATTGATGGCTGATTTGATGGAGAAAATTTAATGCTGTTATGGCTATTTGAACAACTTGCGGGTTATAACAGCTCGTTTCAGGTGGTTCGTTATTTAACATTACGTGCTTTGCTCAGTGTCTTAACCGCATTGACCATTGGACTGGTCTTGGGCCCGGTAATGATCCGCAAGCTACAAGCACTCAAATATGGCCAAGCAGTCAGTTCCTTTGCTCCTGAAGGTCATGCCAAGAAAATGGGCACTCCGACTATGGGCGGGATTTTGATCTTGCTCTCGATTGGGATATCCACCTTGCTCTGGGCAGATTTATCCAATCCCTATGTCTGGATTGTGCTTGGCGTGATGGTGATCTTTGGTGCTGTGGGCTGGGCAGATGACTGGATTAAAGTCCGTTATAAAGACAATGCAGGCTTGCCTGCACGTAAAAAATTCTTCTGGACCTCTGTGGGATCGTTAGGCGCTGGTATTGCACTGTATGTGATTGCGACGCAGCAGGCGAATCCTGTGCATACCGCCAATATGCTGGATCTGCTGATTCCGTTCTTTAAAAATATTAGTATCCCTTTGTCTGCCATTCCGCTGGGTATCGGTTTTATTATCTTTACTTATCTGGTGATTAACGGTGCATCCAATGCAGTTAACCTGACTGATGGTCTGGATGGTTTGGCGATTATGCCAATCGTGCTTGTTGCAGCAGGTTTGGGGGTGTTTGCATACCTTGCAGGTGATGTTCGTTTTGCCAATTACCTGCATATGCCTTATGTGAAATATTCATCTGAACTGGTGGTGATTTGTGCTGCAATGATTGGTGCGGGCTTGGCCTTTCTTTGGTATAACGCACATCCGGCACAAGTATTTATGGGTGATGTCGGTGCCTTATCTCTGGGTGCAATGTTGGGTACGATTGCCGTGATGGTTCGTCAGGAAATTGTTTTTGCTATTATGGGCGGTGTGTTTGTGGTTGAAGCCATTTCGGTATTCCTGCAAATTGGTTCACTGCGTATGCGTAACAAACGTGTATTTTTAATGGCACCGCTGCATCATCATTATGAGAAAAAAGGCTGGCGTGAAACCCAGGTGGTGATTCGTTTCTGGATTATCACAATTATGCTGGTGGTTTTAGGCTTAATGACCTTAAAATTGCGTTAAGCAAATATTCGAAAAAGCCGGCATTTGCTCCCACATCTGCCGGCTTTTTTTATCGCCTGATTTTAGGCACTGGAGAGAAATATGAATCTGATGATGTGTCCTGTCTGCCGTGAAGCCCTCAAGCTGACCGAGAAAACATGGCGCTGTATCAATAACCACAGTTATGACGTGTCAAAACAGGGTTATGTCAACTTGCATGTAGTACAGCATAAACACAGTAAAAACCCAGGTGATACTGTGGAATCGGTACAGGCACGCCGGGCATTTTTAAGTGCCGGTTTCTATGCGCCATTGCAACAGGCGGTGGTCAAGAAAATTCGTGAGTTACGTATTGAAAACCTGCTGGATATTGGTTGTGGCGAAGGTTATTACACCAATGCCATGCAGGCCGAGGTGTTGCAATGTGTAGGGGTGGATATTGCCAAAAATGCCGTACAGGTTGCGGCCAAACTCAATAAAAAAGTGACTTGGGTGGTAGGAACTGGTGCAACCCTTCCTGTTTTAGAGGCTTCAATTGACTTATGTACCAGTTTATTTAGTCCGATTCCCAAACAGGAAATATTGCGGGTGCTGAAGCCGAATGCCTATTTGATGGTGGTGACTCCTGCAACTGAACACTTATATGCCATGCGTGAGGCTTTGTTTGAGGAAGTCAATCCACATGAATCGCAAAAGTTCGTTGATCAATTGGCAGATGCTTTTGAATTGGTAGATCAAAGCGTGTTAGATGCGCCTTTCACAGTACAGCAAACGGACTTGAAGAACCTGATTGCCATGACCCCTTATGCTTATAAAGCGAAACCAGAGCGTCGTCAGGCTTTAGAGCAGAACGAACACTTTAAGTTAAAAGGACAGTTCCAGATTTATTTATTTAAAAAGAAATAAGCTAAATAAAAAGCCCTCATTTGAGGGCTTTTTATAGCTTTATTCAAATACATCGAGAAGCTGTTGAATCGCATCCGGTCTATTGCTGGCTGGTTTTTGTGGGGTATCTTCTGGAGCTTGTATTTCTTCTCCAGGCAAATCGTCAAAGTCACGTTCAGGTGCGACTGTTGGGACAACAGGCGCTGGACGGTACAATGGGCGAGCCAAGGGTGGGGAAGAGCGATCCTCTCTGACCGGTTCGCCAATCGTCACAGTCTGGGTGCGGTTGGTTGGTGCTTTGGCATTTTTGTCGAAATGCACCCATGCTGCTGGGGTACCTTGCAAAGCATTACCCATAAAATTGGTCCAGATCGGTAAAGCGGCTACACCACCATATTCACGACGACCAAGGGTAGTGGGCTGGTCAAAACCGACCCATGTTACAGTAACAAGCTTGCCGTTGAATCCAGCAAACCAGGCATCTTTAGCATCATTGGTGGTTCCTGTTTTACCGCCAATATCGTCACGACCAATTTTAAGTGCTGCACGGCCGGTACCCTGTTGGATCACATCACGTAGAATGTTGGCCATGTCATAAGCAGAACTGGATTTTAAAATACGCTGTGCTTGGCGATATTTACTTTTTGATTCATCTAGCTGCAGTTGCGCCAGTTCTTTTTCTGCTTGCAGGGTTTGATTGGTGACTTGAATTACTTCGTCATCGGGGGTCACTGGTTCAGCTGATTCAGTCTCTTCTTTTTGATTGATACATGCAATACAGGCATAGTCTGGATTGCTTTGATAAATCACTTTGCCGTAAGCATCTTCAATACGATCAATAAAATGTGGCTGAATACGGTAACCGCCATTAGCAAAGGTGGCATAACCCGTTGCCATTTGAATTGGAAGCACTTGCGGTGTGCCTAAGGCTATGGTGTAGTTACGCGGAATCTGATTTTCCTGCAGGCCAAAATCCATGAATAACTGGCGTGTACGTTCAATTCCGACAGTTTGTAACAATCGAACAGACACAGTATTTCGAGATAAATATAAAGCACGACGTAAAGGAATCATCCCTAAATAACGCCCATCCGAGTTCCTGGGTGACCATTTACCAATCGTAATCGGGCTGTCATTGACCATGCTATAAGGCGTCATACCACGTTCGAGTGCCAAAGCATATACAAAAGGCTTAATGGTTGAACCAGGCTGGCGCCAGCCTTGTAGGGCACGGTTGAATTTAGATTGATAAAAATTATATCCACCGACAATGGCTTCAATTGCACCGTTATTTGGATTGATTGCGATCAGTTGACCCTGAACTTTAGGCGTTTGAACCAGCGCCCATGAGGTTTTATTATCGTTAGGACGTAACCGAATAATATCTTTAACTTTAACAATTTGAGAAGCTTGACGTGGAGCAGGACCAACACTGTTGGCATTTCGATAAGGAGAAGCCCAGGACATCCCTGACCAAGGCACGGTCACGGTAGAGCCATCTTGCATCATTGCATCAAAAGAATTGCTATTTACTTTAATGACTTTCGCAGGATAAGTATTTGCGTATGAACTGAATTCAGTCAGTGGTTTATCATTTGCTTCAGCACCGCGCCAACCATGTCGACGATCATAAGCCTCTAAACCTTGTTGCACCGCCTGTTCTGCATAGGCTTGGCGTTTACTGTCGACAGTTGTATAAACTTTATAACCAGAATCAATGGCTTGTTCGCCAAATTTTTCTACCAATTCAGAACGAACCATTTCCCCGACATAGGGGAATTTATTGTTAATACCACGATCAGGCATATCCAGATTAACCGGTTCAGCAATGGCTTTTTGATATTGTGACTGATTAATATAACCCAATTGCAGCATGCGTCCGAGAATCCAGTTACGACGTTCCAGGGCACGTGTTGGATTAACTACAGGATTGTATTTGGAGGGTGCTTTGGGCAGGCCAGAAATCATTGCCATTTGAGCAATACTGAGCTGATCCAGGCTTTTGTTGTAATAAATTTTCGCTGCAGCAGCAATCCCGTAAGCATTTTTCCCTAAGAAAATTTTGTTTACATAGAGCGTGAGAATTTCTTCTTTAGTTAGATTTTGTTCTATTTTTCGAGCCAGGAAAACTTCAGTCAGTTTGCGCTTCAGTGTCCGTTCAGGACTTAAATAATAATTTTTTGCCACTTGCATGGTGATGGTTGAACCACCCGTTTGCACATTCGATCCTGTAAGGGTTTCACTGACGGCTCGCCCTAAGCTTTTAAAACTAATACCACTATGTTCAAAAAAAGAGGAATCTTCTGCTGCCAGAAAGGCAGAAATAAATGGTTTGGGAATTTGTTTGTATTCTACAGGAACAGATAACTTGCCACCATACTCTGCAATAAGCTCATTATCAGCACTATATACTTGCAAGGGCTTTAATAACGGCGCCTTTTTTAAAGTGGTCATTTTAGGTAAAGATGGGGCAATATAGAGATACATGCCATAGAATCCCATCGGAATTGCGACCAAGGTTATAATTATGATCAAAAAAAATGGATGAACATGTCCCGAACGAGATAGCTTTTTCATAACAAGTAAGTTTTAATAAGAGCTAATGGCAAACTAATTGGCGGTCAGTATAGCCTTTACACATACAGATTGTTAGATGCGTTATTGTATCTGTATAAAATTATAGACCAACCCCAATTAGTAGGTTACTTTCAGTGGGGATAAAAAAATAATAGGAATTATATTGTGCTCAGGTTATATCGTAAGCCAAGTAAGGGGTTAATTGGGGTAGATATTAGTTCTACTTCTGTTAAATTGTTAGAACTTTCTGTTAAAAGCGGTAATAGATATTGGGTTGAAAGTTATGCATTAGTGCCTTTGCCTGAAGGTAGTGTTGTCGAAAAAAATATATTAAATCCAGAGGCGGTGGGGGAAGCATTAGAGAAAGCATTTAATCTGGCAAATACCCAATCTACAGTTGCAGCCCTGGCAATTCCAACTTCAATGGTGATTACCAAAACCATTGAGATGGATGCGGATATGACCGATGACGAACGAGAAGTTCAGATTCGTATGGATGCCGAGCAATATATTCCTTTCCCCTTAGATGAAGCGAGTCTTGATTTTGAGGTGTTGCCGGAACGTCTGGCAAACCCGAATCGGGTGAATGTGCTGTTGGTGGCGACCCGTCTTGAAAATGTTGAAGCACGTTCTGAAGTTTTAGAGCTTGCCGGCTTAACACCAAAAATTGCTGATGTTGAAAGTTTTGCTATTGAAAATGCATATCAAGTGTTTTCCGATACTTTACCTATGGGTGTCAATACAGTCGGTATTTTAGATATTGGCCATACCATGACCACCTTATCAGTCATGCAAAATAATAAAGTGATTTATACGCGTGAGCAGGTATTTGGTGGGAAACAACTCACTCAGGAAATTCAAAATCGCTATGGCTTATCTTTCGATGAAGCCGGCCGTGCCAAGAAAAGTCGTTCATTGCCAGATGATTATGATATCGAAGTTTTAGAACCTTATTTAGAAGCAGTGGTTCAACAGGCAGCCAGATCATTACAGTTCTTTTTCTCATCTTCACAATTTAATGAGATCGATCATATTTTATTGGCAGGCGGTAATGCCAATATTCCGGGACTCGCGAAGCTACTCCAACAAAAACTAGGTTATCGTGTGACTATTGCCAACCCATTTTTACAAATGGGCTTTTCTCCACAAATTGATATTAAAAAGATAGAGAATGATGCTTCCTCACTCATGGTGGCATGCGGTTTGGCATTGAGGAGTTTTGATTAATGGCGAGAATTAACCTGCTCCCTTGGCGTGATGAGCTAAGAGAGAAAAGAAAAAAAGAATTTATTACAATTTGTATTGGGATGGCATTAATCGGGGCTTTAGCGGTGGCATTGGCGTGGTTTTATTACGATCATAAACTTGAGGATCAAGAGCAAGCCAATCAACTGATTACAAGTACCAATCAAAATCTTGATGTACAATTGAAATCCTTGGAAGGCTTGGAAGATCAACGAAATGCCATTATTGAGCGCATGAAGTTAATTCAAGGCTTACAAGGACAACGCCCGATTGCGGTTCGTCTCATTGATGAAATGGCACGCGTTACGCCAAGTAATCTCTATATTACGAAATTTGTTCGTACAGGGGATAAGTTTACCATCGAAGGTAAAGCTGAAAGTCCGAACACGGTTGCAGAGTTCTTGCGTAATTTAGAAGCATCAGCTTGGTATAGAAATGCCTTTATGAACTCTTTTTTAGCTGTTGAAGAACAAAAAGATAAGGTGCCTAGTTCAGTGGTTCCGCGTGTTGAAGAAGGTTATGGTACATTCGTCATTACTGCTGACTTGGATGAAATTGCACAACCTACTACGTCCGAAGCACCACAAAATACAGCTAATTCAACAGTGGGGGCAGCACAATGAGTCTCGATGAATTTGATGAATTAAACCCAAATGAAGGTGTTGTTACTCCTAAAAAGAAGATGACGTTGGATAAGTTTCTTCAGCAGTTCAATACTTTGGATATGAATAATTACGGGAGCTGGCCATTATCCGTTAAAATCACTTGCTGGATTTTAATTGTGATGATGATTGGTATTCTGGGTTATTTTGTGATGATTAAAGGACAAATAGAAGCCATATCCAATGCCAGTGCTCAAGAGCAAAATTTACTGAATGAATTTCGTGAAAAAGATTCAAAGCTCCGTAATTTGCAGCAGTTGCAAGCACAGTTACAAGAAATGGAAGCAAATTTTAATCAGCAGCTTGAACAATTACCTAAAGAAACTGAAATTCCAGGCTTGGTTGAAGATATTAACGTCAGTGGCGTAAATTCAGGACTGAAATTTAAAAATATCCGTTTAGAAAATGAAATAAAACAAGAGTTCTTTATTGAACAGCCTATCTCTATTGAAGCAACAGGTGATTATCATGCCTTTGGTTCTTTCGTGAGTGGTATTGCCGCACTTCCGCGTATTGTTACTTTACATGATTTTGATATTACTGCTACGGAAAATAAAGAGAAGAAAACCGATATTCCTCAAATTACCTATAACGTTAAAGCCAAAACCTATCGTTATATCGGTGTTACAGACAATAACCAGTCAGCTGATGGAACTGTTGCTTCCGGCACTGCTAGCTCACCTGCTACAACTGGAGAGGCACAGTAATGAAAATAGAAAAAATTACTTTAAGCCTGTTATTGGGTTTGTTATTGGTGGGGTGTGATTCTCGTATTGATGCGGTCAATGAGCAGATGGCGATTATTCGTAATCAACCGCCATTACCGATTGAACCGGCACCGGTTTTTCCACCGGTACCGACATTTGACTATGCAGCGCACCAACTGAAAAGTCCATTTTTACCGGGCTCGCTTGCTGCTGAATTGAGAGTGATGGCAGGCAAGCGTGTCTATCCTAATTTGTCACGCCAGTTGCAACCTTTAGAAAGCTATGCCATTGAATCCTTGAATATGAAGGGCAGTATGCGTAGCCAAGCTGGGCAGATCATGGCATTAATTCAAACACCAGATGGCGAAATAGAGCGCGTACAACGTGGTAGTTACATGGGTGTGAATCATGGTCGTGTGGTGAATATCACGCCAACACAAATTGATCTCATGGAAATTATTCCAGATGGACGGGAAGGATATGTAGAGCGTCCAAGAAGTCTGATATTAATTGGACCAGCGCCTTAAGTTTAAAGGAATAAAAATGAATAACAGTTTCAAAGATTTTATATTTGGGGATGGCAATACAATGAACCATTTGTTCCGTCAATTTTCTATGGGTGCTGTTGCAATCGCAGTAATGCAAGTTGCCAATGCACAAGTCGGTATTACCAATATTGTACCGATGCAAGTTGCAGGTCAGGGCACAGAAATTCGTGTCATGTTTAATGGCTTGCCTCCACAGCCACAAGCGTATCAATTAGAACAACCTTCACGTCTGATTCTGGATTTTGATAAAGCACAGCAAAATTTAAAGCAAAACACTATTGCGGTTGCAACCAAAGAAGCAAGTTCTGTAGAGGTCAGTTCTGATGCACAACGTTCACGTTTGACGGTCAATTTGGCCGATGCTGGTGCCTTTACCACACGTATAGAAGGTAATACTTTTATTTTAAAAATTAATTCTGCTGCGAGTAATGCATTTGCACCGCAGCAGGTAGTGGCTCAAAGTCAAAGATCAACCCAAGGCATTTCCAATATTGGCTTCCAGCGCGGTGGTCAAGGCGAAGGGCAGGTGGTGATTGATTTGCTCGGCACCAACACACAGGTTGATGTGCAGCAGCAAGGTAGTAAAGTTGTCGTACGTACTTTAGGTAATAAAGTGCCTGCACACTTGGCTCGCCGTTTAAATGTAAATGATTTTGCAACGCCAGTTTCTACAATTGATGCAAATAATAATGGTGGAAATGGTGTAATTACCATTCAAACTTCTGGTAGCTATGAATATATGGCATATCAGGCGGACAATAAACTCACGATCAGTTTAAAACGACCTGAAGATAAAAATCCGCTTAAACTGAAAGCCGCGAATAATTATACCGGCAAAAAGATTTCTCTAGATTTTCAGGACATTGAAGTACGTCGTGTGCTGCAATTATTGGCAGACTTCACTGAAATCAATATGGTGACTGCGGATACGGTACAAGGGAATATTACCTTGCGCTTAAAAGACGTGCCTTGGGATCAGGCGCTAGACATTATTCTAAAAACCAAGAATTTAGATAAACGCCGTAACGGGAATGTCATCTGGATTGCGCCAGTCTCTGAATTAATTAAAGCAGAAGAAGAGCAGGCGAAGGCGATAGAGCAAAGCGTAAAATTGGCACCAATTCAGACAGAGTACATGCAACTTAGCTATGCCAAGGTTGCGGATATCGAAAGACTGATTACGCAGACAAAATCTTCAAATAACGGTAATTCCAGTAATGGTAGTAGTAACAACAATTCTACTGAAACGTTATTAAGCCCACGGGGAACGCTATCCGCTGATGCGCGAACCAACACACTGATTATTAATGATACGGCACAGAATATTGATAAGGTCAGAAAAATGGTCGACTTGCTAGACATCCCAGTCAAACAAGTGATGGTGGAAGCGCGTATTGTTCGTGCTTCAACAGAGTTTAGTAAAGAGATGGGCGTGAAGTGGGGGATATTGTCGCAAGGGATTAATCAAAACAATAGTTTGCTGGTGGGTGGTAGTGATACAACCTTATGGGATTTAAAAACGCCGGATGATGATGGTAAATATACAATTCAGCGTCCACAGAACTTAAATGTGGACTTAGGGGTAACCAGTCCAGGTGCGAGCCGGATTGCCTTTGGTTTAATCAGCTTGTCTGACTTTATGCTGGATTTGGAACTTTCTGCATTACAAGCAGACGGTTATGGTGAAGTGATTTCCACACCAAAAGTTTTAACCGCTGACAAACAGATGGCTAAAGTTTCATCAGGTACACAGATTCCTTACCAATCATCGGAAGGTGGGGGTGCAAATGCTGTTTCAACTACTGAATTTATTGATGCTGTACTGAGCTTGGATGTAACACCAAGTATTACGCCTGATGGTAAAGTTCAAATGTTACTCAATATCACCAGCGATACTCCAGGAAATGCGACACCAACTGGACAATTGACGATTAATAAAAATCAAATTAATACCAATGTCTTGGTGGATAATGGCGAGACAGTAGTACTGGGTGGTATTTTTGAGCAAGTAACCTCAAACCAACAAACTAAAGTTCCATTCTTGGGTGATATCCCTTACGTGGGTCGTTTATTCCGTAAAGATATCAAGTCGGATAATAAACGAGAGCTATTGATTTTTGTTACACCACGAATTGTTAATGACAGTGTTTCAAGAAATCATTAATATATTTTGAATTTAGCAGAATAAATAGGTGACTCCTTGCCAAGCAATGAGTTTGAAACCCTACCAAATGTTTATTTGGTAGGGCCAATGGGGGCGGGGAAAACTACTGTTGGTCGTCATTTGGCAGAACTTTTAGGACGCGAGTTTCTTGATAGTGATCATGAAATTGAACGGAAAACAGGTGCGACAATTCCTTGGATTTTTGAAAAAGAAGGGGAAAAGGGATTTCGTAACCGTGAGACCATGGTGATTGATGAACTCACGGCTCGTTCGCAACTGGTTCTCGCAACTGGTGGGGGCGCAGTGACTCAAGCTCCTAATCGTGAATTTTTAAAACAACGCGGAATTGTTGTTTATCTTTATACTCCTGTCGAGATTCAATTACAGCGAACTTACCGGGATAAAAACCGTCCTTTGTTGCAAGTTGAAAATCCTGAACAAAAGTTACGTGATTTATTGGCCCTTCGCGACCCTTTATATCGAGAAGTTGCTCATTACATTATTGAAACGAATCAGGGGGCTGCACGTGATCTGGCTCAAAAAATCTTACATATGATTGTTTCTCAAGAAGCAGATTTAGTCTAATTAACGGTTTTAATTTCATGCAAACTCTACATGTTGAACTTGGCGATCGCCGATATCCTATTTTTATTGGCAGTGATTTAAATCCAGAATCATTACTGGAGCCTTATATCAAAGGTAAGCAAGTGATGATTGTGACCAATACTACGGTTGCGCCGTTGTATTTAGAGCATTATTTGACTGCGATTAAAGCTTTAGGTAAAAAAGTTGCAACATGTATTTTGCCTGATGGGGAAAAATACAAAAACATTGAACATTTAAATTTGATTTTTGATGCCTTATTAAAAGCAGGATTTAATCGTGATGCGACTGTTCTGGCTCTCGGTGGCGGTGTGATCGGGGATATGGCTGGTTTTGCATCCGCATGTTTCCAGCGCGGTGTGTACTTCATTCAGGTACCTACTACGCTTCTGTCTCAAGTCGATTCAAGTGTGGGCGGGAAAACGGGTATTAATCATCCCTTGGGTAAGAACATGATTGGTGCTTTCCAGCAGCCACAAGTGGTGCTTGCCGATATGTCGCAGCTTTCGACTTTACCTGATCGTGAACTGTCAGCAGGTTTGGCAGAAGTGATTAAATATGCCTTATTGGGTGATCCGGATTTCTTGGTCTGGCTTGAAGAAAATATGGATGGCTTGGTTGGGCGTGATTCAGCATTGCTGGCTGAGGCGGTTTACCGTTCTTGTGCGCATAAAGCACGAATTGTGGCCAATGATGAAAAAGAGCAGGGGGAACGGGCTTTACTTAATTTAGGCCATACTTTTGGCCATGCGATTGAATCCTACTTGGGTTATGGTATTTGGCTGCATGGTGAAGCTGTAGCCACCGGTATGGTGATGGCCGCAGATTTATCGCAACGTCTGGGATGGATTTCTGTAAAAGACTTGGAGCGTACAAAAAAAATCATTCAGCGTGCCCATTTACCCGTAAAATGCCCAGCTATTCCACTGGATGAATTCCTCGCCTATATGGCACATGATAAAAAAGTGCTGAATGGACAGTTACGCCTTGTGCTGATGAAATCTTTAGGACAGGCAGTAATTACCAAAGAATTTGATGTGGAATTGATGAAACAAGCGATTTTGGCGAATCAAGAGAAGGCATAAGTCATGGCAACCATCCGTACACAATGGCAACGTATTCAAAACTATATCTGGCTAGTGTGTGGGTTGGTATGTCTGTTTGCAGCACTTATTTTTTGGGCAATCACCGATACTGACGCTTTGGTCGAAGTCGAAAAATCCGCTGAAACTGAATCTGAATTGCAAATTCAACCGGAAAAAGTCGCTGCAACCAACCTTCTTGGTGCACTTCAAGAAGAGGTGCGTCCTTTAGAAATGACTACACGCGTGGTAAATACTGGCAGCTATGAACCGGAATTTCGTGGCACTAAATTTGTGACTGAGAATAAAAGTGCCTCTACCATTGAATTATTTCGCGTGACTAAAGAGGATGTGATTCGAAGTTTTTTAAAAAAACAGTCCGACCGTAAAAACTTTTTCTACATTCGCCTAAGTGGTGAAAATCAAATTGAACAATATGTTCTGCTTTATGGTATCTACCGAAATGGCGATCAAGCAAAGCAAGCCCTTAAACAGTTGCCATTCCAGTTTCCCAAGTCTATTCAACCTCAAGTTCAGGATGTCAAAAATTATGCTGCCTTGGTCAATGACACGGGGGCAGATGAAATGGGTTCTAATAGCAAACTATATGCAGTCAATTTAAAATCTGCACCATTACCTCGCATTGATGAGAGTCTTTTGGCTCCACCTAAATCCAAGCCGACTGAACCTGCGGTTGCTCCGAAGGCATCAACTACCACTACCACGGTTACACGTCGCGATGAAGAAGGGAACGTTGTTGATGTACAGCAGTCACATTCTTCAGTTGAATCTGCACCAAAAGCAAAACCCCAGAATAATTCAGCAAATAAAACACCAGAACAAGAAATTAGTGACCCATTTAATTAAAAATAGAGTTCTAAAATAGAGCAAATTGAGTTATAAAAATATTTAAATGCACAAATATAGTGCGAAAAACTGTTTCAATAAAATAAATGTGAGCATTTGAAACTTTAATATTTCTATATTTAAAACATTTAGCTACCTCTTTTTTGAATTGGCATCATTTTTGCTTTATTGGTGCATGAATTGAGGAATTGTCCCTATTTTGGCGCGAAAAGATTCAATGATTGTGCGAAGTTACTGAATTTACCTGCTTTAAAAGAGTGCGTAAAACCAGCAAATTTTTTTGTAATTGATCCATGCACAGAAGATGAAATGCGATTATCTTAGGTGGTGGAGAAAATGATTCTGCCCAATCTTGATCTGAGTGTAAGTAAATTGGACTAAATCACAAAGAAGATATTTGATTGTTAGATGCCCGCTTTATGGGCCATGTTGAAAGAAGGGTACGCTATGCACATGCCATCGCCTAATACTGTAGCTCCCGCTCAAGGTTTATACCAACCGGATGAGTTTAAAGATAACTGTGGTTTTGGTTTAATCGCCCATATGCAGGGTGATGCAAGCCATGATCTGGTCAAGACCGCGATTCATAGTTTAAGTTGTATGACCCACCGTGGTGGTATTGCCGCAGATGGCAAGACAGGGGATGGTTGTGGTTTATTGCTGGCTATGCCGAAAGCATTTTTCCGTGAAGAAGCAAAAAAACTTAGTGACATCACGTTAAGCGAAATCTTTGCAGTCGGCACTGTATTTTTAAATCTTGATCCGGCAATTGCAGCCCATTCAAAACAGGTTTTAGCCAAAGAAATCGAATCTGAAGGTTTAAAAGTCCTTGCTTGGCGTGTGATTCCAACCAATGTCGAGGCTTTGGGTGAAATTGCACTTCAATCGATGCCGGCATTTGAACAGATTATTGTCAATTGCCCAATGGGTGTCACTGAAGTTGAATTTAACCGCAAGTTATTCCTGGCGCGTCGTCGTGCGGAACAATTGCTGAGCAATGATTCTTCATTCTATGTCACTACATTATGTTCAACTGTCATCACCTATAAAGGTTTGATGATGCCTGAAGCAATTGCAGACTTTTATACCGATTTAGCAGATCCGCGTCTGGAATCACACATTGTGGTCTTCCATCAGCGTTTCTCGACCAATACCTTGCCGCGTTGGCCTTTAGCACAGCCGTTCCGTTATCTTGCACACAATGGTGAAATTAACACCATTACTGCAAACCGTAACTGGGCAATGGCACGCGTTCCGAAATTTGAAAACCCATTACTTCCTGGTTTAACCGAGCTTAATCCAATTGTGAACCGTACCGGTTCGGATTCTTCAAGCTTAGATAATATGCTGGAAATCCTGGTCGGCGGTGGTATGGACTTGTTCCGTGCACTACGCATGCTGGTTCCACCTGCTTGGCAAAACGTTGAAACTTTAGATGCAGATCTACGTGCATTCTACGAGTTTAACTCCAAGCACATGGAGGCTTGGGATGGTCCTGCGGGTCTGGTGATTCAGGATGGTCGTCATGCCATTTGTATGCTGGATCGTAATGGTTTACGTCCTGCACGTTGGGTGATTACCAAAAATGGTTACATCACCCTTGCATCAGAAATTGGGGTGTGGGGCTATCAACCTGAAGACGTGATTTCTAAAGGTCGTGTTGGTCCAGGTCAAATTCTGGTGATTGATACCCTCACGGGTAAACTGCTTGATACTCAAGATGTCAGCAACCACTTGAAAAAAATGCGTCCTTATCGTGAATGGTTACGTGAAAACTCAATTCGTTTACAAGGTAGCCCAGAACTTGAAGAATATTTATGTGATCAAGGCTTAAAAGGCGATGCCTTAAAAGCCTCACAAAAAATGTTCATGGTGACCTTTGAAGAACGTGATCAATTGCTCCGTCCAATCGCAGAAAGCGGTCAGGAAGCAGTCGGTTCAATGGGTGATGATACCCCGATGGCAGTATTGTCCCGTCAGGTGCGCCATGTATCGGATTATTTCCGTCAACAGTTTGCACAAGTAACGAATCCACCGATCGATCCATTGCGTGAATCAATCGTGATGTCATTGGAAACTTGTTTGGGCCGTGAGCAGAATGTATTTGAACAAAGCCCTGAACATGCAGATCGCCTGATCATTTCTAGCCCGGTATTGTCAAACTCAAAAATGCATCAGATGCGTACTTTGGGTCGTAAAGGCTACGAAATTGCCGACATCGATTTGAACTATGTGGCAAGTGAAGGTTTGCAGGCAGCGATTGCACGTATCTGTGAGGAAGCAGCTCAAGCGATTCGTGATGGCAAAACTTTACTGGTGCTTTCAGACAAGAAAATTCGTAAAGGTTATTTGCCAGCCAATGCACTCATGGCAACAGGCGCAGTACATCACCACTTGATTCAAGTGGGTTTACGTACCGATGCCAACATCATTGTAGAAACCGGTCTGGCACGTGATGCGCATCAATTCGCGGTGATCCTAGGTTTCGGTGCCACTGCAATTTATCCATATTTAGCTTATGACGTGATCAATGACTTGATTGCCAAAGGTGAATTGTTGGGTGATCCAATTCATGCCCAAGCGAACTTCCGTAAAGGGATTGAGAAAGGTTTGCTCAAAGTTCTTTCTAAAATGGGTATCTCAACGGTTGCGTCTTATCGTGGTGGTCAGTTATTCGAAGCCGTTGGTTTATCCAATGAAGTCGTGAACAAATGCTTCACTGGCGTGCCAAGCCGTATTCAGGGTGCAACATTTGCTGATCTTGAAAATGATCTTAAAAAATTGGCTGAAAATGCGTGGAAAGCACGTAAGCCAATCGATCAAGGCGGTTTGCTGAAATTTGTATTCGACAAGGAATACCATGCATTTAATCCGGATGTAATTAATGCATTACATAGAGCAGTGCGTTCGGGTGATTATGCTGATTTTAAAGAATATGCAGAATTAGTGAATACTCGTCCAATTGCAACGATTCGTGATTTATTCAAACTAAAAACTGATAATTCAATTGCGCTTGAGCAAGTAGAGTCTGTTGAAGAAATCTTGCCGCGTTTCGACTCTGCGGGAATGTCTTTAGGTGCATTATCACCGGAAGCGCATGAAGCGATTGCGATTGCTATGAACACCATTGGTGGTCGTTCAAACTCGGGTGAGGGCGGTGAAGATCCTGCACGTTATGGCACCATCCGTAACTCGAAAATCAAACAGATTGCATCCGGTCGTTTTGGTGTGACACCAGCATACTTAACGTCTGCCGAAGTGTTGCAGATTAAAGTCGCGCAAGGTGCGAAACCGGGTGAAGGCGGTCAGTTACCGGGTGGTAAAGTGAATGGCTTGATTGCCCGTTTACGTTACTCAGTTCCAGGTGTGACTTTAATTTCACCTCCTCCACACCATGACATTTACTCAATTGAAGATTTGTCACAATTGATCTTTGACTTGAAACAAGTCAATCCTCAAGCGATGGTTTCGGTGAAACTGGTGTCTGAACCGGGTGTAGGCACCATTGCGGCAGGCGTAGCAAAAGCCTATGCCGATTTCATTACCATTTCCGGTTATGACGGTGGGACGGCGGCTTCTCCACTTTCCTCAATTCACCATGCGGGTTCGCCATGGGAGTTGGGTCTAAGTGAGGCGCATCAAGCCCTTCGTGTAAACGACCTGCGTGGCAAAGTACGTGTACAAACCGATGGTGGTTTGAAAACAGGTTTAGACGTGGTTAAAGCGGCTATTTTAGGTGCTGAAAGCTTCGGTTTCGGTTCAACGCCAATGATTGCGTTGGGTTGCAAATACTTGCGTATTTGCCACTTAAATAACTGTGCAACTGGTGTAGCAACTCAGCAAGACCATTTACGTCAAGAGCATTACATTGGCGAGCCAGAAATGCTGATCAACTTCTTCCACTTCATTGCAGAAGAAACGCGTGAATGGTTGGCGGCTTTAGGCGTGTCAAGTTTGAAAGACTTGATTGGTCGTACAGATTTACTTGAAGTCTTACCGGGCGATACAGACAAACATGCTCACTTGGATTTAAGTGCCTTGTTAACCTCGCATCCTTCTGCGGAAGGTAAAGCGCAATATTGCCAAGTTCAAGGCAATGCGCCATTTGATAAAGGCTTATTGGCTGAGAAAATGGTACTCGAGATGCTTCCGACCATTGAAGCGGGTAAGAGTGGCGAGTTTAACTACAATGTTGTCAATTGTGACCGTTCAATTGGTGCACGTATTTCAGGTGAAATTGCGCGCCGTTATGGCAACTTGGGTATGGAAACACATCCTGTAGTCATGAATTTGAAAGGTACAGCAGGCCAGTCATTGGGTGTTTGGAATGCCGGCGGTTTGCATATCAAACTTGAAGGCGATGCCAACGATTACGTGGGTAAAGGTATGGCAGGTGGCCGTATCTCGATCTTCCCGCCAAAAGGTTCTCCTTTCCAGACTCAAAACACTGCCATTATTGGCAACACCTGCCTGTATGGTGCAACTGGCGGTAAAATCTTTGCGGCAGGGACTGCAGGTGAACGTTTTGCAGTGCGTAACTCGGGCGCATTTGCCGTGATTGAAGGGGCAGGCGACCACTGTTGTGAATACATGACCGGTGGTATTGTGACTGTACTGGGTAAAGTAGGCCATAACTTCGGTGCCGGCATGACCGGTGGTTTTGCTTATGTACTTGACCTGGATAATGACTTCGTGGATCACTATAACCATGAGTTAATCGAGTTAAACCGTATCTCTACAGAGGCGATGGAAGAACATCAAGAATTCTTGCTTCGTATCCTCGATGAACACATTAAAGAGACAGGTAGTGCCTGGGCGTACAAGATCCGCAATGAGTTTGATTATTACAGCCGTAAATTCTGGCTTGTAAAACCAAAAGCTGCTAATTTGCAAACGCTTTTGAAAACGACCAAAGCTGATCCACAATAATTCCACGACGAACAGATTGATAGGCAGGTGTAGCGGATAAATAAACCGACTACACCTACCCACGGAGAGAGACATGGCAGAGCGCCTAAACAATGACTTTCAATTCCTGGATGTAGCACGCCAAGATCCAGAGAAAAAAGATCTCACTGTCCGCAAAGCAGAGTTTGTGGAAATTTATAAACCCTTTACAGCGGAAATTGCGACCAATCAATCGCACCGTTGTTTAGGTTGTGGTAACCCGTATTGTGAATGGAAATGTCCAGTACATAACTACATTCCAAACTGGTTAAAACTGATTGCTGAAGGTCGTATTTTTCAGGCAGCGGAACTTTGCCATCAAACCAACACATTGCCAGAAGTGTGTGGTCGTGTATGCCCGCAAGACCGTTTATGTGAAGGTGCTTGTACCTTAAATGACGGTTTTGGTGCAGTCACCATTGGTAATGCTGAAAAATATATCAATGATACCGCTTTTGCTTTGGGCTGGCGTCCAGACATGTCCAACGTAAAATGGACAGATAAAAAAGTTGCGATTATTGGCGCAGGTCCTGCAGGTTTGGGCTGTGCAGACATTCTGGTACGTAATGGTGTTAAACCCGTCGTATTTGATAAACGCCCTGAAATTGGCGGTTTATTAACTTTCGGTATTCCAGAATTCAAGATGGAAAAAGACGTTATGAAACGCCGCCGTGAAATTTTCGCGGGTATGGGGGTTGAGTTCCGTTTAAACACTGAAATCGGTACAGATATCACCATCGAGCAGCTTCTTGCTGACTATGATGCGGTATTCATGGGTATGGGAACATACACCTACATGAAAGGCGGTTTCGCAGGTGAAGATCTTGAGGGTGTGCATGATGCGCTTGATTTCCTGATTGCCAATGTGAATCGTACCCAAGGCTGGGAAAAAGACGCTTCTGAATATGTCAGCGTTGAAGGCAAAAAGGTGATTGTATTGGGCGGTGGTGACACTGCAATGGACTGTAACCGTACTTCAATTCGTCAAGGTGCGGAATCTGTGGTCTGTGCTTACCGCCGTGATGAAGAAAATATGCCGGGTTCACGTCGTGAAGTAAAAAATGCGCGTGAAGAAGGTGTGGACTTCATGTTCAACCGTCAGCCAATTGAAATTGTCGGTGAAAACGGTAAAGTCACAGGTGTTAAAGTTGTGACAACTCAATTGGGTGAAGCAGATAGCCGTGGTCGTCGTAGTCCAGAACCAGTTCCAGGTTCAGAAGAAGTTTTACCTGCGGATGCAGTACTTTTAGCGTTCGGTTTCCGTGCAAGTCCAGCAGACTGGTTTGCAGGCGCAAATATTGGTCTAGATGGTTCGGGTCGTGTGGTTGCAGCTGAAAAGCAACAATACCGGTTCCAAACATCTAATCCGAAAATTTTTGCCGGTGGTGATATGGTTCGTGGCTCTGACCTGGTGGTTACTGCAATCTGGGAAGGTCGTGAAGCAGCTGAAGGTATTCTGGATTATTTGGATATATAAGCAGAATCTCGCATCTGATTAAGCTTTAAATAAATTTTAAAAACCCGCTTCGGCGGGTTTTTACGTTGAGAAAATGAGAAAGTAGTAAATGTAATGGAGGTTCTCTCTCTTTGGGAGGGGGTTAGAGAGAGGGCGGAATTTCAAAAGTAAATTGTGAGAATTCGACAACATATCTGCTAGAAGGAGAGGGAAAATTTTAGAAGAAAAAACTTTTGAAACTTTTCGCAAATCCAGTAAGCGCTTCTGCCATACCTCTCATAAAAATTGCTGTCCATACTGTGCTTATTATCTGATCAATTTTTAGGATTAAGACTATGACACAACAAGTGGCGACAGAAAAATCATATCAAAATCGTCCAAAAGATATGGGAATTACAGTCAGAAAGCTGCAATTTAACCCAAAACTGATTCGCAGACACTATTTTGCCAATTCACCCGTAATGTCACATTTACTGACTGCACTTTCTTCAACGTTTCCGATTGGCGAGCAGTTCTTTGTGCATAGCGTTCGGAATGTGCGTGATCAAGTCAAAGATGAAAAGTTGCAGGCACAGATCGCGGCTTTTATAGGGCAGGAAGCGATGCATTCAAAAGCCCATGCCGAGTTCAATGCTGCTTGGCGGAGTGAGGATTATAATTTAGATCGCTTTCAGGCATGGCTTGCGCGTAAAAATGACTATGTCAAAAATTTACATCCTAAAATTCAATTGGCTATTACCTGTGCCTTTGAGCATTTTACGGCATTACTGGGCGGATATATTCTTCGACATCCAGAAGTGTTAGCCACTTTAGATGATGATGCGGTAAAGCTTTGGGTGTGGCATGCGATTGAAGAAATTGAGCATCGTGCAGTGGCTTTTGATGTCTATCAAGCCGTTTATGGCGATGATAAAATCCGACGTATGATTATGCGTAGCGTAACTACAGGTTTTGCCAGCCTTACTTTCTATTCTGCAACACGGTTGTTTCTACAGGATAAACGTAAAAGCTTGCCGAAAGCTGGCGGCAATATCTTTGGTCTTTATTTACTCGCTAAGATGTTTGTACAACTCATGCCAGAATACTTATCTTATTTTAAAACTGATTTTCATCCTTCGGAAATTGATTACAGCAAAATGGTGAATTATTGGAAAAGGCATTTGGCAGAAGATTACCAGATGAAAAGTTTTCAACATGAATTAAAACTAGGTTTAATCAATTAGGCAACTAAACCACAAGGGCTAATAGAAATATTGGCCCTTTTTTATGCAAGCTCTGAAGTACTGAAATTAAACAGAACTCGGCCTAAATATGTTTACAATAAAAATATTTAAACAAATACAAAGAAATATAGAGGATATAAATTTATGAACGTAATGAAAAAAAGTTTAGTCACTATGGCTCTTGTAAGTACTTTAACCTTATCTGGTTGCGGCTATAACACACTACAGGTCAAAGATGAGGCGGTAACAGCATCCTGGTCTGAAGTGCAAAACCAATATCAGCGCCGTGCCGACCTTGTACCCAACTTGGTGAATGTTGTAAAAGGTTATGCCAAACATGAAGAAAAAGTTCTAACAGAAGTGACCCAAGCCCGTGCGAATGTCGCCGGATTAAAAGTAGATAAAGAAGTTTTGGAAGATCCTGCCTTATTTCAAAAATATCAACAAGCACAGGCGCAGATGACCAGTGCATTATCGCGTTTGATCGCAGTCTCTGAAAATTATCCCGATCTAAAAGCCAATGAACAATTCCGTGATTTACAGGTTCAACTTGAAGGGACTGAAAACCGGATTGCAGTCGCACGTAACCGTTATATTACGACAGTTCAAGACTTTAATTCCTATTCACGTCAGTTCCCGCAGGTTATGACGGCTAAAGTGATTGGGATGCATACCAAACCGAACTTTAGTGCTGAACAAGGTGCACAAAATGCCCCTAAAGTATCTTTCGACTAATTCATTGATTGCTGAATAAGGATTGCTGATGTCTGATTCTTATAAAAAATACTTTTCATCCATAACTTTGCTGCAAGCAATGTTAGTTTGCTTTGGTGTGCTTATCAGTTCGGTTACATGGAGTGAAGTCGCCACGGCTACAGATGAAAATGCTGAGGCTATCGTTACCAGTAAAATCATTCAGGATCAGCAGCAGACCTCTCAAAATCAGAAAGCAGCCAAAGAGAAGGCGACTGACACAACAGTCTCATCGCCACAAATTGTCAATGACATGGCTGAGGGTGAATCGATTCGTGGACTGCCAACGCTCAACTCACCGGTTGTAGATCAGGCAAATATATTAACTGAAAGCCAGCAGCAGGAAATTAGTCAGCGAATTCTAGCGCTACATCAACAGGGTAAAGCCCAAATTGGGGTGGTGATTGTGCCTACTACAGGACAAGAAGATATTTTTGATTTTGCCATGCGTATTGCTGAAAAATGGCAACTCGGTTCAACCAAGCAAGACAATGGTTTGCTGATGGCAATTGCAGTAAATGATCATCGTATTCAAATTTTGACCGGTTACGGCTTGGAAGGTGTGATACCCGATATTGTGGCGAGTCGTATTATTCGAAATCAGATCACGCCTTATTTTAAACAGGCACAATATGCACAAGGGATTGATGCGGGTCTGATTGAGATAGAAAGAATACTCAATATGGATCCGGAAGTAGCACAAAAAGCTGCACAAGAGCTGAAAGAGCGTCAAGAAAAAGCTTTACATGAACAGCAAGCCAAAGAAAAAACTTTTAGTACGGCCTTGTTTATTTTAATTGCAGGAATTATTGGCTCGTTTATTGTGGGTAAACCTTTAAGTGCCTCTACTGCCGCCGTTGTTGGAACTGTAGCGGGTTTGGTGAATGGAGCTGGACTGGTCACCAGTTTACTGATCGGTGGTGGAATTTTCTTTTTACTGATTACGGCTATTGCGCAAACTATTTTTCAGCTATTTTTAGCGTCTGCAGGTCGTGGCGGTGGTGGAGGACGTGGTGGCGGCTTTGGAGGTGGTGGTGGATATAGCGGTGGAGGCGGTGGTTTTGGCGGGGGAGGAGCATCAGGATCATGGTAACTAAAACAGAAACAACAGAAATTATCACACAGCCTAAAATGGAAGAAGTAACTCAACCAAGCTTTAAACGCTGGTTAAAGCATTTTTTCTATATGCCGGCGGCTAAACGCTATTTTAATAAAATGGATCAATATGCAATCGCACAGGCAGTGAGGGAAGCGGAATATGGACATGCAGGAGAAATTCAGGTGGTAATTGAGGGAAATATTCCTTCAAATCAAGCCTACTATCAAAATACTCAAATGCGTGCACGACAACTTTTTGCTGAACTGGGTGTTTGGGATACCGAGTTTAATAGTGGCATTCTTTTATATCTAAATTTATGTGAACAAAAAGTTGAAATTGTAATTGATCGGGGAATAAAGAAAGCAACGGAACAAGTTGTTTGGGATGAAATTTGCCTTAAAATGACTGAACAACTTTCCAAACATCAATATCGGGAAGCTGTTATGGCGGGCGTATTTAATATAGGCGGTATGTTAAATAATTTTTATGCGCAGTCAACAATAGATCAGCAGAATGAATTGAGTAATAATCCGATAATACTGGGTTAAAAAATAGGTGGATTAGTGACGTAAAACGTCACTTTTTTACTAAATTAAACAACAAAACTACATTGTAACAATTTTATTTCTACAAATTGCTGTTTTTTCTGTGAATTTTATTATAATCAAATTTGGCACAGTTAGTGCTAACTATAAATTAAGCTAAATTAGCTTTACAAAGCTTATAAATAAACAAAAAACATTTGTGGAGAATGTTATGAATACAGTACAAAAGGGTTTTACCCTTATCGAATTAATGATCGTTGTTGCAATTATCGGTATTTTGGCTGCAATTGCGATTCCTGCTTACCAAGACTACATTACACGTGCACAAGTTTCTGAAGCTGTAACTTTGGGTGGCGGTTTAAAATCACCTCTAGCTGAATATGCAGCAGACAAGGGTGCTTGGCCGACAGGTTTAGTTGCACCTACAGGAACACCAACTAGTACGCAAATTACAGCAACGCTTATAGGTAAATATGCAACAGTAAGTAATGCAGTTAGTGGTACATGGCCTGCTGGCACAGTGACAGTTACCATGACAACAGGTAATGCGAGTGGTTCTACTATTTTCTTCGCAACTACTGATAAAGGTTCAGATTGGACGTGTACTGGTGGTACAATTATTGCGAAATATCGTCCAAATGCATGTAAATAATAAATATTGATATAAAAATACAAGACCTCAATTGAGGTCTTGTATTTTTTTAAGGGGTATATGGATAAATGAAACAAAGTTTAAAAATAAGTTTTACATTAATATTTTTTTTCATTTTAATCATATATCTATATTCTCCTATATTTCATGCCGATTATGTATGGGATGATGCATTATTATTTGTCAATAAAACAGGATTGGTTGAGCAACCTTTATCGTGGTCATTAATTTCAGGGCCAGTGCTACCCAATACAAGCTATTTCAGACCCTTAGTATTTTTATTTTGGCATGCTGAGTTTCATCTATTTGGATTAGATTCAAGCATATCTCATACTATCGGTTTAATCATATTTATTATAAATAATACTTTATTGTATGCATTGGTATATGTGGTTGCTAAAAGATTAAAATATAGTAATCCACTTATTCCTGCTACTTTAGCAACATTGTTGTATCTAACACATCCCTCTTTGATAGAGTCGACAGCATGGGTATCTGGACGCTTCGATCAGTTATATACTTTATTTAGTTTGCTAGCTTTGGTTATCTTTAGTATAAAATATAAAAACAGTGAAGAGTCTATAAGTTGGTTGTCAGGATTAGCAATCGCATTTTGTTACTTATGTGCTTTATTGAGTAAGGAAGCTGCTGTATGGTTGCCGCTTATCCTTTTTATTTTTTACGTTATTTTTGAACCTAGTAAATCATATTTAGAATTAATTAAGGCTATATTATCAAAACAGCCTAACTTGGTTTTTTTATTAATTTCATTCTTCTGTTTTTATGTGTTTTTAAGAGTAATTTCTATTGATGGGGCTGGTTTAAATATCACTAAAAATTATTTTGAAGTCACAATATTGCAAAATATAATTCCTTTGCATGCTATAAAGTACTATTTTATTCAAATATTTTCCCCATTCAGTAGTACTTCACTATTGCAGCCATTAAGTGCCATAAATCAGAATTTTTTAACCAGATTTGGTGCTTATCTAAGTGGTTTTTTTGTTTTATTGTTATTCTATTTCGCAATTTTTAAAAGAAATATTAGTGGGTTGTTAGCAGTTTGTGCATTTATTTATCTTTCTATGGTGCTCTATTTTATTCCTGTTGGGATTGCTGACAACATTGGTCATAGCCGATTTTTAACATTACCTATGGTATTTGTTGTCATGGCTATCGTATTCATACCATACAAAAAAATAATTAATCTATTAAACATTTCATACAAAAAAATATTATTATTAGGGCTATTTGTTTTAACTTTTTGGTTTGCATTGGCGCTTGTAACTGTAAAAACCATTGTTCCGTTTTGGAGTAATGAGTATAGCTTATGGTATTGGGCTTACCAAACTCATCCAGACTCAAATTTAGCTCGTAGTAATTATTTAAATGCTTTGATTCATAATAAAAAATTCAATGAAGTTATTAAAATTGGTAATGATTACATTGCTAAACATGGAGCATTAGAAGTAGGGGAGCAAATAACCTATGCCAC
Source organism: Acinetobacter sp. GG23 (assembly GCF_057766365.1). Lineage (NCBI taxonomy): Bacteria > Pseudomonadati > Pseudomonadota > Gammaproteobacteria > Moraxellales > Moraxellaceae > Acinetobacter > Acinetobacter sp. GG23. Next base: position 330,587 of record NZ_JBYMDJ010000002.1, read on the forward strand.
AGCTCTATATAATATAAATGATGCAGAAAGTCTGTCTTATTTCGAAGGCGTAATAGATGTTTTGCCAAAATTGCATGAACACAACAACATTTTAGCAAGAAAAAAAGCGGATTATTTTGTATTAAGTGCAGTTCAAATGTCAGATGCGTATGCATTGTATGCCTTGGCCCTGCTTAAATTCAAAGGCGATATTCAAGGCGCAATTAAAAATTTAAAAATTGCAGATTGGTATTTGTTGGATGATCAAAAAGAATATTTAAATTATTATTTAGCAGCAGTTTTATATGCCAATAAACAGTATGATGAGGCAATTGAGCTATATAATCAGCAAAAATTAAGAACATTAAAACGAGGCGGTAAAAATTATATTTATACTCCATCAATAATCCATCAATATTGTAAAGAAAGAGAGGACAAAGAAGTTTGCGATAAAGTTTCTAAGCAAAAATTCTAAAAATATTTATGATGGAAATGTGTAATTCACTCCTAAGTTTGTATGCCTAATTTGACGTAGGTGAATCTCTGGAGTTCTAAATACATTAGAGGAATTAAGCTGTAATTTCAAATTTTAAAAGGTTCAAAATGAAAGGTTGAATGATTAAGTGTTGTGATTGTTATATTGATTAAAGTAATCAGTTTAGCTGATTTAAAAGTAATAATTTATTCGAATAGAGAGGTTTAGAATGATCAGTGGAAGTGTGAGTCTTCAAGAAAGATTTAAAGCATTTTTGGGTCATCTTATTTTTTCAGTATTCTTACTTTTAATTTCGTTAGTATTCATTTTTTATATATGGTATCCGGGTGCATTAAAACACGCCACAGGCGTCTTGACGGTTTATGCCATATTATTGTTTGTCGATCTCATACTAGGCCCGCTACTCACAGCATTTGTCTATAAAAAGGATAAAATCAAATTCATCTTTGATATGGTCATTATTCTTATTATTCAAGTCTCAGCTTTTTTATTTGGTTTATATACACTAGAAAAAGGACGACCTGCTTGGTTGGTCTTTGTTGTTGATGATTTCGAGATTATATCAAAGAGCCAATTACAACCTAATGTAAAAATTCCAGAGCAATTTCAAGTTCATTTTTGGGAAAAGCCCCAATGGATTGCAGCAACTTATTCAGATGATCCTGTCATTCGAAAACAGCAAAAAGAAGATGAAATTTTTGATGGCATTAGTTTAACAACACGACCAGAGAGTTACAGGGCATTAAATACTAAATATTCAGTAATATTAAATAAAGCGAAACCTATGGATGAACTTCGTCGTTATAACACAATTGATTCATCTGAAAAGAGCATCTTAAATAAAGCGAATCATTGGTTGCCATTGAAAGCACCAGAAATGGATATGGTGGTCTTACTGGATAAGACAGGTCAACCTACAAAAATTGTCAATTTAAGACCATGGTAGTGAATTTCTTCTGAATAAAGTAAATCTATATAAATATATTCTTGATTTATATATAATATTTATTGGCACGTGTTTTGAATAACCTTGTTTATTACTTTAACTGGAATAGACCAATGAAACATATACAACAAGGTTTTACACTCATAGAGTTAATGATAGTGGTGGCCATTATTGGAATATTGGCTGCCGTTGCAGTTCCAGCATATCAGGACTACATTACACGCGCTCAAGTATCTGAAGCTATTGTTTTGGGTTCAGGTATGAAAGTAGCTTTAGGGGATTATGGCTGGACGCATGCAACTTGGCCTACGATGTTGGTTAATGTTAATCAGGCACCTCAAGCTGATGAAGTCTCAGTTAATATGCAAGGTAAGTATTCTGAAATGACCAGTACCGTTTCTGGCACTTATCCAAGTGGACATATCACAATGACTATGACTTATGGAAAGGCAAGCGGTCAAACGATTTTTTTTGAAACATTAGATGGTGCTGCTACTTGGACTTGTACACCAGGTACACTTAACACGAAATATAGACCGAATGCGTGTAAAGAATAAATAGAGAAATTAAATGAATCATTTAGCTAGCTTAACGATAGTCATACCATGCTTCAATGAAGAAGATATGTTACCAATAAGTATTCCTAAATTTATTATAATTTTAGAGAATTTAATTGAGCAAAAGTTAGTTACAGATGATAGCAAAATATTATTTGTGGATGATGGTTCTAAAGATCAGACTTGGAAAATTATTCAAAAATATAACGAAGAAAACCACAAAATTAAGGGTTTAAAGCTGTCTCGGAATTTTGGACACCAAAATGCTTTATTGTCTGGTCTAATGAATATTGATACAGAGATTAGTATTAGTATTGATGCTGATTTGCAAGATGATCCTAAGGTTATACAAAAAATGATTGAAGCCTATTATAAAGGAGCAGAAATTGTTTTTGGTGTACGTAATGATAGATCTGCAGATAGTTTTTTTAAGCGATTTTTTGCACAAAATTACTATAAAATTATGAATACAATGGGTGTTGATCTTATTCAAGATCATGCTGATTTTAGATTAATGAGTAAAAAAGTACTCAACGTTTTAGGTGGTTTTAAGGAAGTAAATTTATTTTTAAGAGGAATTGTTCCTGTTATTGGATTTAAAACTCAGAAAATATTTTATGCTCGCTTAGAAAGGGAAGCAGGTGAAACCAAATACAATATTAAAAAAATGTTAGCACTTGCTATCAATGGAATAACATCCTTTAGTGTGATGCCGCTTATTCTTATTATTTGGATTGGGGTTCTTATTAGTATATTGTCTGGTCTCATGGGGATATGGGCGCTTTTCGTAAAATTTTTCATTGGTGGTACTGTTGAAGGGTGGACTTCGATTGTGGTGCCACTGTATTTCTTAGGTGGAATTCAGTTACTTACTCTAGGCATTATTGGTATTTACATCGCTAAAGTATATATGGAAGTAAAAGCGCGCCCAAGATTTATTATAGAAGATGAAATAAAATAATGAAAATTAAATCCTTACATTGGAAATCTATACTATTTTATCTCACAGTGGTAATTACTGTCTTCATGATAATGAATGGCACATATCTTCCAATGGTCGATTTGCCACAACATGCTGCACAAGTTGCTACTTTAGATGATCTTTTAAAAAATCAAAGTATTTGGGGGCACTTGGTTGAAACCAATTTTAAAACCCCATATTTAGTAGGATATTTTTCTTGGTTGTTTATTTATCAATTTTTTGACATTTTAACATCTAGTAAAATATTTATTTCTATAATTTTTTTAATTTTTGTTTATGCATTTGATCGGCTTCGCAAGACATTAAATGCAAGTGCCTTAGTGAGCTGGATCGCTATTCCTAGCTTTTTTGGTTTTTGCTATGAATGGGGTTTTGTTACTTTCTTACTTGCTACTGCAATTGGACTATTATTTTTTACAGCAAATATCAAATGGGTCAATCAAAGGAAAAAATATCAAAGTATTTTCATAATTTTATTAGGTATTTTTCTCTTTTTTAGTCATGTGCTCAGTTTCGTTTTTTTCTGTTTACTTTCTTTTGTTTATATTGCTGTAAATGTAAAAAGTATTAAGCCTTTATTGAATTTTATTCCTGCATATTTTATCTTCTTTTTACTTCTTGTTTTTTATCTCACACGAGCAGATAGCCTCTCAGTTCACTACAGCTATGGTGCAGATGTTAAATTTCATTCCTTATTAGAAAAAATTAAAAATTTAGTTGTTTATCCGTGGTCAGGTTTTAATGCTCAATATTTAGAAAGCCTATTTTTAATATTAGTACCGTTTCTTGCTGGATATAAGCTGAGTAATAATGTTCCTCGCTTCATTCCACTGATTGTATTTTTATTTGTTTGGTTGAGCCTACCACATTTTTTATACAATACATTTTTTATCTATGAGCGTTATTCAATTTTATTTTTCGGTTTTTACTATCTAATTTTTGATGAGGAAACTGAATTTAAATATCATAATTTTAGTTTTGCTATCATATTTGTTCTTATTGCTAGTTTGTTGGTAAATGACTATAAATCGATCATTTTTGCTAAAAAAGAAACTCAAGATTTTGAAGCCATCATTGAAAAATTACCTATCAAAAAACGTGTATTAGGTGCAGTATTCGAGCCAACAGGTGCATCGATTGGCATTCCTTTCACCTATGTGCATTTCGCATCTTGGTATCAAGCACAAAAGCAAGGATGGAGTGATTTTAATTTTGCATGGTTTCATCCACAAATTATACGATACACGTCTGCTACTGTACCTGAGGTTAAACCCAACTTTGAATGGATGCCTCATCAGCTACAAAAACTAGAAACTTGTCAAAATTATGATTTGATTTTTATACGTGCTTATGACGCTTCATTTAGTTATGTCGTATTAAATAGTCAATGTAAAAATTATAAAATCATTGCTCAGCAAGGGGCTTGGTTTGTGCTATCTAAAAATTAACTTCAAGGACTACATGTATGGGACACATATATAAAGAATCATTTTTTAATTATATAGATTTTTCTTCTTCTCGCTCTGCAACTGCTTTTATAAAATGTATTGATTTACCATTTAAAATTAATACTGTTTTAGATGTTGGATGTGGGAGAGGGGCTTGGTTAGCACAATGGGCGGAGCATGGTAAAAATATTTATGGTGTTGATGGTGCTTATGTAAATAAAGACAACTTACTGATAAGCAATGAAAATTTTGATCATCAGGATATTTCAAAACCTTTTGACCTTGGTGAAAAGTATGATTTAGTGCAGTGCCTAGAAGTAGCCGAACACTTACAAGAGAAAGATGCGGTTACATTAATTGATAATTTAATTAGACACGGTGACTTCATTTTATTTTCTGCAGCGATACCTGGTCAAGGTGGTGAGTTTCATGTAAATGAACAGCCTTTAAATTATTGGGTGAATAAATTTAGTCAAAAAGGCTATAGTTGTTTCGACTATATTAGACCACAAATTCTAAAGACAAAAAAAATAGAACCTTGGTATCGTTATAATAGTATCTTGTTTATTAAGAATGAAAAGATCTTAGATTTAGAAACTAAAGTTAAAAAAACCAAGGTAGATGGTGATCATAACTTTAATCAATTAGTCAGCTTTTTTTGGTTAACTCGAAATTTAATTTTACGATTTTTACCTGATTTTTTAATCAATGCTATAGCTAAAATCAAACATTATCTGATGGCAATGAAAAAATAATGAAGATATTCTTTTTACTTTTCATGAGTAGTGTATGTGCTGCATTTGGTCAAATTTTTTTAAAAAAAGGTGCTAGTTCATTATTTAATTTAGAGTTGGGATTTGGATTAGCCTTATATACTGTAGGCTTTGTCTTATGGGTTTACTGTTTAGGTAAGGTAAGCTTAACCGTTGTTTATGCATTCACTTTAATTACCTTTATATTAGTATTTTTATTAGCAAACTTATTTTTTAATGAAAAAATAACTGTGTTAAGTGTAATCGGAATTGCTCTAGTTTTTTTGGGTTTTTCTTTTATAGCTAAAGGACAATCTGGCATATAAAGCCAACCAAAATACCAATAACAGTACCAACAAGAATCTCAGCCTTGCTGTGCCCAACTCTCTCGCGTAGAACAGGGGCGGTGTAGTTTTTTAGCTTATTCATTTCAATGGCCTGTGCTTCAACTTTCTTTCTTAAACCATTGGCATCCATCACCACAATAAATACGAGTGTCAGCGCAACCCCAAAGGCTGGTGTATCTATTCCTTCTTTAAAAGCGATCAGTGCAGCCATACTGCTGACAATGGCACTATGATTACTTGGCATACCGCCATAGCCAATGAGATCAAAGGCGAGGCGTTTTTCTTTTAGACAATTCACTAAAAATTTAGTGATACCACAGCATAGCCATGCCAGAAAAGGTGCGAGTAAATAACTGTAATCCATGATGATATCCTGAATAATTTATTAGGGGAAGAGTGCCCAAATACAGAAGCCAAGCCATAGCAGGATTGTTATTAGAATTTGTTTATCTTGAATAATCACATCGGTTGGCGATTCTCCGCCTTTGAGGGTTTCCACAATATACCAATAGCGAAATAAACCAAAAATGACAAAGGGGACTGTTAAAATCAGATCTGGCTGTTTGTCCATCACGTAAAGACTGTAAAACACCACACTAATGACTGCGGACATTTCAGCAAACCGGTCAATTAAGCTCACTGAATAATGCGCCAACACCCCACGGCTTTGTTTGCCACTTTGAATCAGCTCTTGACGTCTTTTAATGGCGGCCAAATACAGTGAAATACTTAATGTGGTAATAAACATCCAATGCGATACCGGAACATTCAGCGCCAAAGCCCCTGCATAGACGCGAAGCACAAAGCCAAATGCCACAATAAAAATTTCAATAACAGGCTCGTTCTTGAGTTTAAATGTATAAGCCAAATTAATGGCTAAATACGCAAGAATGACATAGATGACCTGAGGCAAGATCAGCCAAGCACAACTTAGTAAGACATAAATCAGGGTTAATAGAATGTAGGCGCTTTTAGGCTGAACTTCACCCGAGGCAAGCGGTCTTTTTCTAGATTTTTCCGGATGCGCGCGATCATTTTCAATGTCTTTTAAATCATTGACGATATAGACAGCGGAGGCAGCTAAACAGAATAAAAAAGCAGCCAATACGGTTGTATAAACGGAAGCTAAGTTTAAAAACTCACCTGCAAAAATTAAAGGTGCAAAGACAAAGGCATTTTTGACCCATTGCTTCGGTCTAATCAATTTGATCAGACCTTCAATTTCCCCTAGTAATGAAATACGCGCTACTTTATTATTCATTTGATCAACAACATTATTAAATTTCAATGAATCAGTTATTTAACTTGGCGTTAATTTACGCAATTTTTGCAGTGATTGCGACTTTGTGCAATATATTAGCACAAGAAGTTTCTATTCATTTGTTTAGCACAAATTTTTCTCTATTTATTTCAGTGCTTAGCGGAACCTTAGTCGGATTGGTAGTGAAATATATCTTAGATAAGCGTTATATTTTTAAGTATAAAACAAAAAATTCACAACATAACCGCCGGACTTTTGTGTTGTATGCACTCATGGGTGTCTTTACGACAGTTATTTTTTGGGGATTTGAGTTTGGATTTCACTTTATATTTGAAAGCAAAGAAATGCGCTATATCGGTGGCATCATTGGACTGATGATTGGCTATATCAGTAAATATTACTTAGATAAAAAATATGTATTTACGGTACATTAGGATGTGGGCATGCATTTATCAAGTTGGGGAAAATTGTACCAAACTGAAACGTCAGTCTCTTTTTTAGATCGCAAAGATCCAACGCTGGCTTTTTCGCAAGATCGACAGTGTTTGATTCGAGGGCAGGGACGTAGCTATGGCGATGTCAACTTGGCTTCAGATGCGCAAACCATCCTGACCGACAATTATCGATATTTTCATGCCTTTGATCCAGTTACAGGCATTTTAGAGTGTGAATCTGGCGTTCTGTTAAAGGAGATTCAAGATACCTTTATTCCTCAAGGTTGGATGTTGCCGGTCACACCGGGCACGCAACTGATCAGTGTGGGCGGTGCAATTGCCAATGATATCCACGGTAAAAATCATCATGTCCGCGGTAACTTTGGTCATCATGTTGTCGCATTGGAACTCTTACGTTCCGATCTGAACGTCATTCAATGTTCACGGCAAGAAAACGCCGCATTATTTTTTGCAACCTTAGGTGGCATTGGCTTAACTGGGCTAATTTTGCGAGTCAAAATACAATTATTACCGTTACAATCCGATCTGCTTGATGTGGAATATCTGAATTTTCGCGGCGTTGCTGAATTTATCGAGCTTGCCAAACAATCCGAGCCTTGGGAATACACGGTGTCTTGGATTGATTGTTTGAGTGGAAAAAACGTCAGAGGCATCTTTATACGTGCCAATCATCAAGTAAGTCCAGAGTCGAGCACACATCTAAATCGCTTAAACAACAAAACCAAAAAAATTCCATTTACACCGGTCATTTCATGTATCAATACATTGAGCTTAAAGGCATTTAATCATCTGTATTATCAAGTCAATAAAACACCCCGCGTGATTCAGCAGCACCTTTATCAATTTCAATATCCGTTAGATGCCATTGAGAATTGGAATGTCCTGTATGGTCGAAAAGGGTTTTATCAATATCAATGTGTCATTCCAATACAGTATGCCAAAGACGCCATTGAGGACATGTTAGAACTGATTTATGCCGCACAGCAGGGGTCATTCTTGGTGGTATTGAAATCCTTTGGCGACCTTGCCAGTGAGGGGATGTTGAGTTTTCCAATGCAGGGACTGACGTTGGCTTTGGATTTTCCAAATTTGGGACAGAAGACCCTTACATTGTTTAAGCAACTTGACCAAGTCGTAGCGCAAGCCAAGGGGCGCTTATATTTGGCCAAAGATGCACGGATGAGTCGTGATCTGTTTTTTACGACGTATCCTCAGGCAGAAGCATTTAAAAATTATCGAGATCCTGCCATTTCATCGGATATGTCAAAACGTTTATTTGGATATTAAAACATGCAAACCATTTTAATTGTTGGCGCGACTTCCTCCATAGCCCAAGCGTGTATGCATGTGTGGGCACAAACAGGGCAGGTACAGCGTTTTATCTGTATCGCACGCAATCCTGAAAAACTAGCCCTGTTTACGCAAGATTTTTCAATTCGTTATCCTAAAATCCACATCGACAATCATAGTGTTGCCTTTGATGATTTGGCCTTGCTTCGTTTGACCATAGAGCAATGCTTTGCTCAAAAAGTAGATCAGGCGTTATTGGCGCAGGGAACGATGTTTCAGGATGAAAGAGCAATCCATTTAGAAGAGTTGACCACCATGGTCAATGTCAACATGACCAGCATGGCGGCGCTGTTATCTGACATATACAAGTATATGCACCTGCAAGGCGCTGGAAAAATTGGCGTGATCGGTTCGGTCGCAGGAGATCGTGGACGCAATGCCAATTATTTATATGGGGCAAGTAAAGCGTTTATCGCCACTTATGCTGAAGGTTTACAGCATCGGGCAGCATTAGAAAAATCAGCAGTCACCGTTTCTCTGATTAAACCTGGACCTACAGCATCTGCAATGACACAACACCTTGTAGCATCGGGTAAAAAATTAGCAAATATTCATGAAGTTGCTCAGGAAATTGTTATGGGTATGCAAAAAGGTAAACGTGTAATTTATACCCCAAAAATATGGAGAATCATCATGTTAATTATTCGTCATATACCATTTTTTGTATTTAAAAAAATTGATATATAATTTATCAAAAAAGAAGCTGCAATTTGTATAATAGCTATATATTTTTAAATTTATTTCATATATGAAATTTCTTCTGCTCCTCTTAGCCAGTGTTTTTATCTCACTGGCCTGGCTCCTCCCTATCCATTACCGCCCTTGGGTCACTTACACTGGTGAACTTTTTGCCTTTTTATCCATTTTTGCCTTAGCTGCAATATATTTAAGAGACAAAATTAGACTCCCTGTATTAAGTTTACCGTTCTTGCTTTTGGCAATTATTCCGCTAATTCAATACTTAGCTGGTGAATTATTTTTCTTTGATAAAGCTTTAACCAGTACGTTATTTGTCTTTGGTTTTTGGCTGAGTATAGTCATTGGCTATAACCTATCGGTAGAAAAAATAGATCGTGAAGAGGTTTTTACCGGGCTAAGCTGTGTATTTTTAATGACGGGAACATTGACCGGAATTATTGCCATTTGCCAGTGGTTAACACTGGATGCTTATATTCCCGGTATGGTGAATATGCAAAATGCGGTTCGTCCCTATGCAAATTTTGCTCAACCCAACAATATGGCAACCTTCTTGGTTATGTCATTACTAGGCTGTCTGTATTTATATGAAAAACAGAAACTAAAAATCTGGATAACCTGTCTGTGTTCTTTAATTATGTTATTGGCTTTGGCATTAAGTCAGTCTAGAACTTCATGGGTGGCATGTTGCTGTATTTTGATTTATGGAGCTTATCAACAATATAAAGGTTTTATCCGCTTAAAATGGTATTACGCTTTAGCTTGGTTTGGATTGTTCATTGGCTTTATTTTAATATTGCCTGCTGTTACTCAGTTAATTGGGCAAATCAGCGATGCAAATATTGCACAAACTAAAGATGTAATTGCGCGTGCTACGGGAGATATGTCACGACTAGCGATTTGGGAGCAGATGCTGCATGCGATTGCAGATCGCCCCTGGTTAGGTTATGGCTGGAATCAGACCAGTGTTGCTTATACATTGGTCAGTGATCACTTCCAAGGGCCTGTGTGGATTCGTAGCGCACATAATTTTATCCTGGATTTTGTGCTCTGGAATGGTCTGTTGATTGGGTTGCCATTTTTAGCCTACTTTGGCTATTGGGGCTATCAACTCAACAAGCATGTCAATTCGGTTGAATCCGTGATTGGTATTTTAATGATTGGCGCTGTGCTGATTCACTCAATGCTGGAATTCCCGCAATACTATGCCTATTTCCTACTTCCAGTAGGCTTTATTATTGGCCTAGTTCAGTCTCAGCAAGCCAATATTAAAACCATTACACTTTCACCCAACTATATGCGCGTGAGTTATGCGATTTCTTTAATATTGCTGATTTTAATTGTCAGAGATTATTCAGTTATGGTGCCCAAACTGAATCAATCCATGCGTTATGAGCAAACGTCCGAGAAAATTACCAATCAAGATCAAATTTACTTATTAGAAGAGTTTAACCGACGTATTGCATGGATTCGCATGAATCCCTATACCAAGGTAAATACGCAACAGTTGGAGGATATTAGAGAAATAGTGCTGAACTATCCGACTCAATACGACCTGATCAAGTATGCCAAAGTTTTGGCTTTCAATGGCTATGAGCAAGAAGCCAAACATCAACTGTGGTTGTTGAAAACATTACGTAAAGTTGATCTGGATTATGCGTCATTGGCTCAGCCCACTATTGAAAAATAAGATTTTAAAAACTAAAAAGCCGGTTCAATTTGAACCAGCTTTTTTATAGAGAATTAAATTTGGCTTTGAATGTAGTTTTCAATGCCGACTTTCTCAACCAAGTCAAGCTGCGTGGTGGTCCAATCCCAGTATTCTTCTTCTTTTTCTAGAATTTCTTGCACAAGGTCACGCGTCACATAATCCAGTTCCTGTTCAGCCAAGCCAACTGTTTTTTGTAAGACTTCAATATTTTCTTTAACTTTACGCACATCACAATTCAAAACTTCAACCGTATGTTGGCCAATGTACAGTTTCCCAAGGTGTTGGAGATTCGGTAAGCCTTCTAGAAATAAAATACGTTCAATAATTTTATCCGCATGTTTCATTTGGCGAATCGATTCTTTGTACTCTGCAGAACCGAGCTGTTCGATTCCCCAATCATTAAACATACGTGAATGCAGGAAATATTGATTAATCGCAGTTAAATGGTGAAAGAGCACCTGATTTAACTGATTAATCACATCGCGATTGCCTTTCATTGTAAGTACTCCATCAATAATTTCTGCCTTCACAAAGGATCGGGCAATCAAAAAATTATTATTTCAATTTTCTTAAATAACCATCTTAAACAACTCGCAAAACAATGGCGAGTAATTTATTGAACGGCAAATGAAAATCGGAATCAAAAACGGTTAAAGGCAAAATTGGAATAACAAGATAAGAAAAACCCGCTTAGAGTCATAAGCGGGGGAGGAAGAATGATCTTTCGATCACTAAACTTTTATAATTAGACTTATAGTATTTAGGCAGCAATAGATATACGAGCAGCAATTTCTGAAAGTTCATCGCTAATGATGGCGCGAGCTTCTGGGGCACAGCGACCACAGCAAGTACCCAGATCAAGTAAGTCACGAATTTCACGATAGCTTTCAGCACCATTGGCTACAGCATCTTTAATATCTTGATCAGTAATACCACGACATAAACACACGTACATTTTCAACTCGCCACAAGAGTTAAATAGGATAAGTGATATTATTGATAATTGTTATCGTTTGTCAATGAAATTCATTTAAAATATCATTCTTATTTATTGAGATTTTGAATAAAAAAACACCACCTGATCGGTGGTATTTTGTACAATTATTTAACTGCATGATTTTTATTTATTAATAATAACCACGCCATCCATTTCAACTAAGGCATCTTTAGGCAGACTTGCCACACCTAATGCTGCACGTGCAGGGTAGGGTTGGGCAAAGTATTCGCCCATAATCTGGTTCACCAGTTGGAAATGCGAAAGATCAGTCAGGAAAATGTTTAACTTGGCGATATCCGCCAGAGAGCCACCTGCTGCTTCACAGACTGCCTTTAAATTATCAAATACACGACGAATTTGAGCTTCAATACCTTCAACCAATTCCATACTGTAAGGATCTAAGCCAATTTGACCTGAAAGATACAGCGTATTTTCAACTAAAATTGCCTGAGAATATGTACCAATTGCTGCTGGTGCATTTTCCGTATGGATGACTTGGCGGGACATTGATTTCTCCTTATATTATCTTCATACATCATAGCGTATATCAGTTAAAAAAGTTGCATATGTTTGAATTAACTTACTTTAGATACTTCTGTAATGTTGATAGGCTGAGCTAAACGGCTAATGCGCGGAAAACCAAAATGCATGCGTAAATCACGAATAATCTGTGCAATCTGCTTGCGGTTATGCACCACAATATTGACGTAAGTTTTGCCTTCATGATTATGCACCATTTCTACACCGGTTTTTTCTTTACGACATTGGTAGATCAGGTCAGAAATTTGTTCATCATTCATCGCCATATCAATGCTTAAATAAGCGGTAAAGCTAATATCATCGGCATCTTCAGAAGCCCATTGCAAAGGCATGATATTTTCTGGATGTTGATGTTGTTCGTGTAGAAGGTTGTGACAACGTGCCCGATGGACAATGAGTCCACGACGTGATAAATGTCCCTGAATGGGATCACCAAGCACAGGGTTGCAACAATGGGCATATTTGACATCGACACCGTCAGTGCCTTGAATCAGGCGGGTTGATGACTGAGTCTCTATGCTTTGATCTTGTGCAAACAGATGATTGGCAACCAATTGCGGAAGCAAGTCGCCTACGGCAACTTGTTCAAATAACTGCGCTTTAGATTCGATATGTCGCCATTGCAAAATATCGATCCAATCAGCTTCGGTTAAATCTTTTACTGAGCGATTAAATAGTTTTAATGCACGATTCAGGGCTTGCTGGCCCACTAACTGCTGCTCTTCAATATCCTGATCACGCAAAATATTTTGTAAGGCACGGCGTGCTTTTTGGGTGTTAATAAAACTGAGCCAATCTGGATTTGGAGTAGCCAGAACATCGGTAATAATCTCAACCACTTGCCCACTGACCAGTGGCGTCGAAAGGGGCTTGGTTTCCCCATTTACTTTTGCACCCACAGCATGGTTGCCTAAGAATAGACTGGCTGAATAGGCAAAATCGACTGCTGTTGCGCCTTGAGGAAGTTCATGTAACTGACCATGAGGGGTATAAACCCAAATTTTTTCTTGATGTAAATAATCTAACAAATCGCTAAATGTGGTTTTTGCACATTCACCATCAATCAGTACATTCAGGTTTTGCATAGAGGCTTGAATGGCTGAACGACAGGCTTGTGGCGCATTCTCACCCAGAACCACCCCAAAACGGGCTGCCTTTCGCATGAGCTCGGTTTGAAGAGTAAGAGAGAGTGTGGTTTTTTCACCTTTTAAACGCATCATCAAAGATTGGTTGCCACCCGGTAAGGGACGGCGAATATGATCTTCATAGCGTAAAATCTGAAAATTTTCACGTAAAATTTCAGCTAATCGGTCGCAGTCGGCAATACTTTGTAAAATAATTTCAAATGCATGGCTGTGCGTAAGTTCTTGTAAATTAATGTCATTTTTAACAAAGTGACGCAACAACTCAATATTATTATTTTTCTTTTTAATCCGACCACTAATTTGATGGGTCTTTAACAGCTCAGTAAGATTTTTTTCCCACAGGCTTTGATATTCACAGCGTTTAGGCTTGGTTTGCAACAAGGCTTCTTGGACATTATCAAACATATCCAGATCAAGGTTTTGGTAGCACAAATGTTCCAGGTTATCGGCCATCTCATTCATACCGACAATACGGGCCATGGGAACAAAAATATCAAAAGTTTCCTGGGCAATACGTCGACGTTTATCGGGCCGTAACGACTCCAGGGTGGTCATATTGTGATAGCGATCAGCCAGTTTAATAATAATCACACGTGGGTCTTGTAGGGTTGCTTGCAGAATTTTACGGAAAGAGGCAGCTTTATTATATTCTTTATCACTGGAATGACTAAGTTTGGTGACGCCATCGACCAGCTCTGCAACGGTATGTCCAAACTTTTCGCTAATATCATCTTTATTAAAGTCGGTGTCTTCAATCACATCATGTAAAAGCGCCGCCATCAGGGTTTCTGTATCCAGACGCATATGCGCAAGAATACTACTGACTGCAATCGGATGCAGGATATACGGTTCACCACTTTTACGGGTAATGCCGTCGTGGGCGATATCTGCATAATCACAGGCCAAAAGCACACGCTCGACATCGCTTGCACTTAAGTAAGCGTCGATAATGATTTTCAGTTGTTGTCTGGCTTGGCTGACCTGTGGGCCTGGCATATAACACCTTTCTACTTCAGTTTTACAGTTTAAATTGCTAGACCTTTAATGAAAAACATATGGCATGATTTGTCAATTTTTTCATTCAAAAAAAATCAAAAAGATACATCCTTAGTAACGTACCTTTATACCTATGTTATAACGGTTATTGAGCAAATATAAAAGTTTTCCAATAAAAAAAGCCTAGTTAAAAACTAGGCTTTTTAAAGATTTTTTTCTTATTGGAAAGAAAAACCATCTAAATTCAAGTTATTTGCAGAAAGTGCAAGATCCAGACTAGACGTTTGATAATCTTGATCACGTTGTTTCAAAATATCTTTAGATACATGACCTGCTGCGATTTCACGTAAAGACACAACAGTGGGTTTGTCGTTATCCCACTCTACAGTTGGTTCAATACCTTGACGTGCCAATTGACGCGCGCGTTTGCTTGCCACTAGTACAAGCTCAAAGCGGTTGTCCACATGGTCTAAACAATCTTCAACGGTTACGCGTGCCATAAGAATTCTCGTTTGAATATTAAATTTGAACAGACTGAGCAGTATAAAAGGCTTTGCCTATATACTCAAGTTTTAATCACAATTCAACAGGAGTAATTAATTTTTCAATCAATTCTTGATGACGGGCCGCTTGTTGGGATAGAACCAAACGATTGGCAATAATGACAGACTCTAAGTCATGCAGGGCTTTGTTAAAGTCGTCATTAATAATCACATAGTCAAAGTTTGTATATTGCTGCATATCTTCTACTGCACAATCTAAACGCTGTTCAATCACTTCAACAGAGTCGGTGCCACGGTTCGATAAACGTTGACGCAAGTCATACTGGCTTGGCGGTAAAATGAAAATTTGTTTAGATTCGGGGAAAAGCTTGCGAACTTGCTGCGCCCCCTGCCAGTCAATCTCAAGTAAAACATCATGGCCTTTAGCCAGTTGCTGTTTTACTGTGGCTTGAGCTGTGCCGTAATAATTACCAAACACTTCTGCATACTCAATAAAACCACCTTGCCCAACTAAAGCAAGAAAATCTTGTTTCTGCGAAAAATGATAATGCACACCTTCGAGTTCACCAGGACGTTGACCGCGAGTTGTGTGAGAGACAGAAACATGTAAATTATTCACACGCTCAAGTAGGGCTTTAACGAGAGATGTTTTGCCTGTTCCAGATGCAGCAGAAACGACAAACAAGAGACCCGACATGATATTTTTCCTGATATGATAAAATATCTTCTCTATTTTAGAGCAGACAGCCAGTAAACTAAATAGCCGTTGGTAGGTTGTTTGCATTTATTTTAAATTATTCAGTCCAAATTCAAGTGAACATTGAGGGTCTTATGGAAATTGTATTGGCCAATCCACGTGGTTTTTGTGCAGGTGTCGACCGAGCAATTGCGATCGTTAATCGGGCACTTGAATGTTTTAATCCACCCATTTATGTGCGCCATGAAGTGGTACACAACAAATTCGTGGTCGATGATTTACGTCAGCGTGGGGCAATTTTCGTCGATGAACTAGATGAAGTTCCTGACGATAATATTGTGATTTTTAGTGCACACGGCGTCTCCAAAGCAGTTCAGGTCGAAGCTGAACGTCGTGGCTTGAAAGTCTTTGATGCAACTTGTCCATTGGTGACCAAGGTACATATTGAAGTGACCAAATATGCCCGTGAAGGAACTGAAGCTATTTTAATTGGTCATGAAGGTCATCCTGAAGTCGAAGGAACTATGGGGCAATATGACAAGAAGAATGGTGGTGAAATTTATTTAGTCGAAGATGAGCAGGATGTAGCTGCTTTAGTCGTGCATAACCCGAAGAAAGTGGCTTTTGTCACTCAAACCACATTATCTATTGATGACACTGCAAAAGTAATTGATGCCTTGCGAGCAAAGTTTCCTGAAATTCAGGGACCGCGTAAAGATGATATTTGCTATGCCACGCAAAACCGCCAAGATGCAGTACGTGATTTGGCTCTACAGTGCGATGTGGTCTTAGTGGTTGGATCGCCAAATTCATCTAACTCAAACCGTTTACGTGAACTGGCTGAGCGTATGGGGAAGCAGGCTTATTTGGTTGATAATGCAGATCAGCTTAATCAAAGTTGGTTTAATAAAAATACCAAGATTGGGGTTACAGCAGGCGCATCTGCACCGGAAATTTTGATTAAACAGGTCATTCAGCGTTTACAAGAGTGGGGTGCGGAAGCACCGCAAGAGCTGGCAGGATGTGAAGAGAATATTACTTTCAGTTTACCCAAAGAGTTGCGTATTCCTGTAACTCAGGCATAAAGCGTGAATGAGCTAACATTCTGAAAATTTTAAAAAATTGACAGATAATTGTATTTTGGCAATTATCTGTTTTTTTATGCCTTTTATCCTGTTATGTGTTTAATTTGTAATTAAGTGAGATATTATTTTTAATAGGGTAAAGTTTTGTTATCCGAGGGAGCTATGCAACAAACAAATAAAAATCAGGGATTCACTTTAATTGAGTTGATGGTCACGATTGCAGTGATGGCAATTATTGCGATGATGGCAGCTCCTTCTTTTGGAAATTTAATACAAAAACAAAATTTGAATAGAAGTACTCAGGAGTTGATAGGTCAGCTTAATAATGCGCGTTCTAAAGCTGTATTAGAGCGTAGAGAAGTCAGAGTTCAATTAAATTCTTTGGCTGCAGATACCCCAACACAATTAAATTGGGCGTCGCAAGACAAAGCAATATTAAAATCCGGTTCTCCTACCGAAATTACCTTTCTGTTGAGTGGAGGGGTGAAAAATTTTGCAGCGGATATTAATGGCAAGCCCTTCATTGTTTGTAATGAAAGTGGTGGTAATAAATCTAAAAATATTAGCATTTCTTTGATGGGAACAATACACGTGACAGAGGGGACATGTTAATGAAAACAAGAAATTATCAGAATGGTGTGGGTTTAATTGAAGTGTTGGTTGCTATGTTAATTTTGGCAATTGGGGTGTTGGGTTTTATTGCCCTGCAATATCGTGCTGTTGAGGCGACTTCAGAAAGTGGATATCGTGTTCAAGCTATTAATATTGCAAGAGATTTGGCAGAAAGAGTGCGAATAAACCGTGGTGTTGTAGATACTTATATGAGCGAAATAGGGACACCGGATAAGCAAACTGTATCAGTCAAAAATTGCTTTACTACAAATTGTAGTACGACTGAACTTGCAGATTTTGATGTAGCACAAGTTACTGTACGTGCAAGGTCAGTAGGAATGAGTATGAATGTGATGGAGTGTCAGGGAAATAGCGATGGACGTAACTGCGTTTATGTTGCATGGGGAGATACGAGTGCAACAAATGGTACGGGGCAAGGCGATTGTACCAATAGTACAGCGTATAACCCTGCCTCGACCTGTTTGATTATGGAGTTATATTAATATGACTAAATTTCACGCAGGTTTTACGCTGATAGAACTCATGATTGCACTGGCACTTGGGTTGGTGATCGCTGCTGCTGCAACAATGCTATTTCTTACAGGGCAGAAAAGTTATGTTTTACAGTCAGGTATGTCTGATTTACAAGATAATGCTAATTTTGGTTTGAACTACATTGTTAAAGATATTCGTTTAACCAACTTGAACGTGGTGAAAGCCAGTACTAATGATGAAACTCAATATGGCGGTGTGATTTTAACTTCCTCAGCGAATGCAACTTTAGATAATACCTCTAGTCCTACTAGGCCTTTAAGTAATCTGTTTAGAACCATTACTGGAAATAGTGCAGGTGTCAATTTGGTATCAAGAAGCCAAGGCATGACGGCTGGAACTGCGCCTGCTTGGACCGGTGTATCTAATGTGCAACCCAGTACAGGCGGGACACTATTAAGCGATCAACTTACTATCCAATACCGACCTCAATATATTTTAGATGATAAAGGTACAACAGTAGATACCGACGATGACTGGGTGGGTGGCTATGATTGTGAAGGTCGAGAGTTAAGATTTCGAGTGAAAAACCCAGGGGGTAATATACCTTTTGGTCAACAAATGATTGTTCAGCGTTACTTTTTACGCGTGGATGCAAATGCCGTGACTAATGAGCCGAATAGTCCGCTTGCGTTAGCTTGTGAAGCAGGGTTCTACGCCATAGCAGATACGCCAGCTGTGGTGAGAGTAGAAGGCGGCGCACCATCTCAAGCATTAAATACACGATTATTTGGCAGCACAGGCGGTGAGATTATTATGAAACGCGTGGACCATTTTAGAGTGCTGCTTGGTGTGCAAAATGATACTAGTTATCGTTATCTGCCTATTAATGAGTATATGGCAATTGCAGCGGGTTCTCGTCCACGTATTTTATCCGTACAAATTGGCGCTTTAGTGCGTTCGGGGCAGTCAGTCAGCCGTGACGAAATCATTTCGAATGATCAGACTTTTCAAGTGTTAGATCAGTTGGTTAAGGTAAAAACACCAGCGGCAAATGCGCCAAAATATGTTCGCCAAGTGATTTCACAGACCATTGCATTGCGCAATACTTTTGGGGATCGATAATGAAATCTTATTCATCTCAACGCGGTGCGACACTGATTGTAGTTATGATCATGTTAGTGGCAATTACAGTTATTGGTACTTTGGCTATTAAACAGGGTCTGATTTCTTTGAATGTTGCCACCAATAGCCAAGCACAACAGTTAGTGATGCAGAACTCTGATGCAGCGTTCTTTAATATTGAGCGGGAAGCAAATTTGATTCAGAGTTTAACCGCAAGTGGCATGTTTGGTTATATCAATGGTGCCGCAAATAAAGATAAAGAAATGGTATTTTGCTTTCGTGGTGCAGAAGCTAACTTTTTTGATATTAATCGTGCCAGTTTGATGGTATGGGAATCAGGGAATGCTCCAACCAATAATACTTTGGGAACAGAGGGGTATTGCAGTGTTTCGGCAAACAGCGGTAATTTTTTTACCAGTGGTCGTAGAGCAGCCATGACTCAAGTCTCAGTCAAGTTTTCAAGTCAGTTAGACAACGATCCCTTTTATGGCATGCAATACGGCACTGATGAAAAAGGGGTAAAGTTTGAGAAAAATAAACCTGTAAAAGTATTTGCGGTGTCTATTATGCCAACCCTCACCACAACAAGTGCTGCCAAGATAGATGCATGTTTAAATTCACATATGAGCGAAGTCACTATTCCATCGGGCGTTACACCCTCTACAGCCAAGGACGAGGATAAAGTAATGGTGGGTGATAGTGTGACAGACTGCCTCGCAAAATTAAACGTACCGTTTACCACGCAGGTGACTGAATACATGATTGCACAAGACTTTATATGAAATGGGGAATAACAAGATGAAAAATATTCAAAATAGCGAAAAAATATCCTGTCGTCATAAATTGTTTGCAGCCAGTATTGCAGCATTTTGTACCAGTATGATAGCGACCAGTGTAACTCAAGCCAGTGATATTGATATTTATCAGGAAGCTAAGTCAGGTACGATTACCTTGATGTTTATGCTGGATATTTCAGGGAGTATGAGTCGTTACAATGGTGATACAGCAGGATATGGATGTGATTTGCCGAATAAAATAACGGATAAAGGAAGAAATAGGGCAACAGAGCAACCAATAACGGGAGGACCAAAGTATGTACGTGCATGGTGTCTTGGGAGCGACGGTATAAAATATTATGACCGTATTACGCGATTAAAAGATGGAATGATGGATCTGCTCTATGGTAATAGCACAAAAGGCATAACACGTATTACTGATGATAAAGTCTTGGGTCTATCAACACTTGGGGCAGTAGATAGTAATAATAAATTTCAAAATACAGGTGCAGTTTTAGTTCCTGCAAGAAGGTTGGATGTAATTGTTGGCACAAAAACGCAAAGACAGCTATTAATTGATGCGATTGCAGGTTTTGATACGTGGACCAATACCCCAACTGCTCGTTCCTATGCGGAAACTGTTGCGTATTTAATGGGCAATACCACAGAAGCCAGACAAAGAACTGTGAATGATATGCCATATTATCAATCTTATGAATATCGTTCAAAAACGTCAAACCCATGGACATTATATGTACGAGATTGCAAGACGTATAACTCAGACTACTCTAAATGTAATACTTGGAATTCATGGAGTACAACTTTAAGCCTACCTGAGCCTAGTGGTTCAATTTATAGTTACGCTTGTACAGCTACTGGAGTGTCAGGGAGTAGCTATCAGAAACAAACTTGTTACGACTACACGGGTATAATTAATATTTCTAATAGTAATTCGGGTTTTGCTTATTCTAGTGATGATACAAAAAACAGTTCTAGAACCTTATATCAGCCACCAACATCATTGACTCAAGACGAAGAAATTAAAAAATGTAGTGGGCAGGGTGTTTATGTCTTGACCGACGGTGAACCCTCTCAAGATACTGATTCATTGCCATTAATGCAAGGTGCATTGGGTTCAAAAGGGCAAGATTTTACTTGTGATAACAGTAGTTATGATTGTCTAAATAAACTGGCGCTAAATTTACTGGATTCAACAAAAAACCCAATGAGTTTGAAATTTAAAACGGCAGTGGTAGGCTTTGGTTCAAGTTTTAATAATGTAACCTCTTATGATAAAACCAAAACACAGGCACAAAATATTGCAGCATTAGGTAGCATAAATACTGACGTGAAAAGAGCTGCTTATTGGGGAATTATTGGTGAAGGTGGTTGGTATTCAGGTAATGAATCCCAAGATATTGTGGATAGTGTAAATGCTTTCTTAGGGGAGTTGGGAACGGATATTCCATCCGTTACCACAGGCTCACCGACTATTCCAAAAGATGCATTAAACCCTGCAGTACTGCAGGATGATGCTTATTATCAACAGTTTCAGCCAACCCCTGATAAGAGCTATCGCCTATGGGTAGGTAATCTGAAAAAATATCTGGTTGGCAGCTCAGGTAAATTGCAAGGTAGAAGCAATAAAGATGTTAATGATAGTCGTGGTCGCTTAATTACACCAACTTATGACGATAATGGGAAACTAACTTCTGCAGTGTATGATTTTTGGTCATATGGTGTGGATAGTAATACGGCCATCGCTGATGCAGATGAAAATACCATCGGCAGCAGAAAATTTGCTGCTAAAGGTGGTGCTTGGTCACAGCTTAAATTGCGTGCAGCCAATGGAACTGTACAGCGTAAGTTGCTCACCAATCGCGTGGGTACAGGAACCGGTACAGCAGCAACATTTACAAGCAGTAATACTGCATTGCGCACAGTTAACCTCAATTATCTTACAGATACCACCTATAAAGATGATCCAAGTCGGGGTTATTTGATGAGTCTGTTGGGTTATAACGTCGATGCGGCTAATCCAGGCAGTATTACAACCACTTCATTAGCAGCAAGTGCAGAATTACGTCAAATGGGTGCAGTCATGCATTCCTTGCCTGTATTGGTCACCAATAAAGGTAAAGTAACTTATGATGCGACGACTAAAAAAATTGGTTCAACAAGTCGTGAAGATTATGTGCTTTTTGGTACGACACAAGGACTTTTGCATGTTGTTGATGCCCTAACAGGGCAAGAAAAATTTGCTTTTGTACCCAATGAAATGGTGGATAAGCAAAAAGAAGGCTTTAGCAACTATACTTCTACAAGTGGCGGTATAAGTAACCTTTATTACGGGGTCGATGGTCCATGGACTGTACATACCGAATATGTGATTGATGGTTCGGGTAATCTTACCGTTGGTACAGGTAAGGGCATTAATCAAAAAGGTAAACAATTAGCTTTCGGCGGCTTACGTATGGGAGGACGTAGCTATTATTCTCTGGATTTACAAAATATTGACTCTCCTAAGTTGAATTTCCATATTAATCCAGATGCTGCGAGTGCAAATACGCCACTAAGTTATATGGGAGAAAGTTGGTCTAAACCTACAGTGGCTTATGTGAATTGGGGGGGAGTACGTAAACTGGTGATGTTTGTCGGTGGTGGCTATGACCGTACTGGAGGAACAGACGGAAAAGGCTATGAAAATGATAGCTATGATCAAATTAATAAAAAAGGCGCGGGCGTGTATATGTTTAGTGCTGAAGGTTCTGATGCAGGTAGCTTACTTTGGTGGGCGAGTACCAATGCAACTACAACGACAGGAACAACCACAACATTACCGATTGGCCGAAATGATACTAACTTAAAATATAGCGTAGTGAGTGAAATCCGTGCAGTAGACCGGAATAGTGATGATTTGGTTGATCATCTGTACTTTGGGGACTTGGGTGGACAATTTTTCCGTATAGATTTAGATAATAAAGCGCCTACTTTAGCAACATTTGCCAAAGCACCAGTCAGATTACTCAATCTGCACAAGAATGATGGTAAAAGTGCTCGTTTTTACGATATGCCAAGCTTTTCAATTTATAATGAAAAAGGTTCAATATTTGCCGTTTTATCGGTAGGTAGCGGCAACCGTAGTCAGCCTTTGCAAAACTATACAGTAGGTACTGCTGGAGTCGAATATGACGCAATTTATAATATTTATGATAAGGATGTGGCACGTAAAGACTTATTGTCCGCAACCAGTTGGTATACCAAGGACATTACTGCTTTGGGATTAATAACTGAAGAAAACCGTTATAGTAATTCAACAATTATCGCACCTTATTCAACCAATGGTTGGTACTATAAATTTGATAATTGTGTTGCGGGTAGTGACGGTACAAAGACAGACTGTGATAAATATAAGTTACAAAGTGAGAAAGTCTTCGGTACACCACTTGCGATGAACTATCGTTTATATGTTTCGACATTTGACAGTAGTAAACCAGGTATATCAGGCGATTGTGGTGCAGGGGTAAAAGGTGAAAGTTTCTTGACGACGTTCTGTTTGCCTTTTGGTCAGTGTAAAGCTAAAGATCCTGTAAGTGGAGGAGGCCGGGGTACACCTATCGGTATCGGCATTCAAAATATCACTACAGGCAATGATAAACCTGCTGAGTGTACGGGAAGTAATTGTGGTGGCGGCACTGGGGGCAGTGGTGGTAAAGATGATAATAAAAAAGTTACGAGTAGTTCAAACTATTGTGCCAATACAGGTGGACGGATTATTGTCACTACAACCGGTAGTGGGGGGACGGGAGAAGCAACCCAAATGTGCCTGATTCCTCAACGCTGGTATGAAAAAAATATTCTAATCAAATAAGAGTGGGTGATACATGAAACTTGGTTTATCTACCCAGAAAGCTTTTACTTTGATTGAGTTAATGGTGGTGGTGGTGATTGTGGCTATTTTTGCCGCTATCGCCATTCCAAGCTATCAGCAATATGTACGAAGGGCGAATGCTGCACAAGCACAGCAGGAAATTCAGCGTATTGCCAGTGAACTTGAACGTTGGAAATCGCGCAACTTTAATTATTTGGGTTTTTCGACGATCCCTGATCCATTAATACTGCCGGTTAATGCTACCGGCAGCTCTATTAGATACCGGATTACTGTAAGAGATGGGGAGAATACCACCAGAACTCTTACCAATAACGCTGCTGCTGGACAGAGTTGGGTAATTCGCGCTGAAGGTACGGATACAAACAACTTTAACTTTTTGATGACCAGTATGGGAACACGTTGCAAAAATAAAACCCTTGCAAATATCACTGCAAATAATATTACAGATGCGACTTGTGGGAATACGATTACAGGACGTGAAGAATGGTAAAAAATCTAAAAGGCTTTACTCTCATTGAATTGATGATTGTAGTGGCGATTATTGGCGTTTTGGCGGCAATTGCTTATCCCTCTTATCAAGAGTCAGTACGTAAAGCAAAGCGTATAGATGCTCAGGCGGTAATGACTGATACAGCAAGTAAGCTGCAGCGCTATAGAATTGCCAATTTTACTTTCTTAAAAGCTGGGACTACTGCTGGAAGTACAGTGCCTATTACCTTGACAGATTTAGGGGTTCCGGCTGTTATTCCGACTTCAGGTCAGGCCCTGTATGATTTAAATTTATCAAATGTAACAGCCGGAACATGGACTCTAACTGCCACACCCAAAGTAAATACAACGCAAACAGGAAATGGTTCAATTGCCATAAATCATCGAGGAGAACGTTGTTGGACAAATGGTTCAACCTGCACTCCTTCAGCCACCTCTAACTGGGACGGCCGCTAAGATATAAATTCAAACTGTGGACAAGTTAAAATTTGATCTTTCTTTCGAAGTAAATATAACGTAAAATATTGCCCTCTATGAAAGGGGTTTGAAATGCTGCCGATGGTCGGCACAGGGATAATCCGTAAAAACTATAAGGTTGTATCATGGTCGTAATTCGTCTAGCACGCGGTGGTGCTAAAAAACGTCCGTTCTATCAAGTTATTGTAACTGATAGCCGCAATGCGCGTGACGGTCGTTTCATCGAACGTATTGGTTTCTTTAACCCTACAGCTCAAGGTCAAGCAGAAAAACTTCGTTTAGATGCTGATCGTTTTGCTCATTGGGTTGCTCAAGGCGCTCAACCGTCTGAACGTGTTGCTTCTTTAGCTGCTCAAGCTAAGAAAGCTGCTGCAGCTACTGCATAATTTATTGCGAATTAAGTAGTAGGTAACCCATGACACCAACACAGAATGTTCCCGAAGATCGTATTCAGATTGGACAGCTACGTTCAGCATATGGATTAAATGGGTGGCTCTGGGTCTATTCCAATACAGAACCCATGAGCAACATCTTTGACTATCTTCCTTGGTATATTGAGACCAAAGAAGGTTGGCAAACAATAGATGTAAAACGCTGGAAACCGCATGGTAAAGGCTTGGTTGTCAGCTTAAAAGGTGTGAGCGATCGCACGGCAGCGGACAGCCTGGTTGGCACAAATGTCTGGATTTCAAAATCGCAACTTCCGAAAGCAGGAATGGATGAGTTTTACTGGACAGATTTGAAAGGCTTAACAGTGTTAGGTTTGGACGATGCTGAACAAGAAGTAAATCTCGGTAAAATCCATGAGTTGTTTGAGACTGGTGCCAATGATGTGATGGTGGTTCACGCAACACCAGACAGCGTTGATGCTGAAGAGCGTATGATTCCATGGCATAAAGATGTGGTGCAGCGCGTTGATCTTGAAGCTGGTCGTATCTACGTTAATTGGGGCGTAGATTACTAAATATTTAAAAGTTCGTCCTTTAAGGATGAACGCAGCAGGAAAATAGAGGAGTCTGCGATGTTTTTTGCAGTCATTACGCTTTTTCCTGAAATGTTTGAAGCGATTACGGCCTACGGTATTAGCGGGCGTGCAGCAAAACGTGAAATTGTACAAGTGACTTGTATTAATCCACGCGATTTTGCAACGGGCAACTATAAACGGGTGGATGAACGTCCATTTGGCGGTGGTCCGGGTATGGTGATGATGGCTGAGCCTTTGTCTCAGGCAATTCAGCATGCCAAAGAGCTTGCAGCGCAAGCGGGATGTGTTCAGGTTCCTGTGGTGTATATGTCGCCACAAGGCAAAACTTTAAACGAACCTGCGGTACAGCAATTTGTCGAATATGACGGGCTGATTGTACTCTGCGGACGTTATGAAGGTGTCGATGAACGTTTGATCCAGCACTATGTTGATCAGGAATGGTCGATTGGCGATTACGTTTTATCTGGCGGTGAACTACCTGCGATGGTTTTATTGGACAGTATTATTCGGAGACTTCCGGGTGCCATGTCCGATGAGCAATCACACGTTCAAGATTCTTTTGTGGATGGTCTTTTAGACTGCCCACAATATACCAAGCCAGACCAGTTTGAAGGTTTGGATGTGCCTGAGGTGTTAAAGTCTGGGCATCATGCAAATATTGAAAAATGGCGGTTTTTGCAGCGCTATCAACGAACCCTCGATCGCAGGCCTGAGCTTGTTGAGAAAGTTGAGTTGACCAAGCAGCAAAAAAAATGGCTAAAAGATTCGAATACTTAAAGTCGACTTTAAGTATTTTTAAACAGGCTCTTTATCGACCGAAGTGAAGACTGAGGTGGTAAAGGGAAAGATAAACGGGTCGATATGCGCTTTAGCCTCTGTCCCCAGCGGTAACAGACCTCTTCTGTCCCGCACATTGGAGATTCCCACATGAGTGGTAAACATCCTTTAGTTCAAGTTATTGAAAATGCTCAATTAAAAACTGATATCCCTGCTTTTGCACCAGGTGATACAGTGATTGTATCTGTAAAAGTAAAAGAGGGCGATCGCGAACGTCTTCAGGCTTTTGAAGGCGTTGTAATTGCAATCAAAAACCGTGGTTTGAACTCTGCGTTCACAGTACGTAAAATTTCTAGCGGTGTTGGTGTTGAGCGTGTATTCCAAACTCACTCTCCAATCGTTGCTAAAATCGAAGTTAAACGTCGTGGTGACGTTCGTCGTGCTAAACTTTACTACCTACGCGAATTGTCTGGTAAAGCTGCACGTATTCGTGAAAAATTACCAGCTCGTAAAGTTAAAGCTTAATTTTAAGTTTTATACGAGTAAAAAAAATGCGCCTTTTGGCGCATTTTTTATGGCTGATTTTTTTAGTTTTATCAACCTTGCAGTTTTAAGCAGTTGGGATGCTGAGGGTAAATTGCCACAGGATCTTGAACGAACATGCGTTGTAGAGCAAAGAAATGACTCACCTCATCTGTACTTAAGGATTACATTGAAGTTTCATAATTGATTGTGAGTTTAGGCTTCAACTGGATTAGCGCCATTCGTCTACCGAATAAACCAAAATCACTTTTGCAGGCGGCTCGAGAAACTTATTTTCTTCAAACCCATTTGCCAATTTTGTATTTTTTATTGCTTCCACGCCTCCTATCATGGCGACAACTTTATCGGATGTGATAACTTCGATATATTGAATGGGGGAATCGTCTTGACTAGGAGCAAGTAGATTTAATTTCTCCACACCTGCAAGCGCTAAAAACTTTGTAGACTGGGATTAACAGCTGTTTAGGAGGGAGTTCATTGGAAGTCACGGTTGAAAGTTCCGCAGCAAAACCTGTTATCCCATTTCAATCTCAATCTTATAGAATTTGATATCAATAATTTAAATCCATACTGTCTATCATTAATGCAGTTAAAATCCAGCTCAAACCCATGCCTAAGACTATGCAATAACAGATCTCGGCATAATTCGATACAGTAAAATTAGTGTTCTATTATAAGACTGGCATCGAATTAGAATAGGCTAGTTGCAGTATCTTCATGCTAAATACGGTCAAAGCGAGAAAGAATTTATTCATACCTGCTTTTCAGAATCGAATTATTTTTAAAGGATAAAAAAAGGGATTTACACAATCACGCATAAATCCCTTATTTTTTATAACCCTTGTAATTTTAGCCGGTTCACATGTTGACGATAGACATCAACAGGATCGGGTGCGAAGAGAGCTTTTAGACCGAGTACCTGATTCACTTCATCTAAATGATTCCAGTTGTAATTGTCACGAATGGTTTTACCAAATTTCGCGCTACAGCGTGACACCAAACCATCATTTTCTTTGCCGCCATCAATCAATAAACTGGTGACTTTTAAGGCTGAATCAGGATCTAGGATATTGGTCACGTCACCAATACCGGTAAACGAGTAGTTATAGATCCCGTTCTCCAGTGCTTTGCCTTCGGCGCAGGCTTTTGTTGGCAGGCCGAGTGGAAATTGACTGTTAAATTTGGCTGAACCTGCAAGAGTAAGGCTTTTACCACCGGCCAATGCGTCATGTGGGAAGCTTTTGGGATTGAGTCCTTGTGCCCAAGTTATGGCTTTAGAGAAAAAGTTGACTAAACCTACTAAAGGACCTTCGATACCTGTACCTTGAATTTTCAAAATTAAATCGGCAACAGGTGAGCCTGCATTCGGCGAGCCGACACCAGTTAACGATGCCACCAATTGTGGCGCAACACCCGCCACATAGCGAATCGTAGGCCCACCATGCGAGTGACCAATCAGATTGACCTTGCTGGCACCGGTAATGGCGGTAATTTCTTGAACCTGTTGTAAAAGCTGCTCACCACGAATTTCCGATGAGTTAAATGGAGAGACACGTGTTGCCCAAACATTGGCACCATTACGTGCTAAATCGGGAAGGATTTGATAAAAATAATCCAGTCCAAAGTCGTCCGTACCGACGGTAATAAAACCTGACATACCGTGTGAAAAAACCACCGGGTATTTGGTTTTAGCGTAGCTTGAGCTTGAGCTGCTCGTGACTTGGGTGGCGTTGCCTGCTTGTACTTGGCTAAAAGCACTGAGCGACATTAGACCTGCAATGAAGAATCCGTATTTCATATTAAGTACTCAAAATATTGTTGTTTTAAACCAGTCGTTTTATCTGACAATTTTAGTTGTCAAATTTAATTATTCAATATAAAGGGCTTGATTCCTAAATTTAATAGACCGGTGCAAGATAGAGTTGTAACAAGGTGTGGATATGAAAATGCCCATAAAAAATGGTGTCTTTATGGGCATGAATGGAAGGTAGTCAGATTTATAAGCCTTGAAGCTTTAAGCGGTTGGCATGTTGTCTAAACAAGGCCACTGGATCAGGAGCAAATATTCCTTTTAAACCAAACAGCATGTTGGCAAGGTCAGTATGATTGAGGTTGTAATCATCACGAATGACTTGACCGATATGGGAACTGCACCGGGCAACCATACCATCATTGTCTTTATTGCCATAAGATAATGGCCCG
Organism: Acinetobacter sp. GG23; assembly: GCF_057766365.1. Taxonomy (NCBI): domain Bacteria; kingdom Pseudomonadati; phylum Pseudomonadota; class Gammaproteobacteria; order Moraxellales; family Moraxellaceae; genus Acinetobacter; species Acinetobacter sp. GG23. The sequence goes on from NZ_JBYMDJ010000002.1 coordinate 359,900, forward strand.
AGTTGCATCAGAATGGTATCAATGTCCAGAAGATTAGTCGTTTGGGCTGTTCCGCCCCAAGAATAGTAGTAGATTCCCTTATCCACTTTAGCACCGCTCTTGTTACAGTCAGAAGCTAAGGCAGCGGTCGGGAAGCGTTTATTGAATTTTGCCGATTCTACTTCGGTTAATGACTTCATCGAAGCATCAAAGTCAACCGGGATGTCAGGATTGGCTTGAGCCCAGGTCAGGATTGGTCCAACCATATATTGTCCCACAATATTAAACACGGTACGGCTGGCTTGATTACTCTGAATATCATCAGCGACTTTAGAACCACGATATGTTCCGCCCACGCCTGTTACCGATGCGACATAGCCGGGTTTTACTGCTGCTACATATTGCACGGTTGGACCACCATGACTGTGACCAATCAGGTTTACTTTGTTCTTACCGGTAATGGCGAGTACTTCTTCTACTTGAGTGATCAGTTGTTCACCACGAAACTGGGTGGTATTGGCCGGTGATAGCTGTGCAGCAAAAACAGTCGAACCATTACGTGCCATATCGGGCAAAATCTGATACCAATAATCAATATTGAAACTATCATTGCCGATACGTGACCAACCCAGCCAGCCATGCGTCATCACAATGGGATATTTGGTTTTTGCATAGTCAGATTTGACCGTTTCTTTGATTTGCAAAACTCCTTTTGCTGCGTGTATTTCAGCGGTAAAACCTGTTGTCAGAGTCGTTATCACCGCAAGCATGAGCGCTTTTTTGTTTTTTAAAGTTTTCATCAACTTTTCCTTATCCTTAAATACTTTTGTTTTTATTCATATAAGTACATCAATCAGATGATCAATCTAATCACCTGATGGCTACATTGCGATTACTCGCTATATGGTAATTTCCCTCCCTGATCATGAATTGATTCAAATGTTCCTACCCGAAGTTGTTCTTCGGGTTTACTAAAATGCTGCGTCCGTAATTGTTGCACTGCTTGTTGTTTGGCATCATCGCTCAAGCCGCTTTTGATAATATTGTCGCGTTCTTTCAGATAACTATTGACCTTGTTTTTCCAGTCACTACGTTGTCCGTCTAAGCTTTCTAAACGCTGTGTGGCTTCCGGGCCAACCAGATTCATCCGCATCTGGTGAATTTCTTCTGTAGAACCACCGCGTGCTTTAATGGCTGCGGTAAGTTTGCGCAAGTCTTCGAGTTTATTGAGCTGCTCTAAGTTTTCTTTCCAGTCTTCGGGTAATTGATTGAACAAATCTTTTAGTTTTTGGGCTTTTTGTGCTTCGCTTAGATTTTTATCATCCATGACAGTCATGCGGCTTAATGTATATTCATGATAAGTATCTTCTATGCCGAATAAGCCTTCAATTTCGTAATCAGAAAAAAGTTGTTTACGCAGATTTTTCATATTGGCAAAGATGCTTTGATAATATTTGGGGTCATCTTGAGCTATATCCGGTGCCGACAGATCACCCAGTTTTTCGCGGTAATCGATATAGCGATTCCATAAATCTAGAATTTGTGCGAGGGCAGGCGCTTTATAAGCTTGCTGGATATAAGCCTGGAAATCAGTTTTAATCTGCTTGAGATCTTTTTCCCCATATTGGGTAATGAAATATTCAAAACAGTTCCTGGTTTGCTCATTCACAATTAAACGATGGGCGCCATCGAGGCGTAACTGACAGTTCACTTCAGTGTCTTGTTGGCTTTTACTCATGAAAGCCCCGCCTTGAACCAGGTTTGCGGGCGTCGTTGCCGTTAAGCTATTAGCGTGAGGACCGGGCGTTCGTACTGTACGTATTTTTTCTGCAATAGATTGCGAGGGCGCGAGCCAAAATAATAATGCGCCAATACCTACAATAATAAGAGCCAAAATAATCCATAACTTATATTTCTGCATTTCCTATGCAACCTTTTTGCCTGTATTTGTTTTTATAAGTCTAAAAATAGAACTTAAATTTGCCATTAAAGATGCAAAACTAACGTAGAAAAGTTGTAAATCATGACAAGCGGTTGTTACCATGTCATCCGTTTCAACTTGCTTGCTCTTTCGCTATGAAAAAGACTTCACCTAAGATTCAACGCCGGCATATTAGCGGTGTGTTTTTATTGAACAAACCTTTGGGGATTAGTTCTAATGCTGCTTTACAGAGAGTGCGTGGCTTATATCGAGCGCAGAAAGGTGGTCATACCGGTGCTTTAGACCCTTTAGCGTCGGGATTGTTGCCAATTTGTTTAGGTGAAGCGACTAAATTTTCCCACTATTTACTCGACTCGACCAAGCGTTACCACACCACCATTTATTTAGGTCATAGTACAACCACGGGTGATGTTGAAGGTGAGCGGTTATTAGAGCAAGCTGTTCCGGCACTGACAGAAGAAAAAATCCAACAGGTTTTAGCGGGTTTTGTAGGCGATATTCAGCAAGTTCCACCGATGTATTCCGCTTTGAAAAAAGAAGGGCGTCCATTGTATGAATTGGCGCGTCAAGGGATTGAGATTGAACGTGAAGCACGCCCAATTACCATTGAAGCGATGGAATTATTGTCCTTTACGGAAAATAGCCTGACTTTAGATATTACCTGTTCTAAGGGAACTTATATTCGGGTGTTGGGTGAAGATATTGCCAAAGCCTTGGGGACATTCGGTCATTTAACTTATCTGCACCGGATTAAAACCGGTCAGTTTGACCTGATTCCAAGCTATACCATTGAGTATTTGGAAAGCTTGACTGAACAAGAGCGTGAGGCTTTATTGTTGCCTGTTTATGCACCTGTGGATCATTTTCCTAAAGTTCAGGCACCTGAAGGTCGTGCAGAATATTTTAGCCGTGGTATGGAAAGCAATATTGAGCATGAAGCTACCACAGAAGTATTGGTTTTTGATGGTGAGAAATGTTTGGGTTTAGCTGAAATTACCGATAAAAAACGTCTGGTTCCTAAACGGGTTTTAAATCTCTAATCATTATTTCAAGATAGGTATAAAGCTACATGGATATTGAGATCATTCTCAGCCTGATTTTTTTTGCATTTTTTGCAGGTGCGATAGATGCAGCAGTTGGTGGCGGTGGTCTGATTCAGATTCCAGCTCTCATGAATGCTTTTCCGCATATGAGTACAGCAACACTGTTTGGCACCAATAAAATGGCTTCCATTTGTGGTACTGCCTCAGCGGCATGGTCGTATTTACGCCGTGTCAAACTGGCTTGGAAATTACTGGCAGTGATCGGTGTCACTGCCTTTATCAGCTCTTTTGCAGGAGCGGCTTGTGTCACCCTGATTCCACAAGCAGTACTCAGACCTTTTGTGTTATTTATGCTGATCGTGATTGCTATTTATACTTTTATGAAGAAGCAGTTCGGTCAAGTACATTTTCAGCAAAGTATCACCAGAAAAACTCTGATTTTGGCCGGAATTGGTGGATTAGCCATTGGATTTTATGACGGTATTTTTGGTCCTGGTACCGGTAGTTTTTTTATTTTCTATTTTATTCGGTATTTAAAAGTCGATTTTTTGCATGCCTCTGCTTTATCTAAAATTGGCAATTTTATGACCAATTTCGCTGCCTTAAGTTTCTTCATTCCAACCGGGCATGTGCTGTTCAGTTTAGGTTTGATGATGGCGGTTGCCAATGTCGCGGGTTCAGTGGTGGGGGTGAAGATGGCCTTAAAGTATGGCAGTGGCTTTATCCGAATTCTTTTTCTTGTCTTAGTCTCAGTTTTGATTTTGCGCTTAAGTTATCAGATGTTGTTTGCAAGTTAATAAAAACATTCACAAAAATTAACAGTATTAGAGCATGTTCCTGCATAAGAATAAGCAATCGGCATGGGCATAATTGCCCATTTTTATCAGAGTTTGCCCTGATCATATAGCATAAAGCCAGAGGTCATTAGCATAATGAATATTTTTGAAGCATTACGTCAGAGTCATGAAATACAAAGAGAACTGTCAGAAAAATTACTGCAAACTTCTGGGGATACCCCAGAACGTCATGAGTTGTTTAAACAACTCAAGAATGAATTATTTGCCCATGAAACGGCTGAAGACCGTTATTTTTATATTCCGCTCATGATGACAGATTCTGGACTGAATATTACCCGTCATGCTTTGGCAGAACATCATGAAATGGATGAGATGATTGAAGAACTGACTGAAACTGATTTCAGCAATCCCGGCTGGATCGCAATAGCCAAAAAGCTTTCTGATAAGGTGCATCATCATCTGAAAGAGGAAGAACATAGCTTTTTCCAGCAAGCGGGTAAAATTTTGGAGCAGAAGCAAAAAGAAAGCTTAGCCCAGCAATATTTAGCGGAATATAAAAAATATAAAAATTTGAATAAAGACAGTTTGACTTAAATTCCTTCAAACAAGATCAACATAAAAAAGATGGTTTGAAGCCATCTTTTTTATTTAGACCTATTGATTAGTCAGGTTGAGGATTTTTATTTTTACTTGCCCTAAATGTTACACCGACCGAAGCAAGCATGATGCAAAGCAAGGCAACACTTTGTAAAAGCGTAATTTGTTCTTTCAGCAATAACCAGCCTGCCAAAGCAGCTAGTGCAGGAGATAAACTGGACAGGGTGCCGTAACTGAGTTTACTTAAGCGCTTGAGTGCCATCAGGTCCAAAGCATAAGGAATCGCGGTTGCAAGCAGGGCAATGACCAAGGCCTGTCCCCAATATTGAGTCTGAATCAGCGCTGCTGGATTATGCACTGCACTGATCGGTAACATCACCATGGCGGACAGCACAATAGCAATACTCAGCGCATGCATGCCAATATTTTGCCGCACTACCCGTTGCCCAAAATAAATATAAATGGCCCAGCAGATACCGGCACCTAAAGCGAATGCTGCACCCAGATAAGAGAAGTTATCGGCTGATGCATCTTGCCACGGCACCATCAGCGCAACCCCTAAAATCGCCAGGCCCACCCACAGATAATCAGTTTTTTGTTTGATCGAAAGCAGAGCCAGGGTCAGTGGTCCTAAGAATTCTAAGCCGACTGCAATCCCTTGAGGTAATTTGCCTAAAGAGGCATAAAACAACACATTCATTAAACAGACAGAACCACTATAAAACAGCAAGTCTTTCCATTTTAGGTAGGGCAGGCGTTTGATGATTTTCCAGGAACGGAACATCAGCACAATTAAAATAGAGGCAAACGAAAGACGTAATGTGACCACAGTCAGTGGATCAAGCACTTCAAACAGTTGTTTGGCAAATGATGCACTGATCTGATAGGCGACCATGGATAAAACCATGAACAATACGGCAGTAAGTTGGGAGTTAGGCATGGTGCACGCAGGATCACCGATTCAGATGAATCCGCTGGGAAAGATGGCGCCAGTATAACAATTCTGTTTGATTTTTGAGGAGTTGAAAGGCCTTAAATACTTTGAATTTAGAACTTTGAATTTAAAAAATAAGCGCGTAAATTCAGCCTGACTGATTTGAATTTTAAATAATGAATTTTCTATTTTTCTTCAGTCTTGTTCTTGGCTTGTTGCGTAGTATAGGTACAACCAATCGAGGCGCTAATAATGGTCGCAAGTGCCAACCACTGATTCCATAACAACTGTTCACCTAAAAATATAAATCCTGATAATGCTGCAATCGCCGGTTCCACGCTCATCAGTGTGCCGAAACTGAGCGCAGTTAAATTACGCAGTGCAATCATTTCCAGCGTAAAAGGCAGGGCACTGGCAAGCACAGCCAAGGCGACAAAATAAATCAAGTTTGAAGGTTCAAAAACGTTGACTGACATTCCTGAAAATAGGGCGATAGGCATCAAACACAGCATGCCGATAAACATGCCTAAGCACACCGTATGATTACCTGAAATGCCCGAAGGTTTTTGTCCGGCAACGATATACAGCGCCCAGCAAGCCCCTGCACCTAGTGCAAAAGCAATCCCGATTAAGTCGAGGCTTTGGGAAACCTGATCGAACGGAAACAATAAAATGAGACCAAGAATAGCCAGTCCGACCCAGATAAAATCAAATTTTTGTCGTGCGTAATACAGCGCGACGCTGAGCGGACCAATGAATTCAAAAGAAACGGCAATGCCAAGCGGCAGGCGATTAATCGACAGGTAAAACATGGCATTCATACCAGCGAGCGCGATACCGTAGCTGATAATGGCTTTCCACTTCACCTGTCTAAAATTAATTTGCCAAATTTTAAAAATAAGCGCCAAGATTGCAGCGCCAACGAGCATACGCATGGCGGCAACGGTCAAAATCGGAAATTGACCGAACAGGATTTTGGCAAGCGAGCCACTGCTCTGCACGCTGATCATTGCAATCAGCAATAACAGCAGTGCCTGAACATGCGATGTATTTTTAAAATTTAACATTTATTAAATGAACTAAATTTGTTTTCGATTTCTCGAATAGCGGGAGATCAGCAATAAAAGCCTTAAAATACTCATAGCCTTTGTTTATATTCAAAAACATGGAATAAATTTCAAGACGGAATCTTTCCATTGAGAAGGGTAATCCTTCTTGAAAGACTTTATTACTTTTGTTTCGACATGAGCAGCAAAACTGCGCAAGAACAAAACCACTTTACGAACATTTGAAACATGTTTCAAATGTTCTCATCGTAAAACTCGTCAAATGTTTCCATCTAATTTTGTTTATCGCAGAAAAATAATTTACTGAACTGTCTGTCTGCCTCGAACATTTGCGAATGGCTTTGTCACGAAATTCAATTCCGTTCAGGATATTAAATTCTGGGCTTAAAAAAATAAAAAACCACAGCAAGAATGCCGTGGTTTTTTTAAATCTTAAATTAGAACAATACACGAACGCGGATGGTACCTTCAACTTCTTGAAGTGTATCCAGCGCTTCTTTAGAAGCAGTTGCGTCAACGTCCATTACCAAGTAACCCACATCACCTTTAGTCATTAATGACTGACCAGAGATGTTGATACCGTGTTCAGCAAACAGGTTGTTGATTTTAGAAAGCACGCCAGGAATGTTTTTATGAATGTGAAGTAAACGGTGTTTGCCTTCAGTCAACGGCAATGCAATTTCCGGGAAGTTCACCGCAGATAAAGTCATACCTTTATCTGAGTACGCAACAAATTTTTCTGCCACTTCTAAACCGATGTTGGCTTGCGCTTCCATAGTCGAACCACCCACGTGAGGAGTCAAAATCACGTTGTCCAGGCCACGAAGCGGAGAAACAAATTCTTCACCGTTTGCTTTTGGTTCTTTCGGGAATACGTCAATTGCAGCGCCAGCAATGTGACCCGATTTAATCGCATCAGCCAAATCTTCAATCAGTACACATGTACCACGTGCAGCATTAATGAAGATAGAACCTTCTTTCATTTGTGCAAACTGGTCTTTGCCAAAGAAATTACGTGTTGATGGCACGTCAGGAACGTGTAGAGATACTACGTCAGCATTTGCAAGTAACTCAGCAAGAGAACCCACTTGACGTGCATTACCCATAGGAAGCTTAGTCACTGCATCGTAATAAATCACATGCATACCCAAGCTTTCAGCAAGAACTGAAAGTTGAGAACCGATTGAGCCGTAACCCACGATACCTAAAGTTTTACCACGAGTTTCAAATGAACCCACTGCAGACTTGTTCCAACCACCACGGTGAGTAGAAGCAGATTTCGCAGGAACACCACGAAGTAAAAGAATTGCTTCAGCAAGTACCAGTTCAGCCACTGAACGGGTATTTGAATACGGTGCGTTAAATACTGGAATACCACGAATCATCGCAGCATTGAGATTAACCTGGTTGGTACCGATACAAAAACAGCCAACAGCGATGAGCTTGTTGGCTGCTTCAAATACTTCGTCAGTCAACTGAGTACGTGAACGAATACCGATGAAGTGAGCATCTTTTACCGCTTCTTTCAACGCTTCACCCTCAAGCGCAGTTTTACGGGAATCGATGTTGGTGTATCCAGCAGCATTTAATGTGTCGATTGCGTTTTGATGAACGCCTTCTAACAACAAGAAACGAATTTTATCTTTAGGTAGAGAAAGATGTTGGCTCATTACGGCTCCGCTACAAAGGCCAAATTTAGTCGCGATATGATAACATACGAGAAGGGTCTATATACATTTCCTTTATGACGGAGAGCATAGGTATTTTTGCCATACATACTGCCGCGCACTACAGATTTTGGTCTAACTAAGGCTGTAATATTTAAGGCGAGATTGTCAAAATGCTTATTTCCGCAGGGTTTCAGTGGAAAATGCCTTATAATGCTGCGCAGTGAAAACCGCCACAGCCATGCTGTTGCTTTTATGGTCACGCCAGTCTAAGACAACATTCTATTGTTAATCTTTTTATAAATGAATGATCTATAGACCATCCACCACTTGTATATTTCTTGCTAGGTCTGCAAACGATGAATGCTTCAGTCGCTTTAACACCTGAGTTATTAACCCAATTGACAGCCATTGTCGGTGAAAACCGCATTAAAACTGATGCTGCTAGTCTCGATGCCTGGGGCAGAGACTACACCAAGCATTTTGATCCAAATCCATCAGTCATCGTTTTTCCATCGAGCACGGAACAGGTGCAGGCGATTGTTAAATTTGCGAATGAACATTATATTGCCATCACGCCATCGGGTGGCCGTACCGGTTTATCTGCCGGTGCTGTTGCATCGAACGGTGAAATTGTCGTTAGCATGGACAAGATGAACCAGATTCTGGAGTTCTTCCCGGCAGACCGTATGGTACGTGTGCAAGCGGGTGTCGTGACTGAACAATTGCAGAACTATGCTTCCGATCAAGGTATGTATTACCCGGTCGATTTTGCATCTTCAGGTTCTTCGCAAATTGGCGGCAACATTGGTACCAATGCTGGTGGTATTAAAGTGATTAAATACGGCATGACCCGTAACTGGGTGCTTGGTTTGACGGTTGTGACAGGTAAAGGTGACATCCTGCGTCTGAACAAGGGCATGATCAAGAATGCAACCGGTTATGCACTGCAACACTTATTCATTGGTGGTGAAGGGACTTTAGGTTTGGTGACTGAAGCTGAAATCAAGCTTGAGCGTCAACCGCATAATTTACAAGTGATGGTTTTAGGCGTACCAGATTTTGATGCGATTATGCCGGTATTGCATGCATTCCAAAATAAAATTGATTTAACTGCATTTGAATTCTTTGGTGAACTCGCAATGCAGAAAGTATTGGATCATGGTCATGTACAACGCCCATTTGAAACGGCGTGTCCTTTCTATGTATTGCTTGAATTTGAAGCGCCATTTGAACCGATTATGGATGCGGCGATGGAAATCTTCGAGTATTGCATGGAACAGGGTTGGGTACTTGATGGCGTAATGAGCCAAAACCTTGACCAGGTACATAGCTTATGGCGTTTACGTGAAGATATCTCTGAATCTATCGCGCCGTTCACCCCATACAAAAATGACATTTCAGTGTTGATTACCCATGTTCCTGCATTTATTAAAGAAATTGATGCAATTGTGGAAGCCAATTATCCTGACTTTGAAATTTGCTGGTTCGGTCATATTGGTGACGGTAACTTGCACTTGAACATTTTAAAACCAGAGAACTTGTCTAAAGATGAATTCTTTGCCAAATGTCAGGTAGTGAACAAATATGTATTCGAAACTGTGAAAAAATATGACGGTTCGATTTCTGCTGAACACGGTGTAGGTATGACTAAAAAGCCATATCTTGATTACTCGCGTTCTGCTGAAGAAATTGAATACATGAAAGCTTTGAAACAGGTATTCGATCCAAACGGCATTATGAACCCGGGCAAATTATTTGATCTTTAGTATTTGATCTAATAAGTTGTTTTGTCGGTGACTACATAACTGTTATCGAGTCAGAAAAAAAGACATGGCATCATATGTGCCATGTCTTTTTTATGGGGAAGATTTCCTAATGTTACGTTTATTATCTACCTCTATAATCTGTTTGGGCTTAATGACGACGGGTTGTGCAACAACAAAAAAACTAGCATCTAAAGTCAGTCTTGGTTCATCAGATACGCCTTTGCAACAAGTCTTGAAAGAAAGACCTGACTTGCGTAAAAACTCGGCAACGGTTGAGATTCGTCAATTTTTTAATAGTGTAGAGTCCCCAACTGCTGCACAAGTGAAAGTGACTGAAACTGGGTTAAAGGATGATTCGGTTCGTTCGATACGTACGGTATATAGTTTTAAACTGGTGAATGGCGACTGGAAGAAGGTTGATACAGAGAAGTCGTATCAATGTATGCGCAGCAAAAATACCAAGTCTTTTCAGAAAGCAAAATGCTCTTAATAAATCTTTGATTTATGGTTGAAAGTTTGGCTGTAATGCCTCATAAAAAGCGTATCGATTGATGCGCTTTTTTGCGTTTGGGGGAATAATAACAATGAATATTCTAATTGTGGGTAATGGTTTTGATTTGTCGCATTACTTGCCGACCAAATATGACCATTTTATGTTGGTTATGAAGGCTATTGAGAAAAAAGATTTAGAAAAGCCAATTAAGGATGTTTTGTATTCTCCATTCGAGCACCCAATACATCTTTTTACTAAGTATTTCCAAATTGCACGAGCGATGGATAAAAAAACATATCAAATGAATTTTGATGATCTATTTTCTGAACTTAAAAAACCACAAGATATTAATTTTATAAAAAATACTAAAAGAAATTATAAAACCTCAAAAATCAATTTAGCAGAAGAAAAAATTAAACAAATACAGAAACAATTAAATAAAAATAATTGGTACCAATATTTTAAAAATCATGTTGAAGAAATAAAGACTTGGATTGATTTCGAGCAAAAAATTGACGAGTGTTTACAGGTGGTTAATAATTTTTTTGAGATAAATAATAAAAATTATGAAAAGCAAGGATGGCAAAATTTAGCTATACGTCATGATAGGAAAAATGAAGAAAGTTGTATGTTTCTATCTAAAAAGAATTGTGAAATATTAAATTTTTTTGGATTGGTACAAAATCTTCATGATTTAGAGCAAGATGATGATTTTTTACAATATTCGTATTTAGGTGCAAGTTATGTGATTAACAAATGTTATTTATATTCTAATGATGCTAATCATAATTTAAATTACCAAGATATTATTCATAAATTATATTTAGAACTTGAAGAATTTATAGATATATTTAATTTTTATTTGATTGAAATTGTTGATAATTTTATTCCTGTCGAACAATTGGAAATAATTCATTCTGACTTTGATTTTATAAGTAAAATTTATTCATTTAACTATACAAATACTTATGAAAAATTTTATGGAAAAACTAAAGATATAGAATTTTTACATGGAAGAATAGGACATTCTCATAATTTAGTATTAGGCATATCAGACATAAACTTAGATTTTTTCAAAAAATTTAAAGCATATGGATTTTCTAAATATCATCAAAAATTACATAAGGATACGCAATATCAATTCTTGACCCCTGAAATTGATACTATAGAAGTCATTAGAAAAGAATTAAATCAATTAAAGGAAAAAATTAATGAACCAATAGAATTAATTCTTGGGGAATCTAGTGAAAAATATGAAATAAATAGATTTAATGAATTAGTTTATGATTTACAAAAGAAAATAAAGAAAATTTATATTTGGGGGCACTCACTTGATAGATCAGATGCCTCTTATATTAAAGAAATTTTTTCCTTTAATTTTGAAAAAGTTGCACATTCTATAGAAGTTATAATTTTTTACTATGACGAATGGGCGAAATTTGAATTATTAAATAACCTTTTAGATATTTTAGGGAAAGATATCGTGGAAAAGTGGATGAAAAAAGGTTGGCTCAAATTTGAACAAAATCCTGATATAGCTAAATTGAATAATATAGAACCTGTTGAGCTGTCTAAATTAGCTGAGGCCTAATTTCGCACCTAACTTTCTATCTGCTAAACTACACCTACTCAATCAAGTAGATGTACTTGATTGAGATCAACCATTCTCACGAATTTTTTATTTAAACACCTTGTGAATACGGTGTTTTAAGTCACTATGCACTAAGTGTATTTCCCAAACTTTAATTTAAACACTCAATGCTTGGCATTGGGCTGACGCATCTCTCCCTAAAAATAGTGTGTAGCCCCACAAGCCTAAAATATATGTAGAAAAACAATGCAAAAAGTTAAAACCGCCACCTTAAACCGTGCCACGCTAATGTTCCCATTGGCATTGGTGCTGTTTGAATTTTCCGTCTATATCGGGAACGACTTGGTTCAGCCTGCCATGCTTGCCATTACCAAAGACTTTGGCGTGACCAGTTCATGGGCACCATCTTCCATGTCGTTTTACTTGTTGGGCGGAGCATGTGTCGCATGGTTACTCGGTCCATTGTCCGACAGACTTGGAAGAAAAAAAGTATTACTTGCTGGCGTAATATTTTTTGTACTGTGCTGCTTACTAATTTTACTGACGAAAAATATTGAAAGCTTTTTGGCGCTGCGCTTTTTACAAGGCATTGGCTTAACGGTTATTTCCGCCGTCGGTTATGCGGCTATTCAGGAAACCTTTGAAGAACGCGACGCGATTAAAGTCATGGCACTGATGGCCAATATTTCATTGCTTGCACCCTTACTGGGACCTGTGATCGGTGCATTTCTGATTGATCATATCTCTTGGCATTGGGGTTTCGTTGGTATCGCATTTTTGGCCTTTTTAAGCTGGTTTGGGTTAAAGGCAAAAATGCCGGAGACTAAAGTCAGCATTCCAAGACAGCCGATCAGTTATATTCTGGATGACTTTAGACAAGTTTATAAAAATAAACGCTTTTTGGGAATGGCTTTGGCATTACCGATGGTCAGTATACCGTTGATGCTGTGGATTGCACTTTCACCAGTCATGTTGGTGGAAGAGTTGGGCTTTAGCAGCATGCAATATGGCTTGGCACAGTTTCCGGTACTGGGTGGATTAATCCTTGGTAATATCGTGCTGATTAAAATTATCGATAAACTGGCTTTGGGAAAATCAGTTCTCATGGGTTTACCGATTATGCTCCTCGGAACCGTGGTTTTACTGGCTGGAGTGATCTGGCAGGACTATCTGATCTGGTGCTTAATTGCAGGCATGACTTTAATCAGCTTTGGTGAAGGCATCAGTTTTTCGGTGCTGTACCGTTTTGCGCTGATGTCATCGGAAGTTTCCAAAGGTACAGTCGCAGCCGCCGTTTCAATGCTGTTGATGTTCAGCTTCTTTATTATTATTGAACTGGTTCGGATAATGTATGAGCAATACCATCTTTGGGCTTATGCAGTGGCCTGTTTTATTTTAATTGCACTGTGGTTTAGTTTTCCTCGAGCGATGCTTAAACAAATTTTACAAGAACGTAAACAGCGTGGCGCGTTTTAAACATTAAGGTCACACCGTCTTCTCCTTCAAAAATGCAGGAGAGGACGAATGCACTTGAACTTAAAGAAATAGTTTTTATTCAGCGATTGGCTGTTCAAAGTTCTTTAATTTGCGATCGAAAACAAAAGTGCCAAACGGTAAAATAGATGCGATTAAACCCAATATAAACATGGTAATCGACCATTTCTGTCTTTCGCAAACGGTAAACAGAACAATCAAAAACAGGATAAACAGTACGCCGTGTCCCATGCCGACATATTTCACTAAAATCGGATTATCCAGCATATATTTCATCGGCATCGCGATAAACAAAAGCAGCAGAAAGGAAATACCTTCTAAAAGACCAATGACACGTAAAGTTTGAATATTCATGCTCATGCTTAAATTAATCAGAATCAAGCATGAGTTTACTGAGTATTGCCGCGGTAGGGAATTAAAAAATAAATATATTTTTAAAATATATCAAATACTTATAACCAACTATTTAACTCGGATTATTTAATTTCCTGCTTCAGCAGTTGGCTGTGTAAATCTATAAATTCAGGCAGCGTTTCCAGTAATAAACTGATCTGTTTCAGTGCCAATAATAAATTTTCAGACAAATTTTCTTGTGTGCTCATGTGTTGAATGTCTTGCAGCTTGTGCTGAATTTTGTCTATATCCAAAGCTTGTTGCTGTAACAGTACGGCAAATAGCGTGTCTTTACACCACAGCATTAAATCCAGCACTTGCACGTCTTGCACCTGTTCACGGTGACTGCCCAGAGCCGAAACATAACTGAGTTGACTGTGGCTATAGACCAGATAGCGAAAGGCCGCATGAATCAGCGCCTGATTTGGATTAGGTTCGGTACTTAAACTGGAAATCATGCTCGATAATTCAATTTGCGCATTGTGTGCGGTACGACGTGCCTGACGGTAATCCAGGCTGTTGTTTTTGCCAAACTGATATTGTTTCACCACCGCATCGAAATAGTTCAAAGTGGCTTGGTTGCTTTTTTTGATGGTGCTAGAAATATTACGGAAATTCCAGTCCGGCCAGATAAAACTGACCGCAAACCAGGCAATCAGACAGCCTAAAATGGTGTCTACAATTCTAGGCAAAATAATGGCATAGCCTGCGCCTTTTAAATTAAAAATCAGCAGCACCATTAAAGTGGCCATAAGGGTTGCCATGGCATATTTTTTGGAACGCAGATAGAAAAAACACACGCCAGAAATAATGGTCAGAACCAGTTGCCCTTCAATACTTGGAACAAAATATAAAATCGGCATACCTAAAAGGACACCTAAAAGAGTACCTAAAGTACGTAGTTTTAAGCGGCTTTTGGTGGCGAAATAACTGATCTGACAGACGAATAAACTGGTCAATAAAATCCAGTAACCATTTTTGGCGAAGGGCATTAATGAGATGGCATAACCGACCGCAAAAACAAAGGCAATCCGTACTGCATGCCGAAACAACGCTGAATTGGGCGTAAAATGTTGTTTCAGTTTTAGCCATAAATCCGGGATATCCTGAATATCATCATCCAGTAAATTTAGATTTTCCTGATGCTGCAAATAATTTTGACGATAATTATTTTGTTCATGACTCAAATTTAAAAACTGTTCCTGAATTTTTTTCAGATTACGCAAAATCAGCAGCAGATTTTTCACTTCCAGATTCTGCGGATTTTCTTCAATCCATAATTGAATCGAATTTTCCAGATTGGCAATCGCAAGATCGGTGTCCGGATTCGACTGATAAGTCTGATGGGTCAGAATATCGTGCGCCAGTTTCTGACACGATAAGGCATGCAGCTTTACATTTTTTTGAATCCGAAAAATCAGGTCGGTACGGCTAAAGTTTTGATGAATATTTTCATAATGCAGATAGTTTGATGTCGCCTGTTCATGAATATCTTGCGCTAAAAAATAAAGATTGAGCCAGTAAATGGTATTTTTATTGGCACGCGATGCCTTTAAACGGGTCAGTAACGATGCTTTGGTGATATTTAGACTTTGTACCACTTCACTGTTCTTTAAGGAAAGCTCATACAGTAGCGGTTCAATATTGTCGGTATTATCGGGATCAAACAGACGGGCTTTAGCCAACAGTAAGTCAGCAATGGCATTGAAATTGGCGGCTAAATTGTCCTGGACTGCTTGAGTCGGTTTGAGTAAATAAAAGATGATCGAAGTCAGACCATACCACAACGCACCCAGTACAAAATAGCTGGGTTGCTGATACCACTGGCTGTATTCCCCCAGTCCAAACATGGTGTAAATGGATAATAAAATCGTGCCAAAAGAAATGGTGGCATAACGCTGTCCCAGTGCACCCATTAAAATAAAAGCGGCACTCGATAGCGATAAATACAGGATAAAAAGCAGTTTATAAGGATAGAGAAATTCAAGAATGCTGCTGACGCCAAAAAACAGGATACAGACATAAATCAGATTGCGCAGACGAATACTCAGGCGGTCATCAAAGTCGGTCAGGGCAGTGGCAATAGCACCCAAAGTCACTGGAACAATTAAGGACTCATAACCTAAAAACACTAAGCCTAAGGTGGTTCCGGTCAGGACAATAAAAATCTGCAAGCAATAAATTAAAATGGAATTGGATTTAAAGCGTTGAATTAAGTCTTTCAGGCTATTCACGATTTTTCTAAAGATCAATTATTGTGAATATAGCCTGAGCTTTTTTAGGGGCTGTGTCAATTTATGCTGGTGTTAAAGAGCATTGGTTTTTTAAGGATGTAGCAAGGTATGAAGCAAAAAGCAGGGTTTTGACCTGCTTTTTTTCTTTATATTTTTTAGGCTAATTATTTAATCAAGCCACAGGCAATACGATCGCCACCACCGCCCAGAGGTTTAGGTTGATCGGCATAGTTATCGCCACCGGCATGAACCATAATCGCTAAACCTTGAATGTCGGCCAGTTTTAAACGCGGTGCAACCAAAGTCACCTTCGCGTGTCCTTGAGCATCCACATTTAATAAAGGTAAATCACCTAAATGACCGGTAAGTGGCGTTCCGTGATGAGGCGCTTGGTTCGGGTTAAAGTGACCGCCCGCTGCAATGGCCGCACCGATTTTTCCATCTTTTTCAGCCGGGTCACAAGAACCTTTTTCATGAATATGGAAACCATGTGGGCCGGGTGGCAGTTCAGCCAGGTCAGTCGTAAGCACTAAACCTGCTGGACTGTCTTTGAATTGAATCGTACCAATGGCTTTACCTACACCTTGGGCCGATACCGCATGAACAGTCGTCTGATGAGGAGCCTCATGAGATGAGCTCGGGGAGTTTGCACAGCCCACCATTGCAAAACCAGCAACGGTACAGAGTGTCGTTAATTTGAATAGTGAAGAAGACATTAAGTTGCATCCTTATGTTTTATTATGACCTTGACCATTCAAACAAGGGGACGGATGCAACTCAATGCTAATTAAGTATTTGAATGTATGAGTTTCTTAAACTTTAAGCTTAAGTTTTATCTGGGGTGGACTCGTCTTTATCATCATCCAGATCATACGCCATAGTGGATTTTGGCAGCATGAAAGGCCCAAATTCATTGGTTTCATGCAACCATTCACGCCAAATCGCCAGCAACACCGCAAGAATCACCGGACCAATAAACAGGCCCACCAGACCAAAACTGGCAATCCCCCCTAATACCCCGAACATGATCAGCAAGAATGGAATTTGGGTTGCACCCGAAATTACCAGTGGACGAATCACGTTATCTGAAGTACTGACAATACAGACACCCCAGACCATGACTCCAATGGCTTCCATAGTCTGTCCTTGAGAGAACAGCCATAAGGCAACTGAACCGTAAGCAATCGGTGTTCCAAACGGAATCAGTGCCAGGATGAAGGTCACAATGGTCAGTACCATTGGGTTGGGTACGCCGGCAACAAAATAACTTAAACCAGCTAATACTGCTTGCGCCACCGCAGTTAAACCGACGCCATAAACCACAGCACGTGTCGTTTCAGAAATGGTGTCTAAATAATGATGAACCCGTGGGCCAATGATCATTTCCAGTGCCTTGCTGACCTGGTTTAAAATAGTTTGACCATCACGGTAGAAAAAGAACAGCGAAAGTACCGCAAAACACAGCTTAACGATATTTTTGCCAATCTCATTGAGAACGAAACGACCATAATTGAGATGACCCTGAATCCAGATGGAAACACTCTGTATAATACTGTTCGGATCAGTATTGATATCCTTTAAGGTTCGGCTGACTTCCTTGCCTATAAACGGTAAATCGCGAATAAATTGCGGAACATTTAAATGACCTGAGAACACCTGTTTTTGCAATTCATAATATAAATTTCGACCTTCATGTTGCAGCATGAAAATACCGAAGGTCAGTGGAATACCGATCAGCAAAATAATCAGACTGATCATGATGGTTGCACTTAGGGTGGCACGTGAACCAGACTTACGATAAATCCATTGATACCAAGGCCAGGTCATATAGGCGATAATGGCTGCCCAAAGTACAGGCACAATAAAGTATTTGAGGACGTTAAAGCTCAAGAAAAGGAGGATGAAAAATAATCCAAATAATAATACTTTTTGTAATGTTGGCGCGTACTGTTGCACTGCATTCACTGATTTGTTTCTAAGGTCCATGCCATCTTAACTGAAAAAAAAGCTCGCGAAAATGAATGCCGAGTAAGTTCTCGTGAATAATCAATAAGCAAAGACTGCTTCTGGACGGCAAGCTAGACCCTGTAAGCCCCTAAAACCATTTTGTCGGATCATCGATAATGGCATTTAAAACCGGTTGCCACTGGTTTTGCATGCTTAAATAATTTTTTTGTGTTTTATCAAACACGGTGAGTCCCTGCATAGCCAACTGACTATAAGCAGTGCGTTCAGAAATCCAGGCCACCGGTTGCTGTTCAATTTTATTGAAAAAATCTTGAATCTCTTTCGTGCTGGCACTGTTGGCTTTAACACGATTGGCAAGCAGTAAAATTTGTACTTTGCCTTTACGAATACGCTTGATGTCCTGTAAATGTTTTAAGAAACGGCGCGTGCTGTCGATATCGAAAAATGAAGGTTGTAAGGGCGTAATAATGGCGTGAGCTTCCCCAATCAGTTGTTCTGCATGCTCACCAGAAAGTGCACCCGGCGCATCTATAATCAGATATTCAATATTTTTAGGGGCATCACCAATTGATTTTTCATGTCGCCAGTCCAGGCTTTGAATTGGGGCAGCATTGTCAGGGCGATGTTTGAGCCATTGCAAAGTCGATTTTTGGTTGTCGGCATCTGCCAGTGCAACACGGTAACCTTTTTGTGCTAAAGCCGCAGCCAGACTGATCGCGGTAATGGTTTTACCACATCCACCTTTTTGATTTGCAATTAAGATTGTTTTCATGACCCTGACGATTTTATTCTGCTCCGCCCTAGCATATCATTGTTTGATGCGACGAATATGACACATGACAAAAGTCTTAAAGACCCATGTGGCGGTACTTTTTTGGATTAGGAAAAAATAATGTCCATTTGGATGGCAATGTTGATTGGTGGGTGTATAGGCGTGGTATTAACCACACTAATTTTAAGCAATACTCGAAATGGACGAGTCAAAGCAGAGTATGAACAATATATTGCCGAGCTGGAGTTAGAGCATCAACAGGCTTTAATCCATGCACAAAAGCGTAGTGTAAATACCAGTCGCGCCGTGTTGAAAGGAAAAATGGCAGAGCAAATGGCACCGATTATGCCCGAGTTTCAATACCTGCCCAGTGATGCCAAATTCTTGGGTGATCCGGTCGATTATGTCGTGTTTGATGGCTATACCGACTTACGCGATGGCGAAGGTCGGGCAGAAGATATAGAAGTGGTGCTAATTGATATTAAAAGTGGCGGGGCACGACTCACCAAAGGGCAACAAGCGATTGCCCAAGCCATTCGCGATGGCCGGGTTCGTTTTGAAACCATTCGTATCGATTTTGATGATTAATATAGTGTAGCTAAACAGGTTGCCCAGATTCAATCCGGGCAACAATCACTATGCTTTTTCAGTCCGGGCAAAGAACATGCGTCTGCCAATTTTAGGAATCCCAGTGGCATCAAAATAATGCTGTTCTTTAAAGCGAAAATTTGCATCCAGCAGGGCTTGCTCAATATTGCGATTCAGGTGACACCCATCTGCCAGACGTTTTTGCAGCGGAGTCAGCAAATTCTGTAAATGCTTAAGTGTCTTGTTGTCCTGATATTGAACATGCTCAATCAAATGTAAAGTACCAGTCGGTTTGAGTACCCGATGCAGTTCATTTAAAGCTGGGGTTAAATTTTCAATACTGCATAAAGTCCAGGTGCTAACAATGTGTTCGATACTGTTATCTGCAAAAGGCAGCTTTTCTGCACTCGCCTGAACATGCTGCACATGTATCGCACTTTCATGCACACGTTGAATAGCGAGTTGATAAATATCTGGATTCGGTTCGAGTGCGTATAGCGTATCGATGTTTTGATAAAAGGGCAGATTTATCCCGGTTCCAAAACCAATTTCTAACACTTCACCTGAAATCGGTAACAGTAATTCACGACGCTGATCCATCAAGCTCGGCGTTTGCATCACTTGATTAAGCAAATGTGGGAAAATATGTTGCTGATAAAATTTATAAATCATTGATCGCTTAATTTTTCTTTATATCTATTTAGATTAATAGAAATTTCCTTCAATTAATAAGACAAAAAAGTGACTGAATATATCTATATTGTTACCAAGTCCATATGGTGATTTAAGTTTCATGATTTAAGATAAAAATTGAAAATAAAGAAATTCGCTTTGAGGTACACAGATGACTAGACAATTATTATTTAGTGTTTTACTTGCAACCACCATGTTACAAGTAAGCGCCAGCGCATCTGTCGATCATAATATTGCTAAGGGTTTAGCGCCGGTTGCTAAAGACCAATCAATTAAAAAGCTACAATCTTTTAGAGGTGATTTTCGTATTTTAGGCTCAAAAATTTATACCAGCGATGAGCAAGCCAAGTTTTCTCCAATTGATTATGCGGTAAGTTGGGGCTTATTTGCGGAGCCTGAAATTGCACGACATATATCGGTTAATCAGTATGACCGTTACCTGAACTGGAAGATTGACCGTTTACCGGTACCAAAAGAGCAAGCCATGCAGATGGTGTCAAATATGCATATTATTCCGGCAAACCCACAGATTGCCAAACAAATTAAAAATGTAAAACGGGGTGATCTGGTACGTTTAACCGGGGAGCTGGTTGAAATTAAAGATAAAGATTTGGTCTGGACTTCATCTCTAACCCCGACCGATACGGGAGATGGTGCCTGCGAGTTATTTCGCGTCAGTTCAATTGAATGGATTGAAAAAGTAAAAGGTTAATCCTTTTTAAATCGCTTTCTTGCGTACTCGAAAGATTTTTCGAGAATACTCACCTTTTTCTAAGGGGTGAATAACAAGCCCACTTAAGTAAAGTGGGCTTGTTATATTCTAAGACTTATATCAGAAACTTATTTCGCTGTTAAAGCTTGACCTTCGAACTGAATGCCATCCCAACCATTTTGCATAAACTGGCGAATATTCTGGTGATCGGTTGAATCAGGCGTCGCTAATACAGCAGCATAGTGTTCAGCGAATAAACTTAAGGTTTGGGCCTGATCTAAACCATTCAGTTGAGCAAAAGAAAATACTTTGGCACTGCCCTGATTTTCAGTCGCAGCATTGGCTTGTTGCCCATTTTTGAATGCGGTTGGCGCATGGTTATAACGGGCTTCAATATATGCAATCACATCTGCAAATTTCGCTTCGCCTGCTTGAAGTTGTGCCAATAAATCTTGAGCCATAATTTTCTCAATCCATACAAATAGTCAATTTAACCGCCAGACTATAACAATTTTTATGTGTTTTATTCAGCATTATTTCTTTGTAAAAAATACAGATTCATGCAAAAGTATTGTTCAATGAAAACAGGGTTGTGTAGATAAGACATGTTATACACATCCGATATTGGACGAAATAAATGAGCTGGTTATTGGTGGCGATGGGTGGGGCGATTGGCGCAAGTTTGCGTTATGGTGCAGGGGTATTTTTGCTTAAACCGACCAGCGTATTTCCCTGGACCACATGGTGGGTCAATATTTTTGGCTGCCTGCTTGCAGGAATATTCTTTGCTTATAGTCAAAAATTTCCCAGCTTACAAAATGAAGCACGGCTGTTTTTGATGGTCGGAATTTTAGGTGGCTTCACCACATTTTCCAGTTTTGGTTTAGAAACCTTTCAGTTATTGAAACATGGCCAGACCACACTCGCTTTAGGCTATGTGATCTCAAGTGTCATCATTGGAGTGATGGTTTTGGCATTGGGTTTTTATTTGTTTCAATGGTTATTACACAGCAAATAAAAGCTGAACGTTTTTGATAAAAATACAATAGATAAAAAAAAGAAGCCTAAGTGGAGGAGGAGGCTTAGGCTTCTTAATAATGAAAAAAATAACAACATCAGCTTAACTGAATATTAACTTATTGTGTGCGTTTGAAACGCGCAAAACGTTTATTGAAGCTTGCCACACGTCCTTCATTACTGGTTTGACGTTGTTCACCTGTATAAAACGGATGCGATGCACTGGAAATATCTAAAGTTACATAAGGATAATCCTGACCTTGATAACTCTTGGTGTGTTGGCTTTGTAAGGTGCTACCAATAATGAAATAGGCATCCGCATTGGTGTCATGAAACAGGACTTCACGATATTCTGGATGGATATTAGCGCGCATAGTTGACTCCAAAACTATTATTGATTTAATTATGTTATAACATAACATCCGCTTTGGCAAATAAAACCCAAATCAGAAACTTTATTTGGGTTGTATGAAAGGTTTATTGACGCGGTGGTACCAGTTCATCAAACAGGTCATTGAGATTGTCATGCATTTTTAAATGAATCATATTCCAGTAATGACCAGATACGGTACGATTAACCATCAATGTTTCTGGCGAAGGCTTGAATACATCCCAATATTTCAATGAAGGCTTAAGTAGTTCCATGCCATCATGATGTGCGGAATTTTCTTCAAAATCGTACATGGTGCTAAGGGGGCGCATTAGGACTTCTAACCAATGCCTGTAAAGGTCAGCCGGGAATTTTCCTTGTTCTGAAATGGCATGCAGGGCATCCAGCTGTTGTTCCATTTCCGCAATATTGCCTTCACGGGCAGACTGAATCAAATGCTTAAAGTGCTGTACAGTTTCACCGGATAATACTTTTACACCACCATAATCGTAAATAACCACGGTGCCATCTTCACGAAACGCAAAATTGCCCGGATGCGGGTCGCAATGAAAGCGTTTTAAATAGAAAATCTCTTGCCCAATGGCACGAAATAAACGGCGACCCAGTTCATTACGGGTGTCTTGGGACCAGGTACTTGCAGTTTCAATACTTTCACCTTGCTCTAGGCTCAAGGTTAAAATATGTCGTGAAGAATAGTCTTTATAGACTTGCGGGATAATAATCTTATTGTCCAAAGCTTCATGAAATGTACGCGCCACTTCTAAATTTTGCGCTTCAATTTCATAATTCAGTTCATTGTCTAAACTTTCCTGAATTTCCTTGAAAAGTTGATCTTGTAATTTACGATCAACCTTCAATACACCCATTAAACGTAAAGCCAAACGGACTTGTTTCAGGTCGCTTTCGCAGGCTTCATCGACACCCGGATATTGTACTTTAACCACAACTTGTTGCCCGTTCGGCAAGAAAGCTTTATGCACTTGGCCAATAGAAGCTGCGGCAAAAGGTTGTTCATCAAAGTGTTTAAAGATTTGATCGAGCGGTTTACCCAACTCTTTTTCGACTTGAGCTTTAATTTCAGCAAAAGGCATTGCAGGGGCCTGACGCTGTAATTTGCTAATGGCACGCGCGACTTCAGGCGGGAAAATGTCTTTATATTGTGACGCAATTTGCCCCACTTTCATGACTGCACCCTTCATTTCGCCAAGGGTGTCTGCAATTTGTAGACCTATGTCTTGAAAAAGTTTACTGCGAGAGGCATTTTTTTGTTCTTCATCGGCATTAAAATTTTTGATTGAATTTGAGACGGTTTTAGTTGCAATGCTCGCCGTCATACTGGCAAGTTTTAGAAAACGACGACCGGGTGTGCTAGCCGTTTTTGCCATGCGATATTCCTCAAGATCATCATAGAAGTGTTTTAATGATCATAGGCGTTAAACTTGATATTGCCTACTTTAAATTGTTAAAAGCTGCATTTTTACTGTGCAATTTTAAAAATTAAAAATATTTTTTGTAGCTTAAATGGATGGAATGGTTGTGATTATCTTTTATTCATATTGTTATTCATCTCATTCCTTTTTCATGAGAAAAGGAATGAGATCGAGATGTTTAAGCAGTTTTGATCCGGTGATTAATCCGATATAAACGGGTCAATAACAACACACAGGCAACAGTTAGACCAACAATCAAACCGACCCACACTCCAGCCGCTTTCATTTCTGTAAAGCGTGCCAAGTAAATACCCACAGGCAAGGCAATCACCCAGTAAGCGATCATAGTGATCCACATTGGTCCTTTGGTATCTTGCATGCCACGCAGGCAACCTGCTGCACTGACTTGCCATGCATCCATTAACTGATAGGCAATCGCAAATAACAGCAGATACATTGCCACTTGTGCCACCTCATAATCAGAAGTGTAAATCGAGACAATTTCAGGCCGGAAAAACCAGATCAGAGCCATAGTGGCAAGCGCTAAAATTGTCCCGGTCAGTAATCCCAGATACTGAACTTTACGCATCGCCTGCCAGTTTTTCTCACCATAATAAGTACCAATACGAATGGTGAGCGCAATTGCGAGCGACATTGGAATCATAAACAATTGCGAGGTCACGGAAATGGCAATCTGATGCGCTGCCACCAGGGTTTCGCCCAAAGGGCTTAAAACTATTGCTGCGGTACTAAAAATACTGACTTCAAAGAAGATGGCTAAACCGATCGGGAAACCGAGCTGTAAAATACGTTTTACCCAGTATGGATCAATTTTTTCCCATGCGGCAAAAACTTGGGTTTTACGGTAAGCTTTATTTTTAAAAACATAAGTAGCCAAAGCAATAAACATCAGCCATTGCAAAATAGCGGTGGCGAATCCACAGCCGGCACTGCCCAGTTCAGGAATCGGGCCTAAGCCATACATAAAAATTAAGTTCAGTGGAATCAGTGCAACCAGTGCAAGCAGACTAATGACAGTAACCGGGCGTGGATAGCCCAGTGCTTCAGAGTAACCGCGTAGCGCTGCATACATGGTGACTGCCGGCATACCTAAACCAATGGCATGCAAGAACAAGCTGGCTTTTGGCAATAACGCTTCAGGTACGCCTAAAATAGGCAACAAAAATGGCATGACTTGTAAAATCAGTGCTGCAATGATTCCGAGAATAAATGCCACCCAAAGCGACTGCCGTGCAATGGTGGCAATTTTTTCAGGGGTGCGCGCTCCATTGGCTTCTGCAACCAAAGGGGTGGTCGCAATCATAATGCCACTGAATAACAGCATCACCGGAATCCATAAACCTACACCGACTGCAATGGCAGCAAGGTCAGTTGGGGAGAGATGTCCCGCCATAATGGTATCAATTAAACCCAAACCTGCTTGGGAAAATTGGGTGATTAAAATGGGAATCATCAAATGAAAGAGTTGCTTTAATTCAAAGCGGTTTGTTGTCGTTAAAGCAGTGACATTAGACACAAAAAATACTCATTATTTATTAATAAAGATCATGACCGTTAGCGTTGCAAAGTAAGCAGTACGCCAACGAAAATAACCATACTTCCTAAAAGGCGTTGCCAGTTAATTGGGGTTTTTTCAGTCCCAAACCAGCCAAAATGGTCCAGTAATATCGACATGGCAATTTGCCCAAAAATAACCAGTCCGGTCAGGATGAGAAAACCCAGTTTAGGGACAGCATAAATACTCAAACTGATGGCATAAACGCCTAAAAAACCACCTAACCAAAGAAACCAGGGAATTTGGATTAAAGTTGCAAAATGAGGTTTTTCTGCGGATTGAAAAAAAACCAGTATGGCAAGTACTATTGTACCAACCAAAAAAGATAAAAGGGCAGCTTGCAAGGGAGAATGTAAATATTCACGTAATTGATTATTTAAGGCGTTTTGCAAACTCATCGCAACACCGATACCCATTGCAAGCGGTAACAGAAAAAGTAACTGACTGGATATTTTCATCATATTAAGTATGTATTCTTGTTGAGTTTTTCTCAGTCTAAAACAATCATCCACAGTATTCTTTAGCGTCTTGATGCAGTCATGTTAAAATATATTTCCCGTTTTCTGTTGTTTTGAGCTTATTCCTTGGTTGAATTAAATCCTGCACTTGTTCCATTGTCTTTATATATCCATATGCCTTGGTGTGTGCGTAAATGTCCGTATTGCGACTTTAATTCGCATGCCGTGCCAGACGGGAAACTGTCTTTAGATTTAGAGCAGGAATATTTACAGGCTTTGGTGGCAGACTTTAACACCCAGGTTGAATTTGCCCAAAATCGCAAGATTCATAGTGTTTTTATTGGGGGTGGGACGCCGTCACTGATTTCTGCCAAAGGTTACGTGTGGTTATTCGAGCAACTTAAAAGCATTATTGCCTTTGAAGATGGCTGTGAAATTTCCTTGGAAGCCAATCCAGGAACCGTGGAACATGATCCTTTTGCGGAGTATTTAGAAGCAGGGATTAACCGTCTTTCGATAGGAGTACAAAGTTTTAATACGGATCACCTAAAAAAATTAGGTCGTATTCACAGTAATAATGATGCGATTAATGCGATTCATTTAGCCCGTGATGCCGGTTTTGAACGTGTCAATGTGGATTTGATGCATGGCTTGCCGGAACAGACGCTAGAGCAGGCTTTACTGGATTTAAAACTGGCGGTAGAAAATGGCGCAACGCATGTATCGTGGTATCAACTCACCATTGAACCAAATACGGTATTTTTTCGTACCCAGCCGGTTTTACCTGTAGAAGATGTTTTGGAAGATATTCAGGAACAGGGCGAGGCATATTTAAAAACCAATGGTTTTGTGAATTATGAAGTATCGGCCTGGCGTAAGGAAAAGCCTTCTGCACATAATCTCAATTACTGGCAATTTGGTGATTATCTGGCAATTGGCGCGGGAGCGCATGGCAAAGTAACACAGCCTGATGGTGTGTATCGTTTTCAAAAGACCCGTTTGCCAAAGGATTATTTGGCTAAAGTTCCCGCTGAGCATCTTCAGTTTAAAAAAATTGAAAATGAAGACATGCCGTTTGAATTTATGATGAATGCCTTACGTTTAAATAATGGCGTAGACGCAAAACTTTATCACGAGCGTACAGGTTTAGACTTGATTACTTTAAATGAACTTTTAAATTCATTACGTGCTAGAAAGCTCATGGTTGAAGATCAAAACCGTTTGTCTTGTACCGAGCAGGGGCATGTGTTTTTAAATTCAGTGCTGGAAGAGTTTCTTTAATAAGATACTGCTCTCTAAGAAAAAATTGGATACACGATAAAGCCCTCGATAACTGTTTGAGGCATGAGATGCATTGCACTGCAAGATTAAAAGCTTAATGTCTCTGCCAGGAACAAAATAATTAGACGGTATTTGACGAGTTTTGCGATGAGAATATTTGAAACATGTTTCAAATATTCATAAGGTGGTTTTGTTCTTGTGCAGCTGCTTTGCTGTTCATAATGAAACTAAAGTAATGAATGAGCTTCAGCTATAGAATTACCTAAAGTAAAAGTGTTCACAGCGGAGTCTTACTATTTGTGCATCGTATAAAAGGAGTTCGTTTGTTTCTTTTAAAAAAGAAATAAAAACTTCCGCCATTCACAAAACCTGTTCTACTTCCTCAATTGAACTATTCTCTCGCAAAAACATTATTTTCAAATTTAGAGTAGCTTGTGAAGGGTATTTACGCGTATCTATTTAATGAAATAAAAATAGTGGATAGAAATCAAAATTTTGAAAACTCATAGAGTGTGAATTTGAAGTTTGAAGCTTGATAAAAAGAATGTCTTAGTGCTCTTTTTTATTAACGATATTTGCGGGTATCTGGAGCAATTTGAGGTGCGAACCATT
Source organism: Acinetobacter sp. GG23 (assembly GCF_057766365.1). Classification (NCBI taxonomy): domain Bacteria; kingdom Pseudomonadati; phylum Pseudomonadota; class Gammaproteobacteria; order Moraxellales; family Moraxellaceae; genus Acinetobacter; species Acinetobacter sp. GG23. The sequence goes on from NZ_JBYMDJ010000002.1 coordinate 387,398, forward strand.
GTTATGGTGCTTATTTTTTAAAAAGAAACCTGTGTGGTCTTTAATTTATGTCTAAATGCTGAAGTACTTAAATTATTTCTGAAGGATGACTCAATTGAAAATATTCAGCTTTTATCAAATTTATTTTTTTATATATTAATTTTCATTCGGTAAATACGGCCTAAGAATTGGCCGTTATTGCCTATGGTATATAAAATGTAGAGCTGATAGTTTTGACTATCTACCGTTAGGCCTTCTGGCTCCCAATATTGAATGGCAGGATTGGATAAGATATCAAAATGACCGAGTGTCACATGATCCATTTTTTGAATCAATTTGCCTGTTAGGTTATAAACATAAATTCTTTTAGGCCCTTTATTTTTATTTCCACTTAACAGATACACATATTTTCCATCGGTAGTTAGACCTTGAAATGCAGATTTGTCATGAGTGAAACCTGAATCAATAGGCCATTCATCTTCATACAAGAAACGAATATCAGTTAAGTTTTTTTGGGTAATCAAATCTAATTTAAAAATACGTATCACATTGATTCTATTTTTATTTCCCCGCATCAACAGATATTTTCCATCGGGGGTGATGGAAGGCATGGTATTGGTCATCTGGTTATATGTTTTATCAAATACCTGAATCACTTGAGTATTGCTGGGTCCTGCATTAGACATATATTGAAATTTGACCATATACCAACCCTTATTGGGAATGGCAGAGCCAGCAGAAGCAAAAATACAATCACTCAGCGGATCGACAGCAATGCCTTGATGACCAAGCAGGGCTGAAGGTTTCTGAGCATCTTGTGCAGTCCATAAATTGGAGCTGTGGATTTTAAATCTGTTAATCACGCCTTGTTCAGGAGTGCCCTCGACATGCGTGGTGTACAAAAGCCCGTGCCTATGATCGAGCGCTAAGCCTTGAATAATATGATCATTACCCAGTCCTGTTCTGATCAGGGTAATCGACTGGGCAGTATCACCTAGGTTGGGAGGAGAAGAAGAATCAAAATTTTGTTCAAGATGATGAGTGTTTAGAGGGATAGTTGCACTATATCTCTGATAAAAGCGACTTAGAATCGAAAATATTTTTTTCATCTTCAAGACCAGCGGATTGATTTTTTATTATTCTATGCCTTTGAAAATTGAGCTTGCATTGAGATTATTGTAGCGTATAAAAAAGAGCACCGAAGTGCTCTTTTTTTAATTCAGACTTTACAACTTAGTAGTCAAAGCTGAAGTGTTCAGGTGCTAAAGAAATCATGGTTTTCGATGGATTCACCATGGCTTCGGCATGACCTTGGGTACGAGGTAATAAACGCTCAAAGTAGAAATCGGCCACTTTGATTTTTGCTTTATAGAATTCAGGCGTTTCTGTGCCGTTACCCGCTTCCAATTTCTCAGAAGCAACTGCAGCTTGTTGAGCCCAGTAATATGCCATCATCGCATAACCCGAAAACATCAAGAAATCTGTAGATGCTGAAGAGACGATATCACGGTCTTTACGTGCTGCAAGCATAATGCGTACAGTTAAAGCGTTCCATTGTGCACAAATCTTGGTTAAGTCCCATGCAAAACGGCGCATGTATTTGTTACGTGCATGACGACCACAGAAACGTAAAATTTCAGCCGTATAGTCACGAACCACTTTGCCTTTAGAAGAAAGCAGAACTTTACGACCAATCAAGTCGAGCGCCTGAACACCGGTTGTACCTTCATACAGGGTAGCGATACGCGCATCACGGACAATTTGTTCCATGCCATGTTCTTTAATATAACCATGACCACCGAACACTTGCATACCGTGGTTCGCTGCTTCAAGACCGAGTTCAGTCAAGAAACCTTTCAAGATTGGAGTGTAGAAGCCCAGTTTGTCATCATATTCCTCAAACTTTGCTTGGTCGCCTTGAGTCAGCGCATCCGTCATTTTGTCAGCAAGCTGTGCAGCATGATAAATCATGGCACGACCACCTTCAGCAATGGCTTTTTGCGTCAGCAACATACGACGCACGTCAGCATGGTGAATGATTGCATCAGCCACTTGGTCAGGGTCTTTCTTGCCTGATAGCGCACGCATAGACATACGCTCTTTGGCATACGGTAATGCACCCTGAAATGACAATTCTGCATGTGCAATACCTTGAACTGCTGTACCGATACGTGCAGTGTTCATAAAGGTAAACATGGCATGCAAACCTTTGTGTGGTTCACCAATCAGGTAACCTGTCGCAGCATCAAAATTTAAAACAGCAGTTGCAGAAGCACGGATCCCCATTTTGTGTTCAATTGAGCCACAAGTCACAGGGTTACGTTCACCCACTCCACCATCAGCATTCGGGGTAAATTTAGGCACGATAAACAGCGAAATACCGCGCGTACCTGCAGGTGCATCTGGAAGGCGAGCAAGCACAATATGGACAATATTTTCAGTCAGGTCATGTTCACCTGCAGAGATGAAGATTTTTGTCCCGGTAATTTTATAGGTGCCATCTGCTTGTGGTTCAGCTTTGGTTTTGACTTGACCTAAGTCTGTACCACATTGTGGTTCAGTCAAACACATGGTGCCCGACCAGGTTCCCGCAGTTAAATGCGGCATGTAGGTATTTTTTTGTTCTTCAGTACCAAATTGCATGATGGTATTCATACAGCCCATGCTCAAACCTGGATACATGGTGAATGACCAGTTGGCTGTCCCCATCATTTCAGATTTGATCAGGTTAAGCGACATCGGCAAGCCTTGACCACCAAACTCTTCAGGATAAGACAGACCTTGCCAGCCACCTTGTACAAATTGGTCATAGGCTTCTTTAAAGCCTTTTGGGGTTTTAACTTCGCCATTTTCAAAATGACAACCTTCTTCATCACCCGACTGGTTTAAAGGAGAAAGGACGTTTTCACAAAAATCTGCTGCACCTTCAAGAATCATATCTACAGTGTCAGCGTCGGCCAATTCGCCATTAGATAAAGTTTTATAATGTTCTGGGTAATTAAAAACTTCATTCATTAAAAAGCGAATGTCGTGTAAAGGAGCTTTATAAGCTGGCATAGTGTTAATCCTAATTTAGAAATAGTTTTGGATTACGAATCGATAGTTTGATTATTCACATTGTTCATCAAAATACATTGATGGTGGAGCCTTAGAAAAATGTCAGAAAAGCGAATAACAATGAGAATTAAACGGCTTAGAAAATCTTTTTTTGTTAAAGTATAAACTTTGATTTTGATCAAAAATTTACATTGATCAGTATTTAAGTATAAATAACATAAGGTATTTAAAAAGAAATCATGCAAATAAGATATTTAACTTTATGCTTAATGGCCTTAAGCCTAAGTGCTTGTTCACAACATGTCATTAAATCCAATGCTAATACTGGACAGAGCTTAGAGCAAAAAGCCGTTACAGGTTTAAATACCATGTTTGAAACGTCGGGCTATGATTATCAAGGAAAATTGAATTTTCGGGCAAATTCAGCTTCAAATACGACAAAAACCTCGAAAGTGACTCAACAGGCAGTTGCGCCACAATTAGATCCTATATTACAGCGTCAAATTGAACAATATCTTAATGTTCAAAAGGTAGGTTTAAGTCATCAGGAAAAGCAGCATTTATATACTGCCTTGGCAAAAGAACAGCTTCCATATACCGATCGGTCTGCTGCAAAAGAGGGATATGGTAGTAACTTTGATCAGTTTGCTTTGAACTTATTAAGTAATATTCAGTTTAGTTACACTGGTTCAGTGCATTATCGGCAAAAACTAGCCTCTTTAAATTTAGAGGCGAAATATGAAAAACCAACGCTTTTGGTGCATGCCAAAGTCCCGATGGTGGTTGATTTTAATGATTATAAATTCTATATCAATTATTTTTCACTCATGCCTTATTTAGTCAATAAAGATAGTCAGGCAAGTTTTGCCTATATTGATTTTTCGAAATATAAAAATGAAGTCAATCGTGTTGATTTTAAAAAATTGGCAAATTATTTAAAGCAAGTGAATGCACTGTCTTATGTATTGGCTGAACCGAAAGGGATTCAAGCTTTGCCGTTGAATGCCCAAGATAAAAATTTGGCGGTGGTGGAGAAGATTCGTTTAAGCACCACCTTGGAAAGACTCCAGCTGCAAATGGCTTTATATGAACAAGTCAACCGCCCTTATTTTCTGAATTCAGTGGTTGGAATTAAGGCGACAGATGCAGCTGCGGAGCAAGCAGTGACAACTGTAGCAGTACAGGATTCGACCCAGACTCAGTATAAAGCTGTCGCTTTAGCAGGGGATGCCAACGATGTACTGAGTCCTGCTAAAGATGAAGCAACTGAATCAAGTTTGCAGTTAAGCCAATTAATCGATACGCATTTTAGTGCTTTAGGGCAAGGTGATACAGCAGAGCCAGCTCAAGCCGCGCAATCACAGTGTTCGACAGAGGGTGGGTCTGAGCACTGTGCTGAAACGGCTGCGGCAGCGGATACGGTTGTAACAGAGCAACGCGAAGATAGGAACGTAGCGGATGCAGTGCAAACCACAGATCAAGACGCGGATGAATATTTAAATCAGCAACAGTGTCAAGAATTGATCAGCCAGCCACAGCGTGCCACGATGGGCGCTTTAACCTTCTGTCAGCATAAATATGATTTAAATGCTTTTGCCAGCAAAGACAAAGAAGTCGATCAGCCAAAATTGATCGATGCACTAAGCAGCTTGAGTCCTATTTTTGAACAATATGCGTCAGATCAATTGATGGATGTCAAAACATTTTCAGGCTTATGGGCGAAGCATCAAGCTGAAATTCAGCAAGTACTGAAAGCCAGTGCACAGCAGATACCACTGGTTATGGATGTCGGACTGGATGATCAAGGGCGCGCTACGCGGGTAGATTATGATATACAAATCGCCAGTAAAAAATATGGCACAGTCAATATTCAGGCCGATTTTAATATTCAGAATTATGGTCAGGCCAGCACAATTGACCGTACTCAATTACGTCAAGCCAAGTCTTTAGCAGAAATCTCTAAAGGGTCGGTAATTGAAAATATGGTTCGTGGTTTTTCTACTGCAGCAGAGGGAAAAGAAACTGAAACGGATATAGCGACAACCGTGAAAAATAAGCTGAGTTTTAATGAACAACTCAAGCAATTGGCAGAAAAAACGTATCAGCAAACCCATTCTTATACACAGACTTATCAGGCATTGTGGGGAATGCAAATGGCAGCCCAAAATCGTGATTTGCTTAAAAACTACAATGCACAAAGCCTGCAAGAAATTGCACAGGTCTATGCCTATTGGTTTGCCAATGAACACGTTTATAACCCTACAGGTCAAGCGCTGAAACAGATTCAAGCATTGCAGAAAAAACATGATTTAGAACTGGATCAGCAGTTTAATCATGAGTTAGGCAAAGCGGTGTATCAAATTGTCAGCGCTGTGGTTGCAAAGGATGCTGAGGATCAGGCATGGCAGCAACTGGTTAAACAATATAAACAACCCAAAGCTATTTTTGCTCAGCACTATATACAGAACTTTAAACAAGAATACGATGTAGATCAGCCACAACACTTGAAAGCCGTTGCAGATATTTTGGCACAAGCCTACGTGGATTCAACCCAAAATCGTCTGTCTTTAAAGTCGATAGAAAAACTGACTTTAGAACAAGACAGCTATATTGATTTAGAGCTGTATCAAAAAAGCTATACACTGTTAAAGGAAAAATTACACCCTAAAAAATAAGTATTAAAAAGAACCTCAGATGAGGTTCTTTTTTTGGGACATATTTAAAGAACAGATTTAAAGAAAATCTTTTAGCGCGGGTTTAACTCCATTCCAAATCGAAAAAGACTCAATCGCTTGACCCACCAGCATGCCGTAGCCTTCAGAAGTCGGAATACCTCGGGCTTTGGCCTGATCTAAAAAGCTCGATGGTTTGCCATAGGCCATTTCATAGGCATATTTAAACTGCAAGGATTCAGGTAAAACCAGAGCATCACCACTTAGGCTGGCAGAAGTGGCATTAATCACAAGATCAAAATTACCTGCTAAATCATCTAAAGAAATCGCAGCAAGTGTGGCTTGGGGAACCGCCACCTTTAAATCGGCAACCAGCTGTTCGGCACGGGCAAGGGTACGATTGGCAATCACGATTTTTTTTACACCTGCCTGAACCAAAGGGTAGACTACACCGCGTGTTGCGCCACCTGCACCAATAATTAAAAGGTCAGTATTTTCCAGATTCCAATCCAAGGCTTTAATCGCATCGACCAAGCCCTGACCATCAGTGTTGTCACCATACAGCTTGCCATCTTGCATCCAAAGCGTATTCACCGCTTTGGCAATTTTGGCCCGTTCTGTCAGCACTTGGCATTGTGCAAATGCTTGTTCCTTAAAAGGCACCGTCACATTCATGCCCATACCGCCCTCGGCAAAGAATTCTTTGATATTGGCTTCAAAACCATCTAGAGGGGCAAGACGTTTGCTATATTGCAGGTCAATTCCGGTTTGTTTAGCAAAAGCATGATGAAGTTCTGGTGAACGTGACTGTTCGATTGGATGACCAACCACCGCGAATTGTTTGCTCATTTCACAAGGCCCATGTGCGGAAATGGCATTCAATATACGTGATTTTCAACCCTAGCTAAAGTCGGGAAAAGAAACAAAATCAAAAGTAAAGCATCTATAAAGAGTAAGGGTATAAGCGGAAAAAATTAAAGTGTATTAAAATAATATCAAGGATTACAGATTTCGTGAACCATGTCTTCTAGCCACATTGCTGCGGTAAAGAATAAGGCAAATCCCGCAAATACACTGAATGTAATGGATAAGCTATCAGAAAGCGTATTATCTGAGGATAAGGTAATGGCAATAGAACAGAGAATAAGGGTGAAAATCGACCAAAATAGCATTACCTTATGATTTAAAATTTTATCTAACATTATCTGCTCCCGAAAGCACGATTTTTTAATTGATATATGCTTTTCAATATGTGTGAATAGTAAATTTAATTTCTTAGTCTAAACGATTTTATAAAATCTACAGAGTCTAGTGCTGTAAGGAAATATGTCAGTAGAATTATTATGAATAAAATATGATGAATCTTTTATGACACAAAAATATTGATTTAAAAAGGTTTTATTATTCTAAATTTTTAATTTTAGCTTCGAAGAAAATTATGAATATAAAAAAGTCCCTTTATCCAAAATAGAAAAAGGGATGAAAGTTTTTAAATATATTTAAATTATTGAAGTTCAGTTAACCAGTCCTGTGGTTTTAAATAATAGTCAGTTAAGCGTTTTTCAGCAGAATCTTCATCCCATTCCGGACGATATGACCACGCGGCAAGCGGCGGCATACTGACTAAAATTGATTCAATCCGACCACCGGTTTGCAGACCAAATAAAGTGCCGCGGTCATAAACCAGATTATATTCCACATAACGGCCATGACGGTACAGTTGGAAATCGCGTTGCGCTTTGGTATACGGTTGATTTTGATGGCGCTGGAAAATCGGCAAGATCGCTTCTAAATAACCATTGCCGACAGCTTGAATGTATTTAAAGCAGGTTTCGAAATCCCACTGATTTAAATCATCAAAGAATATTCCACCCACGCCACGCTGTTCATCACGGTGTTTCAAATAGAAATAATCATCACACCACTGTTTGTGTTCCGGATAAACCGTGTCACCAAATGGCGCGCAAAGATCATGCGCTTTTTGGTGCCACGCCAATACGTCTTGATCATCTGGATAAAAGGGGGTTAAGTCAAAACCGCCACCGAACCACCATACTGGATCTTGTCCTTCAGGCTCTGCCACAAACAAACGCACGTTGGCATGTGAAGTCGGAACATGCGGGTTTTTGGGATGAATCACCAAAGACACACCCATGGCCTGAGCTTTGGCACCGGCAATTTGTGGATGACGTTCAGTTGCTGAAGCCGGTAAGTTTGAAATATTGATGTGAGAAAACATCACACCGCCTTTTTCAATCACGGTACCATTTTGCAAAACACGTGAACGACCCCCGCCACCTTCCGGGCGCTCCCAATCATCAATTTCAAAATGAGCAGTGCCGCCACTCTCTAATTCTCGTTGTTCTAAACCTGCACAAATACGTGCCTGTAAATCGAGGAGAAATTCGCGAACGCGTTGAATATCAGCTGAAGTTGGGTGCTGCATAGATGACCTCTATTGCCTGATTTTAAGGACTGAATACATCAAAACACAAAGTCATAAAAAAAGTAAGGGATTTTTTAACATCTTGTAAAAAATCCCTGAATACTATGATTTATAAAGCTTTGTAAAGTGAATTAGAAGTCACCTTTTTTATACATGTGTGCCATACGTTCATGTTTGGTTTTTAGATATTCTGCGTTGAAGGGATTTAAGCCAACCGTAAGGGGAACACGATCAACCACATCAATACCCAGTTCTTCTAATGCGGCAATTTTTGAAGGATTGTTGGTCACCAGTTTGACCTGTTTAACCTTTAAATGATCCAGCATAATTGTACACATGTCATAACGTCGCGCATCGGCTGGCAAATTCAACATAAGATTGGCATCGACGGTATCATGCCCCTGATCTTGCAGGGCATAGGCGCGAATTTTGTTGGTCAGTCCAATACCGCGACCTTCTTGGCGCAAGTATAAAACCACGCCTTGACCCACTTCATTTATTAACTTGAGTGTTGCCTGGAGTTGGGGCCCACAATCACATTTCAGTGAAGCAAAGGCGTCACCCGTTAAACATTCAGAGTGAATACGAACCAGAACCGGATCAGTCGGTGCAGTATCGAGTCCTTTAGAAATTGCGACATGTTCTTCACCGGTTTGAGGATCTTGAAATACCGTGATTTTAAATTCACCAAAAGTGGTTGGTAATCTTGAAGTTGCGACAAACTCTATAGGCACTGCTTAACCCGTCAAATAGTTCATTAATTGGCTAAAGTATAGCGTAATGCTTGGACATTGGTAGAATTGCTACGCTGAAATTATGCAGAAGATTTTCTTTTTTGTATAAAGCGAACGATAATGGTTGATAAATAGTAAGATTATTCAGGATAATCTCGCTCATGAACAAACACCCAGTGTAGAGATTTGCCTCTAAACTGCATCGCTAGAAATGTGGCTGATTTAAAGGTGATACAATTCGACCATTGTATAGGCTCGAATAACCCATTTACCTAGCTTAGGATTTGCCAGGCTTTAGAAGGCTTTGCCATTTATGTTGTATACAGAAATACCGACTCATCGCCCTGTAACACCGTTGCTAGATACGATTGACCATCCGCAACAATTAAGATTGCTCGAGCGCAGCCAATTAGAAAAAGTGGCGGATGAGTTGCGTCAGTACATTTTGTATGCAGCAGGACAAAGCGGGGGGCATTTTGGTGCCAATCTGGGCGTGATCGAACTGACGGTGGCTTTGCACTATTGTTTCAATACCCCGCATGACCGTTTAATTTGGGATGTCGGTCATCAGGCCTATCCACATAAAGCCTTAACCGGTCGCCGTGAACAACTTAGCACTATTCGTGCTAAAGACGGTTTAGCGGCTTTTCCTACCCGTGAAGAATCGGTATTTGATACCTTTGGAGTGGGGCATTCCTCAACAGCAATTTCTGCTGGACTGGGTATGACGTTGGCACGTCGATACCAAAAAGACCCGTGTGAAGTAGTCTCCATTATTGGGGATGGCGCGATGACTGCGGGTATGGCTTTTGAAGCCATGAATGATGCAGTGGCCCATAATGCTGATTTAATCGTGGTGCTGAATGACAACGATATGTCGATTTCATGCAGTACCGGTGGTTTTGCTAAGCATCTGGCGGCAATCTGGCAAAGTGGTCAATCGGTTAATATTTCAGAAACAGGCGAGGCTTTTCTCCAGCCGCATCCTGAATGGCTATATAACTCACGTTTACACAGTGCAGCTACGGATGCAGCGGATAACTTATTTAAAGCGATTGGATTTGACTACTTCGGTCCTTTTGACGGTCATGATGTCAAGCAACTGGTACAAGTCTTCGATGCAGTAAAAAAACGTAAAGGTCCGCGTTTAATTCATGTCTATACCAAAAAAGGTAAAGGCTTTGTTCCTGCTGAAGCCGATCAGATTAAATACCATGCCATCAGTAAATTAAATACGGCCTCTTCAAGCAATACAGCACCAAAATATTCCGATGTTTTTGGACAATGGCTGTGCGATGAAGCTGCACAAGACGAACGTTTGCTGGCGATTACACCTGCGATGTGTGAAGGTTCAGGCATGGTACAGTTTGCTAAACAGTTTCCTGAGCGCTTTTTTGATGTTGCAATTGCTGAACAGCATGCAGTCACCTTGGCTGCCGGTATGGCATGTGAAGGTTTAAAACCTGTAGTGGCGATTTACTCGACCTTTCTGCAACGAGGTTATGATCAGCTGGTGCATGATGTCGCTTTACAAAATTTAGATGTGACCTTTGGGATCGATCGTGCCGGTTTGGTCGGTGAAGATGGTCCAACCCATGCCGGTGCTTACGATTATGCCTTTATGCGTACCGTACCGAATATGGTGATCATGGCACCTAAAGATGAAAATGAATGTCGCCAGATGTTGCATACGGGCTATTTATATAATGGTCCTGCTGCAATTCGTTATCCGCGTGGCAATGGCATCGGTGTAGAAATTCAACAACAATTGACTGCTCTGGAAATTGGTAAAGCGGAAATTGTGGCCAGTTTTAATGAACAGCAAGATGAACAGATTAGTATTCTAGCTTTTGGTAGTCGTGTAACTGCGGCAATTGAAGCAGCCCAATCATTGACACAATTGCATGAGGTGGGTGTGCGCGTAGTGAATATGCGTTTTGTTAAACCTTTAGATGAACAGATGATTACAGCACTTGCCAGCACAACCAGTTTATTCGTCACTGTTGAAGAACATGCAGTGATGGCAGGCGCGGGGAGTGCGGTCAATGAATATCTGGCACAAGCCCAAATTGTTAAACCGACTTTGAATCTAGGTTTACCTGATATTTTCATGCACCAGGCTTCACATGCACAAATGTTGCAACAGGCTGGGCTTGATGCAAAAGGTATTGAAAAATCAATTGAATTAGCTTGGCTAAAGCTTGTACAAACCGTTTCATCTTGATTCATTAAATTTTAGCAACATTTTTTCCCTAAAAGCCCGCATATTTGCTAAAATATGCGGGCTTTTATGCATTATTCTTTATCAGTATCTTCAAATTTGTAGTGGGTGTTCAATGGAACCTATGGTGGTTATGGCTGCGCGTGCGGCTCAATTAGTTGGTCAAGAGCTTTTAAAAGCGCATCAAAATCGTCATAAACTCGATCTACAAGTCGAAGAAAAAGGGATTGATGGCCCGGTAACGCGTGTAGACCGTTACTTGGAACAGTTGACTATCGATACTCTACGTAAAAGCTATAAAAACCACAGCTTCCTTGGTGAAGAGTTTGGTATGCAAGAAGGTAAAGGTCACGACGCCGATTGGTGTTGGGTGATCGATCCTTTGGATGGTACTTTAAACTTCATTAACGGTTTTCCGCATTTCTGTATCTCAATTGCAGTTCAACATAAAGGCGTAACTCAACACGGTGTTATTTATGACCCTGTGAAAGATGAGCTTTTCTCTGCAAGTCGTGGTCGCGGTGCCATGATGAACCAACGTCGTATTCGCGTAAATATTAAAGACAGCCTGGAAAATACCTTCTTGGCTGTAGGCCATGCTTACCGTAATAAACGTAACGGTGAAGTGGTTTCTTATGCGAAAAACCATTTTGATTCATTATTAAACGTGACTGAAGGCGGCGCACAATTCCGTCGTTCAGGTTCTGCTGCCTTAGACTTGGCTTATGTTGCTGCTGGTCGTCTTGATGGTTACTTCGAACTTGGTTTGAAACCTTGGGATATCGCTGCAGGCGAGTTACTGGTAAAAGAAGCGGGTGGTACTGTAGTGGATGCACGTGGTGGTGCCGATTCTATGGATAATGGTCAAGTCATTGCTTGCTCTATGAAAATGCTTAAACCTCTAATGCAAGCTGTTGTTCCAGCTTGGGGCGAAGCTGCAAAGTAAGACTGCTTGAATCGAGTGATATGACAAAGAAAAAGCTCTCCAAGTGAGGGCTTTTTTATTGCTGGTCAAAGTTTATTTCTATCTTTAATGTTCATTTTAAATACTTTTAAAGTGATTAAGTTAGAAAATGGTATAGCCGATTAGAAGATTTTGCTTGAAAAATAAGCAAAATTGAGTGGTAAAATAGACTGTTACTGAAAAAAACAGTATCTATGCATAATTTAATCGAAAAAAATGATTACTTTTTAAAATGATTCTGTTATTATGCTGCCACGCACTTAAATTTCCGTTCTTTACCTGAACATTATCTTCTAATCATTGTATGCGCGTTCTGTCCATAGAGAGGACATATCCTTCGCGCCCCAATCGCTTAAGCGATTCCTTCAGGTTTGCGGCCGTAATCATATACGTGCGTTATATCCACATCGACGTTATTCGGATCGCTGCTGAATCCTAAATTTTTCAGCTCTATTTGCTGTGCCGCTTTTTGCCGATGTCCATATTGTAATTTATTTAATGGAGCACCCACTTCAGGGTGAACACTCTCTATGAGCAAAACTTTTGCTGATTTTTCCCTCGATGAGACTTTAACACAAGCGATCGAAGGTTTAGGCTTTACTACGCCAACTCCTGTACAAGAACAAGCGATTCCAGCTGCACTTGAAGGTAAAGACCTTCTTGTATCAAGCCAAACAGGTTCTGGTAAAACTGCTGCATTCTTGCTTCCTACCCTAAATGCGCTAGCGAACCAAGATACTTTAGTACCGTTTAAAGACCGCATGAAAGCGGTTACTCAACCGAATATTCTGGTAATTTCACCAACACGTGAATTAGCACAACAAGTATGTCAAGACGCAATCGCGTTTGTACGTCATATGAAAGGTGTGCGTGTTGCTGCGATTATGGGCGGTATGCCTTTTGGTAAACAAATCCAACAATTAAAAGGTGCACAAGTTGTTGTTGCGACTCCAGGTCGTTTACTTGATCTTGTAAACCGTCGTCAAATTAAACTTGACATGGTTGATGCACTAATCGTCGACGAAGCTGACCGTATGCTTGACTTAGGTTTCTCTGAAGACCTAGAAGCGATTGGCGATTTAGCGGCTAACCGTAAACAAACCTTGATGTTCTCTGCAACGTTTGCACCGCGTATTATTACGCTTGCTGAACGCATGATGAATAATCCTATGCGTATTGCGATCGAAACAGGTCACTCTACAAATACTGACATCACTCAAACATTGCATTGGACTGATGGTTTTGAACACAAGAAAAAATTGCTTACTCACTGGTTATCTGATGAATCAGTAGATCAAGCAGTTGTGTTTGCAAGCACTCAAGAAGATACAGACATGTTGGCTGAAGAGCTTGCTGAAGCAGGTCTATCAGTTGTCGCACTTCATGGTGCTATGCCACAGACTGTTCGTAACCGTCGTTTACGCAGCATCCGTGAAGGTCGTGCAAAAATCCTAGTTGCTACAGACGTAGCGGCTCGTGGTCTTGATGTACCAACAATTTCACACGTAATCAACTTCGGTTTACCGATGAAAAATGAAGACTATGTACACCGTATCGGTCGTACAGGTCGTGCTGGTCGTACAGGTAATGCAATTACTTTAGCGACTTACCGTGAACGCGGTAAAATCCGTGCGCTTGAAGACTTTTTGGATGCACGTTTAAACGTGTCTGAAATTGAAGGTCTTGAGCCATCTCCACCTCCTGCACGCGGTGCTCGTGATGGCGGCGGTCGTGGTCGTGATGGCGGTCGTGGCGGTTTTGGCGGTGGTCGTGGTCGTGATGGCGGTGGTCGTAGTTTCGGCGGCGGTCGTGGCGGTGATCGTCCACAACGTAGTTTCGATGACAAGCCACGTGGCGAACGTCCTTCTTATGGCGATGATCGTCCTAAGCGTGATTTCGGTGATCGTCCAGCTCCACGTCGTGAAGGCGGTTTTGGTGATCGTCCACAACGTTCGTTTGATGACCGTCCTAAGCGTGACTTCGGCGATCGTCCACAACGTTCTTTTGACGACCGTCCTAAGCGTGATTTCGGTGATCGTCCAGCTCCACGTCGTGAAGGCGGTTTTGGTGATCGTCCACAACGTTCGTTTGATGACCGTCCTAAGCGTGATTTCGGTGATCGTCCAGCTCCACGTCGTGAAGGTGGTTTCGGTGATCGTCCACAACGTTCGTTTGGTGACAAACCACGTTCAAATGATGACAACCGTGGTAATCGTGTAGATTACAAACCAGCTCGTGAGGGCGCTGATCGTCCTAAGCGTGATTTCGGTGATCGTCCAGCTCCACGTCGTGAAGGCGGTTTCGGTGATCGTCCACAACGTTCATTCAGCGATGATCGTCCTAAGCGTACTTTTGGTGGCGAAGATCGTCCACGTCGTAGCTTTGATGATAAACCACGTGGTGAGCGTCCAGCTTTTGGTGGTGAAGATCGTCCACGTCGTAAATTTAACGACTAATTTAATCGTTAGATTTAGATAGAAAAAACCGGTGGAAACACCGGTTTTTTTATGGATTAATCTTTGATCTTTTAGGATAAAAATGTATACTCAATCATGTTTTGTCTTAAAATCGTTAAATATGAGCAATGAATCTGCCAACTATATTTGGAATTTTAATCAAGAGGTGATTATGCCTTATATGGGTTTGACCTTATTGTTATGCAATATTGTGTACTTTATCTATCACTCTTTTCTGTAACGCAGTGTCCTGTTTTTATACCTGTTTTTTATAAAAAATAGAATTACAATTATATTCATTAGAAAGTTCACTGGATTGGTTACCTTTTATCTAAAAGTAACATTTTAAACTTTAATCCTTTATAGTATGCATGCTGAAAAAATGTAGGAAAATGCTCAGCTATGAATAATCAAATACCCTCTCGGTCTCTGATTGAGATTAAAAATCTGAGCTTTAAACGAGGGGAGCGTATCATTTATGACAATATCAGCTTAACGATTCGTCGTGGTCAAATCACTGCCATCATGGGGCCTTCCGGTACAGGTAAAACCACATTACTTCGTCTGATTGGCGGGCAGCTAGTGCCAGATCAAGGACAAGTTCTCCTGGATGGAAAAGATATTGCGACAATGACACGGTCTGACCTGTTTGCTGCACGGGCGCGTATGGGCATGCTTTTCCAGAGTGGGGCTCTGTTCACTGATATGACTACCTATGAAAACGTAGCATTTCCCCTTCGTGCCCATACCAAATTACCTGAACACCTGATTGCTGAAATTGTGGCATTAAAATTAGAGTCGGTGGGTTTACGCGGTGCAGAGCAACTGATGCCGTCCGAGCTTTCGGGGGGGATGAACCGTCGTGTTGCATTGGCGCGTGCCATTGCGCTTGATCCAGAACTAATTATGTATGATGAACCATTTGCAGGTCAGGATCCGATTGTAATGGGCGTTTTGAGCCGTTTAATTCGTTCGCTCCGTGAAGCTCTGGATTTAACCACCATTATTGTCTCGCATGATGTGGCTGAGACATTATCAATTGCTGACTATATTTATGTGGTGGCTGAAGGCAAGATTCAGGGGGAGGGGACGCCTGCTGAACTCAGAGAACATGCTTCACCTTTTGTTCGTCAATTTCTCACTGGTTCAATAGAAGGTCCAGTCGATTATCAATTTAGCCATCAAGCTTATTTAAGTGATGAGGTGCGTTCATGAATGCCATTGCCTTATTAGGTAGACGCGTTATTGAACGTGTACGTGGTATCGGTGTGGCAACAGTGATGTTACTGCAAATTTTATTTTCTATGCCGACCAGACTGGGCGTAACGCTATTTATTTATCAAATGCACCGTATTGGGGTCATGTCCTTATTGATCATTGGTGTGTCTGGTCTGTTTATTGGCTTGGTGCTGGGTTTGCAAGGTTATTCAATTTTGGTGAATGTTGGTTCTGAAGCCATGCTCGGAACCATGGTATCACTGACTTTATTACGTGAACTTGCACCTGTAGTCGCTGCCTTATTATTTGCAGGGCGCGCCGGTTCGGCACTGACCGCTGAAATTGGCCTAATGAAAGCCACGGAGCAACTTTCCAGTATGGAAATGATCGGTGTTGATCCGCTAAAACGTATTGTTTCACCACGTTTGTGGGCAGGTATTGTCAGTTTACCCATGCTAACTGTGATTTTTGCAGCCATTGGTATCTTGGGTGGTAAAATGGTTGGGGTCGATTTTTTAGGTGTTGATGAAGGTTCTTACTGGAGTGGTATGCAAAATGCAGTTCAGTTTGGACATGATGTAGTCAATGGTATTATCAAAAGTATTGTTTTTGCCCTGATTTGTACCTGGATTGCGGTGTATCAAGGCTATGCCTGTGAGCCGACATCTGAAGGAATTGCAACATCCACAACCCGTACAGTGGTTTATTCGTCATTGTGTGTATTAGGTTTTGATTTCGTGTTGACTGCGGTCATGTTTGGAGGGGTTCAATGAAATCACGTACAAGTGAGCTGACCGTCGGTATTTTTGTCATTATCTTCGGTGGGGCGTTATTTTTCTTAGCTATGAAAGTAAGTGGATTGTCTGGCACCAATTTACGTGATGCTTATGAGATGACTGCGCAATTTGACAATGTGAATGGTTTAAAACCGCGTGCAAAAGTCACGATGAGTGGAGTAACGATTGGTCGTGTCACCGATATTACCCTTGATCCGGTATCGCGTTTGGCTACCGTTCATTTTGAACTCGATGGTAAGCTGACTTCATTCAATAAAGAGCAGCTTAAAACGGTTAAAGCCAATGCTTTAGAAGAACTTCGCTATAGCACAGAATATACTGAAGCAATGCCTGCACAACAAAAAGAAATGGAAAAACAACTTGTTGATAAC
The DNA here is from genome assembly GCF_057766365.1 of Acinetobacter sp. GG23. Taxonomy (NCBI): domain Bacteria; kingdom Pseudomonadati; phylum Pseudomonadota; class Gammaproteobacteria; order Moraxellales; family Moraxellaceae; genus Acinetobacter; species Acinetobacter sp. GG23. The sequence goes on from NZ_JBYMDJ010000002.1 coordinate 404,313, forward strand.
ATGAACTCCATCACTAGTATTGATGAAGATGCTTATATTATGGTTGCAACCAATGGTTTATTGGGTGAAAAATATTTGAAAGTGGTCCCGGGCGGTGGTTTGAACTACGTAAAACGTGGAGAAAGTATTGCCAATACACAAGGCACCATGGACCTTGAAGATCTAATTAGTAAGTTTATTACTGGTGGTGCGGGTAAATCATCAGAAAAAATGGCAGATGCAAAGACATCGAGTGAATCAACCGGTGCAGAAGCATCATTTGTTGAATAATTTGGAGAGGAAGTTTTAATGAATACTTTAGTTAAACATGCACTTACGGCTAGTATTTTATCAACAATGATGGCGACTACTGCATTTGCAGCACCAGCGGAAACTCCACCTGCTTTTGTAAAAAAAGTTGCAGATGGCCTGATTTCACGCTTAAAATTGGATAATGCTAAATTGCAAAATAATCCAGCTGCAGTGAAAGCGATTGTACGTCAAAATCTTGATCCCTATATTGATTCACAATCCTTTACACGTATTGTGATGGGTACGTATGCGACCAATCAATATAGTACTGCTGCCCAGCGTGCTCAGTTTGAAAGTAACTTCCGTGAAACTTTAATTGAAAACTACGGTAGCGCATTTGCGAAGTTCTCAAATCAATCGTATAGCCTTCGTCCATACAAAGAGACCAACAGTAAAAACCCTGTTGTAACTATGGACTTTAATAATAAAGGTGAAAAAATTCCTGTATCTTTCCAATTGGTAGATAAAGGCAATCAATGGAAAATTCGCAATATTAATGTATCGGGCATTGATTTAGGTTTACAGTTCCGCAATCAGTTTGCATCGACAGTAAAACTTAATGGTGGCAGCTTGGATAAAGCGATTGCAAACTTCCAGCCAGATGCAGATGCGGCGATTAATAAAAAATAATTGAGTAGGTGGTCGGTGATTGAAGTCATTAATCAGGAATTACAAGTTTCTGGAAAAATAGATTATCTAAATGCTGAAAGCTATTACCAGCAGGGTGTGAAACTGATTCAATCTCAAAATAAGTTTCCCGTGGTAGTGAATTTGGCGAAGCTGGAGCATGGTAGTACCTTGGCTTTGGCGGTGCTGGTGCGCTGGTTACGCCAGACTCCGAAAGCTCAAGGTCTACAGTTTAAAGCTGTGCCTGAAAAAATGATCAAAATTATTCAAGCTTGTCATTTGCAAAATGATCTGCAATTGATTACCTGAACACAGAGACAATAAAAAAGCACCTAAAGGTGCTTTTTTATTGTCTGCAAATAGGTATTGATCAAATCGGAAGCATTTCTTGCGCTTCGCTTTAAAAGCAGTATTTTGAAGCTCGCTTAAATCCATTTTTTCCAACGGAAATAGGCCAGCGGGCCAATAAAGAAAGCAAGCAAAATAATACCGACCATAATAAAACTGGTAGTACCTCTGGCAAAAGGCAATACATCGGTATTCATACCATAAATACTGGCAACCAGCATGGGCGGAGCAAGCATACTTGGCAAGATCGAGAATCGACGGATCGTGTCATTCTGTTCGGTGTTAATGAATCCGGAGGTGGTATCGAGTAAGAATCGTACTTTCTGGAACAAGAAGGCATCATGTTCGACCAGAGATCGCACATCTTCACTCAGCTCTCGAATATCAGCATCGTAAATATGACTGCCCAAAGCACGTGGGCGAGACAAGAAAGTCAGTACACGACGCAAGTCGATTAAACATAATTGGGCTTTTCCAAGCATGTCTTCTAATTGAGCCAAGCGTGTAATCATGTCATCCAAATCGAGTATTTGTTCACGATGACGGTTATTCAATACTTCGGTAGAATATTTTTCCAGGTCTTTATGGACATCTTCCAAGATATCCGCAAGCTCATCCAGTTTGGCTTCAAGCAGACCCAGTAATACCCAGGTGGGATCTTTATAGTCAATTTCATAATCATTACGCCGAGCACGTGCACGAAAGGCACGGAACGCAACCAGCTTTTCACCGCGCAGAGTAAACAGGTGTTGTTTATGCAGAATAAAAGCAACTGTTTGTACGGTGGCTAAGATACTCGAATCGTCATCTGTTTCAGCATCAACCTGAAAGTTTTTATTTTTCGTTAAAAAGTAAGTACTGATATGTAAAATACCGTCATCATCACGGTAAAATCGTGCTGATGAGGAAATGTCTTCTAAGGATTTTAGTGTGGGTAAATTCTGTTTATAGGCATCTAATACCCATTGTTCTTCTTCTTGTGAGGGTGCAATTAAATCAATCCACACCAAATCTGGGTGAAGATCAAAGCCTCCATTAATAATGGCATCTTCCAAACTACCGCGCTCTGTGGCGTAAAAGGCTTCAAGCATGCTGTCTTTTCCCTGCGCAGTATAGGTTAATCAATGCGTGTATTTTAGACAAGGAATTGAATAAAAACACTGATTGAATCGCTTTTTTATTAAAAAATCTCCTGAAAAGTTACTTTATTAATATGACATCTTAAAAACAGGTGAAACAATGACGAAATCAATCGCAATTTTTTGTGGTTCAGCTGTGGGAACAGATACTATTTTTTTGGATACCGCACAGAAAATGGGTCAAACCATTGCTCGGCAAGGCAAAACATTGGTCTATGGAGGGGGGCGATCAGGCTTGATGGGTATTGTTGCCGATAGTGCCTTACAGGCAGGAGGTAAAGTCATAGGTGTGATTCCGAATGCATTGGTCGACCGTGAGCTTGCACATCCACATTTAACAGAATTGCATGTGGTTAAAAATATGCATGAACGAAAAACCAAGATGTCAGAACTGTCCGATGCTTTTATTGCTTTACCGGGTGGCGCAGGAACTTTAGAAGAAATTTTTGAGCAGTGGACTTGGGCGCAGTTGGGCATTCATTTAAAGCCGTGTGCATTTTTAAATGTGGACGGTTTTTATGATGATTTACTGAAATTTATCCAGTTGACTACCGTTAAAGGTTTTACCCATGCCCGTTTTACCGACAGTATTATTGCCTCAGATTCTATCGAAGACATTTTACAGCAATTTAATACTTTTCAAGCTCCGCAACCGAAATGGGGTATGGTCGATCAGCAAGAATTGGTGAGATAAAGATGAAAGTGATTACCGTTGCTGCTGCCATTATTTTAAATGATCAGCGCCAGCTTTTAGTAGTTCGGAAGCAGAATACCTCCTGTTTTATGCAGGTCGGTGGAAAGTTGGAACCAAATGAGCTACCTGAACATAGCATGCTGCGTGAAATTCAGGAAGAAATTGGTTGTCAGGCATCGATTGAGCAATTTGTCGGGCGTTTTGAAACGGCAACTGCCAATGAACCTGATCATTTATTGGTCAGTTATGTCTATGTGGTGAGTCTGGATCATACTCCGAAAATTGATGCAGAAATTGCAGAGATGAAATGGGTCGATTTAGAGGATAAAGAAACTCAACTTGCTCCATTGACGACTGAAATTGTGATGCCGTGGGTGAAGCTGTTTTTAACAGAAAGTACAATTGCTTAGATAGTGACTAAAGCAAGTTTTACATTGTTACTTGTCTTTTAAAAACAGAGGAATATTTAAGTTTCTGCACTTGCGATACACATTGCGTAAACTTTATGACAACCCAGTTCTTCAAGCTTTTGTTTTAATGCATAGATAGAGCTGCCTGTGGTCACGACGTCATCTAAAATAAGTACACGGCGGTAACGAAGCTTTGATGTGGGGTTGATCTGAAACTGTTGTTCAATCTGATCAATGCGTTCTAATCGGCTTAAGCCTTTTTGTGAATGTTGCTGTAAACGACTAACAGGTTGCCAGATGGGAACATTCATTTGTTTGGCCATAATTTTAGCCAGGATCAGAGACTGATTGTAACCGCGTTCTAGGAGTCGTCTAGTAGATATCGGCATCGGGACAATAGCCTGAATTTTAGGTAGGCGAAGTTCGATTAGTGCGCCAGCAAGCAAGTTTTGAAAATGCAGTTGTTGTTCGTATTTAAATTTTTGAATAATCCTGTCAATTGGATAGGCATAATGATAAGCCACCTGAATATCCATTTGCTGACGCTGAACTGTACTTTTAGACCACGGCAATTGTTGCCAGCAATCTTTACAGAGTGAATGGCGGTGTTGTAAGTCTATTCCACAAAGTACGCAGGGGGAAATGCTTTGGATTGCTTTGTAAAGTAATGGGCTAATGAATTGCAGCATGTTTTTATTTTTCTTTTTATTTGATATTAATTTTACACCACATGTATGAAGGCTCAAGAGTTTTTTATTGGATTTAATCATTCATTTTAAAATCTACAAAGCGTATAGCGACTCTTGTTAGGACGGCATCCATGCCACTCATGTGATCGTTGCTACTTGATTAAACATTTTATTTGTACTTGTTATCTAATGTGTTCTTTTGAAATTATGCTTTACACATATGCATAGCGTGGGGCTTCAGGCAGCCAGCGTTTGAGTAAAGCTTTGGCATTTTCCGGATAGTCTTTGAGAATTTGCTGTGCCACATAATGCGCCTGATTCAGCAAATGGTCATCACGTTCTAACTTGGCAACCCGAAAACCCATATCTCCGGTTTGCTTGGTGCCAAGTAGCTCACCCGGACCGCGAATTTCCAGATCTTTTTCTGCAATCACAAAACCATCATTACTTTCACGCAAAATGCGTAATCTTTCCTGACCATTTTGCGATAAAGGACTTTTATAAAGCAGGGCACAGAAACTGGCGGTTGCGCCACGCCCAACCCGTCCACGTAATTGATGTAACTGAGAAAGCCCTAAGCGTTCAGCATTTTCAATTACCATAATTGAGGCATTCGGCACATCAACCCCAACTTCAATGACGGTGGTGGCAATGAGGAGTTGCAGCTGATTGTCTTTAAATTGCTGCATCACTGCCTGCTTTTCATCGGCTTTCATTTTGCCGTGTACCAGGCCAATATTGATATGTGGAAAGCGTTCCTTAATTTCCTGATAAGTTGCTTCAGCTGCTTGCGCATCCAAGGTTTCTGATTGTTCCACCAGGGTACAGACCCAATACGCTTGCTTGCCTTCAGCACAGTTGCTGGCAATTCGGGCTAAAACTTCTTCACGGCGGTCTAAAGGAATGGTCACGGTTTGAATTGGGGTACGACCGGGAGGAAGTTCATCAATCACCGAAGTATCCAGATCGCCATAGGCAGACATGGCGAGCGTACGTGGAATCGGGGTAGCCGTCATCACCAATTGATGCGGTGTCATATTGTTGGCACCTTTGTTACGCAGTGCCAGCCGTTGATCGACCCCAAAGCGATGCTGTTCATCAATAATCACCAACCCCAGTTTGGCGAATTCAACATTTTCCTGAAACAGGGCATGGGTACCGACCACTAAATTGGCGCTGCCTTCCTTAATGCCTTGTTCTGCTGCTGCACGCACTTTACCTTTTTGTTTCCCGGAAAGCCAGGAAACATGAAGGCCTAATGGTTCAAACCATTTTTTAAAATTTAAATAATGCTGTTCAGCCAAAATTTCAGTCGGTGCCATCAGTGCCACTTGCCAACCTTCTTCTAAGGCATGACACGCTGCAACGCCTGCAACCAGAGTTTTACCCGCACCGACATCTCCCTGAACTAAGCGCAGCATCGGTTTGTTTTGTTTTAAATCCTGCACAATTTCTTTGGAGACGCGTTTTTGCGCACCAGTCAGGCTAAAGGGCAAGCTGCCTAATAACTGTTTGGCAAAATTTTTACTGGGTGAAAAAGAAGGGGCTTCAATTTGCTGAATATAAGCACGGCGTGAAAGCAGACTAATCTGATGCGCGACCAGTTCTTCAAAAATTAAACGCTGCTGGGCAGGGTGTGAGCCTTGTGCCAGTTGCAACATATTGGCATTCAGTGGCGGCTCATGAATATATTCCAGTGCCTGTTTCAGCGCATAACCATTGGTAAATTTTTCTGGCAATAATTCAGGTAGGTCATCACTATGCTGTTTCAGTGCCTGTTTGACATATTCGCGCAGTTTGGCTTGGGTTAAGCCTTCGGTTGCCGGATAAATGGCAGTCAGTTCAGTTTTGGGTAAGGGCGTATGTTGGGTAATCAGCTGGATTTCGGGATGATACATTTCCAAACCACGTGCACCAACGCGGACTTCACCGAAAATGCGTAGCTGATTGCCCGGTTTAGCTCGATCGGTCAGGGCCTTATAAACATGGTAAAAACGCAAGGTGACTTTGCCAAAATCATCCTCCAAGAGCACCGCCATCGATTTGCGCTTGCCCGGTGGAAAATCCACACCTTTGACGATGCCTTCTAGCAAATAGCTGCGCCCCACGGTCAATTGGTTCATGGGGATGATCGTGCTACGATCTTCATAATCACGTGGCAGATGAAACAGTAGATCATCTGTGCTGAAAATATTCAGTTTTTCCAGTAAAGCAGCAGAGGCATTTCCTACCCCTTGCAATTGATGGACTGCAGCCATTTACCCTCAACTTCGGTTATGTAATCAGGTGTTTAATGCATATATTATTTATTGGTTATGGTAAAACATCTCGGCGCGTTGCTAAACAGTTATTTGAGCAAGGCCACCAAATTACCACAATTAGCCAAAGTCCGAAAACCGATGAATTTGCGACGCATCTGATTCAGGATGTTCATCAGCTCAATTTAACCCAGATCAAGCCTATAGATTGGGCGTATGTGTTGCTGTCGCCTTCACAGAGCAGTATCGAAGGGTATAAACAGACCTATGTTGATTCTGTTGCTCCCATTGTAGCCGCATTAAAACAGCATCCCATTCAAAAGATCGTGGTTGTGTCATCCACTCGTGTGTATGGTGAAAATAAGGGTGAGCGCATTGATGATAAGTCATGTATTCAACCTGTTGATGAGCAGGGTAGATTATTACGACAAATGGAACAGCTTTATCAGCAGGCTTTTCCGAAACAATGCATCATTACTCGCCCAACCGGGATTTATGGCACCTCGATTACCCGAATGATCAAGCTGGCCGAGAGTACTCAAACTTATGCCAACATACATTGGTCAAACCGAATTCATATCGACGACTTGGCACGGTTTCTTGCACACTTGATTCACGTGGAACATCTAAAGAATTTGTATATTGTCAGCAATAATCAGCCGCTCCCTTTGCATGAAATTATTCAATGGTTTCAACGACAGCTGAATTTAGCGGAACTGGTTTTAGACAGTGAGGTAGTGTCAGGAAAAAGGATTTATGCAACTCGAATGCTTGAAACAGGATTTGAGCTGGACCATGAAGATTGTTTTGAGGATTATTTGCAGATGTGGGAAAAAATATAAGAAACTCTCCTTCCTTCTTTTTAAAGGAGGGGTTAGGGGAGGATTAAAATTAAACCATCCCCTTGCGGACTTGAAATATATTTCGAGCTCCTCATCTTCTAAAAGGAAAGTGAACTCTTAAGGCTCTTATTTCTTTTTGCGCTTCAAACGACGTTTCGCTTGTTGAGCAGCAACAGCATCCAAAGCTTCTTTCAGCTCTTCATCGCTAAAGGTCGTAATGTGCTGAAGCATTTGCAAGGTCACATCATCCAAAACCAAGTTGGCGTACTGCGCAACATTCTGGAAGTTCTCATCAAACACAATGGCGTTGTCTTCGTTGTTACGGATATAGCCCTGTTGAGTCAGTACCTTAATAAAGCTTTGGAACAGGGCTTTATCAAAGAATTCTGGTGAATTGAACTCATAAAGTACCGACAAGCGTTGACCGACCAGATGACTCAGCTCTTCCACCTGACGGGTCGAAATGTTGCCTGAACCACGCTGGGTGATCAGCGCTAGCGTCATATAGTAACGCTCAAGACTTTGCATTACCGGAGCGGCAAGCACCACAAGCTGGTTGTGATCTTCTGAGTTTGGTGCAGGCGAAACCAGGTTGCCCTCACTATCTTCGGAAATCAATTTTGCCTTGATTAATGCTTCAACATAGGCACAGATCTGATCTTTCAGCTCATCATCTTGCCATTTCAAGAACAATTCAGCTTTTAAGAATGGATAAAGCGTGCGAATTACATTGATCAGATCACCACGACGAATCGAACCGTTATGTTCAACCAAGGCAGCAATTAAAGACGGCAATACAAAAGCATGCAAAATGTTATTGCGGAAGTAGGTCAGTAATACAGCTTGATTATCTTCAATCGCAATAATATCGCCCAACACGTGTTTGATGCGTTTAATCAGCTTCAGTTTTAGACCATAGGCAATAATTTCTTTGCCTGAAAGCGGTGTGACTTGGGTGCGTTCATCGTAAGGTAAGGCAGCAACCAAATTACGATAAACATCCAGCTGTTTAATGCAGATTTCTTCATCTAAGGTATGTTTTGGCGTTGCCAGTAGAATCAGAGAAAGCAGCGATACCGGGTTAATTACCACAGCCCGGTTAATGTTTTCTAAAATTGCATTCGCTGAACCGTTGACTGCATCCGACACTTCTTGCGGAACTGGGTCATCATTTTTTTCAATTTTGATTTGATCTGCACCGTGTTTTTTCAGCATGTCATCTAAAAATACCGGTTCACCGAAGTTCACATGCACTTTACCGAAAATGCGCTCGATTTTACGCAAGGTTTTTAAAATACCAATAATCGACTCAGATTCTTTCGGCTTGCCTTGCATCTCACCGACATAGGTTGAGCCTTCCATCAGGCGTTCATAGCCAATATACGTCGGCAGGAATACGATCGGTTTTGATCGACCACGCAAATGGCTATGTACCGTCATCGCAAGCATGCCTGTTTTCGGTGGCAACAAACGACCGGTGCGTGAACGGCCGCCTTCAATAAAATATTCCAGCGGGGTGTTGCGCGATAAAATACTGTACAGGTATTCTTTAAATACCGTGGTATATAAGCCATTGCCACGGAAGGTGCGACGAATAAAGAAGGCACCGCCACCACGGAGTAATTGACCCACAAACGGCATATTCAGGTTATCACCTGCAGCAATGTACGGAACCATCATGCCACGTTTATAAATCACATAAGACAGCAACAAGTAGTCAATGTGACTGCGGTGGCAAGGGGTATAAATAATTTCGTAGTCTTTGGCGAGTTCACGTACGGTACTGAAATTATGCACTTCTACGCCGTCATATAGCTGTGTCCATAAACGGGTCAGCGCCATATCGGCAAAATGCACCGCAGAATGTGAATAATCAGAGACAATCTCGTTTAAATAAGTAATCGCACGACGTTCTGATTCAATCATGCTGACTTTACTGCGTATGCTTTCACGGCGAATTGCTTCTTGCACATCTTTAGATTTGATCAGTGAATGCATGACATTGCGGCGGTCTGACAGGTCAGGGCCGAGTACAACTTCGCGCTGACCGTCTAAATACTTATTCAGGGTATTGAGGATATAGGTCGCAGGCGACAAGTTTGGATGGGTCTTTCTGGCAAATTCGACCAGCGTACGCAAGGATTGCCCTTGATGGAATTCCAGATAAGACTGACGGCCATGCAAGCCGATATTCACCAGTTGTTTAACTGTACCCGGGGTTGCCCAAGTATCCGTAAACAGCAGCTTGAACCAGGAATCTTCTTTATCAGGCGAGCGCCCCCACAGCACAGTCACAGGAATAAGCTCGATATCAACTTCAGGATGATTTTCTAAAAGATCAATTAAACGGAGTAAGCGTGGCGGAAAAGCATGCGGTGGAGGATTGAGTAAATTATTTTCATTGTGATGTTGTAAGAACAACACCGATGCTTTTTCTTTCTGATTCCCGACCACTAACGGATCTAAGGCAGGGGGAAGTTTAAGACGTCGTGTTTCACCATCAACAATCAGTGCATTGCTACGTGAGTAGTTTTGTAGAACATAACAGATGATTTTTTGCTTAATCGGCTGCTCTGTTGCTGTATTTTCTTCTGTAGTTGTCGGTTCAGTAGGAACCTCACCAAGAACATGTGGGGTTACCACGAGGTCAAGCAGCTTGCTTGAAAGCTGACGATAGATTTGACCAAAGCCACTCTTGGACATATACACTCCTACTTAAATGACCGAAACCACAGATATTCTGAGGGGGAATTATTTAGCATCATTATAATTTAAAACATTATGTCATTTTCTGACAAAATGCATGTTGATTGTTAAATATATCGTTAAAAATCGTCTTTTTAGCCACTCTATACCATAAATAATCTGACACACCAGTCAGTCTAACTGTAGGGCTTTGGTCTGGATTTATGGCAAAATAGCTGCAATAGTTTATCTGATTGATTTAAATTTTTCGCCTACATTTCAGGTATCCCCCAGCAAAATAGGTCGTTTATGAATGCGTTAACCCAAGAATTGGTTGAATTACTTAGCCTTGAAAAAATTGAAGAGAATGTCTACCGAGGGATAAGCCGAAACTTGGTTGGAAAACGTGTTTTTGGTGGCCAAGTGTTAGGACAGGCATTACGAGCTGCCTCGTATACAACGGATCGTCCTGCACATTCACTGCATGCTTATTTCTTGTATGGAGGGGATATCAATGCACCTATTCTGTATCAAGTCGACCGTTTGCGAGATGGCAAGAGCTTTGTCAGTCGCCAAGTCCGTGCCATTCAACATGGTCGTACCATTTTTACCGCGATGATTTCTTTTGCTCATCCAGAAGAGGGGTTGAATTACCAGATTAGTGAACCTGAATATCCGGCACCAGAACAGGTAAAATCAGAAGCTGAACTAAAAAAAATGTTTGTGGAATTTGTGCCGGAAAATGTGCGTGCCAGTTTTATGCGCGATCGCCATATTGATATTCGTCCGATTGATCCAAGCAATCCATTTCAACCCCAACCTGAAGCGCCATCTTATGCGCACTATTTGCGGACGCATGATAAAATCGCGCCAGAAATTGACGAGCTTTCTTTACATCAGGCCATTGCTGCATTTTATTCAGACTTTACTTTAATGACCACAGCGCTTCGTCCGCACGGTTTAAGTTATTTATCGCCAAGTTTGCAATGTGCCAGTATTGATCATGCCATGTATTTCCATAAGCCATTCCGCGTGGATGAATGGATGCTATACGACATGGATGCTACGGTAAGTGCGAGTTCGCGTGGCCTGAATTTCGGTCGCATGTGGCAAAATGGTGAGCTGGTGTGCAGTACTACTCAAGAAGGTCTAATTCGTATCCGCGAAATTGAAACCCAATAACAGATCATATTTGTTTTTAAAAAAACCGGGTATAAAGCCCGGTTTTTTTATAATGTTATTTTAGTGGCAGTGTGGAATGTCTTCCGAGACATCTTTATGACAGCCATGGCCAGAATGAGCAAAAGCTGTTCCCATACTGAATATGAGCGTGGCGATAAGAATTATTTTTTTCATATGGGTATTCTTTTAATTATTTGTAGAGGAGTAGTGATTCAAAAGCAGATTTTATGCCATTTATTCGGCAAGTCGTTGGAGATCCAGACAAAGTGTAAATTATGCTTTTGTATATTTGTGCTGAATTTGTGACAAAAAGTTCCTCGATTCTAAAAATAAGGCATGGCATAGTGCCTGCAAGACTTAACAATAAAAGCATGTAGAGATGAGCTTAAATACCCAAATTTTGATTGCTGCAATTTTAGGCGTGGCTTTCGGTTTTATTCTGAATCTTTATCCCGACAGCGCATTTTTTAATGCCAGTTTGTATGGTTTGGGAATTGCCAGCAGTATTTTTATTGGCTTATTGAAGATGCTGTTAATTCCCCTTATTTTTAGTTCAATTGTAGTTGGCGTCTCCAATTTACAATCGGGTGGGCAATTAGGCAAAGTCTGGAAAATTACCTTGGCATGCTGTGTTACGACCACCACTTTGGCTTTAATTCTTGGGATCAGTTGTGCGCATCTGTTTGATGTCGGCAAGGGCGTAGACATTGCCCTGTTTCAGGATGCTATGAATACCCATCAAACCCCGGACACTTTAACGCCAACCTCATTTTTCACCAATTTTATTCAAAATACCCTAATCAATCCTTTTAAAGCTTTTTCCGAAGGCAATGTCCTGGCTGTAGTACTGTTTGCCTTATTTTTTGGGGTGGCTTTGGTACATGGCGGTGAACGTTTCAAAACTGTACGTCAGGTCAGTCAGCAGTTTTTTGACATGATGATGTTTATGATCATCTGGGTAATGCGACTTGCACCGATCGGTATTTTTGCTCTGCTGGCAAAACTCATTTCAACCGAAGACATTTCTGTACTGAACCGTCTGATGGAATTTGCTGCTGTGGTGACCGGAACCACTATTTTTCACGGTGCCGTGGTTTTACCACTCCTATTGTGGATTTTTGGCAAGATGGATCCGATTACCTTTTTTAAAGGCACACGCACCGCCCTGATTACTGCTTTTGCAACCAGTTCCAGTTCGGCCACCCTGCCACTTTCCATGAAGTGTGCTCAAGAGAACTTGGGGGTACGTCCAGCAACAGCCGGTTTTGTTATTCCCTTGGGAACACAGCTAAATATGGATGGCACAGCACTTTATGAAGCTGCTGCGGCTTTATTTATTGCCAACTTGATGGGGCTGGATTTAAGTATTGGACAACAGCTTATTGTTTGTTTGACAGCTATGATTGCCTCCTTAGGTGCACCGGGTATTCCAAGTGCAGGCATGGTGACCATGATTATGGTATTGCAGTCAGTCGGTCTGCCCGCGGAAGCCATTGCCATTTTATTACCGATAGACCGTTTACTGGATACCGTGCGTACTGTGGTTAATGTGCAAGGCGATATGATGATTAGCGTGGTGGTCGACCGTCACACCCGTGATGAGGAAATTCCAACTTAATCGTTTTCCCAGCATGGATTCCAAATTACCTCCCAAACATGCCCATTGGGATCTTGAAAATAACCTGCATATCCACCGTAAAAGGTAGCTTGTGCAGGTTTAATAATTTGAGCACCTGCACGTGCTGCTTGTGCTATGACTTGATCGACTTCTAATGGACTAAAGACATTATGTTCAAGGGTCATTTGGGTCGGACACATTGGGTTCAGTTCCAGACCGGTATCCTGCTGAATACTCTGTTGCGGCCATAAGGCAAGTTTTAAATCTGATTGCAGATCTATAAAAGCGACTGCACCATATGCATAGTCTTGACCCAGAATGCCTTTACTATGTAAGCCCAAACCTTCACAATAAAACTTGAGTGATTCCTCTAAGTCCTTGACGGCAAGCGTAATAACAGAAATATACGGCTTCATTTTTTATCCTGATTTTTTTCTTATCTGGATTTATTGTAGTGTAAATAAAAGCAGGGCATAAAGCCCTACTGTTTGGTATTTGTGTGATTGCTTTAAGCGACTTTCAGTGCTGCCCATTTTGCAGCAGGGGAAGTGTTCAAATAGGCAATTGCATCTTCAGTTTTGGCTTCATGCACCGGATCGTACCAAGGCATTAAATATCCCAGTTGTTGTGAAACCAGCCACAGTGGGTTCGGCATTAAGCGATTATCTTTTTGTGAAATGCGATACCATTCACGCCAGATCCACGGTTTAAATACCTGGGGGCGAACAGATTTAAAACGTTCATCCTGCTGCATGATATGCGCTGCACCATCGACCCATAAACCAAGCACACCTGCAATGACCACCACACTTAAGTAATAACGCGCAATATAGCCACCGCCGAGATGACGGTATAAATCAAAGGCCACGGTACGGTGTTCTATTTCTTCTGCGCCGTGCCATTTGACCAGATCGAGCATGGCGGGATCGGCACCAAGCTGTTCCCAATATTGGTTATACAAAATATATTTTCCCAGCACGCAGGTCATATGCTCAACTGTAGCGATAATGCCGAGACGAAATAAGTCCCACTGATGTTTGAGTGATTTTGGTACCCTTAAACCGAGCGGTTGGTCTGCCAGTAACGTGCCAAAGAGGAAATCCATGAGTTTAAGATTGCGCTCTACATCAATGTTGCGCACCGAGAGATATTCTTTATTCGCTGAAGCATGTGCCTGTGCATGCATGGCTTCCTGGCGGATAAAAGCTTTGACATCCTGTTTGAGTTTTTCATCGCTAATTTGTGGCAAGACTTTGTTATATAAACGGCAGAACCAGAATTCGCCCGCAGGTAAAATCATATTAATTTCATTGACGAAATAACTGACAAAAGGCTGATTGGGAATCCAGTCGACAGGGGTCTGTTGCCATTCAAATTTGACTTTACGCGGCTTGATTTGGTAATCAATTGATGATCCAGTTTTAGACTTTTTCAATAACGATAAAAACTTCATCATCCTGTCCTTATTTTGTCTGTGATCAAGTTATTTGGTCCGTGATCATGATTGCATCGACTTAGGAGCAGTATAAAAAAATGCCCTCAATTGTGCTTAGCAATAGAGGACATTCAAATATCAATAGATGATAAATTTTGTCAGACAACCGGTATTAATCAGCTTGTCTGCTTTCATCGGTCACATCGTCGGCAATTTCGATCTCTGCCCCATCATCTGCATCCATAATTTCTACTGGTTCATCCAGATCGTTGGCGTCAGCTTCAGGAATGCTATCTAAATCGAATTCAGTCGCTTGTTCTAGGGTAAAGTTCAGACGACCGGCCATCACGCTGGCAAGTTCTTCCAAACCTTGTTTGTTCATCGATGAGAACAACTGAATCGAAAAATTAAGCTTCATTTTTCTCAATTGCTGTTGCACTTCTTGCAACGCTTTTGATGCAGGGCCACGGTTCAATTTGTCTGATTTAGTCAACAATACATGCACAAACAATTTACGTGAATAGGCCCATTCCAGCATCATCACGTCAAAGTGTTGCAGGGGATGGCGAATATCCATCAACAACACCAACCCTTGCAGGCTTTGACGATGAATTAGATAATTTTCCAGTTCTTTCTGCCAAACCAGTTTCATTGCTTCAGGTACAGCTGCATAACCATAACCCGGCAAATCGACCAGACGCTGATCCGGATTACCCAAGCTAAAGAAGTTGATCATTTGGGTGCGACCCGGCTTTTTCGATGCACGTGCCAACTGTTTTTGATTGGTCAAGGCATTGATGGCACTGGATTTACCGGCATTTGAACGGCCCGCAAAAGCAATCTCATAACCTGTATCTTCTACACACAGGTTGAGCTTTGGCGCACTCATCAAGAATTCGGCTTGGCGTAACCAGTTGAGTGAACGCACAGAATATTCAGTAATGGCAGAATCAACTTTTTTCTCATAGCTGATCTTTTGCTTAGGCGCATTGGCTATTTTACTGTTTTTGGATTTTCCTCTGCTGTGGTGCATAACTCAACTTCAATAAATGATCTACAAAGAAACATTATAAAGGAAGTCGTCTAGGCAAGCGACCTTTGCATTTTGAAAGCAGTAAAACTTCCGCTGGCGATTTAAAGATTAATCAGCGAAATGAGGGGTGAGGTGGTAACTTTACTGGAACTACTTTGATCAAGTACATCGCCTAAACGATAGTGATCTAAGGATTGATAAAACTGTTCAAGTGCTTGATCTAAAATGCCTTTAAGGCCACAGTTGCTGCGCAGTACGCAAGGTGGTGTATTGCATTCCACAATCTGGTTATCGCCTTGCAGGATACGCACAATTTGACCCAGATTTAAATTTAAAGTTTCTGCATTTAGGCGAATCCCGCCGCCTTTTCCACGTGTGGTAATGATCCAGTCCTGTTTTCCCATGAAATGAACAATTTTAACCAGATGATTTTGCGAGACATGTAAATCTCGTGCAATCTCTGCAATGGTATAAGGGGTGTCTCTGGGTCTGGAGATGTACATCAATAGACGCAAGGCATAATCAGTAAATTTATTGAGTTGCATAGAGTCTTTAAAAGATGAGGATGGAGATTTATAGGGTAGCTTGAAAGTCCCCCGAAAGGAACTTTCAATCAGAATCAATGAATTAATTATTCAGCATTTAGCCTTTAACTGGTGCAGAAACCTGAACCACATCACCTGCTTTGTAGTTTTCAAGCAAGATGTTGGCAACAGAATATTCTGTATGATTTACTTCAGGTTTTACATCAAAAACAAATTGATCTGCAGATTGGGCATCAGCAAACGTAAATTGTTGTGGTTGTTGAATGTCATGTCCAGGAACTTTAACTTTCACAGAAATATAGCTTCCTGCTTCTGCATTAACCACGGGCTGACCATCTTGTGCTTTTAAAGTAAAACGTTTGCCAGTCTCTGTGCTTTCAACTGTAGCAACTTCAAAAGCACGCCATCCAGCCCAACCGCCATTTTGTGCAGCTAGGTTTTCATATTTCTGTTTTTCTACTCCAGCTAAAATGCCTGCCAATTGCATATAAGCTTCTTTCCAGGCAGCAATCAGTTCAGATTCAAAAGGTACATTTAAAACTTCGCTGATTGAATGCAACAGGTTGTCACCCACAATGGCATATTGATCGGGTTGGATATCAAGGCTGACGTGCTTAGTGGTGATGTGCTCGATTGCTTTAGCTAAAACACTTGGATTTTCAATATGTTCTGCATAGGCCAATACCGCTGCTGCTAAGGCACGTGGCTGACGACCACTAGTTTGATGATCTAAGTTAAAGACATTTTTTAATTCTGGATTATTGTTCAGCATGCGGTTGTAAAAATAGCTGGTCAGTGCAACACCATTTTCACGTAGGACAGGGACAGTGGATTTAACAAGTTCGATATGTTGTGGAGTCATGGCTAGAACATCTTTTGTTGTGGCTATAAGATGTATTTAAAATACATCTTATAAAAATTATTGTAAATACATCTTTTTAAAAAACCATAAAAAAATTATGGAATATCTGAATATCCCATAATTTTGAAAATCCTGATAGGAAAAAGAAGTTATTTTCTGCCGAAAAGAGAACCGAGCAAACCACGGACAATTTTTTGTCCTGTACTGCCCCCTAAACTGCGTGCCGCACTTTTGGCAAATGTCCCGACAATATCCTGAGTCATTTTTTCGCGTTGTTTTGATACGCGATCAGCTTCTTTCTGCTGCTCACGTGCAATACGTTCTTGTTCGCGTGCTTGCTGCTTTGCAAAAGCTTCCTGATCTTTTGCTTGTTGTTTGGCTAACGCTTCTTGTTCTTTGGCTTGCTGTTTCGCTGTTTCTTCAGCAACTGCTTGTTGCTGAAGTTGGACGACTTTTTGCTGCAACATTTCATAAGCACTTTCGCGGTCAATATGTTGTTCATACATCCCGGCAACGATGCTTTGATTCATCAGTATTTTACGTTCATCTACGCTCATCGGGCTAAATGAAGAGTAGGGTGGCATCACCCAGCCCCGCTCTACAATTTGTGGAATACCTTGTTCATCCAGACAGCTAATTAAGGCTTCACCGACACCCAGTTCGGTAATGGCTTGATCGACCATAAATTCAGAATTGGCACGGAAAGTATCTGCTGCCGTTTTTACCGCTTTTTGATCTTTCGGGGTGAATGCACGTAAGGCATGTTGTACACGGTTACCGAGTTGTCCTAAAACGCTTTCAGGCAGGTCGAGTGGATTTTGAGTGACAAAATAAATTCCTACACCTTTGGAGCGAATCAGACGCACCACCTGTTCAATTTTTTCCTGTAGCGCTGCGCTGGCATTATCAAACAATAAATGCGCTTCATCGAAGAAGAACACCAGTTTAGGTTTATCCATATCGCCCACTTCAGGCAATTGTTCAAACAGTTCTGATAGCATCCAGAGCAAGAAGGTGGCATACAGTTTTGGGGTATTCATCAGCTTGTCTGCGGCAAGTAAATTGATATTGCCGCGACCTTGGCTGTCAGTCTGAATGAAATCCATAATGTCTAAAGCGGGTTCGCCAAAAAACTGATCACCGCCTTGGTCTGCAAGAGCCAGTAAGTTGCGTTGAATGGCACCCAGACTGGCAGGAGAAAGATTGCCGTATTCCGCCTGAAATTCTGCAGCATGTTCAGATACATAAGCGAGGATTGATTTTAAGTCCTTAAAATCAATCAGCAGTAAGCCCTGATCATCTGCAATCCGGAAAACCGCCGAAAGTACACCTTCTTGGGTCTCATTCAGATTGAGCATTTGTGCTAATAGTAACGGTCCTATTTCCGAAACCGTAGTACGGATCGGATGACCTTGTTGGCCAAATAAGTCCCAAAACACCACGGGTGATGCAGCAAACGGGATAGATTCAATCTTTAGGACTTTAAGGCGTTCATCGAATTTAGCATTGCTTGACCCCGCTTTAGCCAGGCTTGAAACATCGCCTTTGGCATCGGCTAAAAACACGGGCACACCCATTCGGGAAAAGTTTTCTGCAAGAACTTTTAAAGTCACCGTTTTACCCGTTCCCGTTGCACCCGCGATTAAGCCGTGGCGGTTGGCAAACTGTGAATGTAAAACAATCTCTTGTTGAGTATTCGAGGTTTTCTTGGCAATAACGATAGGTGTACCCATGTCTATTCCTGTTTATTTTCTTGTGTTTTGAGTTATTCGAGTTGTGGCGTATTTAATTGTTTTAACGCGTTTTCTATATCTTGAATTAAATCGCTTGGATGTTCCAGTCCTATACAAAAACGAACCAATAATCCTTGTTGTAAATGTGTATGCTCAAGTACACGCATATTCTTTAAGTTATAAAGCATGACTAGGCTGACAGGGCCACCCCAGCTAAAACCCAACTTAAATAGTTGTAAGCCATCACAGAATCTGCGGATATCTTTTAAACTATATTCAGGTTTGAAAATAACACTGACCAAGCCGGCACTTTCACCTGTGGTACAAATCTCTTTCCAATAATTATGACCAGCAGATGAGTCATCGGCAGGATGTAGCACCTGAACAAATTCTTGCTGTTGTTTCAGCCAGTTCAGTAGTTTTAAAGTACTTTGAGACTGATGTTCATAACGAACTCGCATGGAAGCTAAACTGCGTTGAACTTGTGCAGCATCATCCCCTGAGATAGAGATGCCTTGAATGGCATGCATGCGGAACAGTTTATGATGCAGGTTTTTGTCATCTGTCACCACCGAACCCATCAAAATATCACCGCCACCACTTGGGTATTTCGTCAATGCATGCACGGTCAGATCAACACTTAAATGCTGATCAGAAAAATCAAATGCATTAAAGGCAAGGCCTGCTCCCCAAGTATTGTCCAGTGCAGTCAGGATATTGTGTGCTTGAGCTTTTTTGACCAAGCCGACCAAATCGGGAAACTCTAAAGTGACTGACCCTGCAGCTTCCAACCAAATCAGTTTGGCTTTATTCGTAGGTTGGAAACTATCCACATCTATTGGATTGTAAACCTTAACTGAAATGTCATAACGTGTTTCCAGATTGCGCAGATGTTCCATGTTTGGACCATAGATATTGTCTGCAACCCAAACTTCATCTCCGTGTGCCAAAAAGCATGAATTTACCAGATTGATGGCAGACAAACCACTCGGCGCCAGCAGGCAATATTCACCGCCTTCAATTTGGGCAAGGTTGTCCCCCAAAGTAAAAGTAGTCGGTGTGCCATGGGTGCCATAACTATAGTCATAGTCGTCGGTCCAATGGCGATTAAACAGTGCATTGGTATCTTTAAAAATAATGGTTGATGCACGAAACAGGGGAGGTTGAATCGTAGAAATGTACTGAGGGGCTTTACGTGGTGCATGAATCAGTTCTGTTTGCGGATTCTTTTTCAATTTTTTGCTCTAAGTCGTATTAAAATTAGTCTTAGCTTAAGAGAAACTTGAACATTAGGCTATATAAATGCCGAAATGTATAGAAACGTTAATCTGCACATAATGTTGGCTTCATTTTTGCTAAACCTATATCAGAACACAACAATAGGCGGGAGCGCATGAAGTCGCATTTAAAGGTACATTATTTTCAGCATATTGCTGGTGAAGGGTTCGGCAGTTGTTATCCATTTTTAAAACAGCACCAGGCTAAAATGAGTGCAACGGAGTTTTTTGCATTACCTGTAGATCGGCCTTTGGATATTGAAGCTTTACCTCATATGGAAGATGTGGATTTACTCATTATTATGGGTGGACCAATGAGCGTGAATGATGAAGCAAATTTTCCTTGGTTAAAAGTCGAAAAACGCTGGTTGCGACGTTATCTGTCGATGGGCAAACCCGCAATTGGTTTGTGTTTGGGGGCTCAGCTTATTGCTAATGCATTGGGTGCAGCGGTTAGCCGCAATGAAAAACAGGAATTAGGCTGGACTGGGGTGCGCAAAGTTAATCATGTGCCTGAAGCATGTTTTGAATTGCCAGCGCAATTTAATGTGATGCAATGGCATAGTGAAACCTTTGAAATACCGAAAGGGGCGATTCATTTAGCCGAAAATGATGTTTGCCGAAACCAGATGTACCAAATTGGCAAAAATGTCTTGGGATTCCAGTTTCATCCAGAGATTACACCAGAAACATTAAAACTGTTTTTAGAAAATAATGAAGAGCGGGTAAATTTTACAGGAGAGTATGTACAATCTGAACAACAATTAAAAAAGTCGCCAAAAATTAATTTTATTCAAGGAAATCAAATATTAAATAAAGCAATAGAGTATGTTTTGCAAAATACCGCATGTTGATTTATTTTTAAACAATGTTACAAATTTATAATGTCAGAAAACCACTAAAAAGCACAAAAGAGATTTGCTTAAGCGTTAAACAGTGGCTATAATGAGCGGCCCTTTAATGAAAGGGGTTAACTACGAATAAAGTAGTTAATATCGTGACAGTCGTGGCATCGATCATGACCTTAGTGATTTTCACTGCCTTTGACACTTACCAATAGGTGAGATGCGTCAGAGGTGATTCTTTATATTTTTGGCTTGGAGTTTACTGGTATGTCTAACCAGAGAATCCGTATCCGTTTGAAGTCTTTTGATCATCGTTTAATTGATCAATCTGCTCAAGAGATCGTAGAAACAGCAAAACGCACTGGCGCACAAGTTTGTGGTCCAATTCCGATGCCTACACGCATCGAACGTTTTAACGTTCTAACTTCACCGCACGTTAACAAAGACGCGCGTGACCAGTATGAAATCCGCACTTACAAGCGCTTGATCGACATCGTTCAACCAACAGACAAAACTGTTGATGCATTGATGAAATTAGATCTTGCAGCTGGTGTTGATGTTCAGATCGCATTGGGTTAAGGCTTTCGGGTTAATTAACACTCTAAGTTAATTAAGCCGCTTTTTTAGAGGTTTATGCACATGGCTATTGGTTTAGTCGGTCGCAAGTGCGGTATGACACGTATCTTTACAGATGCTGGTGTTTCTGTACCTGTTACAGTGATTGAGGTTGATCCTAACCGCATCACTCAAATCAAAACGCTTGAAACTGATGGTTATCAAGCGATTCAAATCACTACTGGTGAGCGTCGCGAATCTCGCGTAACTAATCCTCAGAAAGGTCACTTCGCTAAAGCGGGTGTTGCTGCTGGTCGTTTAGTTAAAGAATTCCGCGCTACAGAAGCTGATCTTGAAGGTCGTGAAGTTGGTGGTTCTCTTACTGTTGAATTGTTCTCGGTTGGTCAAGTTGTTGACGTAACTGGTCAATCTAAAGGTAAAGGTTTCCAAGGTGGTGTTAAGCGTTGGAATTTCCGTACGCAAGACGCAACTCACGGTAACTCACTATCTCACCGTGTTCTAGGTTCTACTGGTCAAAACCAGACTCCTGGTCGCGTGTTCAAAGGCAAAAAAATGGCTGGCCATTTAGGTGCTGAGCGCGTAACTGTACAGGGTCTTGAAATCGTTTCTATCGACACTGAACGTTCAGTTCTTGTTGTTAAAGGCGCGATTCCTGGTGCTACTGGTGGCGACGTTATCGTTCGTCCTACGATCAAGGCCTGAGGGGAAATATTGTGAATTTAAATACTGTTTCCGGCTCTGCTGTTGAATTGTCTGAAGTTGCTTTCGGACGTGAGTTTAACGAAGCTCTTGTACACCAAGTTGTTACAGCTTACTTAGCTGGTGGTCGTCAAGGTTCTAAAGCTCAAAAATCGCGTGGCGATGTATCTGGCGGTGGTAAAAAACCTTTCCGTCAAAAAGGTACTGGTCGTGCGCGTGCTGGTTCTATTCGTAGCCCGATCTGGGTTGGTGGTGGTAAAACTTTTGCTGCCCGTCCACAAGATTGGTCTCAAAAAGTTAACCGTAAAATGTACCGCGGTGCTATGCAATGCATCCTAGCTGAACTTGTTCGTCAAGATCGCTTAGTTTTAGTTGAAGATTTTGCTGTTGCAGCTCCAAAAACTAAAGAATTGCTTGCAAAACTTAACGACTTGAATGCGACTCGTGCATTAATCGTTACTGATGCTGTTGATGAGAACTTGTATCTTGCTGCTCGTAACATTCCACACGTTGATGTGGTTGATGCTGCTGCAATTGATCCTGTTAGCTTGATCGCGTTCGATAAAGTTGTTATGTCTGTAGCTGCTGCTAAGAAAATTGAGGTAGAACTCGGATGAACAACGAACGTATCTATCAAGTCCTACAAGGACCTGTATTCTCAGAAAAAGCACAAGTTTTAGGTGAAGCTGCTGGTGTTCAAGTTTTTAAAGTTGCTATCAATGCAAATAAACTTGAAATCAAAAAAGCAGTGGAACAACTCTTTGGTGTTCAAGTTGTTAAAGTTAACACAACGATCACTAAAGGTAAGACTAAACGCTTTGGTAAAACATTGGGACGTCGTTCTGATGTTAAAAAAGCATACGTCACCCTGAAAGCTGGCCAAGAAGTTGAAATGGCTGACTTGGGCGATACCGCTGAAAGCGCAGCGGAATAAGGACGAGAATTATGCCTATTCAAAAATGTAAGCCAACGTCACCAGGACGTCGCTTTGTAGAGAAAGTCGTTCATGACCATCTTCACAAAGGCGCGCCTTATGCACCGTTGGTTGAAGCTAAAAAACGTACTGGTGGTCGTAATAACAACGGTCACATTACGACTCGTCACGTTGGTGGCGGTCATAAGCAGAACTACCGTATTGTTGACTTCAAACGTAACAAAGATGGTATTCCTGCAACTGTAGAGCGTATCGAATACGATCCTAACCGTACTGCACACATTGCTTTGGTGTTGTATGCGGATGGTGAGCGTCGTTATATCATCGCTCCTAAAGGTTTACGCGCTGGTGATAAAGTACAATCTGGTAACGATGCTCCAATTCGTCCAGGTAACTGCTTACCACTTCGTAACATGCCTATCGGTTCTACTCTTCACAACATCGAACTTAAAATCGGTAAAGGCGCGCAATTAGCTCGTTCAGCTGGTACTTCTGTTCAGTTGTTGGGTCGTGACGGTTCTTACGCAATTGTTCGTCTACGTTCTGGCGAAATGCGTAAAATTCACGTTGAATGCCGTGCAGTTCTTGGTGAAGTTTCTAACCAGGAAAGCAACCTTCGTTCACTCGGTAAAGCGGGTGCTTCACGCTGGCGTGGCGTTCGTCCTACCGTACGTGGTATGGCGATGAACCCAGTTGACCATCCACATGGTGGTGGTGAAGGGCGTAACAAAGGTATTCAACCTGTAAGCCCATGGGGTCAAAAAGCTAAAGGGTACAAGACACGTACCAACAAGCGTACGACTAAGATGATCATTCGCGACCGTCGCGTTAAGTAACAAGTAAAGGAATCTGACAATGCCTCGTTCTCTGAAAAAAGGCCCATTCGTCGATGCGCACTTGTTCGCTAAGGTTGAAGCGGCTATCGCGGCTAATAACCGTAAGCCGATCAAAACTTGGTCGCGTCGTTCGATGATACTCCCAGATTTTGTTGGTTTAACAATTTCTGTTCATAATGGTCGTAACCATGTTCCGGTAATTGTGTCTGAACATATGGTTGGTCATAAACTCGGTGAATTCGCGCCAACTCGTACCTATCGTGGTCACGGTGTTGACAAGAAATCTAAACGTTAAGGTGCTATGATGGAAGTTACTGCTAAATTACGCGGTGCCGCTATCTCGGCACAAAAAGCACGTTTGGTTGCAGATTTGATTCGTGGCAAGTCTATTGCTCACGCTCTAAACATCTTGAACTTCAGCAACAAAAAAGCTGCAGTTTTAGTGAAAAAAGCGTTGGAATCTGCAATTGCAAACGCTGAACATAATAACAGTTTAGATGTAGACGACCTTAAAGTTGCTACGATTTACGTTGATGAAGGCACTAGCCTTAAACGTATTATGCCACGTGCTAAAGGCCGTGCAGATCGTATCACTAAGCGTACTTGTCACATCACCGTTAAGGTAGGGGTTTGATATGGGTCAGAAGGTTCATCCAATCGGTATCCGCCTAGGTGTTGTGAAACGTCATAACGCTAACTGGTATGCGAATCCGAAACAATACGCTGAATATTTGCTTAAAGATCTTCAAGTTCGTGAGTTTTTAACTAAAAAACTTAAGAATGCGATGGTTAGCAAAATTCTTATCGAACGTCCTACAGGCGCTGCTAAAATTACAATTAGTACTGCTCGTCCAGGTATCGTAATCGGTAAAAAAGGCGAAGATATTGAGAAATTACAACGCGAATTAACATCTATTATGGGTGTTCCTGCGCAAGTAAGTATCAACGAAATCGACCGCCCAGACTTAGACGCTCGTTTAGTTGCTGAAGCTATCGCTTCTCAATTAGAAAAACGTGTAATGTTCCGTCGTGCTATGAAGCGTGCGGTTCAAAACTCTATGCGTGCTGGTGCTAAAGGTATTAAAGTTGAAGTTTCTGGTCGTTTAGGTGGTGCTGAGATTGCCCGTACTGAATGGTATCGTGAAGGTCGTGTACCTTTGCATACACTTCGTGCTGACATCGACTACTCATCTGTACGTGCTGAAACTACTTACGGTACGATCGGTGTTAAAGTTTGGGTATTCCGCGGCGAGATTTTAGGTGGCATGAAACAAGTCATGAACCCTGCTCCTGCTGAAGAACGTCCAGCTAAACGCGGTCGCGGTCGTGGTGAGGGTCAGGAGCGTCGTGGTCGTCGCAATGATCGTTCTGCTGAAAAAGGAGAATAATCCATGTTGCAACCTAAACGTACTAAGTTCCGTAAGGTACAAAAAGGCCGTAACACTGGTCTAGCGCATCGTGGTAGCACTGTATCTTTCGGTACTATTGCACTTAAATCTCTCGAGCGTGGTCAAATGACTGCTCGTCAAATTGAAGCTGCGCGTCGTACAATCAGCCGTCGTGTAAAACGTGGTGGTAAGATCTTTATCCGTGTTTTCCCAGACAAACCAATTACTGAAAAACCATTAGAAGTTCGTATGGGTAAAGGTAAAGGTTCTGTGGAATACTGGGTTTGCCAAATCAAACCAGGTAAGATCTTGTACGAAATGGATGGTGTTAGCGAAGAATTGGCACGTGAAGCGTTTACGCTTGCAGCTGCTAAGCTTCCGTTTAAAACCACTATCGTTACTAAGACGGTGATGTAATGAAAACTAATGATCTACGTGAAAAATCGGTAGAAGAGTTGACAGCTTTGCTTGATGAGCAACAGCTTAATCAATTCCGTCTTCGTATGGCTAAAGCAACTGGTCAATTGGGTAAATCGCATGAAGTTGCGCTTACTCGTAAGACTATTGCTCGTATTAAGACACTCCTTACCGAAAAACAGGGGAACGGACAATGAGTGAACAAACAGTTCGCACGTTAACTGGCAAAGTCGTAAGCGACAAGATGGATAAATCTATTGTTGTACTTATTGAACGCCGCGTTCAACACCCGTTGTATGGCAAATTAATCCGCCGTTCAACTAAATTACACGCTCATGATGAGAACAATGTTGCTAAAACTGGCGACTTGGTAACCATTAAAGAAAGCCGCCCAATTTCTAAAACTAAGTCTTGGACTCTAGTTGAAGTTGTTGAAGCAGCTGCTGAGTAATTAACGTTCTTGTTGCATCATCGGTTGATTTCGAGTACTCTTTGAGCCTTTCGAAATTTCGACCGGTGTTGCTCGGTTTTGGAGTAGGGCAATGATTCAGACCGAAAGTATGCTCGACGTAGCAGACAACAGTGGTGCACGCCGCGTACAATGTATTAAAGTACTTGGTGGCTCGCATCGTCGTTATGCTTCAGTTGGCGACATTATTAAAGTTACTGTAAAAGAAGCTATTCCTCGCGGTCGTGTTAAAAAAGGCGACGTGATGAATGCTGTAGTTGTACGTACGAAATTCGGTGTACGTCGTCCGGATGGTTCTATCATCCGTTTTGATGACAATGCTGCTGTGATTTTGAACAACAACAAAGCGCCGATTGCAACTCGTATTTTCGGACCAGTGACTCGTGAACTTCGTACTGAACAGTTCATGAAAATCATTTCATTGGCTCCTGAAGTTCTATAAGAGGCACTCATGGCTAAGATTAAAAAAGGCGATCAAATTATTGTGATCGCAGGTAAAGAAAAAGGCAAACAGGGAACTGTTCTGTCTGTTTCAAATGATCGTGTTAAGGTTGAAGGCCTTAACTTGGTTAAGAAGCATCAAAAGCCGAACCGAGCTACTGGCGCTGAAGGCAGCATCGTAACTCAGGAAGCTACGCTTCATATCTCAAACGTGGCAGTTTTTAATGCTACAACCCAAAAGGCTGACCGTGTTGGTTACCAATTTGATGCTGAAGGCGTGAAAACTCGCGTATTCAAATCAAATGGTGAATCAGTGGCGGTAGCGAAGTAATAGGTTGATATAGGCCATGGCCAGACTTAAAACACGTTACAACGAAGAACTTAAAGCTCAATTGTTAGAAACTTTGGGCGTTAAGAATGTGATGGAAATTCCACGCATTACAAAAATTACCATCAACATGGGTGTTGGTGCTGCATCAGCTGACAAGAAATTGTTAGACGGCGCTCTTTCTGATATGCAAGCAATTGCTGGTCAAAAACCAGTACTTACTTTAGCTCGTAAATCAATCGCAGGTTTTAAAATCCGTGATGGTTGGCCGATTGGTTGTAAAGTTACTTTACGCGGCGAACGTATGTACGAATTCTTAGACCGTTTGATCTCTATTGCGATCCCTCGTATTCGTGACTTCCGCGGTTTTTCTGCGAAATCATTTGATGGTCGTGGTAACTACTCGATGGGTCTCAAGGAGCAAATCATGTTCCCTGAAATCGATTTCGATAAGATTGATCGTATTCGTGGTATGGATATTACCATTACTACGACTGCTCGCACCGATGACGAAGGCCGTGCGCTTATGCGTGCATTCGGCTTCCCGTTCAAATAAGAGGTCGATATGGCTAAGAAAGGTATGATTAATCGCGAATTGAAACGCGAAGCTACTGTTGCTAAATTTGCTGCAAAGCGTGCTGAATTAAAAGCAATCATTGCAAATGTAAATGCATCAGAAGAAGAACGTTTCGAAGCGATGATGAAATTTCAAGCATTACCACGTAATGCGTCTCCAGTACGTCTTCGTAACCGTTGCGGTTTAACTGGTCGTCCTCATGGTTACTTCCGTAAGTTCGGCTTAAGCCGTAACAAATTACGTGAAACAGTAATGCAAGGTGATGTACCGGGCGTTGTTAAGGCAAGCTGGTAAGGAGCGACTATAAATGAGTATGCAAGATACCGTTGCCGACATGTTAACCCGTGTTCGTAACGCACAAATGGCTAAGAAACAAACTGTTTCTATGCCTAACTCTAAGTTGAAGGTTGCTATTGCTAACGTTCTTCAACAAGAAGGTTACATTTCTAACGTAGAAGTTGCTGATGCCGAAGGCAAAGCAACTTTAACAATTACGTTAAAATATTTTGAAGGCAAACCAGTTATCGAAACTGTGAAACGCGTAAGCCGTCCAGGTCTACGTCAATATCGCGGTAAAGATGCACTTCCGAGCGTTAAGCAAGGTTTAGGTATTGCAATTGTTTCTACAAGCAAAGGCATCATGACTGATCGCGCAGCACGTTCTGCTGGTATCGGTGGTGAAGTTATTGCTTTTGTTTCTTAATAGGTGAATCCTCATGTCTCGTGTGGCTAAAGCCCCAGTAACTGTGCCTAACGGTGTTACAGTTACTCAGAACGGCCGGCAGGTCGAAGTGAAAGGCAGTAAAGGTACATTGTCTTTCAACCTGCATGCGCTGGTCGAGCTAAAACAGGAAGAAGGTCAGCTTAATATTGCTCCAGTTAAAGAATCGAAAGATTCTTGGATGCAAGCTGGTACTGCTCGCGCTGTGCTTAACAACCTTGTAAAAGGTGTAAGTGAAGGCTTCGAACGTAAGTTACAACTAATCGGTGTTGGTTATAAAGCTGCGGTTAAAGGTGATGTTGTTCATCTTAACCTAGGTTATTCCCACCCAATCGATTATAAACTTCCTGAAGGTGTAACTGCTGAAACTCCAACTGCTACTGAAATCATTTTGAAATCAGCAAGCAAACATATGTTGGGTCAAGTAGCTGCAGATATCCGTTCATATCGTGAACCAGAGCCTTATAAAGGTAAAGGTGTTCGTTATTCGGATGAAGTTGTTCTTCGTAAAGAAGCTAAGAAGAAATAAGGCGCGAGGTTCTTATGAACGAAAAGAAACAATCCCGTTTGCGTCGTGCGAAAAGCACACGCTTGCACATTCGTGCATTGGGTGCGACTCGCTTGTGTGTAAACCGCACTCCGCGTCACATCTATGCTCAAGTTATTTCAGCAGATGGTGGCAAAGTTTTAGCGCAAGCTTCAACTTTAGATGCTACTTTACGTGCTGGCACAACTGGTAACGTTGAAGCAGCTCAAAAAGTAGGTGCTTTAATCGCAGAACGTGCTAAAGCAGCTGGTGTATCAAAAGTTGCATTTGACCGTTCTGGTTTTAAATATCATGGTCGTATCAAAGCCTTGGCTGATGCTGCTCGTGAAAACGGCTTGGAGTTCTAATCATGGCTAAAGTTGAACAAAACGAAGGTCTTGTTGAAAAGCTGGTTGCCGTTGATCGTGTAGCCAAAGTTGTTAAGGGTGGTCGTATCTTCTCTTTCACAGCATTAACTGTTGTGGGTGATGGTAATGGTCGCGTAGGTTTTGGTCGTGGTAAAGCACGTGAAGTTCCAGCTGCTATTTCTAAAGCACTTGAAGCTGCTCGTCGCAACATGATTACTGTTGATCTTGTTAACGGTACTGTGCAACACCCTATTAATGCTCGTCACGGTGCAAGCCGCGTTTACATGCAACCTGCTTCTGAAGGTACTGGTGTAATTGCTGGTGGTGCTATGCGTGCAGTTCTAGAAGCTGTTGGCGTACATAACGTATTGACAAAATGCTACGGTTCTACAAATGCTGCTAACGTAGTTAACGCAACTTTCAAAGGTTTGCGTGATATGACTTCTCCTGAGAAAGTCGCTGCGAAACGTGGTCTTACTGTTGAACAAATTCAAGGGTAATCAATCATGAAAACGATTAAAGTTACCCAGACTAAATCTTCATCGCATCGCTTGAAAAATCACAAGCTTAGCCTTCAAGGTTTAGGTCTGCGTCGTATTGGTCATACTGTAGAAGTGCAAGATACGCCTTCTAACCGCGGTATGATCAACCAAGTCTACTATATGGTTAGTGTAGAGGAATAAGCCATGACTCTGCGTTTAAATACTATTGCACCTGCAGAAGGTGCTAAGCGTGACAACCTTCGTCTAGGCCGTGGTATCGGTTCTGGCGTTGGTAAGACCGGTGGCCGTGGTGTCAAAGGTCAAAATTCGCGTAAGAGCGGTGGTACACGTCCAGGTTTCGAAGGCGGTCAAACTGCGTTATATCGTCGTTTGCCTAAATTCGGCTTCACTAGCCAATTGGCTTTGAAAACTGCTGAAGTACGTTTATCTGAGCTTGCTAAAGTTGAAGGTGACATCGTTTCACTTGAAACTTTAAAAGCAGCGAATGTTGTACGTAGAGATATGACTCGTGCTCGTATCGTACTTTCTGGTGATATTACTCGTGCATTCACTATTCAAGGTGTTGCATTGACTAAAGGCGCTAAAGCTGCTGTTGAAGCTGCTGGCGGCAAAGTCGAGGAGTAATCGCTAGTGTCTATGTCTCCTAGTTCTTCAGGTCATGTCAACATGATGAAAGGGCAGCCATTTCATGTGAAATATCGTGAAATAATTCGCCGAATGATGTTCCTTATTGGTGCATTAATGGTCTTTCGACTAGGAGCACATATTCCAGTACCAGGCATTAATAATGCTGCACTTGAAAATCTTTTTAATGCAAACCAGGGTACTATCCTTGGTTTGTTTAACATGTTTTCTGGTGGTGCATTAGAGCGGATGTCAATTCTTGCTTTAGGGATCATGCCTTACATTTCTGCTTCAATTATTGTGCAGTTAATGTCTACGGTTGTTCCTTCGCTGGAAGCTTTAAAGAAAGAAGGCGAGCAAGGTAAGCGTAAGATTAATCAATATACGCGACAAGGTACATTGTTGCTGGCACTTGTGCAGTCTGTAGGGATGTGTGCAGGGCTTATTAGTCAAGGAATTACTTTGACTGGAGGCCTGGCTTTTTACATTCCTGCCGTAACTTCACTGGTCGCGGGTACGATGTTCTTGATGTGGTTGGGTGAGCAAATTACTGAACGCGGAGTAGGGAATGGTATATCCATGATCATCTTTGCGGGCATTGTTGCAGGATTGCCGAATTTAATTATGCAGTCTTTATCATCAGTAGATAATGGTCAAACAAGTCTTATCGGCTTGGCAATCTTTGGTTTATTGTCTATAGGTGTGTTAGCAGCGATTGTGTTTATTGAAAAAGCACAACGTCGCATAGCAGTCAATTACGCTCAAAAACAACAAGGTCGTCGTGTATTTACTGCACAGCAGACACATTTGCCATTAAAAATTAATATGGCGGGTGTTATCCCGGCAATTTTTGCTAGTTCATTGCTTTTGTTCCCTGCGAGCTTAGGGCAATGGGTGGGTAGTGCTGATCCTAGTGCAGGAATTATCAAACGTGGCTTGCAAGATTTGGCACTCGTGTTGTCGCCTGGACAGCCGTTGTATTTGGTGCTCTTTGGTGCGTTAATTATCTTTTTCTGTTACTTCTATACTGCGCTAGTATTTAGCCCTAAAGAAGTCGCAGAGAACTTGAAACGCAGCGGAGCTTATGTGCCTGGTATTCGTCCAGGTGAGCAAACTGCTCGTTACTTAGATCATATTCTCAATCGTTTGACCTTTATTGGCGCGATTTATATCACAGTGATTTGTTTAATGCCGATGGTGTTACAAAGCTCATTTGGTATTCCATTCTCTTTGGGTGGTACCTCTTTGCTGATCGTTGTGGTAGTCGTGATGGACTTTATGGCTCAGCTACAAGCACATCTCACCTCGCATCAATACGATAATCAAACGTTAATGAGAAAAACGACTGCTCATCCTAAGGGATAAGCGCACTTGAGGTTTCATCATGAAAGTACAAGCTTCTGTTAAAAAAATTTGTGGTAGCTGTAAAGTTATCCGTCGTAATGGGGTTATCCGCGTGATTTGTAGCGCAGAACCTCGTCATAAACAGCGTCAAGGTTAATCTGATCAAGACCTGTTGATTTCAGTAGGTGAATTGGGTTAATATCCGCCCCTCAAGGTTTTTGTCGGGCGGTTGATTATCTCTACTGCCTTTTTGGAGAAAGTGAATGGCTCGTATTGCCGGTGTAAACATTCCGGATAACAAGCATGCTGTTATCTCCCTCACGTATATTTTTGGTATTGGTCGCCACACTGCTAAGAACATCTTAGCTGCTGTAGGTATTCCAACTACTACTAAGATCCGTGAATTGGATGATGCTCAACTTGATGCGATTCGTGCAGAAATTACTAAGGTTCCGACCGAAGGTGATTTACGTCGCGAAATTTCCATGAACATTAAACGTTTAATGGATTTAGGCTGCTACCGCGGTCTTCGTCATCGTCGCAGCTTGCCTGTCCGTGGACAACGCACCAAAACTAACGCACGTACCCGTAAAGGTCCGCGCAAACCTATTAAGAAATAAGATTTCTGGAAGCTAAAAGATGGCTAAAGATACTCGCACACGCAAGAAGGTCACCCGTACCGTCTCTGAAGGTGTTGCACACATTCACGCTTCTTTTAATAACACCATTGTGACTATTACCGATCGTCAAGGTAATGCACTGGCTTGGGCCACTTCGGGTGGACAAGGCTTCCGTGGATCACGTAAATCAACTCCGTTTGCTGCTCAGGTAGCTGCTGAAGTTGCTGGTAAAGCTGCTTTAGATTACGGTTTGAAAAACTTGGACGTCCTTGTAAAAGGTCCTGGTCCCGGTCGTGAATCTGCGGTTCGTGCTTTAGGTGCAGTGGGTTATAAAATTAACAGCATTACCGATGTGACGCCAATCCCGCACAACGGTTGTCGTCCACCTAAAAAACGTCGCGTGTAAGGAGAAACATTCATGGCTCGTTATATTGGTCCAAAATGCAAACTCTCTCGCCGCGAAGGGACAGACCTGCAACTTAAATCAGGCGTTAAACCGTTTGACGTTAAGACAAAAAAACATGCAAAAGCTCCTGGCCAACATGGTCAAAGCCGCGCAAAACAATCTGAGTACTCACTACAATTACGTGAAAAACAAAAAGTACGTCGTACGTATGGTGTGTTAGAACGTCAATTTAGTAATTACTATAAAGAAGCTGCTCGTGTTAAAGGCGCAACAGGTGAAAACTTGTTGAAATTGCTAGAAAGCCGTCTTGATAACGTTGTTTATCGCATGGGTTTTGGTTCTACACGTGCAGAAGCTCGTCAGCTTGTATCTCACCGTTCAATCACTTTAAATGGTCGTCGCGTTAACATCGCTTCAATCCAAGTTAAAGCGGGTGACGTGATTGCAGTTCACGAAGGTGCTAAACAACAATTGCGTATTAAAGGCGCAATCGAGTTAGCTACTCAACGTGGTATTCCTTCTTGGATGGAAGTTGACCATTCAAAATTGGAAGGTACGTTTAAAGCTGCACCGGATCGTTCTGATTTACCTGCTGAAATCAACGAAAGCTTGATTGTAGAATTGTATTCTAAATAATCCCTTGAGGTAGCAATAATGACGCGTACTGCAAATGAGTTTCTAACTCCGCAAGCGATCAAGGTCGAAGCGGCTAGCGGGACCTCGGCAAAAGTGATTCTGGAACCCTTAGAGCGTGGCTTTGGTCATACTCTGGGTAATGCTTTACGTCGTATCCTTCTTTCTTCTTTACCTGGCGCTGCTGTGGTGGAAGTTGAAATAGAAGGGGTTGAGCACGAGTACAGTACCTTGGAAGGCTTGCAGCAGGACATCGTCGAGCTCTTGCTGAACCTAAAAGGATTGTCGATTAAGCTGTTCGATCAAAACGAAGCATATTTGACATTAGAAAAACAAGGTCCTGGCGACGTAACTGCCGCCGATCTTCGTTTACCTCATAATGTTGAAGTGGTAAACCCTGAGCATTTGATTGGCACTTTAAGTGCTTCAGGCTCATTGAAAATGCGCCTGAAAGTTTCTCAAGGCCGTGGTTATGAGACTTCTGACTCACGTTTCCCAGAAGGCGAAACTCGCCCTGTAGGTCGTTTACAGTTAGATGCTTCTTATAGCCCAATTAAACGCGTGTCTTACACAGTTGAAAATGCTCGTGTAGAACAGCGTACTGACCTTGATAAATTGATCATTGATCTTGAGACCAATGGTACGGTTGATCCAGAAGAAGCCATCCGCAAAGCGGCAACAATCTTGCAACAACAAATTGCAATTTTTGTTGATCTTCAGAAAGATCAAGCTCCTGTTGCTCAAGAGCCTCGCGAAGAAGTGGATCCAATCTTGCTTCGTCCAGTAGATGATCTAGAGCTTACTGTTCGTTCTGCTAACTGTTTGAAAGCAGAAAATATTTACTACATCGGTGATTTGGTTCAACGTACTGAAGTGGAGTTGTTAAAAACTCCTAACTTAGGTAAAAAATCGTTAACTGAAATCAAAGATGTTCTGGCATCGAAAGGCTTGCAATTGGGCATGCGTTTAGAGAACTGGCCACCGGCTAGCCTCCGCATGGACGATCGCTTTGCTTATCGTAGTCGTTAATTAAGTAGGACTATCACCATGCGTCATCGTAATAGTGGTGTGAAATTAGGCCGTACAAGCAGTCATCGTAAAGCGATGTTCCAAAACATGGCTAATTCTTTGTTCGAACATGAGTTAATTAAAACTACTGTTCCTAAAGCAAAAGAATTACGTCGTGTTGCTGAGCCTTTAATCACTTTAGCTAAAGTCGATTCTGTAGCAAACCGTCGTTTGGCGTTTGCTCGCACTCGTTCAGCTGCAACTGTAGGTAAATTATTTACAGTTCTTGGCCCTCGTTACAAAGAACGTAACGGCGGCTATCTACGTGTTCTTAAAGCGGGCTTCCGTGCAGGTGATGCTGCACCGATGGCTTACGTTGAGCTAGTAGATCGCGAAGTTAAATAATTTCGCAAAAAGAACTTCAGTTGTTCGAAAAAGACCGGTGTTTCACCGGTCTTTTTTTATGCCTGATTATTTTTCATAGCTGGATAATTTTAGATTTTGGCCTGGACTGATATATTTTTTGTCAGATTTATTGGAACTTGACATTGTGTATTGTCAGAATTATGGTTTAATAAAATAAAGTTCAACAAGGTTATAAAAAGAATATGGAAAAGCACATTGATATTTTGATTGTGGGCGCAGGTATTTCAGGCATTGGTCTTGCTGCACATCTTTCAAAGAACTGTCCACAACGTCAATTTGATATTATTGAGCGTCGTGAAAGTTTCGGTGGGACATGGGATTTATTTAACTATCCCGGAATTCGTTCGGACTCTGATATGTCGACCTTTGGCTTTAATTTTAAGCCGTGGCAAAAGGCCAATGTGCTCGCAGATGGGGCATCCATTAAAGGTTATTTGTCTGAAGTCGTGGATGAATACCAATTAAAAACCAAAATTCATTTTAAGCATCGTGTGCTAGCTGCCAATTATGATTCTTCAATCAGTAAGTGGGTGGTAAAAATTGAAGATGCAAATCAAACGCAACAAACCTGGACTGCCAATTTTGTCCTAGGTTGCACTGGTTACTACAACTATGACCAAGGTTTCCAACCGGATTTTCCAAATCAAGCAGCGTTTAAAGGCACGCTCATTCATCCCCAACATTGGCCCGAAAATTTCGACTATGCAGATAAAAAAGTCGTGATTATCGGCAGTGGTGCAACTGCCATCACCCTGGTTCCGGCAATGGCGAAAGGGGGAGCAACGCACGTCACGATGCTGCAACGTTCTCCGACTTATATTGCTTCTGTCCCTTCGATTGATTTTGTTTATGACAAAATGCGTAAAGTCTTGCCCGAAGCGCTTGCTTACAAACTAACGCGAGCCCGAAATATTGGAATGCAACGTGGTATTTATGCCCTTGCTCAAAAGCAGCCGAAATTGCTGCGTAAATTATTACTCAAATCCATTGAGATGCAGCTCAAGGGTAAAGTGGATATGAAGCACTTTACCCCATCTTATAACCCCTGGGATCAACGTCTCTGTGTAGTACCTGATGGAGATTTATTCAAGGTATTACGCTCAGGTAAAGCAAGTGTCGAAACGGATCAGATTGAGAAATTTACTGAAAATGGGATTCAGCTGAAATCAGGTCAACATTTGGATGCCGACATTATTGTCTCTGCGACAGGGCTAGAAATTCAAATTTTAGGCGGTATTAAAGCGACCATTGATGGGAAACCTATGGATACTTCTAAGCATATGTTGTATCAAGGGATAATGGTTAGCGATGTACCCAATATGGCGATGATTATCGGGTATATCAACGCATCCTGGACGCTTAAAGTTGATATTGCAGCAGAATATATTTGTCGTCTGATCAATTACATGGACAAGAGTGGCTACGACCAAGTGATTGCTCAAGGTGATCAGACTGAATTGATGGAAGATACTGTCATGGGGAGCTTATCTTCAGGTTATATTGCACGTGCAGCGGATGTAATGCCGAAACAAGGTAAACATGCGCCTTGGAACGTGACCAATAATTATCTGGCTGACCGCAAAGTACTAAAAAATGCCAGATTTGATGATGCTGTACTTAAGTTTCAAAAACACAGTACACAAGTTTCACCTAAACCTAAATTAGTGTCTTAATTTACATGATAGATAAAAAAGGAGCATGAGCTCCTTTTTTATTTTACTTAAAGGGAACGAGAGATTAATTCTTTCATAATCTCGTTGGTTCCTGCATAGATCCGGTTGGCACGGTTATCAATATAGGCTCGTGCAATCGGGTATTCCATCATGTAGCCATAGCCGCCATGCAATTGCAGACATTCATCGACAACTTTGGAAAACATCTCGGAAATTTTGTACTTCGCAGCAGCAGCTGCATCAATGCCAAGTTTTTCTTCAAGCTGTAATTCCATGCAACGGTCTAAATAAGCACGACAGAAATCAATTTCAGTACGCAATTCGGCAAGTTTGAACCGCGTATTTTGGAAAGTGCTGATCGGTTTACCAAAGGCTTGCCGCTCTTTGGTGTATTTTACCGTATGAGCGAATGCAGCTTCTGCGCCAGCTTGGCAAATGATCGCAACCAACATGCGTTCCCAGGCCAACTCTTTCATCAGCATCATAAAACCCATGCCTTCCATACCAAGCAAATTTTCTTTAGGTACGCGGACATTATCGAAGAACAATTCACAGGTATCTTGTCCCTTCATACCAATCTTGTTGAGTGGTTTTCCTTTGTTAAAACCTACTCGATCCGCCTCAACAATAAGTAATGATAAATTGGCAGAACCTTTATCTGCACTGCCCGTTTTGCAGACCACGATGGCCATATCGCATAAATAGCCATTGGTGATAAAGATTTTTGAACCATTAATCACATAATCTTCACCATCCAAGATCGCAGTAGTACGTACTGCTTGCAGGTCTGATCCTGTTCCGGGTTCGGTCATGGCTATCGCAGTAACCACTTCACCGCTCGCCATTTTCGGTAACCATAGCTTTTTTTGTTGTTCATTGCCGAAATTATTTAAGTAGTTGGCAACAATATCCGAGTGCAGGGAAAAGCCTGTGGATGAATCCATCGCGTAAGCTTGTTCTTCAATCAAAATCATGCTGTAAAGCCGGTCAACGCCTGAGCCGCCATATGCCTCAGGCATGGTTGCACAGAGCAATCCCATATCACCGGCTTTATTCCATAATTCGCGATCAACATGTTGTTGCTGCTCATATCTTTCAATATTGGGAACCACTTCTTTTTCATAAAACTTGCGCACGGTTTCACGGAAGGCTTCATGCTCTGCTGTGAATAAATTGCGTGGCAACATGTTGGCTATTGGTCGAATCGTACCTGATTGCATTTTTATTCTGTCCATTTTCAGAGTCATTGTTGTATAGAAAGTAAAAGATCTATGAACAAGCGACAATGTGCTGAATGCTCAAATATTTAACCTAAATGATGAATTTTGTCAATTGCAGGAAATGGCTCGAAACTTGCCGCACTGATAAGGTAAACTAGCAAAAATTTGCATACTGTTGGGGAATGCTATGAGTGAAGAAATAAGCTTGGAAGAACGCAAAGTCATTTACCGTGCCCGTCGTGGTTTAAAAGAAATTGATGTGTACTTTGACCCTTATGTCAAAAATCATTATTTACAAGCCGATGCAGCAGAGAAAGAAACTTTTGCTGATTTAGTAGCGCAAGAAGACCCAGACTTACTGGATTGGTTTATGGAAGTGTCTGAACCGCCACGTCCAGAGATGAAAGATTTGATTAATAAGCTGAAACATTACGTACATGGTTAATCGATCTTTTCAACTGAAACGCAGCCGCTTGGCCTTTGTGTTTCAGTTGATCATTTTTATTCTTGTGATTGCACTTTTGCAGCAACTGTTGTCGCCATGGTTATGGTTGTTTTGCGTGTTGTTGGGTGTAATGGCTTATGCCTATGGTTTAAAAGCCCCGCAACCCATGTACTTTGAACATTTAGAGGCGCGAGAGTGGTCACTCTCTAGTGTCAAATCCAGACAGATTAAACGTGTTTCGATTAGTCATATTATTGATCATCAACTTTATATTGTGGTTTATTTCCAGCATTTTCAGGAAAAACCGTTACTGATTTGGATTGATCAGTTGCCGTTAAAACAATGGAAAGCATTAAAGAAATTGGCGAAACTGATTTGATTGTTAGACAATTAAATCTTTAAAATTATAATTAAAATATTAATAATCAAATATATGTAAAATTTTAACTGAGCTTTGTAAGACAGGTTGAATATAAAATTAAGAAATATACTTATTGTTAGACAGCTTTTCTTGTTAATTATTTGCACTAAATGTACATTAAATCTACCAACAGCAAATGAGGAAATCATGATGGTGATTCCAACTTGGATGTTTCTGGTGGTAGCGATTGTTTTGGCAGTTGTTATTGGACGACTAGGAACAGTGCTGAAGGATCGATTTGCACGACATGAAAGCCGTTAGGCTTTTACCCCTTAATAAGTAGCATGTGCCGAACCGTCGCAATGCTACTTTTTTTTGCCCAAAAATTATAACTTCATTGAATCCAGTCAATTTTCCTAGCTTCATTTCATGGCAAAGTAGCTAATCTGATTAGAGTAAATGCTCTTTTATTCAGATTTCGCATCTGATATGTTTAGTTGCTATGGACATAAACACAATTATAGAGGACAGGAAAATGTCGAGAGTCCAAAAAATATGCCAGGGTATGGCAGTTATTGCAGTTGCAAGTTCTTTATTATCAGGTTGTTCTCAAGTGGTTAAATCAGGGGCAAATATTGCACTTGGTTTTAGTGAGAAACATATTGTACCGCCTATTTTAGCAATGGATGATGCTGACATGGCGTGTAATTCGGGGAGTGCATTGACTCCAGCGATTATGTCAACCAAAGATATGGGCGCAGATCCGACCCGTATTGCCGTTCTTTTATATGCTTCATCTGGAATTTGCGCTGAAAATCAGGCACTCGAATCAGAGTTACGCTATTTACGTGCCTCAAAAGCTGGTCAAGTTTCAGAAGCTCAGGATGCCCGTATAGAACAAAAACGCTGGGCTGCGATTGCTGCGCAACGTCAATACGCAGGTTATCAGCTTCTGGAAAGTCGTTGGGAAGCAAAATATAACAAGAAACTGGGCGAAGATTGCCCGAAAATGAAGAGTGATCTGGATCAAACCGTTTATTTGATGGGGATGATTAGCGGTTTGCAAGCCATGACCAATGACATTAATTCTGGTGGGGCAATTAATGTTCCGAAAGATATTGCTGCAGTGGTTGAACGGGGCATGACATGTGTAGACAACGCCAAATTTTGGGGTGCACCCAATGCTGCTCGTGCGGTGATTTGGACGCTGTTACCAGGTGCGGGAGAAGGTAAGCCTGATCCATATCAAACCTTGAAAGAATCTGTGAAATTGGGTGAGCAAAAAGGGGTACGCTTGTCACATGCCTTATATGCCGTTGCTGCACAGGCCAGTGGGGATGATGCCAAAATTCGTGATGCATTAAAAACCTTTGCAGCTTCACGTTCAGAAGAAAAACCGGTGAATCCGCAATTTAAGCTGGTGGATAGTATGGCGAAGAATATGGTACAGGGTATTTCAGACCGATACTGGACTGAACATACCGGTATTCGTACTAGTGAGGATGGAATGCAGCGTTTCTGGGATGATAAAGAGAACACTGCAGAACTCGATGATTTATTTAATGAAGATGTGACGGCTAAATCCTGAGTTGAGTCGGTTAAAAGAGCATTTTAATTGGCCTGAATGGATGATTTAATCTTTGATAAATCATTTTTAAATGGGGGGCATGTCAATGAAAGATCAATTTCTCATCCGGAAAATTGTTTTTATTGCAATAGTGGTGTCATTTTCGGCATGTCTTCAAGTTTTCGCGGATTCATTTATATATTGGCAAGCAGGCTTGTTTCAAGAGTTTTGGCGTCTCTGGACCGGGCATTGGGTGCATGTAGGGTGGATCCATTACGCGCTGAACATGCTGGCTTTTGCCTGTTTACCTTTCATTTTCCCACGGGTAAAAGTCTGGCATTTTGTTGCTTTGCTTCTTTTACTTCCATTATTTATCAGTCTGTGTTTCTACTATTTCTTTCCTGATATTGAGGCCTATGCAGGGTTGTCGGGGGTCTTGCATGGCGCTTATGTCACGGTTGCCTGCGTACATTTGTTATATAAGAAAGAGCGTAATTTTGCAGCATTTGTCTTGTTTCTTATTCTGGCCAAATTGATTTGGGAAAATACCATCGGCAGTGTAGGGACGGCCGAACTGATTGGCAGCCCGGTATTGGTTGAGGCACATTTATTGGGGGTAATTGGGGGAGTAATTATCGCAATATTTTATATTTTATGGGATTATTTTTTTGAAGAGTGATGAGATTGACATTTAAAACATAAAAGAAAATGCATATTGTCATTTTTATTCATACAGAATTGATGCAAATTTGTTCATAACAATAAAGAGATTGAATAGAGAAAGGATATTTTCTATTCGAAAGAGGAAAGTTGGTATTGCTGAACCTGTGGCAATGACCAAGATAAAAATAGGAATGCACATGCAAAATGATGAAAATAACAGATCAGGATTAGGTCTGTTACGTTACATATGGACAGAGTGGATCTCGACTTTTGTCATTCTATTACTACTTTTGCTTACCCTCATCATCGGTACTGGTGAGATGATTCATGGTCAGTTGTTACGGGTCGGCGAGCGCTTGTATGGCAATCACGGCATTGGCATGCAATATTCTTTTCTGCGCGCAGAGCCGGTATCGCCCACTTGTGACCGCCATCCTGATGTAGATGCGCAAGTCCAGAAGCAAATGAAATCCAATGCCAATGATGAATTTGCCGATATTTTTGGTACCACCTCGGAAGCAGACGTGCGTGCTTCAGTCTTGGCGGGACAACAACAGTGTGAAGAAAAATATCAGTTCTATGACAAAGCGGTGCAATATATTAATGATCATCCCAGCCTAAGAACGTATCGAACCATTGAAACCTCGTTCTTCGGTGTTTTTAAATTTGGTACAGAAAATCGCGTCATCATTTTGTTGCTAATGGTGGTGGTCGCTGCGATTACCGCATCGGTGAAGTTTCATCATATTGGCCTGCGTGCTCCGACAACGAAACTGGATTATCGGGTTTATGCGCTGTTTATGGTGCTCGGTAATGGTTTACTGACTTCATCTGTACTTAGTCAATATCATTCAATCATCAATTCAGGTGTGACCTCGAGTTATGAAACGCTGGTGGTTTACTGGCTATGGATTTTCCTGTTTGTTAGCCTGACCTTAATTAGTTTGCTCCAGTTTATTAAGCCACCTGCAGCCAAGCAAGAAGGCAAAGGAAATTTTGGCTTAGCTTTACTGAGTGTGCCTCTTTATGCCTACATGGCATTAGTGACCGGGGTGGTCTTTACCTTTGTCATGGATTATCCGATGGGGCAAGGGATTTACCTGGGGATTTTAGTTGAATTCTCAGGCATTTTCTTAAACCTTGCACTGTTTATTTGGGCAGGGATGTTGCTGACCCAAACCCGGGTTATGGATTTGTTCTTAGGAATTTTACGTCCGTGGAATTTGGCACCGGAAACCCTGACCTGGCTCATTTTGATTGCTGCTGCGATTCCAACTGCTTATACCGGTGCTTCGGGGATTTTCGTTGTGGCTGCAGGTGCGATTATTTATAAGGAAGTATGGAATTCGGGTTCACGTCGTCAATATGCCTTGGCCGTATCTGCAA
Organism: Acinetobacter sp. GG23; assembly: GCF_057766365.1. Lineage (NCBI taxonomy): Bacteria > Pseudomonadati > Pseudomonadota > Gammaproteobacteria > Moraxellales > Moraxellaceae > Acinetobacter > Acinetobacter sp. GG23. Next base: position 445,985 of record NZ_JBYMDJ010000002.1, read on the forward strand.
TGTCGGGTTCGCTGGGGGTGGTGATTCGTCCATGTCTACTGGTGATTTTGATTTCGATGTTGGACAGTCGTCATGTGACTTCAGATGAGCTGTTTAATCATGGTATTTACGTCTTCTGGCTCACTGCACTGATCTTCCTTGGGGTATCGCTCTATCTGGCTGAAACGCGTTTCCGGGTCAATTCACCGAAAGTTGCTGTACCAGGCATGTTGAAGGCCATTATTCCCGTGATTCCTTATATCGTAATTACGATTATCGTGATTGTTTTATATAAATATGGTCTAGACACCAAAATGGATGAATTCACCGCACCTGTGATTCTTCCGATTATTTTGATTGCTTATATTATGTTTGATAAGTGGTGGGGTGATCGTTTTGCAACTCCGCCAGACCGCCATGCTGCGTTGGCTTTGGAACATGAAAATCAATCGACTTTTATGCGTGAGCATACGTCGCATGCGGGAGAAAAAGCACGTGGTTTTGGTCATTCACTCTGGTTTGCATCGGCAGAAACCGTTGGACATATTGGTGCACTCATCATCTTGATGGCCTTGTCTGCCAGTGTCGGTGGCCTGATTGAACGTAGTGAAGTGGTTGAGTTATTGCCAACGCATTTGGGTAACATCTATATTTCACTCGCATTCATCGCCTTGTTACTGGCTATTATTGGCATGACCACAGACCCGTTTGGTGCAGTGATTCTGGTGGCTGCAACCATTGCACCGGTGGCTTATGAAAATGGTATTCATCCAATTCATTTCTGGATGATTGTACTGGTTGCCTTTGAGTTGGGGTATGTCACACCGCCCGTCGCCCTGAATCATCTCTTGACAAGGATGTCTGTCGGAGAAGATGAGGTTCGGGCGGCCGATGCAGAAGCCAAAGCAAAATATACCAAGTTCTATTACCGCTATGAGCGCTGGTTATTGCCGATTATGGTGTTGTTCCCATCCTTACTGATTGTGACCTATGCGCCGTATATTTTTAGACTGTTTGACTGGTATCAATAATTTTTAAGCGATAAGAAAAAAGCATCTTCGGGTGCTTTTTTAAGGACAGGTTATTTTTATTTATTGCGTTGAGCGTTTTAGTCCTAAAGGGCTATACAGTACAATTGTACTAAGAATCAATATAAAACCCATCAAATTATATTGATCTGGTGTTTCCCGCCAAAATATAAAAATTTAAATGCCGGCAAAAATAATCGCAATATAATTTACCGGCCCAATCTACCCCCGCAGGTACAAGTTTATAGGCATTCGACATAAAGATTTACCTGATATTCGCCGTAATCCTGCATAAGTTAGAAAACTGAGTTCAGCCCATGAATAAGGCTCCCAGAGCCAAAACAGTGGAAATAAGCGTACCGATAAAACAGAAATTAAACCCGATTTTTTCAGGTGACTTGGTACTGGTCAGTACTCGAACGGTGACAAATACCATGGCGGCCAAGAAGCTTGCATTCAACCCAATCACCCCCATTTGATTAAATATCCCTGCATCAGCCCTAGCGACGAATATGACACCGATTAAACCAATTGCTGCTGCAACAAACATGATTTCCTCTTTGAGCAATACCTAAGTAATCAACCCAATGACTGCACGTTAAGTTATGCATCCCGATTTCTCAGTCTTAAAAACCCTGTCCCTTGCTTAAAAATGAAAAAAAGCAATAAGCCGACAAAATTTCGGAAAAATACAAGGCTGGGATTGTTGACAGTAGGTGAGGCATAACCAATGCATATATCCCTCAGGGAAAAGAGAAAAGCAAAGCAGGTGAGTAAAGCAAGCACTTTAAATAAACTACGATTGCTTGTAGCTATGGGCCTGAAAAAATCAGCTAGAATATTTGCTGCTATTTTAGCCGAATCTTCAATTATAGAATTATTGTTTTTGAGCCAGTTGGGCTTCAAGTAATTTAATCTGCTCTTGTTTGAGTGCAACTAAATCGTTGGCATCTGCATGTTGTGCTTTTAACACAGCTTCCTGATCATTCAATTGCTTTTGAATATCTTCCAGTTTAGCAATTTCTTCTTTGGCTAAGGACTCATTCTCTGGAACAGCTGCTTTCAGAATTTTTTCATCGACCAATTGAATGGGTTTTTCATCGGTTGCAACTGGGCTTTCATTCGGTTTCACTTCAGCAGAAGCAGCAGGCTTTGCCGGAGTATTTAAGCTTGTTGCTTCATGTTCAGCAAGTACTTCGTTCGATGTTGCAAAAAACCATTGATATGCCAAAAAAAGCACAATGATTGCAACTAATCCCCCAGTAATGCCCAATAAAAGTTTTGGGCTATTTCTTTGATCTAACGTCATGTATTGAACCTGTTATTATTTTGGCTGACGAGGTTTGAACTGAATGACGCCAATCTCATCCGGTACTTCCGGCATTTCTGGTTCATCAATATGCGTCGGGCGGTTTTCTGTATAATCGCATTCGACGCATTCAATCCATTCGTCTTCGCCAGAGGTAAGCATGACCACTCTATCTAGCGCTTCACATTTAGGACATTTTGCACCTGCAATGAAACGACGTTTAATAGCCATCTTACTTACCTTCTGATCAATCTAAGACGCCTATTTTAAGCGTTTTTAGCGGGGTTCGTCCAACCTTGATGACGTAATAAAGCATCTATTTTTGGCTCGCGTCCGCGGAAATTGATAAACGCATCAAGTGCTGTATCTTTTCCGCCAACTGCTAGAATAAATTGACGAAATTCTTTTCCGGTCTGAATGTTAAAAACCCCTTCTTTTTCGAAACGATCAAACGCATCGCTGGCCAAAACTTCCGCCCATTTATACGAGTAATAACCTGCGGCATAGCCACCGGCAAAAATATGGCTAAAACTATGCTGGAAACGGTTATAACTTGCCGTTGGCGCTACCGCATATTTTTGGCGAATATCGTCGAGGGTGGCTTGGACTTGTTCTGCATCTAAAGCAGAACTGTGCTTGTGGATGGATAAGTCAAATAGGGCAAATTCAATTTGACGCAAGGTTTGCATACCGGACTGGAAGAAACGTGCATCCAGTAATGCTTTCAACAAGTCTTGCGGTAAATGCTGTTTGGTTTCGATGTGTTCACTGAGCAGATCCAGACTGTCGGTATCCCAAGTCCAGAATTCCATAAACTGGCTTGGCAGCTCGACCGCATCCCAATCCACGCCGTGTGTACCTGCTACCGCAATATGGTCGACTTCGGTCAACATGTGATGCAAGCCATGCCCAAATTCATGGAATAAGGTATTTACTTCATCATGCGTGAGCAGGGCAGGTTGATCACCGACCGCAGGAGTAAAGTTACACACCATGTAGCAAATCGGCTTTTGTAAGCCATCTTTGGTTTGCATACGTGAACGGAAGCCACTCATCCATGCACCACCGCGTTTGCCACTGCGGGCATACAGATCAAAGTAAAAACCGCCAACCACAGTGCCTTGATCTTCCAGTTCAAAATAACGTGCATCTGGGTGCCAAACCGGAGCTTCGCGTTCCACAATATTGATGCCGTAAAGACGGTTCACAATACTGAACAAGCCTTGCAGACTTTTCGGAGCAGGGAAATATGGTTTTAATGACTCTTGGGATAAATTGAATTGCTGAACTTTAAGCTTTTCAGAATAGTAGCCGGTATCCCAAGGCTGTAAATCGTGAATACCATCTTGAGATGCGATGGCTTTGAGTTCGGCAATTTCTTGAGTTGCTGGCGCACGGGCATGTTCGGCCAAGTCGACCAGAAATTTATCGACCGTTTCGACGTCTGGCGCCATTTTGCTAGCCAGTGAAAGCTCGGCATAATTGTTAAAACCTAATAGCTGAGCCATTTCATGACGCAGGCTTAAGATTTCCTCCATCACTTGCGTATTGTCAAATTCAGGATGCTCAGACAGATCTGAAGCACGTGTAGTGTAGGCCTTATACAGTTCCTCACGTAAGCCACGGTCATCTGCATAGGTCATAATCGCAAGATAAGAAGGAATATCTAAAGTGGCAACCGCTTGTTCAAGTTCACGTTGCTGACCATATTGCTTTAATAAATCGATGCTGCTTTGTGGTAAGCCTTTGAGTTGCTCTTCGTTAAGTGGTTTGAAGTAGGCTTGGGTTGCATCCAGCACATGGTTGGAGAAGTCGGATGAAAGCTGAGATAAGCGTGCGGAAATTTCTGCATAACGTGTTTTGGCTTCGCCTTCTAAAGCCACGCCTGAAAGTTTAAAGTCACGCAGGGCCAGTTTAATCGCACTTTGATGCGCTTCAGGCAAGGTATTAAATACAGTTGCATCCTGCACGTTCTGATACGTTTGATATAACACTGTGTGTTGACCCAGTTGGGTATAGTATTCGCTTAAGGCAGGCAGCAGGGATTGATAGAGTTCACGGGTTTCTGTGTTGTTCATCACCGCATTGAGATGGGATAGCACACCCCAAGATTCACTCATATTATTTTCAAGGGTATCCACTTGGTCTAATACGGCCAGTTGCGCCTGAATACTTTCAGGGACTTCGGTTAAATCATTTAAAAAGTTTTGTCCTTGTTGAATGGCTTGTTCAATCTGTTGTTTTAAGTCTGCAAGTTGAATTTGATCAAATTGGGGAACGGGCAAGGTCGCCTTTTCTAAAGTCATTTCTAATACGCCATTTCATTTATAAACTTAATAATAGATGTAGGGCTTAGGCATAAGGAAATCAAGGTCTAGATTGCTTTTATGGGTAAATACATATGAATATCGATGATCAATAAAAAAAGCCCTACCGAAGTAGGGCTTAATTTTAAAACATTATTCTATCTTAGGTTTGGCATTATCCTTTTTCTTTTTCGGCTTAGCCTTTTTTCTCACTTTGTCTTTATCTTTGGCTTTTAGCTCCGATTTAGCTGATGGCTTTTTGTCGGACTTTTTAGCAAAAGAAGCTGACTTGCTTTTTGGCTTTTTCTTGCGAATTGGCTGTTCACCATCTTCACTCACCACCGCTTTAGCACGCGGGCTAAACACTTCCTCTGTTGTGGTCTTGGCCACACGTGGGGCACGGCTACGAATTGCACGACCGGCATGGGTCATTTGTTGTAACAGTTGAAAGTCAATCTTGCGATCTTCCAGATTCACGGCTGCGACTTTGATTTTGACCTCATCGCCAAGACTAAAGGTTTGGCCACGACTTTGACCGACCAAGCTTTGACTGGCCTGATCATAAACAAAGAAGTCATCGCCCAATTGGCTGACGTGAATCATGCCATCGACATAGAGGTCTTTAAGGGTGACGAATAAACCAAATTCAGCGACTGCACTAATGGTACCCACGAATTCTTCACCTAAATGCTGCTGCATATAGTGACATTTCAACCAGGTGGTGACAGAACGTGATGCTTCATCCGCACGGCGTTCAGTTTGAGAGAAATGTTCACCTGCATCATCTAAAGCGGCACCTGAGAGCGCGAAAGGCTTTTGTTTTAAATGCGCTTTGATGGCACGGTGCAACAACAAATCAGGGTAGCGACGAATAGGGGAGGTGAAATGCGTATAGGCATCATAAGCCAAACCAAAATGTCCGGCGTTGTTTGCGCCGTAATAGGCTTGCATCATTGAACGCAATAACACCGCATGAATACTTGGCGCGTCAATACGGTCTTTTGTCGCATCAATCACTGCTTGGTAATCTTTTTGGGTTGGCTGTTCAGGGAAGGGTAAGCCAAGCAACTTCACATACTCGCGAACTTTTTGGATACGCGAAAATTCAGGTGGCTCATGCACACGGTACAACATTGGAATATCGTTTTCTAATGCATATTCTGCTGCTGCAACATTGGCCAGCAACATACATTCTTCAATCAGCTTATGCGCTTCATTGCGTGAACGCGGCAGAATTTCTTTAATTCCACCCAACTCATCAAAAGTCATATAAGTTTCGACGGTTTCGAATTCCATCGCATGACGTTCAGAACGTAAACCTTTGAGAATCTGATACAGCTGGAACAAAGTATTTAATGACTTGTGCACACTGCGGTCTTCAGGAATCGCATTGCTGTTGCCATCAAAGTATTCTGCCACTTGGGTATAAGTCAAACGTGCTTTTGAATGCATGACTGATGGATAGAACTGGAAGCCGGTAACTTTACCCGCGCGGGATAAAGTCAAATCACATACCATACAGAGACGGTCTACGTGTGGGTTGAGCGAGCAAAGACCATTGGAGAGTGCCTCAGGCAGCATCGGCAAAACAAAGTGCGGGAAATACACAGAGGTACCCCGTTCTTTTGCTTCATCATCCAGTGGTTTATCGGTACGGACATAATGACTGACGTCAGCAATCGCAACCACCACACGATAACCGCCACCTGGACGTTTTTCTGCATACACAGCATCGTCAAAGTCGCGTGCATCTTCACCATCAATAGTGACGAGGGCTAAATCGCGTAAATCGATGCGACCTTCACGGTCCTGTTCGTTCGGTTCTTTAAAGCTTTCTGCATCGCGAACCACTTCTTCTGGAAATTCATAAGGCAAACCAAACTCTAAAATGGTTTGTGGAATAATGATTTCCGTATCAGCTTTATCCGCCATCGATTGCACGATGTGGCCTGTAGGTAATTCTTCACGGGTCGGGTAGTCATCAATGGCGACACGAACAGAATCACCCACTTTAACTTGGGCATGTTCAATCAGTTCTTTTTCTAAGGTAATCGGTTGATGTGCATTAGGATTCGCAGGTTGAATGAAGTATTCGCCGTCATACACCGCAACTTTACCAATAATCTGTTTTACACGATGCTGTACAACTTCAGTAATAAAACCCCAAGGTTTACCTTTGCGGTCTACAGAGGTTTGACGAACTTTAACGCGGTCACCATTAAAGACCAAACGCAGTTCACGTTCAGGTAATAAAATATCATCATGACCGGAAATGTTTGCGGTTCCCAACCCTTTCGAATTGATGTAGACGGTTGCTTCATGAGTCGGTTGGCTGGTTGCGAGCTGGAACCTGAACCCATCTTTCATCAATTGACCATCGCGTACCATGGCACTTAAACGATGGCTGAGTGCTTCTATACTTTTTTCATCTGCAATATTGAAGTGTTCCACTAAATCTGCATGAGATTGTGGTGCTTGTAGTTTTTCAATCGTTTCTGAAATGAGAATACGGCTTGGAATAGGATTGTCATAACGTTCGGCTTCAGCCTTGGCTTCAGGGTCGACCCAATTTTTCATAATGTCTTTGGCTTCATGTCAGAAGATAGGATTAGCATAAGTCATGCAGCAGGATACTGCACGAAAATGATTGCAATATTGTGTTTTCAATTCCAATTTTACAGTGAAGCAGCATATTTCACACGAGCAACTGTCTAGAAAAGCGGGAAAAGGGGCTTAATAAAGCTGTAAATCGTTTAAAAAATAGATGATTGATTAAAAATATCAGAATTTTTTGAAATGTGACTTGAAGTAGTAGAGTTTAGTTTGTATTATGGCGGCTCGTTACGGTGAGGTGGCCGAGTGGCTGAAGGTACTCCCCTGCTAAGGGAGCGTGGGTCTTAAAGCCCACCGAGGGTTCGAATCCCTCTCTCACCGCCACGAATAACTTGAAATGCGCTCATAGCTCAGCTGGATAGAGCACTTGGCTACGAACTAAGGGGTCGGGAGTTCGAATCTCTCTGAGCGCACCAATCAAGTTAAACGTAAATGTAACGACGTCGAAAGACAACTCAAGTACGCGCTCATAGCTCAGCTGGATAGAGCACTTGGCTACGAACTAAGGGGTCGGGAGTTCGAATCTCTCTGAGCGCACCAACTTGAACCCATCGACAGATGTAAAACTGGAAAAAACCGCATATGTTGCGGTTTTTTTGTGCCTGAAATTTAGTTAGAGCATCTGATTGAGCTTGCTTAAATATTTTTAAAAATGGGCTTCACTGCATTTGTCAGAAAGAGTTTCAAACATAGAAGTTTTTTATATTTCGGTTTAGTTTATTCATTCAATAAAAAGATTTTACCTCCGATAAATTATGATAGTGAGGGTTTAAATATGACTCTACTTACCTTAATCAAAGATAATGAAGACATTCATGGTCAAAAGGGCTATATCCATTCAATTCGAGATAAAATTACGGCGCAGCCAATCTCGGATATTACCGATCACCAAGGTAACCAATATATTGATTTGGTGTTGGAAGGAGGTGTGGTGTGGGGGCTTGCCTTAATCGGTTATACATACACGCTTGAACAAGCAGGTATTCGTTTTCTAAACTTAGCTAGAACTTCAGCAGGTGCAATAAACGCAATAGTTCTTGCAGCTTTAGGGCAATCCTCTGACAAAAAAAGTGAACAGCTCCTGGCTATTTTTAATAAAATGGATTTAAAAAATTTTGTTGATGGTGGCATTTTAGCTCAAGAATTAGCGAGTGATATTGAGCAAAAAGATTCTCCACTTTTTGAAATGTTTCCAAAACTGATAGGTCTTTTAACTCTCGGAAAATTTAGCAAAAATAAGCTGGGGATTAATCCAGGGCAGTACTTTGAAAACTGGTTGGACAGTATTTTAAATCAGCATAATGTTTCAACCACGGCTAAACTTTTTAAAAAACTAGAGAATAAAAATTTAAAAATCAGAGAAATCAGCACAAGAAAATACCCGGCTCTTGATCAAATCCGCTTTGAAAATACTTTCAAAACCAATAAATTGGCTATTATTGCATCAGATATTACTACTCAAAGCAAAATTATTTTTCCTCAAATGGGGTATTTATACTGGAATAATCCCCTAGACGTTCATCCCAAACACTATGTCAGGGCTTCTATATCCATTCCGTTGTTTTTTGAACCTGTTCGAATCAATAACATACCCGAAAATCGTGAAGAGTTTTGGCAGGTATTAACGGGCTTTGAAGGGAACCTTCCTGAAGTTGCTTATCTGGTTGATGGAGGGGTGATCTCTAATTTCCCAATTGATGTTTTTCATTCTCGGGACAGCATTCCATTATGTCCTACATTTGGAGTCAAACTTGATATTAGTAGGAAAAAAGCTTCAACCGTAGACAGTATATCCGACTATTTAACAGCACTCGTCAAAACGACTATTCATACCAATGATTATACTTTTTTGCTTAATAATGATGATTACAAACAATTGATTACATATGTAGATACTTCACAGAAATATGTGCCAAATCGTAAAAATAACTCGAATAATATTGTGAAAAAAATATGGGGGAAAATTAAGCCCAATGAATCAGATACTTTTGGGATTCTTGATTTCAATATGTCGGATGAAAAAAAAGCTGCACTATTTGCATTAGGTGCAAAAGCAGCCTGTGACTTTATTTGTGGAAATGACGTATATGCTTCAAGTAACAAACAAAAACCTTATCCACCATATACAATTCCACCCTTTAATTGGGAAGAATATAAAAATTTAAGAGAACAGTTAATTGTGGCGGATACCCGAGCCTATCAAGAAAAAAAACAGAAAATTAAAAAATTCTCTTTATTGCCATAAATAGGTTCAAGAAAGTTATATGCGTATTTTCTTGTGGTTACTAAATATTCTAGCAACCACTGATGATATTCTAAATAGCTTCACATCTGTCTTTACCAATTAAGTTATTTTCCTGAACATTAGAGTCTAGAGCATGTTCAGGGCTTGTGGCTGATTTTTAAGATCAATGTTTGAGAAAGATGTCATGATAAATTACACGATCGGCCATTTTTGTTTAAAAAATAGATGAATAATTGATTTCTGCCCAATAACTGTTCACTTGATGACGGATTTGTTAAAAAGCACTTAACAGAAAGTTAAAAACGCGTATAATGCAGCACATCAAGACGTCGCGCTCATAGCTCAGCTGGATAGAGCACTTGGCTACGAACTAAGGGGTCGGGAGTTCGAATCTCTCTGAGCGCACCAACTTGAACCCATCGACAGATGTAAAACTGGAAGAAACCGCTTAATTGCGGTTTTTTTGTGTCTAGCATAAATTAAATATGTTAAAAAATTATTTCATCTTCTGCTTAATTTTTAATGCCAATACGGTATTGCCACCAATCGCAGGTAACATGTCATGATAAGGCATGCTTCGCATCGCCCGAAGCAGGAAAGGCGCTTTGTCATGAATTTTCATGGCACTGGTGACATTTAATAAGGTACCGTTGCCTTGAGGAATCAGCTGCATCCCACCTTTGACAAACTGCAAATCTCCACCTACCGCATCAAACTGATTTTCTAAACTGTTGGGATAGTCAAAGCGCAGCTTAAAATCGAATGGAATATTGATTACGCCCAATCCGACTGAAATTTTATAGGCTGCATCAAAGGTGTTGGAATCAATTTGTTTGATGTCGATGTCTTTAATCTGGCGTGGAAAAAGTTCCTGATAAGCAGGCACACTCAGCCAATGCTTTAACTGTTGCGGGCTTTTGGCAAAATATTGATAGCTGCTACTAAAACGCAAGCTTTCCAGGCCATGCGAATAAGGCACTTTATTGGATGGCAAAATAAACGAGACGGGTTCTTGCGAGAACTGGCTCAATGCTGCAATTTTTTGAACCTGACTTGAACTTAATCGGGTTTCAGGTAATTCTCCAACTTTTAGGATTTGAGAGCTAGGCGTTTTAAAATGTTGTTGCAAGGCTTCTAATAAAAAAGCGTTGGTACCAGAAGGAATACCGAGTTTGGCCTCTGGAAGAGCATTCAAAATGGTACTGAATAAAAAGCCTTTAGGGTGGTTTAAGTCGCCCCATTGAGTAACAGTAATTAAAGTCTTGTTTCCGCCTAAATCAAACCATTCAATTTTACCCGCGCCGTAAGGAATCGGGGCATCCAGTACAATGGTAGAAATACTATTGGCAGTTAAATGATGCTGCATCAACACATTTTCTTTAAAGTTTAAGATAGGAATAGGAGTGGGAATAGATACTTGATATTTCATCTGTGTAATTGCGCCTTGCTGCACCAGTACTTTCGCAGATTTTAAGGTCGGAAATAGCCGATTGTACCCGCTATAGTTACTTAAAAGTCGTGCTACGTTTTGGCTATTGGCGGGTACAACGACTGCACCGGTATAAAACTTGCCTGTCATACTTTGCGGATTTTTAAAGGTCGGCAAAGTAATTGCCTGTGCAGGATGGGCATAAATCAAAATACGGTTTGCAGTCAAATCTGCCAGTGTTTGAGCTTTACCTTGAAATACACTTAAGCTGCTGGGAATTTGTTCTTTCCATTGAATAATTTTTGCAGAAGTCTGCATGCCAATCAGGCAGCACAGAATCAAGAAGCTGCATTTCTTTTTATGGGTTTGCATATCACATCCTGTTTATGCTTTTTTCTTACTGAATGCTGATGTTTTAATCAATTTTTAAAGCCTTGGGAAGCAAACTTATGTAAATTTGATTGTGATGGGGGCGAGTAAAAACAATAAGAAAAAGGTCAAATCTGGTGTAATATCTAGCGCAATTGTTGTAATAATTTGATGATGAAATATGTCAGAGACCAAGCCCGCGGTATCACTACGTTATTCCTTAAACCTGGAAGAATCACAAGATGGTTTTGCACTTGCAACTTTTGGTAAAAAGCAGCTCACGCGCTTTATTACCCCGTTGGTGAGTATCGGAATCATTATTTGGGGTTTTTATCTCGGCTTTAATGGCGTAGGTCGCTATTACGTGGCGCTTGGCGCTTTCTTTTTAATTTTACAGTTGATTATGCGTTACTGGTTTTTACCCATGATGTTTAAACGTCAATTTGTAAAATACCAATTCAGTAAAAGTGAACAGGGCATCGAATTATTTCAAGATTATGCCGAAATTTATGCTAATGGTCGTAAGCAGATATTCAACTACAGTGAAGTACAAAATTTTGCTATAGGTAAACTCACCTATATGATTGAGCTAAAAAACCGTACCGTCATTATTGTGCCGAAACGTGCTTTTGAGCAGCAATCTGCGGATCAAACGGTATTTGAAAATACATTCAAAAAGTAAGTTTTAAAATATTTAAATGTAAATTAAAAGGGAAGATCATGAATACACGTCCATCTAAAATTGTCTGTGTCGGTCGTAGCTATGCAGACCACGCCAAAGAATTAGGCAATGCTATTCCTGATCGTCCAGTTTTATTTATTAAGCCGCCCAGTAGTTTGACGAGTTTAGAACAAGGTATCTCATGGAATCCTGAGTGGGGCAATTGCCACTATGAATGTGAACTCAGCTTAAGGATCGACCGTACTTTAAAAGCAGAAACCGATCCAGCCAAAGCCCTGCAAGCAGTCGGTGCAGTGACTTTAGGTTTGGACTTGACCCTGCGAGATTTGCAAGATGATTTAAAGAAGAAAGGACAGCCTTGGGAACGTGCCAAAGCCTATGATGGTTCGTGTGTCTTGGCAGACTGGGTGGAGCTTTCAGAAGTCAAAGACTGGAAAGGTGTGCATTACACCTTGCATGTCAATGATGAGCTGCGTCAAAAAGGTGATACTTCTTTACTGATTTTTGATATTGCGACTTTGCTTGCAGATATCAGTCAGGTCTTTACTTTAGAACCGGGTGATGTGGTGATGACGGGTACGCCAGCAGGTGTGGCGGCCTTAAAACCAGACGATCAATTGACCATGACATTACAAGGTCAAACCCAAGATTTTGTCTGGAAAACCTTTGTTCAGGCTTAAGCTTTGAATGAAGAAAAGGACTGCTTAGGCGGTCTTTTTTTAAATAGATATGACGCAAAATACTTGTCAAATTATCTCCAACCAGATGATCTTCAATTTCGAAATTGAGAGACTTAGCGTATCTTTGGACGCGTAAAAATACGGTAAGTTTCAAGGAAAAATAGTGATAGAACGCAAGGCACTGGATGTACAAGCCTCTACCATCATGTTTGGCTTGTGTATTCTTTGGGGCTTACAGCAAGTTGTCTTAAAAATGGCGGCTCCAGATATTTCTACTTTAATGCAAGTTGCCTTGCGATCAGGACTTTCTGCCTTAATGGTTTATCCACTGATCAAGCTTGCAGAAGGGAAGGCATTGTGGAGCAAAGATTATTTGTATCCTGGCTTAACGGTGGCTATATTATTTGCTGCTGAGTTTTTTATGCTTGCTCAAGCCATCCGGTATACTTCTGCGTCACATACTGTTGTGCTGCTTTATACCGCACCTATTTTTGTGGCCTTAGGTCTGCACTGGAAATTGCCTTCTGAACGATTATCCATTTTGCAGTGGTGCGGTATTTTTATCGCTTTTTTGGGTATTGTAGTGACGTTTATTGGACGTAACGGCAGTTCAGAGTACGATCTATCGCGCGTACTGTTTGGAGATTTTTTGGCGTTATTGGCAGGAGTTCTCTGGGCAGCCACCACAATTGCCGTTCGCTTAAGCAAGCTTTCTGATGCGCCCGCGACCCAGACTTTGTTCTATCAATTGGCCGGTGGTTTTGTATTTTTATTTCCTTTAACTTTCGTGTTGGGACAAGCCAGCATTCATTGGACAACACTTGCCATTAGCAGTCTGATTTTCCATAGCGTTGCTATTTCATTTGCCAGTTATCTGATTTGGTTCTGGCTATTGAAAAGTTATTTGGCTTCACGTTTAGGGGTGTTTTCATTTTTAACGCCCTTATTTGGCATGCTGTTTGGTGTGTGGTTGCTCAATGAAAGCATCGAAATGAACTTTATTATTGGCACAGCTATGGTGATGGCTGGTGTATTGGTGGTGAGTTTACAGGGCTGGTTCAAGCCGAAAAATAGTAACGCATGAAAGCATGCAATAAAGCCACCTTAATAGGCTTTTCATCCATCTTGATTTGGGCAAGTCTGGTTGCAGTGGTTAAACTGATTACTGAATCCTTAAGTCCTGTTTCAGCCATTGCCCTGATTTATAGTTTTAGTGCAATCGCCATTTTAGTGTTGAATGGACTGCCGCGTTTTCAGCACATCTCGAAAGCTTATGTGTGGGGCTGTGGTGCTTTATTTGTGGCTTATGAAATTCTATTTTTAGTTTCGATTGCCTTGTCACACAATCATGATCAGGTGCTGATTATTGCAATGATTAATTATTTGTGGCCGCCACTTACGATTGTATTTTCAATCCTGGCTAAGCAGCTGAATTATCGTTGGCCCGTTATTTTAGGCTTTATTATTTCTGTCCTTGGGCTATTGCTGGTGGTTAATCCGGACATTTTGAATTTGCATCAATTTCTGCACATACTGCAACAAAATCCCATGGCCTATTTTTTTGCATTTTTAGGGGCTTTGCTTTGGCCATGTTATAGCGTAATGACCAAAAAATATGCCCAAGGACAAAATGCGGTACCGCTATTTTTTATAGTGACGGCAATCGCCTTATGGGGCATTCATTTTATTATGGATGAGGCTTTTATTTTTCCACAGTTGAGTATGTGGTTGTTGATTGCAGTAACTGGTGGTTTGGTGGGAATTGCCTATAGCAACTGGAATCAGAGTTTGCAGTTTGGCAATATAAAACTGCTGATCCTTGCTACCTATTTTATGCCTGTTTTATCTTCCTGTATGTCGATGCTAATTTTGAATACCACCCCGAATTTTACCTTTTGGATCGGAACATGCTTAGTCACTTTTGGGGCGGTAATTTGCTGGAAAAGTACTTCTGAAATTTAAGTCTTAAATATTTATCCTTCCTCTTTTAATGAGGAAGGATAAAAGTTTCTATATAAAGTAAAATTTCTCAATAAATGGCAGGCTGATCCACCTAAAGGTTTATTTCTGTTCCAGAATTTTGGATAACGGGATCGCTAATTTTGCTGAAAGATAGTCATCAGTTTCAACCAGTGCAGGCCCCAGTTTTTGCATCCATTCATCGTCAGGGTGAAGATTGCCCATATCCTGACGGCGTGGAAGTGGATAGGGTAACTGGGTATAGAAACTCCAGAAATCGACTTGATCCAGATTGCGTGCTAGCACAAACTCGTCATTGTCGGTACGTTTGACCAAATTTTGTTTTTCAAGCATCAGTACATAAGAAGGCCAGCGCCCAATTTCTTCACGCCCTAAAATGCTTAAAGCTTCTTCATCAGAAACACTTTCACCTTTCAGTTGTTTTTTATAAAACAGTTCCAGTAAATCCAGCAGCATAATCACAGGATGACGTTTCCGTTCTTTGCCTGAATAAAAAGCGGTTATTGCATAACTGATTTCAACGCCTAACAAGACAATATTCCAGGACAAGAAAATCCATAACAGGAAAATCGGCACGGCGGCAAAAGCACCGTAGACAATTTCATAACTGGTGAAATTGGACATGATGAAACCAAACAGATTTTTGAGTAATTCAAATACCACCGCACTGAATGTTCCCGCAATCAAAGCCGCCTTGATTGGAACACTCCGGTTGGGAATAGTCCAATTCAAAATGAAAAAACCCAGAATGGTCAGGGCAAAGGAAATACCCCAAAAGATAAACTCGCCATTTAATTCATAACCGGCAAAATTATTGCTCAGTACATTTAAAGAAGCCACGGCAGATGAAATAACGAAGGCACTGCCCAATACAATTGGACCCAGGGAGATAATGGTCCAATAACGCATGAATCCAATAATGCCGCCACGTGTTTCACGAACGCGCCAAATTCGGTTAAACACCGTCTCGATACTGGTTAGCATCATTACGGTAGTAATAAATAGAAATAAAATCCCAATGATAGTCAAATTACTGGATTTATCGGTAAAAGCATTGAAGGCTTTGTCAAAAGCAATCGTGGTTCGGGGTAAGAAATTACTATAAATCAGTTGTTGTAATTGTTGCCTTGCCGGTTCAAGGGCTTTAATGGAAGAAATGATGACCAGAAAAACAGTCAGCATGGGCACTACTGCAAATAGCGTGGTATAGGTTAAGGAACCTGCCTGTTCACGGCAACGATCGGCTTCAAAACGTCTTATCACAAATAAAACAAACTGAAACCAAGTCTTGTCATAAAAAGGGAGTTTTTTCAAATACTTTTCTAACATAGGTATAAAGTCTCAATTTTTTTAATCATCTTTATGAATTTTCATGATCAAGCTTAACCAAAAAAAAGGAAAAATACCGTATAGTTTTCTTTTTTAGCTTTGTTTATAAAAATTATGCAGCCTTATGTTCTTATTTTATATTACAGCAAATATGGTTCAACGAAAGACATGGCCTATTTAATTGCCAACGGCATTGAATCTACAGGTATAGCTGTAAAAATCCGCACTGTTCCCAATTTATCGACAGTGGTCAAAGAAGCGGAGCCAAGTATTCCTGCTGAAGGAGATATTTATTGTACTTTAGATGATTTGGCAAACTGTTCCGGTTTGGCACTCGGTTCTCCAACCCGTTTTGGCAATATGGCATCGGAGATGAAGTATTTTTGGGATCAGACCACCAGTCTTTGGCTGAATGGTGCTTTACATCAAAAACCGGCCTGTGTCTTTACCTCATCTGGTTCAATGCATGGCGGACAGGAAAGCACATTACTGACCATGCTGCCACCATTGTTTCATCACGGCATGATGATCATGGGTTTGTCGAATGCCAATCCTGCATTATCCAATACTAAATCGGGTGGTACGCCGTATGGTGCAAGCCATGTCAGTGGTCCGCGCCATGATTTAGGTTTAAGCCAGGATGAAAAAGTCTTATGTGAAGAGCAGGGCAAGCGATTGGGTAGTGTGGTTAAAAAGCTACAGACAAACTCATAATTTTCTAAAGTAGAAAGCAACTTAAGTAGGGGACTTTCTGAATAGAATTTTTATCGATTTATAAAAATAAAAAGACCATTCTAAAATAAATGGTCTTTTTAAATTACAGTATAAAATTCAAGCGTTAAGCCGTTATACTTTTTCTTTAAAACGATGATTGCACTTTAGGCATTTGTAATCTAAGAACACATTTTTATCGATAATTACACCGGCTTTTTTGCCGAAAATGTTCCCTAAAATACCGCCAGTGACACCTACGGCAATTGCTCCTACAAATGTGCCAACGGTGCCACCGAAAATAACCCCTAATGGTCCAGCAACAGCACCAATGGCTGCACCTGTCGATGCACCTGTTGCTGCGCCACCCACTGTACCTGCTGTTGCACCCGCGGAAGTAAGAAGGATGCCACTTATTGTCTTGATGTTTTTCTCGTGATCTCGTTTTTCAACTTCAGAAGATCCGCATTTAGGACATTGCATAAATTTTTCCATCAATTATTTATCTTTTGGTTATCTTGAAATGAAGCCAGTTTATTACTTCAAACAGATAATGCACCATCACAATTTACAGTATGGATGTTCTAACACATCGAGTCAGAAACATTTCATAGCAACTTGATTCTAGCTGAATGAAAGTCATAGAAGTTTATCTGAGTTGTAAATGCACTCATTTTCTAAAGATTTTACTGCTGCTAAAGATTCAACACAGTAACTTTTATCAAGTAACAAGCAGCGAGTCGGGTCGGAATTTTTTTCAACCCTCTACCAAAAATTCAGCTTTTACTTGATGAATTAAATCAGCAAGACCTAAAGCAGCCTGATCATTCTCCAAAAATTCATCACACTCGTTAACATTTTATCATTAGGGTTAATTTTTTCTGTGAAACTCTACTCTTACTCTGAAAAACTTACTTTCCTCTTGGAATTCCTATACAAATAACTTAATTATGATTAATTTGTTATATTTTTAATAAATTGAGATTTTGTTCACCTTTTTATAAAATTTTAATAAAATCAAAAATTACAGTTTTATAAACTGAATTAATCTCCCCAGTTGAGTCTTTATTAATAAATGTATTTATTATTTTTAATATGAAAACTATATTAATTTAACTGGTTTTTTCATGTGAATTTCACATTTTTAAAATTTTTATATAATGATTTCTTACAATTATGAAATAAGAAAAAAGTATAATATAAACAAAGATATGTGTGTTATTTTTGGAGTAATTTCTATATAGATTATAATAAATTTTGCATTTTATTTTTTATATATGATTTAATCTTTCTTAGAGAAATTAAAAATTAATAATTAAACATTACTAAATGAAAAATAAATAAACATCTTGTTTTAAAGGATGGCAAACACCATGAGAATATCAGTAATAAATGTGGGTTTATTTTGTTTATGTTTTCTGAGTAACACTTATGCAACATCTGATGAGTGGAGTCAGCGTTGGAAAGCATCAACTAGCCGCTCAAGTGAGAATTTAGTTCAAGCAAACCTGATTGAACTCATGGATTCAGATTATTATTCCGGACTGGGAAAGACTACGATAAACAGCACATCGACAAGTTCTATAGGCACGCTTAACTCATCTACGAGTAATGTGAATATCAATGGTTCCAACAACGGTGTAGATATTTCAAATGATACTGCCAATGACGGAGCTGTAAGTTCGACTACCACTCAAAACAATCAGCAATGTCCTAACTTAAGTACTCAACCTGGGGGAACATCATTATGTTGAACTTCCCTCGGTCGAATAGAAGAAAAATATCTTCTATAAGCATCACGATCCTTTTTAGCCACCTTCTGACAGGATGTACAGGCATGGCTCTTTCAAACAAGGAGTCTGTCAGCCTTGTACAAGGGCCACCCATTACCGATATTTTTACCCCTTTTGATATGGCCCTATCCTGCCTGAAAGGGCAACTGCGCAATGACGTCAATTTCTCTGTTGGAGCAATTTTGGACCAAACAGGAAAAGATGTGGTAACCAATGGCGGCAGTGGCAAAATGGTGACTCAAGGTGCTGGAGATATGGTGCAGTCTGCGTTATTTCAGGCTGGGGTGAGCTTATTGAACCGGCGTGACCCTCGTATTATAGAAAGCGAAGCCAAGTGGGGAATTCGTGATCCAAGGCAAATTCAGGCTTCTGATTATTATGTGACAGGCAGTATTAACAGTTTGGATTTTATTCCGGGTGGCGGTTTTGATATGCAAATTGGTGGTGTTGGCCCTAATTATAGTCAAACCCGAATTATGGTGGGGTTAGATTTATCCCTGACCGATACTCGCAGCAGTAAAGTTGTTGCCAATGTTTCACTGCAAAAGCAAATTGCCGCACAGGATTACGGCATAAGTGCAGGTAGATTTGCTGGCCATACTTTATTGAATATCCAGGTCGGAAAAGGAGAGAGAGAGGCAACAAATTTTGCGTTGCGCCAAATGTTAAATCTGGCAACTTTTGAATTGCTCAGTCAGGTGATTCCGCCCACAACATTCGAAAGCTGCCGCACTGAAATACCTCCTGAATTTGGCCGCTTAGAGTTAACGCGAAGCTCTGTTGCCCTGTATAAATATAAGGAAAACCAGAAACAAAATACTGCGAATTCAGGTAGGTCTCTGTTGGAATCGTCCTCACATGACACAAGTTCATCCAATGAGAGAAATAAATCGACCAACTCACCAAGCAAGGATACAAAGCCGCCTAAGCATAAAGAATCCGAGCTGATTCAGAATCCTGAAGGTGAGCCTGAAATGAGCAAACAGGACCTGATAAAATACATTAGCAAGAAACAGGGTTCATCTTCTTCAAGCAAAATGAATAAAGAAAAAGATACTCAAGAAAAAGTCGATAAAGAAAAAGAAGATGAAAAGACTACGACGCTGGGGAATGTCAATCCAGCAATGCTAGAAAATTACTGGTCAAGTACTCAGCGTGATTAAAAAAATATATAAAAAATGAGCTCGCTCTCATTATAAAAAGAAGTACTTAGCGAGAAGTACTTCAAAACTAGAAAGGGAAAATAACTATGAAAAAGACTATCAAAACAATCGCCTTATCTGCTGCCTTCCTGTCTAGTGCAGCCATGGCAAATCCAGGCAACCATGTCACTGTAGATACAGGTTTAGACGCTACCTTGGCGGCTGTATCTCAACATGCTAAAAATGGTACTGCGCTTAACCTTGCCATTAATACCGCTACTGTTGATGCAACAGTCAACGTACACGGGGGGTATAATTCACTGAATAATGTGGGAGACAAAATCGCAGTAGAAACTTCAGCAATTGGTGCAGTAAACACCGGTAGCATTAACTTACAACAAGGCAATCTGAGTGCCGTGAATACGGGTACAGTAGAGAAAACTTTTGATGCTGAAAAAAGTGCAGAGCGTTCTTTAGAACAATGGCGTTCTGAAGGTTCATCGGCGTTTGAAAGTTCTATCAGTGCCAGCCTGAATACCGACACTTATGATCAGTTCTCTGAAACCTTGAGTAATTACACTGCAGCAAATTTAGCTTTTAACTCAGCAGCTATTGATGCCTCTGTAAATATAGGCGGAAGAGTGAATCATATTGATGGTATTAAAACTTCAGCAATCGGTGCTGTGAACACCGGTAGCATTACAGTGACTGTAAAGTAAATCCACCTCTCAATATGATCCAGAGTCTAACTATTTTCGGATAGTTAGACTTTTTGTATTCTAGAACAAAATAAATATAAAATTGTTGATTAAATATTATTCTTTAGCAGAATAAACCTACTAAATATTGCGACTTAATCTGGAAGTTCGATGTACGCAATATGTGAAAGGATACTGTTGAGTGATTTTTATTCGGATTATTGAACAAGAATATAATGAATTTATGATTTTTTTGCATCTATTTCTAAAGCAGAAGCTGAATAACAGGCAAGATTAAATATAAAAAAGAGCGCCTAAGCACTCTTTTTAAAATTCAGTTCGACACTTAGTCGCGAACAAATTTAACTGCACCGTTCTCTAAAGATTTAATACGTGCCAAAGACTCAACACGGTAACCTTTATCAAGTAACAACTGGCGACCAGGCTGGAAAGATTTTTCAATCACAATACCAATACCTACAACTTCAGCTTTTGCTTGATGAATTAAATCAGCAAGACCTAAAGCGGCTTGACCATTTGCCAAGAAATCATCAATCACTAACGCTTTATCACTAGCGCTAATGTGCTTGTTTGAAATGGCAATGGTGCTTTCAATTTGTTTGGTAAAAGAGAAAACTTTAGAGCGGTACAAATCATCTTTTAAAGTCAAAGACTGATATTTACGTGCAAAGATCACAGGAACGCCAAGTTCTAAACCTGCCATTACTGCGGGTGCAATACCAGAAGCTTCGATGGTAATGATCTTCGTGATCCCTGCATCTTTAAAACGAGCAGCAAATTCTTTACCAATTTGCTGCATCAATACCGGGTCAATTTGATGATTCAAGAAAGCATCAACTTTCAGAACTTGATCAGATAGAACGATACCTTCACTTAAGATTTTCTGTTCTAGTGCGTGCACGGGAGAATTCCTCTAAGGGCAGATGCTTTTTCAAGCAAAAGCGTATTTTAAAAAGGCTCTCAAAAAATGCAAGCGAAATTGATCAAATCAATTAATTCGTTGAGCCTTTATAGCCTGTTAATAGCAAACCGTATGATGTTTTGCCATCTTGATGAGAAACCTTCACTGGTGCATAGTCAAGTTTAGGCGCTAACCAGAAAATTGTATCGCGGTTAGGCTTATCATGTTTCATCACGACCTTAATGGTGTCAAAGCTACCGTAAGAAGTTTTAACGGTTTCTGAACCTTGTTTGAC
Organism: Acinetobacter sp. GG23; assembly: GCF_057766365.1. Classification (NCBI taxonomy): domain Bacteria; kingdom Pseudomonadati; phylum Pseudomonadota; class Gammaproteobacteria; order Moraxellales; family Moraxellaceae; genus Acinetobacter; species Acinetobacter sp. GG23. The sequence continues at coordinate 467,495 of NZ_JBYMDJ010000002.1, forward strand.
AAAGCGGCGTGCCTCAACTTCTTTGGCATCTGCAATGGCATAACTGGATTTCAAACCCGAAGTTTTTAAATCTTCACGCAACTGTAATTCAGCATTTAACTCATCTAGAACCCCAGATTTCCAGGCAAAAGAGCGAGCCTTATCATCTTTTTTGGTGTTAATGGTTTTAGCATTTGGATTAAAGTTAATGCTCATGGTGTTGTTATGCACCAAAATTTTGCTGCTACGGCTAAAGCTGCTGGATAGGATTTGGTTGCCATTTAAACTGAAGTGGCTTGTTTCAGTTGCAGAGGCAATAGCCCCGGCTTTGGCAGCAAAAACATAGGTCCAGTTGTTCCCCGACTTGCTTAAAGTACGTGTTGCCGAGCCCATATTTTTGCCGTTATAGCTAAATTGATAACTTGCCTGGAATGGACTCATGGCAAATGCTTGGCTTGAGAAACCAGCCAACAACAGTGTAGTGCTTACACCAGATGCCAACGCAATCGTTTTCAATACATTGTGAGCCATAAGTAAAATGTTCCTATGAAGTTTGAATAAAGTGCAATTTTTTTTGCTTGGTTGCTATTATGCACTTTGATTATGAAGATAAAATTCGCTTTTTTGTTCAATCTGTATATTTATGTAGTTTTTTCCAGTTAAAAATACAGACTTTAATTAGCAAAAATAATTTAAATCATGCGCTATTTCTGCTTGATCGGGCTAACTTGAGTTTCCTCTAGTTCTTCTTCAGCTGACCAGTCTTCTACCGGTTGTTCCGACATTTTTTTAAATAATGCGGTCAGATTTACATTGCCCATTACGACCAGTTCAGCTTCACGTAAAACGGCATGATTGACATGGACTTTTGCTAGAGTATCAATGATAGAACGGTTTTTACCCAGCCAGCGGTTTAAGTCCAAATACAGTAAATCATCTTTAACTTTAATGACATTGAGCTTTTCTAGGATCATACCCAAGGGGTCTTTATTCAGCACCTTTTGATAGAAAAATAAGGCAAATTTTACTGCGATTTTCTGGAAAATGTTTTTGAATTTGGCTTCAATGACTTGGGTGTCACTAATTTGTTCAAATACAATCAGCTGAACGTCTTTATTGAGTTCCATCTGAACCAGTTTTAAATCGACTGAAAGGGTAATATAGAGACCCTTTACATCCAGCGTTGCATATAAACGTAACCAGTCTTCATGCAAGTCAGCATGCAAATCTTTGAGCATGGAAACATTGTCGGTGACAAAGCGCTGAAATGTGGCATTCAAAAAAACTTGAGATAGGGGGAATTCACGCTCATCTTCAATAAATCCTTCAGCCCTTTGATATACCTGGCGTATACGTTTAGAAATATTGGATATTAGCGTTTGCATATGGGGCATCCTAGCAAGTTAATTTTCTTGGACATCGAGAGATTTTGTCGAAAGTATTAAAAATACAGATATTCCATCTTGCAGTTTAGCAAAATTAATTGCACCATTTTCATGATTTTAATTGTCTACAGTTGGCTTGTTGATTGAGTTCTCATTTTTTCATTCAAAGGCCGCAACTGTTTTTATTTATACTGCGTTTATGCAGTTTGGGGACCAGACTTTTTGTCGGTTTAATGTGATGCTTAAGAAAATCAGTTTTGCACCTTTAATGCATGTATGGTGGAAAGATTCAATTTTCACAGGCGCGGTGATTTTAGCTGCAGTCTTGCATTTGATTATTTTGACCCTGCAATTTGCCATGCCGGAAGAAAGTGATGCCGCAGTCAAAGAAATTGCGGTGACTTTACGTCCGAGTAAAGCCACAGTTGAAAATGCCGATTTTCTTGCACAGGCAGATCAGCAAGGTTCAGGAACCTTCCGTGAAGCGCATCGCATGTCGAGTGATATGCCAGCCCCAATGCTTGAACAAAGTGCAGGTGAGCAACAGCAAGAAAGTTTAGAGCGGTTACAGCAGAAGCGTGAATTAAGCTTTGAAGAAAAAGTATTAATGACGACCTTAAGCTGGAAAAAAGAAGCTGAGCAGAACCAGCGTAAAAAAGCCATGCAAGCGCTGAATAGCCAGTTTCAAGCCAAAGCAGCGATGGTGGCAAGTTTAGAAGCACAATATTTACAGCGTCAGCAAAATTTTAGCCGTCAGCAAAAAATTAAAACCGTAGATGGTATTCAGGCCAAACAGGATATTTCAGCCGCCTATTTGGAAAAATTCCGCCAAAAAGTTGAATTTTACGGTAACCGTTATTATCCCGATGCCGCAAAACTGCAACGCCTGGCTGGGGAGGTGCGTTTAATGGTGATTCTAAATAAAAACGGCGGGATTCGTGCTATTCGTCTGATTAACGGTTCCGGACATGCCCTATTGGATGAAGCTGCAAAAAATTCCGTGCGTAAAGCCGCACCTTTTGGTGTGTTTGATCAAGCGATGAAAGATATTTCAGAACTTCGTATTGTCCGAACTTGGCGTTTTGACCCCGCAGAAGCTGAATTTGAAGTGAAATAAGTCAAATTTAAAACGGATGCATGGTCATTATTCAGCAAGACGATAAATACCATCTTGCTGTCCGCCGAGCCAAGTCACGGTTAAATCTTTGTCATGAATTTCTAAATGGGTTGGGAATATTTCTAGGTTTTTGGCATATTTTGATGTGGCTTTTAAACCAATACAGTTGCCATTTTTCCACCATGTTCCTTCGGCATATTGATCTAATGCACCGACGGCAAGATACCACTTAAATTTGCCATTGGGTTCAAGTAAAAGTTCTGAACCCACTTCCATTACACCTTGTAAATAATAATGTCCTGCCCACGTGCTATCTGTAGATTGAAATTTTACTTGCTTGCAGGTAGTTTCATTATGAGCATAGAGCGGTGAACTAAAAGCTAAAGAAGAAATGCAGAAGAGTGCAGTCAGGATTTTTTTCATGAAGGTGCCTCTATATTTTAATGTGTCTTTAAAGGTGTTTTTATTTTTCTTGGATTGATCTTTTATAAGAGAAGTAATGTTTCTTTTCAAGCAAAGAATCGTGAATCTGGTTTAAAAGGCATGAATAAAAAGAGAGTTTTTCTATGCTTTTAGAAAAAATTTTGGGTGAGAATGATAAAAATTTTATTAGATTTCCCCTCCACCTAACCTCCTCTCACAGGGAGGAGGGACTACCGATGTTAAATTAAGATTGAAAGTTCCCTCTCCTTTAAGGAGAGGGTTAGGGTGAGGTGAAGCCCCAATATGAAGTATAAAAAAGCGAGCATTACGCTCGCTTTTAAACTGTCAGATTCTAGTCTTGCTCGGTATAAGGGTTATCAAAACCGAGTTTTTTCAGGATTTCAATTTCTAAAGCTTCCATTTCCTCGGCATCTTGCTCAGATGTTTCATGGTCATAACCCATTAAATGTAATGTGCCATGGACCAACATATGGGTGAAATGTTCAATGGGTGTTTTTTGCTGATCGATCGCTTCTTGTAAAACCACAGGAATACAAATCACTAAATCGCCAAGCGGAAAAGCATCTAAATATTCAGCCATTTCATCTGGAATATCACTTGGGAAAGACAATACATTGGTGGGTTTGTCTTTTTTGCGGTATTCAAGATTAAGCTTATGACTTTGGTCATTATCGACACAGGCAATGCCGATTTCGCAATTACTTTGTGTGCCGATATAACGTAAAGCTGTTTCTACAACTTTTTTAATGTAGGCACGTTTCAAGACCAATTCAGCGGCTTGAAAGTCCTGTTGTAGGGAAAGACTAAGTTTCAAAATGAATCCTTATTTAAAGCTCACTGCTGTGCATCGGCAGCAGCATCATTTTCAGCGATTAAGGCTTCCTGACGAGCTTTGCGTTCTGCCCGAGCTTCAGCACTTAAACGCTGTTGTTCACTGTCCCAACCCTCATAGGCTTCGACAATTTTTTGTACCAGTTGATGACGCACCACATCACGAGAGTGGAAACGGGTAATGTGAATTTCCGGAATTTTATCAATCACACGTAAAGCATGCGATAAACCTGATTGCTGACCACGCGGTAAATCGACCTGAGTCACGTCACCGGTAATCACTGCGCGTGAACCAAACCCTAAACGGGTCAGGAACATCTTCATCTGTTCAGGGGTGGTATTTTGCGCCTCATCTAAAATGACAAAAGAATGATTCAGGGTACGACCACGCATATAGGCGAGGGGCGCAACTTCAATTACCTGACGTTCAATCAGTTTGGCGACTTTTTCAAAGCCCAGCATTTCATACAGGGCATCGTAAAGTGGACGCAAATATGGATCGATTTTCTGAGATAAATCACCCGGTAGGAAACCGAGTTTTTCACCCGCTTCAACTGCAGGACGAACCAGCAGAATACGCTGTATTTCATTGCGTTCCAGCATGTCGACTGCGGCGGCAACTGCAAGGTAGGTTTTACCTGTACCCGCAGGACCAATACCAAATGAAATATCGCTTTGCAAAATACGCTGTACATAGCGTTTTTGATTGGCGCCGCGCGGGTTAATCCGGCCTTTACGAGTCTGTAACCAAACCTCATCCAGACCAGTATGTTCCTGATCTGGATCACTTTGTAACTCCCGGTCTGTCTGGCTACCCTGGATCATCAGATGCAGAGTGTCAGCACTAATTTGCTGGCTAATTTCAGTTTCTTCATACAGACGCATCAAGAGGCTTTCGGCCCTCTCTACTGCATCAATATCCCCATCGATGTAAAAGGCATCACCTCGATGGGAAATTTGGACATCTAAACGTTGTTCGATTTGTTTCAAGTGACCGTTATAAGCACCCAGCATGCCTTTTAAACGCTCCATTGAAACACCAGGAAAATTTACTGTACGTCGAATCGCTGCAGTCAAGAGAATTCCTTATAAAGTGGTCTAACCGATCACCTTACATTACGCCACGTCAGGCTCAAGATTCAATAGCTCACCGTAAACAAAATTCAAAGTTTTAATTTCGGTAATCTCGATTTCTGCAAAACGCCCGACCCAAGCAGGATCACCAATGAAAGATACATAACGGGTGTTATCGGCAGTACCTACCAGCAGGTTTGGATCCTTGTCAGAAACTTTTTCAATCAAGACCCTTTGAATGGTTCCTAACATGGCATCTGTTTTATCAATGCTTGAACGCTTGATCCATTTTTGTACTTTGCCAAGACGTTCTTTTTTCACATCTTCCGGAGTGGTATCTGGAAGTTCTGAAGCGGGTGTACCCGGACGTTTTGAATAGATAAAGCTATACGAATGGTCGAAATCTAAATCCTGGATGAATTGATAAGTTTCTTCAAAGTGTTTATCGGTTTCACCCGGGAAGCCAATGATGAAATCAGAAGATAAATGCATATCTGGGCGTACTGCACGTAACTTTTTAATTTTCTCGATATAGACATCAATAGTGTGGTTACGCTTCATAGCTTGCAGTACATCGTTGGAACCACTTTGTACCGGCAAGTGAAGATGTGAAACCATTTGCGGAAGATCACGGTAGCATTGAATCAGGTCATCATTAAACTCAAGCGGGTGTGAAGTGGTATAACGCAAACGGCCAATTCCCGAAATTTCAGCCACTAAACGAAGCAAGTCGGCAAATGTACAGATATTGCCTTCGAAAGTTTCACCTCGGTAGCCATTGACGTTTTGGCCCAATAGCGAAATTTCACGCACGCCTTTTTCAGCTAAACCTGCAATTTCAGCCAGTACGTCATCTAAAGGACGTGAAACCTCTTCACCACGGGTATAAGGCACCACGCAGAAAGAACAGTATTTTGAACAGCCTTCCATAATCGAAACAAAGGCTTTGTAACCTTCAACGCGCGGTTCAGGTAAAAAGTCGAATTTTTCGATGTCCGGAAAAGAAATATCGACCAGCTTGATTTTATCTTTCTTTGGTTTTTCAATCTGATCGCTATGCTGATCCAGCATTTGCGGTAAACGGTGCAAAGTTTGCGGACCAAACACCATGTCGACATAGGGCGCACGTTTTTGAATGTTGTCACCTTCTTGCGAAGCCACACAACCACCGACACCAATCACCAGATCAGGATTTTTTTCTTTCAGTTTGCGCCAGCGACCAAGTTCGGAGAATACTTTTTCCTGGGCTTTTTCACGAATCGAGCAGGTATTCATCAGCAGAATATCGGCTTGTTTCGGATCAGTGGTTAACACATAACCGTGTGAGTCGCCCAAAAGGTCTGCCATACGATGACTGTCATACTCATTCATCTGACACCCTTGCGTTTCGATATACAGTTTTTTCACTGATCCGTCGGCTGGGGTGTGCTGTGGCTGGGTAACAGTGTTTTCTGAAGCAGCTTGGGCACTATTTGGAATGAAAGTTTGAACCGTCATGTAGGCTCCTAAAGGATAAATCGAACAAATCACAATTTAAGATTTTCCCTATTTGAGGATAGGGCTAGCAAATTTTCTTTTTTCATTTCAATTCTTAATTGAAACTTGTTGAAGAAGAAAAAGCTGGCTTAATCTTTTAAGATCGTAATTTGAATACAAGAAAGGCGCATATTTTAGCAGGAATTGAAGCTAAACTTATACAGATAAATAAACCGACAACGAGATTGATTTGTGTAGTAAAAATGATTGAAAATTAATATTGCCTAATCATAAGGTTACACAACAGAACAGTAGAGTAGTTTAATAATATTTAAACTATTAAAAAATGATGAGATGCGACCAAGGCAACATGAAATGACGGAAGGCAAGCATATGTGCAATCAGGTAATCATTAAAAAATATTATAAAATGCTTGCTTTAGGTTTGGCATCAACCGGTTTCGTTTCTATTTCCCATGCCGCAGATGAGAACTTTAATGCGGCTTTACAAGCGGCGAATGCTGGAAATGTGGGATTATTACAACAATATCAAGCCTCAATGCAAAATGATGTGCTTGGCTATTATCCTGAATATTGGTCTCTAAATACCAATTTATCTGCACAACCTTCCAGTAATATTGTGAACTTCGCCCAGCGTTATCCGCAATCCGCCATGGCCGAAAAACTGGCAGCAGATTATGTCGAAGAAAAAGTAAAACAAGCCGATTTCGCACCAGCGCAACCGGTTTTGCAGTATGTCACCAATCCCGATCAGGCTGAAAGTTGTGCCGTGGCCCAAGTTCGCGCCAAATCAGGTGATCCGCTGGTCTTTGCTGAATATAAAGATGTCTGGCTGACCACCAATACCCAACCTGAATCCTGTACTGGTTTGGGACGCATGATGCTTTCCAGCCCACTTATGACAGCAGAAGATCGACAGCAACGTCTATGGGGACAGCTGCGTGCCGGTCAATCGGGTCAGGCTTTGGCTACAGCACAGACCTTGGGTGTGAGTTTAGCGCTAGCGCAACTTAATCAAATTCAAGCCAATCCCTTAAATTATTTGTGGTCTGCACCAAAATCATCTACAGCTGAGCATGCCTATTTGATTTATGCGATGGGACGTTTAGCAGATAGTGACCTAAATACTGCAATAGCTTCAGTACAGAAGGCGGCCCAAGGCACACCAGTCCAAGTGCAAAAAGCGTTATACCGGGCTGTGGGTTATATTGGCGGTACCACGGTGATGAAAAATAACTTTAACCATGAAGTGCTGAATTATCTGGATGCCAGTTATGGACTGCCGTTCAGTTCAGAAGAAGCAGAAATTTATGCGCGTCAAGCGATTCGTTTCAGTAGCTGGGAAAGTTTGATTCGTGCCATTGATGCCATGAGCGTGACGCAAAAACAGGAAGATCGCTGGCAATACTGGCTGGCACGCGCATCAGAACAGCGTGGAGATGCCGGTTCTAAACGTACTGCACAGGAAATCTTTAAAAAATTAGCGCAAGGTGATGATTATCATAACTTATTGGCCAAAGACAAGCTGGGTCAGCGTTATAATAATATTCCGAATAATGTTCAACCTTCCAATAGTGATGTGCAACGTTTAAGCCAAGACATTCATTTTAGTCGTGCTTTTGCGTTACGCCGTGTCAATGCACCTGAAAATTACATTAACCGCGAGTGGAACTGGGCGGTTCGTCAAGCCTATTTAAAACATGATGATGGTTTATTGCTTGCTGCAGCGAAACGCGCAACCGATATGGGCTGGTATGACCGGGCAATTTATGCAGCAGATCGGACTGAAAATAAACACAATTATTCTTATCGTTATGCCATGCCACATCAGAATTATGTAGTGAGTCATAGTCGTAATGCAGGTATTGATCCTGCATGGGCATATGGGTTGATGCGTCAGGAAAGCCGTTTTAATACCAGTGCACGTTCACATGTGGGCGCAGGCGGTCTGATGCAGATTATGCCAGATACCGCAAAACTGGTGGCACGGCAGATGGGTGAAACCTATAATCCGGCTGCCTTGACGGATATGAATACCAATATTCGTTATGGCACTTTTTACTTGTCCATGATTCAGAGCCAATTGAGCAATAGTCCAGTTTTAGCCACAGCAGGTTATAACGCCGGTCCAAACCGCGCGCGTCGTTGGCAACCCGATTCTCAGCCTATTGCTGCGGACCAATACACTGAAAGCATTCCATTGACTGAGACTCGTGACTATGTAAAACATGTCATGACCAATGCAACTCATTATGGGGTATTGCTTGGACAAGGCGCACAATCAATTGAAAAAAGAATGAATATCATTCCATTGAGAATAAATCCTTAAATTTTAATTTTGTTGATGGGGTCTAACTTATTAATGATAGTTTTTGACTACACACCAGTTTTAGCAAGATTGACACTATTCGTAATGAGTGGTGCAGGACTGGGGCTCTATTCATCTCAAATTTTTGCAGCGCCAGTGCAAGGGTATGTAATGGTGGTGCAAATGACACCTGCCGTGTGTATGTTAGATACTCAAAAATCAAAAAAACGAAAATGTTTAGAAGGCTATGCGCTGAATATTTCAGGTTTATTGCCCGAAACCTCAGAAACAGAGTGCAAAACGGCAGCTTCAGCAGCTTTATCACCTTTGCAAGCGAAAGTGGTGGCACGGGTCATGCCGGATGAAAATGCCCGCGTCCAACTTTGGCAAGCGATTGGCGGTTGTGTGCCAATGAATGCAAGTCAATATTTTCGTACCATCATTAATTATGCAGAACGCTTGAAAATACCTTCGGAACTCACCAGTCCTGAGAATCGGAGCATGCATATGAGTAATCTCCGCTTACAGTTCTTGCGTTTAAATCCGACTTTACCGGTAAGTGCAATTAGATTTAATTGTGCAGCGCTGAATGGAACACCTACTCTTACAGAGGTCAAACTTTGTTATAAACCGAATGGACAGTACAAACAGTGTTCAACAACAGTTGAAACTAACTGTCCAAACTCCTTTACTATAAAAGGTTCTTACTAAGTTTTTTGTCACATTTTATTTGTATTTCCTATCAGACTTTTGTTGAAGTTCTATCTCTTTTGCATGCATCAGGCCAATGATTGGAGTACAATCTTTGGCGTTTATGATTATTAGATTAAATGGACTAACTATTTAATCGCATTGACTATCCTCAATTGGAGATAATTAGATGAAGCAAGCCGTTCGTGTTGCCGTTACTGGTGCTGCAGGTCAAATTGGTTATAGCTTACTATTCCGTATCGCAAGCGGCGAGATGCTAGGTAAAGATCAACCGGTTATTTTACAATTGTTAGAAGTTCCTTTTGAGAAAGCTCAACAAGCACTTAAAGGCGTGATGATGGAACTTCAAGACTGCGCATTCCCTCTTTTAGAAGACATGATCGGTACTGATGACCCTAAAGTTGCATTTAAAGATGCTGACTATGCGTTATTGGTTGGTTCACGTCCACGTGGTCCTGGTATGGAACGTGCTGACTTGTTGAAAGTGAACGGTGAAATCTTCATCGGTCAAGGTCAAGCACTCAACGAAGTTGCTAGCCGTGACGTTAAAGTACTTGTTGTAGGTAACCCTGCAAACACGAATGCTTACATCGCAATGAACTCTGCTCCAGATCTTCCAGCGAAAAACTTCACTGCAATGTTACGTCTTGACCACAACCGTGCAGCATCTCAAATTGCTGCTAAAACTGGCAAAGCGGTTAAAGATATTAAAAACCTTACAGTTTGGGGTAACCACTCTCCAACCATGTATGCTGACTACCGTTTTGCAACCATCAACGGTGAAAGCGTTAAAGACATGATCAACGACCAAGAATGGAATGCAAACACATTTCTTCCGACTGTTGGTAAACGTGGTGCTGCGATCATCGAAGCACGTGGCTTGTCTTCTGCTGCTTCTGCTGCAAATGCTGCAATTGACCATATGCGCGATTGGGCTCTTGGCACTAACGGCGAATGGGTAACTATGGGTATCCCTTCAGACGGTTCTTATGGTATTCCTGAGGGCGTAATGTTCGGTTTCCCTGTAACCACTGAAAACGGTGAATACAAAATCGTTCAAGGTCTTGAAATCGACGAATTCAGCCGTGAACGTATTAACGTTACGTTGAACGAGCTTGAAGAAGAGCGCGCAGCAATTGCTGACATGCTTAAATAATTTAATCTTCAAAGATTAAGTTAAAAAGCACTCCACTGGAGTGCTTTTTTTATAAAATACAAATACTTCATAACAAAAGGTAACAAGAAGACATACCTCCGTAATTCTAATTTTTCCTACATTTGTTAAGTTATAAAGATCATTTCATAACAGCAGGAGATAATCGCATGATACTCACGCAACAACCGACATTAGAATTATTATTTGAACAATTGGGTTTGTCTGCAGATAAAGCTGCGATTGAACAGTTTGTTAAAAACCATCAGTTACCTTCTGAAGTGATTTTGCCAGATGCAAGCTTCTGGAGCGAGGGTCAAAGTGCTTTTTTACGTGAGCATTGGCACCAAGATGATGAATGGATTGTCATTATTGATGAACTTAATCAGCTCTTGCATATGGAAAGTGACAAGCTTTCTCCACAATAAATTTTAAATGGATTAGGCCCCTCAACAGGGGGCTGATTTTTTGCTACAAAAATATACAACAAGCACTAAGTGAAAGCTGGGCTTTGTGCCGCAACTCTTATAACTTGATAGTGAGATAATCATACAAGTTACCGAGGAGAACAGCATGTTTGATCAGCAACCCACACTCGAACTCTTGTTTAGCCAATTGGGTCTCGACGCAAGCCCGGAAGCCATTGATCAGTTTATAGAAACTCATCAATTGACTATGGATATTCCTTTGCATCACGCTCCATTCTGGACGTCGGCACAGCATGATTTCATTATCAGTCATTGGAAAAAAGATGATGACTGGGCAATCGTGGTAGATATCTTAAACGAACAATTGCATAGTGATTCTCAGCCTCGTAAATAAGATGATTTTTTAATCACAAATTGAAACAACATAATTAGAGTGAGGCCTATTATTGTTCGAATATTTCTTATAAGTTAATTGAATAATAAATGACAATTTAACGAATAAGGAGTTTTTAATGATGATGAGTAATAAACCATCCTTAGAATTATTGTTTTCGCAGTTGGGATTGGCCAATAGCCCTGCAGCCATTGAGCTTTTTATACGTACGCATCAATTACCTTCAAACCAAAATTTACATGATGCCTCTTTCTGGAATAAGTCTCAGCGTGAATTTCTGATCCGTTATCTGGTTGAAGATGCTGATGAATGGGTGATGTGGATTGACGAGCTTAATCAGCAATTGCATATGAATGCCAACAAATTACAAATGGCTTAAAGTTGGAATATATTTTTTAAGAAGTATGCTCATATATAGAAAAGACTCTCCATTTTGGAGAGTCTTTTATTTTTTAAAATTAGTGCAATTTACTTTGTAAGAGTTCTACAAACCAGATTTCTTCGCGTAGCACCCTAAATGAAGGATGTTTTTGTAGCAGTTCTAAATCAAAGTCCACAGATTTACTGTATTTAGTTAACCAATGTCGAGTCAATGCAGTCTGATTTTTAGAAACTGAGGCATAAGCAAGGAAAAAATAGATATCACTGTGTCCATGTTGTGATAGCGGTTTTAAAATCTGCTCGGTAATTAAAGCAAAACGCTGTTCCTTGGTAATTTCGAAATACAGCATATAGGCTTTAGCCAGATGTAAAGACAGATTCAAATACAAACGCATTGGCATTTCTTCATATTCAATTCGTGCCTGCTCTAAAAGAACCACGGCTTCTTGCAGAAAATGAATCTGTTCTTGACGTGAATTGCTTATAACCACCAGTTGTAAACGTAAATCAGCACGTTCTAAGGCAAGCTCAGGCGTATTGTTTTCCAAATACAATTGATCCGTCTCACCGATACGCTCGATAATTTTTTTTGTATTTTCAAACATTAGCCAATACCTCATTGATGAATAATCAGTATATAGGGGCAAAATCAGGAATTTAAAGGTGAATACAGTATCCTGATTTTATAATAAACAATTAGAACAAGACATTAGCACTACGTAACCATGCGGTGATTGATAAGCGTTGGTGCTTGGATTGAATTACTTCATGCAATAAATCGCTTTGAAACATTGCAATACGATTCGGTTTGGGTTGAATAGTATGCCATTGTCCACTTTTATCCTGTAAGTGGAGCTCTCCACCCCAGCCATCTTGCCAGTCTTCATGTAAATAATAGACTGTAGAAATAATACGACCATTTTTCTCCTGAGGATTGTCACGATGCAAAGCGTAATATTCTCCCGCGTTATAACAGGCAAAATGAGCTTCAACTTCTTGGATGCCTAAATAAAAATTGAAATTTAAGAGTTGAGAGATGTTTTTAAGGGTTTCAATGTGATGTTGTGCAGTTTCTAGTTCTTCGCTAATCCACAGAATATGGTCACTACGGATATTACTGACTACGCCATTTTGAATGGCTGCATCACGAAAACGGTTTAAATTAAATGTGCATTCTTCAGCTAAAGCCTGTACATAATTTTGAGGGTAGGCATCGTCTATGAGCGTAAAACCATGTTGATCTAAATCTTCAATAATTTGATCAACATTCCATGACTTTGGGAGCTGAATTGCATCCATATACATATACTCAAATACAATCTGAAAAAAGGTGGCGTATTCTAGAGCAAGATATCCTTCGGAATGAAACATTTTTTCATGCTAAAATATCCGTTGATTACAGGAATTAAAGAAACATGAATTACCGTCACCATTTCCATGCAGGCAACTTTGCCGATGTTATGAAGCATGTGTTATTGCTCCAACTTTTAACACGTTTAAATGCCAAAGATAAACCGTATCGCTATATAGATACGCATGGTGGTGCAGGTAAATATGATTTATCTACATCTGCTGCACAAAAATCAGGTGAATTTTTAAACGGTATTCATCGTTTAGTAAAGCTTGATGATTCAATTATTCGCAATGCTCCTGAAGGCGTGAAGCAATATCTTAAAGTGGTTGAAAATATGCGTGCCGGTTCAGGTAAGGGTGCTTATCCAGGCTCGCCTTGGTTCGCACTGGAAGGTATGCGCGATATTGATAAAGCAACGATCTTTGAAATGCAGAAAGAAGTTTTTCAAGAATTGTATTTCAATATTCGTGACCGCCGTGCAGGTTTGCATGAACGTGATGCTTATGAAGGCTTGTTGGGAGTTATTCCACCGAAAGAAAAACGTGGTTTGGTGATGATTGATCCTCCTTACGAATTAGAACGTAAAGATTTCCCTCAGTTAGTAGAATTGTTGGCAACTGCACATAAAAAATGGCCTACAGGGTGTTTTGCAGTTTGGTATCCAATTAAAGATCGCGCCATGATTGATCGTTTCGAAAAGAAAATGATGAAAACCGGTATCCGCCGTCAATTGGTGTGTGAAATTTGTGTATGGCCAGATGACACCCCGGTAGGTTTGAATGGTTGTGGTTTACTGGTGATTAATCCACCTTGGAAGTTTTCTGAGGATGCAGATGAGGCATTGCAATGGCTGTTCCCGCATTTGCGTATGAGTGAAAATGGTGGGCATGCTGCTGTACGTTGGTTGGTTGGCGAATAATACAGACGTTTAAAAAAGAGATACGGTTACAGTTAGGATCGATAAGAATGACAAGTATAAATAAACCTGAAAGTGAATCTTCTACACGTGATGAACATACTTTTGATGGCATCACTTTTGAAGTGGAAGAAGAAGAACAAACCCATGAGGGACAAAAGGTAAAACGTCGTGGAATCTATCTGTGGCCGAATCTGATCACGACAGCAGCATTGCTGTCGGGGTTTTACTCTATTATTGCCAGCATGAATGGTGATTTCACCCAAGCGATTTACGCTATTTTTCTTGCAGCGTTGTTAGATGGTTTAGATGGTCGAGTCGCTCGAGCGATTGGCGCACAAAGTGCTTTTGGTGAACAGTATGACTCTTTATCCGACTTGTTAGCGTTTGGTGTAGCACCAGCTATTTTAATGTATAGCTGGAGTTTGCATGATTTGGGTCGTATTGGCCTGGCATGCTGTTTTGTCTATACGGCATGTGCGGCATTCCGGTTAGCGCGTTTTAATGTGCAAATTGGCGTAGTTGATAAACGCTACTTTATTGGTGTGGCAAGTCCGTTGGCAGCCATTTTGATTATTACTATGGTCTGGGTAGGGCGTGATTTCCCTGCAATTTTTGATTTACGGGAAGTTGGTATTCAAATTATCAATGCTGTGCTTATAGTAGCAGTGGGTTTGTTGATGATCTCGAATATTAAATATTATTCATTTAAAACATTGGATCGTAAACGTGTTCCTTTTGCGGTGCTGCCAATCGCTGTATTTATCTTTGCCGCGATTACTTATAATATCCCAGTAGGAATCTTGGTGATTTCTATTATCTACGCACTTTCTGGTTTCGTAACGACATTTATGGCTAGAAAAAATAACCCTATATAAAAATGAGACATCTATACCTAAAATAAAAAGGAGCACGATATGCAGTTGTTTCAAGATTTATTTGACCAGTCTAAACAACTCAATCAGGCTCCCTCTCAGGCGCAGTTGGCTTATCATGCGCAAAAAGGGCGATATAAAATTATTCATCAAGGCTTGATGATTCCGAATTTGCCAGCGCCCTTACATTACTTAAACTTTTTAAGTGTGATTGGTCAGCCCAATGTTCCTATGCTTCGCAACGAAAGTGCAATTCATTCCACTGCTTTAGACACAGCAACCATTATTGCCAGTGTTAGTCCACATATGATGGGACAGTTAAATTCCTATTCTGTTGAAAAAGAATGTCAGTTCAAAAAAGAATATTTCAGGTTTGCAGATCGGGAAATGCTTTCTGGAAGTTTTCCGCATTTTCGTATTCAGCGCGAAGATAAAGAACTAAGTTTTGATTTATCTATAACCACTAGCAATCTCATTTCTTATTTTACCAAGTTGCGTATGGGATTGGCAGATCACTGGTCAATAGTATGTCAGTGTGAAGGTCAAATTACTTATAAAGCGCAGAAGTTTGAAATTCAGCAAATGGGCTGTTTTGAATATGCACGCTCCATAAACTTTTCCTATTTACCACTCGCATTTTTTACTTATCAGATTATTAATCTGGAAAACAATCGTCAGCTTCTGTTAGCACAAATTCGTGATCCTTTTAATCGCATTGTGCAATCTCGTTTGTATTTACGGGACGCCCAGACCGGAATAGCACAAATGTTTGATGATAATGTCCGTTTCAAAGTCCATCGTGTTTATCCGAAGGTGAAAACGCCGAATGGACAATACATGTATTTGCCGCGTGAGTTTGAATGGGCTTATATTGGTAAAGATGGCACCTGTATTTCAATTCAAGCACAAAGTCGCGGAGATTTTAAATTTGGTTTGGGTGCCGGTTATGTAGGTAGCTTTAAATATCAAATTAAAATTAATCATCAGGAAGAAATGGGTGAAAGTGGTTACTGCGAATATACGGATTGTCGTTCATTGAACTGGCAGGAAAAAGATAAAGAAGAAAAAATGCGTGATGAATTAGTCAATACCGTACCTTTTGCGTGCAAAAAATAAGAAAACCCCGTCATTTTGCAGAATAAATAAGCGGTCATTAGGTTTTTGCTGAATTATTTGAAAAAGGGGGTTGCAACCCCTCCGAAATACTGTAGAATGCACATCCATCGGCGGTGATGTTGATTAAAACTTGTTGAGAAACAAGGATTTAGCCTAAAGGGTTTAAATCTGGAAGTCTTGAAGAAGTTGAAAATTAATCAATAAAACCTGTTGACTTTCTTTAGATAGAGAGTAATATAGCCGACCTAGCTTGCTGCTGATGAAGTTGCAAGACACTCATTAAGAGATTATGAAGAACAACTTGTGTGGATTTTTACCGGTTGATTGATCGAAATTATTTTCATTGATTGATGGTAAGAATTACTCGAAGTTTATTTGAGAAATATTTGTCAGAAAATTGATGAGCCAAGATTGGTGCCCTTTAAGGCACTAAGCAATATTAAACTGAAGAGTTTGATCATGGCTCAGATTGAACGCTGGCGGCAGGCTTAACACATGCAAGTCGAGCGGGGAAATGTAGCTTGCTACATTACCTAGCGGCGGACGGGTGAGTAATGCTTAGGAATCTGCCTATTAGTGGGGGACAACATTTCGAAAGGAATGCTAATACCGCATACGCCCTACGGGGGAAAGCAGGGGATCTTCGGACCTTGCGCTAATAGATGAGCCTAAGTCGGATTAGCTAGTTGGTGGGGTAAAGGCCTACCAAGGCGACGATCTGTAGCGGGTCTGAGAGGATGATCCGCCACACTGGGACTGAGACACGGCCCAGACTCCTACGGGAGGCAGCAGTGGGGAATATTGGACAATGGGGGGAACCCTGATCCAGCCATGCCGCGTGTGTGAAGAAGGCCTTTTGGTTGTAAAGCACTTTAAGCGAGGAGGAGGCTACCTAGATTAATACTCTGGGATAGTGGACGTTACTCGCAGAATAAGCACCGGCTAACTCTGTGCCAGCAGCCGCGGTAATACAGAGGGTGCAAGCGTTAATCGGATTTACTGGGCGTAAAGCGTGCGTAGGTGGCCAATTAAGTCAAATGTGAAATCCCCGAGCTTAACTTGGGAATTGCATTCGATACTGGTTGGCTAGAGTATGGGAGAGGATGGTAGAATTCCAGGTGTAGCGGTGAAATGCGTAGAGATCTGGAGGAATACCGATGGCGAAGGCAGCCATCTGGCCTAATACTGACACTGAGGTACGAAAGCATGGGGAGCAAACAGGATTAGATACCCTGGTAGTCCATGCCGTAAACGATGTCTACTAGCCGTTGGGGTCTTTGAGACTTTAGTGGCGCAGCTAACGCGATAAGTAGACCGCCTGGGGAGTACGGTCGCAAGACTAAAACTCAAATGAATTGACGGGGGCCCGCACAAGCGGTGGAGCATGTGGTTTAATTCGATGCAACGCGAAGAACCTTACCTGGTCTTGACATAGTAAGAACTTTCCAGAGATGGATTGGTGCCTTCGGGAACTTACATACAGGTGCTGCATGGCTGTCGTCAGCTCGTGTCGTGAGATGTTGGGTTAAGTCCCGCAACGAGCGCAACCCTTTTCCTTATTTGCCAGCGGGTTAAGCCGGGAACTTTAAGGATACTGCCAGTGACAAACTGGAGGAAGGCGGGGACGACGTCAAGTCATCATGGCCCTTACGACCAGGGCTACACACGTGCTACAATGGTCGGTACAAAGGGTTGCTACCTCGCGAGAGGATGCTAATCTCAAAAAGCCGATCGTAGTCCGGATTGGAGTCTGCAACTCGACTCCATGAAGTCGGAATCGCTAGTAATCGCGGATCAGAATGCCGCGGTGAATACGTTCCCGGGCCTTGTACACACCGCCCGTCACACCATGGGAGTTTGTTGCACCAGAAGTAGGTAGTCTAACCGCAAGGAGGACGCTTACCACGGTGTGGCCGATGACTGGGGTGAAGTCGTAACAAGGTAGCCGTAGGGGAACCTGCGGCTGGATCACCTCCTTAACGAAAGATTGACGATCGGTAAGAATCCACAACAAGTTGTTCTTCATAAAGATGTATCGATGGGTCTGTAGCTCAGTTGGTTAGAGCACACGCTTGATAAGCGTGGGGTCACAAGTTCAAGTCTTGTCAGACCCACCAAGTCTACTAACTGAAGAGTTGAAAGATGAAAATCTGGAGATGAAGTTACAAACGAAGAGATACATCGATCTAATGATAAGCTGGGGACTTAGCTTAGTTGGTAGAGCGCCTGCTTTGCACGCAGGAGGTCAACGGTTCGACTCCGTTAGTCTCCACCATAATTACAGAACTTAGTGAAAACTGAATTTAAGATTTAGATTTTATTAATTTCTGTGATTTAAGTATCACGGTATTAAACCTGACCTGACGAAGGCAAGTTTATTCATTAACAGATTGGCAAATTTGAGTTGAAATAAATTGTTTAACTCGTTTCAAACAACCTAACAAGCAATTGTGAAAGTTGAATGAAATGAGAACTAGCGATTAACTGAATCAAGCGTTTTGGTATATGAATCTAATAGAAGCTGTGCAGTGATTAAATTCACAGTACTTCAAACTGTATGTTGATTGATCTCCTTGTAGGATCAAGCGACTGTTTGGGGTTGTATAGTCAAGTAATTAAGTGCATGTGGTGGATGCCTTGGCAGTCAGAGGCGATGAAAGACGTAATAGCCTGCGATAAGCTCCGGGGAGGCGGCAAATATCCTGTGATCCGGAGATTTCTGAATGGGGAAACCCACTTAGCATAAGCTAGGTATTGCATGATGAATACATAGTCATGCAAGGCGAACGAGGGGAAGTGAAACATCTCAGTACCCTTAGGAAAAGAAATCAATTGAGATTCCCTTAGTAGCGGCGAGCGAACGGGGAAAAGCCCATTAAGTCATATAAGTTCTAGTGGAATGCTCTGGGAAGTGCAACCGTAGTGGGTGATAGTCCTGTACACGAAAGGGCTTATATGATGATGTCGAGTAGGGCGGGGCACGTGAAACCTTGTCTGAATATGGGGGGACCATCCTCCAAGGCTAAATACTCCTGACTGACCGATAGTGAACCAGTACCGTGAGGGAAAGGCGAAAAGAACCCCTGTGAGGGGAGTGAAATAGATCCTGAAACCGCATGCATACAAGCAGTGGGAGCCGGCATTGTGTCCGGTGACTGCGTACCTTTTGTATAATGGGTCAGCGACTTACATTCAGTAGCAAGGTTAACCGTATAGGGGAGCCGTAGAGAAATCGAGTCTTAATAGGGCGTTCAGTTGCTGGGTGTAGACCCGAAACCGGGTGATCTATCCATGAGCAGGTTGAAGGTTGGGTAACACTAACTGGAGGACCGAACCCACTGTCGTTGAAAAGCCAGGGGATGACTTGTGGATAGGGGTGAAAGGCTAATCAAACTCGGTGATAGCTGGTTCTCCCCGAAAGCTATTTAGGTAGCGCCTCGGACGAATACCATTGGGGGTAGAGCACTGTTTCGGCTAGGGGGTCATCCCGACTTACCAAACCGATGCAAACTCCGAATACCAATGAGTACTATCCGGGAGACAGACTGCGGGTGCTAACGTCCGTAGTCAAGAGGAAAACAATCCAGACCGCCAGCTAAGGCCCCAAAATTATAGTTAAGTGGGAAACGATGTGGGAAGGCATAGACAGCTAGGAGGTTGGCTTAGAAGCAGCCACCCTTTAAAGAAAGCGTAATAGCTCACTAGTCGAGTCGGCCTGCGCGGAAGATGTAACGGGGCTAAAACTATATGCCGAAGCTGCGGATTTACACGTAAGTGTAAGTGGTAGGGGAGCGTTCTGTAAGCCGATGAAGGTGGATTGAGAAGTCTGCTGGAGGTATCAGAAGTGCGAATGCTGACGTGAGTAACGACAATGCGAGTGAAAAACTCGCACGCTGAAAGACCAAGGGTTCCAGTCCAACGTTAATCGGGGCTGGGTGAGTCGACCCCTAAGGCGAGGCCGAGAGGCGTAGTCGATGGGAAATTGGTTAATATTCCAATACTTCTGTGTAATGCGATGAGAGGACGGAGAAGGTTAAGTCAGCCTGGCGTTGGTTGTCCAGGTGAAAGGTAGTAGGCATGCATCTTAGGCAAATCCGGGGTGCTCTATGCTGAGAACTGATAGCAAGCTGTACTTGTACAGCGAAGTGGCTGATACCATACTTCCAGGAAAAGTCTCTAAGCTTCAGTTACACAGGAATCGTACCCGAAACCGACACAGGTGGTCAGGTCGAGTAGACCAAAGCGCTTGAGAGAACTCTGCTGAAGGAACTAGGCAAAATGGTACCGTAACTTCGGGAGAAGGTACGCTGTCGACGGTGATGGAATTTACTTCCTGAGCGGTTGACAGCCACAGAAACCAGGCCCCTGCAACTGTTTATTAAAAACATAGCACTCTGCAAACACGAAAGTGGACGTATAGGGTGTGATGCCTGCCCGGTGCTGGAAGGTTAATTGATGGGGTTAGCGTAAGCGAAGCTCTTGATCGAAGCCCCAGTAAACGGCGGCCGTAACTATAACGGTCCTAAGGTAGCGAAATTCCTTGTCGGGTAAGTTCCGACCTGCACGAATGGCATAATGATGGGGGCGCTGTCTCCAGCAGAGACTCAGTGAAATCGAAATCGCCGTGAAGATGCGGTGTACCCGCGGCTAGACGGAAAGACCCCGTGAACCTTTACTGCAGCTTGACATTGAACTTTGATCTTACTTGTGTAGGATAGGTGGGAGGCTTTGAAACCAGGACGCTAGTTCTGGTGGAGCCAATCTTGAAATACCACCCTGGTAATATTGAGGTTCTAACTCTGCTCCATAATCTGGAGCGAGGACCATGTCTGGTGGGTAGTTTGACTGGGGCGGTCTCCTCCTAAAGAGTAACGGAGGAGTACGAAGGTGCGCTCAGCGTGGTCGGAAATCACGCGTAGAGTATAAAGGCAAAAGCGCGCTTAACTGCGAGACCCACAAGTCGAGCAGGTACGAAAGTAGGTCTTAGTGATCCGGTGGTTCTGTATGGAAGGGCCATCGCTCAACGGATAAAAGGTACTCTGGGGATAACAGGCTGATACCGCCCAAGAGTTCATATCGACGGCGGTGTTTGGCACCTCGATGTCGGCTCATCTCATCCTGGGGCTGAAGCAGGTCCCAAGGGTATGGCTGTTCGCCATTTAAAGAGGTACGCGAGCTGGGTTTAGAACGTCGTGAGACAGTTCGGTCCCTATCTACCGTGGGCGCTGGAAATTTGAGAGGATCTGCTCCTAGTACGAGAGGACCAGAGTGGACAAACCTCTGGTGTACCGGTTGTCACGCCAGTGGCATCGCCGGGTAGCTATGTTTGGAAGGGATAACCGCTGAAAGCATCTAAGCGGGAAGCCTACCTCAAGATAAGATTTCCCAAGGACTTTATGTCCTCTAAAGAGCCGTTGAAGACTACAACGTTGATAGGTTGGATGTGGAAGTGCAGTGATGCATGAAGCTGACCAATACTAATTACTCGTGAGGCTTGACTATACAACACCCAAACAGTTGTATACTTCAAAAGATTGATCAGCAAAATGCTTGATTTAGTGAAGCGTTAGTTAGACAATGTTCAACTCAAACAGCCCAATCTGTTACAGATTTGGAAACACAAGTACGGCATGAGGAACACTGTTCCGCAAGATAAGACCCGAACGTATCCATAACAGTTGTGCTGGCGACAATAGCAAGAGTGAACCACCTGATCCCTTCCCGAACTCAGAAGTGAAACCTCTTTGCGCTGATGGTAGTGTGGGGTTACCCATGTGAGAGTAAGTCATCGCCAGCTCATTATTCCTAAAAGCCCCGCTTAAATAGCGGGGCTTTTTTTATGCCTCAAAAATAATCACTGAAAGAGCCAGAAAAGAAAACCGCTGTCGCAAATAGTTAGGCTGGAAAAAATCCAGCAAGGGAAAAGCTTTGACGCCTGTTTTTATTCCAGCTGTCGTCGGGCATGTTTAAAGGCAGTTCTCAAGCCTTCTTCCAGGGTGGGATGGTAAAAGGGTTTCTCCAGGATCTCATCCAGGCTTAACCCTTCAGAGATCATCCAGCATAATAGATGCGCCATATGTTCAGCAGACTCAACGAACAGTTCGCTTCCCAGAAACTTGCGGGTTGCTGTTTCGATATAAACTTCGACAGCCCCTTGGTTTTTACCCAACACCATGGCCCGGCCCTGGTTTTTGTAGGACACAAAGCCGGTGACAAATTCAGCTTTGGATTGCGTCAGCTGCTGAAAGCTCTGTCCAACAATAGCCATTTCCGGTTGACTAAAAACAATGCCCAGTGGGGTCAGAGTTTTGATATTTTTAAGTTTAGGAAAGTTTAGGCAATTATGAACTGTAGTTCGCCCTTCGTGAGCAGCTTCATGCTGAACTGGAGAATTGGTATGAGCATCACCAATAATAAAGATTGGATAATCAGCTAATTGTTTAGTGTGCAGATCTAATGGAAGCTTTTTTAGATCGGTAAATTTAGAATTGATATTTTCTAGACTTAAACTATTTAAATAACTGTTACGTCCTGTCGCGATCAAAACATAATCAGCAGTTAAATTATTTAGATTTCCATTTTCTGTATAACTGATTTTAACTTTGTTACGGAATTTTCGGACTTGCTCAGGCTGTATTTCAAACTTGATATTTAATTCTTCCGCTAAAATATCTTGTGCAATTTTTTGTAATTTTGGACTGGTTAAAGATCCCACTTTACGGCTACGGGCAAAAACAGTTGTTTTAACTCCTAAACGCTGCATGGCTTGTGCAAGTTCAATCGCAATAACCCCACTACCGATCACTGCTAATGATTTTGGTAATGTTTTTAGTTCAAAAATCTGATCGGAAGTAATGAGTTTATCACCCAGTTCATTTTTCCAATCTTTATTAAGATTCGGGGTTGATCCCACAGCAATAATGAAACTTTTGGCTTGATATTGTTTTTGATTAACTTGAACCGTTTTTGAATCGATAAAATGGGCTTTTCCAGAGATTTTATGGGCATTATCCCAACGATTAACTTCCTCTAGTGTTGCCTGGGTGAAGTGATCGCGTAGCTTTCTTAGATGTTGCATCACCTGTGACGTATCAATTTTAGCTGAGACACTTAGAGCAACTTCTTGTGCATGTTGAATTTCATGCATTCTGGTGGCTGTTGATATAAGGACTTTACTTGGCATACATCCTACACGGGCACAAGTGGTATCCCAAGGTCCATCATTAATTATCAGAATATTTTGGGTGTGTTTTATTGCTTCTTTATAGGCAGATATTCCTGCAGTACCCGCACCTAGAATAATAATGTCGTACATTGTGAAATAACTCTCATTTCTATATTTTTTAGGCTAACACAGTTAAACATTTATCATGCTTTTGTTTACATAAACCACCAGATATGATTACATATCGGTCAATATAAATTAAATGAAAACACTATTTTTATAGGGATTGTGGGGATTTTTTAATGAGTAAAAATGTTGGATTAAAATTATCGACAGTAGCTTTGGCTGTCTTGTTAGCGAGTTGTGGTGGCGGTGGAAGTGAAGGATATTATAATGATGGTTCGGGCAATTCTTCTTCTACTAACCCAAGCACTGGCGAGGTTGTGAAAGCTGTCGATATTAGTGCTGTTCAATTGATTGATCGAAATGGTAACTTAACTCAGTCAATCGCAGCAGAAGGTGTGATAGCTAAAGTAAAAGTAACAGATCAGTCAGGTAAAGGAATTAGTGGTGCATTAGTTACATTTACAGTGACTGGTGGTGTTGTTTTAGGTAGTTCTAATGGTGCTGTTTTAACTAATACCAACGGCGAAGCGAGTATCTCGGTTAAGCCTGAAAATATGAATACTAATGGTGCTTATCAAATTTCTGCAATTGCAGATTTTGATGGGGCTACAGCATCAACAAAAGTACTTAATTTCTCGCTTCAAGCAACTAATATTAGTTTAGTCGATATGACGGCAGCTAGTACTCAATTAGAGTCTGGCGGCTCAACAAATATCACGTTAAAAACGCAAGACGCAAATACAAAAGTTAATCAGAATAATGTCAATGTAGAGTTCACTGCAACATGCGGTAAATTTGAACCTGCTACAGTTGTTTCATCAAATCAAGGAAATGTTACGACATCATATAAAGCGATTGGCACAGATGGAAAGCTTTGCACAGGAACACAAAAAATTTCGGCGAAAGGTTTAAATATCCCAGAAGTTGCACTTGATGTCAGTATTAAGGCGCTTGAGGCTAATTCATTAGTATATACATCTAATAAACTTAATTTAGGGATTAGAAAAAGTGGCTCAGCGTCATCTGGTCAAATTGAATTTACTTTGTATGCAAATGGCGTACCCGTAGCAGATCAAGATGTGTTGATTGAGAAAGTGCAAGCACCAGAAGATTTATCGTTCGTATCATTTGGAAATCGTAATAACAAAACTATAAAAAGTGATTCAAATGGTAAAGTGATTGTGAATCTTTATCCAGGAGATAAACCTGGACCTGTAGAGATAAGAGCAACTCTAGTTTCAGACATAAATGTTTCGGCTATCTCTAAAGAGGTATCTGTATCCATTGGTCGTTTAACTCAAGATGGATTAAGCTTGTCAGTATCTAAAAATTCATTACAGAATGTAATTGATGGCGATGCTGCAACTATTACAGCGAGGATGGTGGATCGTACACGAAATCCTGTTCCAGATGGGACGGTAATTAGCTTTGTTTCAGAGGGCGGTAAAGTTGAACCTAATTGTTCAACAGTCCAAGGAGTGTGTTCTGTAATGCTAACGACACAAGAACCTCGTCCTTTAGATAATCGTGTTACTGTTTTAGCTTATGTTGAGGGTGATAAAACCTTTACAGATTTAGATGGTGATAATCTTTATACTAAAGGTGTAGATACACTTCTTAGTAATATTGGCAGCTTTTTCCGTGATGATAACGAGAA
Organism: Acinetobacter sp. GG23; assembly: GCF_057766365.1. Taxonomy (NCBI): domain Bacteria; kingdom Pseudomonadati; phylum Pseudomonadota; class Gammaproteobacteria; order Moraxellales; family Moraxellaceae; genus Acinetobacter; species Acinetobacter sp. GG23. The sequence goes on from NZ_JBYMDJ010000002.1 coordinate 492,405, forward strand.
TAATCAATATAACAAAGATTATGGTATTGGTGAATTTCTTTATAATCGTGCAGTATTAGGAAATAAAGCGACATGTGCCCCATCTACAATAAGACAGCCAAATATCGCAGACACATGTGATGATAATTTAGATACGGTTGTTCGTCAGCAATTATTATTTGCATTTGCAGAGAATACACCAACTTTTACCAATGTAAATGCGAGTGGAAGTTTATTGTCTTTTAATATGTACGGAAATAGTGCTCAAAGTGTACCTATGCCAACAGGTACAACAATAAGTGTTACGCCTGAGGATAATACAAAAAATAATGATTTATCTTGTACTGCTGAGTTGGCAAGCGGGAGTTCACCTGTTGCAAATGTATTTAATCTTTTAACACCAATCACATTCAAAAATAATAATCAAAGTTATTATGGCTATCGTCTAAAAGAATGTGCTGTAGGAGATACGTTGAAAGTTTCTGTTTCTTCGCCAGATGGTAAAGTATCAACGATTTATGTATCTTATCAATAGAAATTGTATTTATAAAAAAACAGCGCTTCGGCGCTGTTTTTTATTTAGGGGCTTTAAATTGAAGTTCCCACACTCACCCCAACCGTAGGTCGAACATTCATAGAGCTACATCCCGCAAAGGCACATGAAATAAGGATAAGAAGAATTATTTTATTCATTGAGTAATCCCAGTTTTTTCGCTTTATTAAATAATACGGAAGAGCGTACGCCACTTCGATATATCATTAAAATTGGTTTTAGAAGCATATTATAATATTTTGAAAATTCAAGGATGTCTGTTTCAGAAACTTTATTACTGAGAATAGATTGATAAATAAAACTAATATGAGCTTGTTCAGTAATATGACGTAATTGATTGACTGAAATCGCTTGCCTTGTTACTGATGGAAGCGATTCACAATTATCTATTTAGAATCTTTGATGCATCAAAATTTTAAATTATCATTTGACCTGTAACATTTACCGAAGAATTTAAACTAAAAGGTAACTCAATAGTTTCTGCGAAAATTTATATATTCCAGGTCAAACTTAAACTTATTAAAACATGATCAACAACATGCTTAATCATCCAGCAAATCCATTTGTTTTGCGAGTTGGAATAAATTGTTTGAGCGGTTTCCGGTACGGCAGAACATGAGTACCGGCTTTGGAAGCTCATTAAAATGATTGGCAAATGTACGGACATCAATTTCAGTAATTTGACCCGCAACTACAGGCTGGAAAACATAATCTAAACCTGCATTACGTGCGGCTTCTTCAATTTGTGCACTTGTAGGTTGTTCGGGACCACCTTCCAGATCTGGACGGTTGTTGATAATTGATTTAAAACCTTTTTCAACAACTTGTGCTACTTGTTCCGGGGTAATTTGACCTGCAAAGCCGACATTTTCACTCATTTTGTCACTCCATAATTTTCTAAATAGATATATGCTTTATGATAGCATTAAGCTGAAACAGGAGCTTAATCTGTTGAAATTTTTATAAGCGATTACAACCATAAAATAACGCAATGGAGCGCATATGCATTCCTATACAGTTGAACCACTGTATGTAAATAGTGGAAAAGATGTCATTGCTGCGGATTTTTATCGTCCCAAAACTGAACATAAACCTGCGGTCATTATCATGGCTCATGGTTTGGCAGCCTTGCGTCACTTTAAACTGGTTCAGTATGCCCAACGTTTTGCTCAAGCAGGTTATGCAGTTGTATTGTTTGATTATCGTTATTGGGGTGGAAGCACAGGTCGTCCACGTGAGTTGGTGTCGATTCAATCTCAATTGGAAGACTGGCGAACCATGATTGCGCATATTTTAGAGCGAAAATCAGTAGATACGCGGCGTATTGTACTCTGGGGGACTTCTTTAAGTGGGGGATATGTCTTAAATTTGGCGGCGGAATTAAAAAATGTGCATGCTGTAATAGCTCAAATTCCCTTTGTTGATGGAACAGAAAGTGCCAAGCTTTACCCTTTACAACAACTCCCAAAAGCATTAAAAATATCCAGTCAGGACTATATGGGTGCAAAAGTCGGCATGTCCCCGAAAACCTTGCCTGTCGTAGACAGAAAGGGTTTATGTTTTATGCCGACAGCCGATAGTTATGACGGCTATTTATCCATTGTCAATCCGGATTATTTCTGGAGTGGAGAGATTCCGGCCCGGATTTTTTTTAATTTAATTCGGTATCGTCCTATTCAGGATGTGCGTAAAATTAGTATCCCTGTTCTGTTTATTGCTTCCAAACGAGATAGTCTGATCCCTATTGAGTCAAGTCGGGAAACAGCAACCAATATTGCACCTTATGTGCAATATCATGAATGGGATATGCAACATTTTGATATTTATCATGATCAATGGTTTGAAAAAGCGATATCTACCCAATTAGAATTCTTACATCAACATATTGGAGTAAGCTAAATGATTATTGTATGTCCTGCGTGCGGTGCTAGAAATCGAGTGCCTGAAGATAAACTAGAGGCAAATCCAAACTGTGGCCAGTGTCAACATGCGCTTATTCCTCTGGCTCCAATTGAATTGAATGAGCATAATTTTAGTAACTTTGTCACCCATAGTGAATTGCCTGTACTGATTGACTTATGGGCTGAATGGTGTGGTCCTTGCAAGATGATGGCACCTCATTTTGAACAGGTGGCAAAACAAAATCCGAAAGTAGTTTTTGCAAAAATTAATACCGAACAATCGCCTCGACTCAGCGGGGCTTTTAATGTACGAAGTATTCCCACCTTGGTTTTGATGAATAAAACCCGTGAAATTGCTAGAATAAGCGGTGCTTTACGATCTACAGAGCTGCAACAGTGGCTAGATCAGCAATTAAATGCCAAAACTGGGAGCTAATGTGTCAGATACTCATGTAAAACCTGAAGGAACCCTTTCTCTTCAAACCATTGCGATGCCGGCAGATACCAACTGGAGTGGTGATGTTTTTGGTGGATGGATTGTTTCACAAATGGATTTGGCAGGTGCAATTCATGCAGAACGTTTTAGTAAAGGACGTTGTGCAACTATTTCAATTAATCAAATGACTTTTTTGGTTCCGGTAAAAGTCGGTGATGTGATTAGTTGTTATACCAAAATCTTAAAAGTAGGTAATACCTCTATTCAGATGCAAATTGAAGTCTGGGATAGTCATGACAGTTCACGTGAACCAATCCGTGTGACAGAAGGAGTGTTTACCTTTGTTGCCGTCGATGTGAAAGGTGGAAAGCGTCAAATTCCAGAGGATGTAAAACAAAAATATTTAGCATCACAACCCGCGTAATAATGAAATATAAAAAAAGCCCAATATGGATTGGGCTTTTTTATGTGCTGAATTTTTTAAAACAACGTCTGCTCTATTTTAAGCTCAGTTATTTTTACAAAAGAAAAAACATCATTCGATTTAGCTTTAAGTAATCAAAATTAAAAATCAAACTATTTATTTAATTGTGACTTTGACACCCAAGCCCACAACATTTCACATTGAATCGGTTCTTCACCTGATTCATCAGTCACCTTTACGGTCACCAATGTTTCACCTTTTTCAGTGCTTTGCATCATTTTTTGCTGATCATCGGTAAGTGTTGCAGTTGCAATCATTGCACCTTTGGTGGGGCGTTTAAAATCAACTTTAAAACTTTTGATTAATACGATACAAGAATCCGGAACATTCATGCCTGTAACAAAACCGGTAGCTGTTTCAGCAATTAATGCCATGGCGCAGGCATGCACCTGACCAATGTGGTTTTGCATTGCACGATGGTTTTCAATTTTCACTACCACTTTTGAGTGGCTCACTTCGAGGTAGCGAATATTGGCACTACCCACCATCGGTACGATCCGACCAAATGCTTTGCTCCACAGTGTACTGCGAATACCTTTGGGTAATTTAGAGGTTGCTTTAACCAGTTTTGATAAGCGATTGGTCGGTGTCATGAAATTCCTCGACTTTTTATTGCATCAGTGTATTAGTCTTTAAAGTTATTAAACTGCAAAGGCACACCAAATTGCTGCTCTTTTAAGAATGCCATAATTTGTTGCAAAGTATCGCGTTTCTTATCCGTTACACGAATCTTGTCGCCTTGAATAGAAGATTGCGCCTTAATGCCACTTTCTTTAATGGCTTTATTAATTTTTTTTGCGGTGTCAGAGTCAAGACCATCTTTAAGCTTAATGATTTGAATCACATTTTTACCTGAAGCGGTCATTTTTTGTGGATCAAGGGCTTGAATATCCACTTTGCGTTTAAAGAAATGATTTTCTAGCATGCTATATACTTGTTCACATTGAAAATCACTTTCTGTCGTGATTTTGATTTCTTTATTTTTTTCGCTTAATTCAAGAGAAACATCTTGGCCACGGAAGTCAAAACGTGTTGCAATTTCTTTTTGCGTGTTTTGAACGGCATGATTTACTTCAAAAATTTCTAATTCAGAGACAATATCGAAAGAAGGCATGGTTTAGACCTTTACAAAGGGAAAGAATATCTGAGATGCTAGGGATGTTTTCTTCATTTGCCAAGTGTTGTTTACATCAAAGGAGTGCACAATGATCCGTAAGCAAGAAATTACAACATTTGAGTTCCCAGAAAATGCAGTTATCTGGGATGTTCGTGATACAAAAGCCTTTGCTGAAGGTCATGTAAAAGGTGCTGTAAATCAGCCCATAGATGACTTGAGTGCAGACAGCTTAACTCAGGTGGAGTCGGATCAGCCTATTTACATTTTATGTGGTGGTGGAAGTAAAGCACCACGTGCTGCTGAAAAGTTAGAGAGCTTAGATGGCTCGCGTGAGTATGTTGTATTGATGGGTGGCACGCGTGCCGCGCGTGATGCAGGATTGCCTTTAGAACAGGGCGCTTAAGAAAAAAGCACCGTAAGGTGCTTTTTTAATGGCTAAAAAATGAATTTCGCTCAATCTCTCTTTTTTATTAAGGAAGATTTTAGTGGACTGATTTTTTAAAGCGAGTTTGGAAGTGGTTTTTGATAGTAAGGCTTTTTCGGTTTTACTTTTTTGATAAAACGTCGTGGATTAAGTTTATTCACCCAATATGAAGTCAGCGGGCAGGCTTCCCCTAAAACTTGGGCAGCCAAAACTTCACTACACAGCGGGGCAAATAAAAAGCCTTTAGAGCCTAAGGCCGTAAAGGTATATATTTCAGCATCTGGCTGAATTTTTCCGAGTAAGGGGAAATAGTCCGGGCTTTGTGTCCGTACCGATGCGCGGCCCTGCCAAGTTTCAATAGGCGGCAAAGATTGCGCATAATCCGGAAAGACACTATGGATCAGCGAATAATTATGCACATGATCTTCAACCAAAACTTTATCATCATCACAATCTGGGTGAAATGAAGCCCCTAAAATCAGATGCTGGTCCAGCTGCATGCAATAACCACCGTAGCTATACGCCTGTTCAGGCTGTAACGGATGATTTGAATTATTTACCCAGCTGACTTGCCCACGGTTCGGCTTCAATTTGGGGAATTGTTTTGCAAAGTTTTTACTATTCAGTGCCGCACAAATAATCACATGATCAAACTCTCCCAAACAGTGTTGCTTGATGTCGATCACTTGAATTTTAGATGTAGTTTTTAACTCAATAATTTCCGCTTGCTGAAAGTGAATGGAAGGATGCGCCAAAATTTGATCGCGTAATTGAGGTGGCGAAATTGTACCGGCTTGTAATAATTTTAGGCTCGGAAATTCAGTTTCAAGATCACTTTGATTGGCTTTTTTCGCAAATACTCCATCTGGATAGTGCTCTGCAAGTTTAAGTAAATCATCGTCCTGTTTAAGCGCCAATTGACTGACCTGAATCGGATGAAAAGCTTTGAATTTTTGATAATGCGGAATCGCATATTGCCATGCCAACGTGACCAGATGCTCTGCACTTTGCTCAACACGGCCTAATCTAGGGTTGAGCAAGGCCAGTGGATTACCCGAGGCACCTGCAAGTGGCTCAGATTGGTCGTAAATGATGATTTGATGGCCGCGCTTGGCAAAGGCGAAGGCACAGCTTAAACCGGCTATTCCTGCGCCTATAATTGCAATTTTGCGTCTTTTAAATACTGAAGCTGAATTTATTAATTCGGGTTGTTCGGTCTTTGCGATTGTTGACTGAAGAACTGGTTGATTTTGAGCTTCTGGAGGGTTCCAGATTGCTGTGAGCATTTGACGCTTATGCTTAAAACCTGGTGGCAGAGAAGTCGTAATTCCATGCTCGCTTAAGCCCCGCTTTAAAACACCCGCAACACTAAAGGAGGCAAAAGTCGTTCCATAATTAGAAAGCCGGATAATATGGCTCAAAACATGTTCTTGCCACAGATCAGGATTGCAAGAAGGTGCAAAACCATCTAAAAACCAGGCATCTACAGCTTTGGTTTTAACAATGACCGGCAAGACATCATTGGCATCACCGAGCCATAGATCAATGGAAAAATGATCGTCAGGAAAGTTTAGTCGGTGACAGCCGGCAATAGGCAGTGGATATTGCTCGATCAGCTGCTCGGCCAGAGGTTGCAGTTCCGGCCAGACATTGAGCGCGCGAATAAAATCGGTCTTGTTAAGTGGGAATTTTTCCACGCTGATCAAGTGCAGATGACTTCGGTTCTTCGGGCGCAATTGTTGCCACATCTGCCATAATGCTAAAGCGTTTAAAGCTGTACCAAAACCGGTTTCACCTACGCAAAAATATTCAAAATCCTGCAGCTTTGCCAAACGTGTGGCGAGGTCATTACCATTCAAAAAGACGTGTCGTGTTTCGAGTAACCCATTGTCTCTAGAAAAATAGATGTCCCCAAATTTTTTGGAGACAGGAATATCAATTCCATCCACACATTGCCAATCAAGATCAGCAGTTTGAATTGCACTCGACAAAATCTAAGTAACCTTTAAAACACAATAGAAAGGGATGTTTTACCACTGACGACGACGTTTGGTATAGACATAACTTGCAATCAGGAAACCGAGCAAGACACCTAACGCAATGGTCGCAGCACCATATAAAAACATTTGTGCGCTACGTTCACTTTGTAAAACTTGAACTTGAACCCCCAAGCTATCATTTTTCAATTGTAGCTCCTGATTTTGCGATAACGCCTCTAAGTTGGCTTTTTCCAGTTGTTGCAAGCGTGTTTCTTGATCTTTGACCAAGGCTTTAACTTTGGCATCCTGCAAGGCTTTATTTTTTGCAAGTTGCTCCGCCGTTAAAGGCTTGGCTTCTTGGGGTAGCCCATTTGGATTCATGCTGGTAGCACCCCCAGGAACAGTACCGGGTCTACTGGCGGGCAGAGTCTGTGGAGGCGGTGTTACTGTCGTGGCTTGAGCAGCAGGTATAGGCGTAGCAGGAGCCGGTTCAACCGCCGATACCGTAGAACAGATTAAAGACAAACCCAATAAGCTTGAAACAACAACGCGCATGATTTTATCCTTGAGGGAAAGCTTTATTAAAAGGTTTCACATCAATATGACTATATACGCCTTCTTTTAAGAAAGGCTCTTCTTGTAGCCATGCATCAAGCGCTTCACGCGATTCAAAGTCAACAATAATGGTACTGCCATAAAAACCTGCTTGTGGATTGGTCGGGTCTTTTGGCATGGCACCGGCCACAATTAAGCGACCTTCATCATTTAATTTTTGCAGACGTTCAAGATGTTGTGGGCGTGTAGCAAGACGTTTTTCTACTGTACCTTCGTTATCTGTACAGCTTACGACGAATAAAGGCATATTCTTTCTCGATCAGTTGACCTAAATTATTCTTCAGGCGACTTAAAATATTTGCGCAAGACAATAAACTGAATAATGATAAAGGAAAACATCACAATCATGTCACCAAATGCAGTGAATTCACCCCAATATTTTCCACCTAAAAATAAAAAAGCGAAGAAAATATGTAAGCAGGACATGAATATGAACATTCCAGCCCAGGCAAAGTTTAAATTTTTCCAGCCTTGTTCCGTTAAATTGAAGATAGGCCCAAATAAACGTTGAATCAGCGGTTTCTTGTCTTTCATAAAATAAGGTGAAAGTAAAAATGCGCCTGCGAAGACAATATTTAAAAGAACCGCTTTCAAACGAATATAGAAATCATCGCTGAGCATTAAAGTCACACCGCCAAAAATCACCGTCATGAACAATACAATCCACTGTTGTTTGTCTAAACGAAATTTCTGTATAAAAAACAAAGCCCCATATACCACAAGCATGGAAATAATCAGGCCGGTGGTTGCAACCAAAATATTATTGTTATCTATACCGCCTGCAGAACCAATCAATTGAAGCAGGGGATGCTCAGTATCTTTAGGGTCAACGGTTTTATATAAATAAAAGAAAATAATGAGTGGCACAAAGTCTAAAAGTGCTTTCATGTTAAAGTATCTAAATCTGATCAAATAAATGACGTAGTATAAGTGATGCAAGGCGTAGATTTACATACACACAGTAATATTTCTGATGGAACTTTGTCTCCAGAACAACTTGTGCATGCAGCCGTTGAAAAAGGTATTCATACCCTTGCGCTGACTGACCACGATACTATGGATGGCTTAAAGTTAGCTGAAAAAGTTGCTTTGGATTTGCCATTGAATATTATTTCAGGTGTAGAAATCTCCAGTCAATGGTCACGACCGGCAACTCAAAAAAGTTACGGGGTACATATTGTCGCCTTGAATATGCAAAATCCAGAGCCTTTGCAGGTTGTACTCGAACAACAAAAACAGATTCGTGCCATTCGCGCCAAACAAATTTGTGATTTGCTGATTCCGCTGATTGGTCAGGATATTTATGCCGATGTCATTGCCAAGGTAGAGGGTATTGCAGATCGTATTACCCGTACGCATATTGCCAAAACCCTAGTTGAAAAAAAGATTGTGAACCGTCCACAACAGGCTTTTGATAAATATATTAAAGAAGGCAAAAAAGCCTACGTAAAATTTGATGGCTTGGGGTTAGAAGAAACCATTCAGGTGATTCATGCAAGCCAAGGTTATGCCATCTTGGCACACCCAACCAAATATGATTTATCCGCCACCAATATCCGTTATTTGATTGAAATATTTGCCCGGTTTGGTGGAGACGCCGTTGAACTTCCTCCAGCGATTGAGCCTGCGTCTACACGTCAGATGATTGATCGCATGATTGAGGAATTTAATTTGAAGGTGTCTGTCGGTAGTGATTTTCATGGCGATCATATGCCATGGATTCGATTGGGTAATATTCCGAGACTCAAAGAGGGGCAAGTCGGGATTTGGGAGAGTTTTGTTTAGTCATTCCCTCATCCCAACCTTCTCCCTGAGCCATATATGGCGCAAGAGAAGGAGTTCCCTCTCCTTTCAGCAGATGAGAAGCACATCTTCGTAAAGGAGAGGTAATCAGTTAAAGTAAATTATGATCCTGCGCCTGAATTGGCGGTGGGGTCGGTTTCCCCAAAGTTCCCAACAATTCAATTTCAATAGTGCGCACCATTGAATCTAATGGTAAGTCATTACTTTGCGTACCAAACGGCTCTTCAATTTCTGAACTTAAGGCATCTAAGCCTAAAAAGGTATACGCCAAAATACCCACCATTAACGGGGTTGCTAAACCTAGGGTTGAGCCTAAGCTAAAGGGCAGCATAAAACAGAAAAAATAAACGGTACGGTTCAGTAAAACCGAGTAGGCAAAAGGCAGAGGAGTGGTCGCAATACGGTCGCAACCTGTTTGAACCAAACTCAGTTCAGCCACGTGCTGGTTCATTTGCATATAAATAATATCGGAAATTTCACCTTCTTTAAGGGCTTGCATCAATTCCCATTGAATCAAACTTAAGGTGTATTGTGGCGCATTGGCTTGTTGATAGAGCTGAGTTACAGCATGCTGGCTCATACCACTGGTTTCTACCAATTCCATCGGGTTCGCCGTTTGATGACGTAAACGGTCACGCAGCACATTGGCAAATACAATGACGTGCTGGATCACGCGTTCACGGCGACCTTGACTCAGCATACGGCAGTCACGGTCAAAATGCCGGGCATTGGCAATCAGCATGCCCCACAGTTTACGTGCTTCCCACCAACGGTCATAACAGGCGGTATTTTTAAAACCCAGAAAAATGGACAGCACTACCCCAATAAGGGTAAAACCCACCAACGGTAATTCTGGAAAATGAAAATATCCGATATAAGATAATCCACCAATTACACCCGAGATCAGCATGACCACGCCTAAAGGCGGCAAAACCTTGGGAAGAATAGTTCCACGCCAAGAAAATAACAGCCTAAATATACTAGGTTGGTCACGCACAATCATGTTATTAGTATCGTCAAAACTTTCATTGATCTTCAATGTTAGCAGGGCTTTTGTCAACATTTGTTACATTTATTATTGGGGCAGAATCAGCCCATGTTCAGCAAAAGAATAACTCCCTTCTGGAGAAACAATACAATGGTCAATTAGCTTGATTTCTAATAAATCACAAGCCGTTAAAATACGCTGAGTGAGTTCAATATCAGCCTTCGATGCATGTGGCCTACCAAAGGGATGGTTATGAGCAATCACAATACTACTGGCATGTTGATTAATGGCATGGCGCAGCAACTGATTAATTGAAATTTCACATGAGTTTATTGACCCATAGAACATTTTTTTAAAGCTTATTTTTCTTAAATGTACATCTAGGCAAAGCACTGCAAAAACTTCTTGAGTTTCACCGAGCAATTCAAATTTCAAAAAATCCAAAAGTGTTTTTGAGTTACTTAGTTCAATTTTTTCCTGTTTTAAATGTTGACCAATATAACGCCGTCCCAATTCTTTAACAGCCATCAGCTGAGCATATTTGCTGTCGCCAATACCATGAAACTGGCCTAAATCCTGAAGGGTGGCATCAAAAATCGGATTAAGTCCGCCGAAATGTTGCAATAGCAGCCGGGAAAGTTCAACTGCTGAATGCTGCTTGGAACCAGAACGTAAAAAGATGGCGAGTAGTTCGGCATCTGACAAACTGGGCGCACCTTGTCGAATCAGTCGTTCGCGTGGACGTTCTTGTTCTGGCCAATGTTTAATCGATAAATTCATTTTTTTAGACTTTTTTATTCTTAGTGAGTGTAATTAGAACGAAGGGCTACCTTGGGTCTGCGTTTATTTAATGCTATTGTGAGCGCCACTGCAACAGCAAAGGTAGCCTGTTTGTGAGCTTCGACCTAAGTGTAATTCCCAATAAAAATATTGTTTTAGCGGTAACAGGCGGCATTGCAGCCTATAAAAGTGCTATTTTGGTTCGTCGATTAAAAGATGCTGGCTTTAATGTCAGGGTAGTCATGACCCACGGTGCGCAAGCATTTGTCACTCCGCTCACCTTTCAGGCTTTGTCTGGGAATCCAGTCCATACTGAATTACTCAACCCCGAAGCGGAAGCTGGAATGGGGCATATTGAACTGGCACGCTGGGCCGATTTATTATTGGTTGCACCGGCAAGTTGCGATACTTTAGCGAAATTTGCTGCCGGTCTAGCGGATGATTTATTAAGTACTCTATATTTGGCAACCAAATCACCGGTTTGGGTGGCACCCGCGATGAATCAACAAATGTGGGCCGCAAAAGCCACGCAGCGTAATTTAAATACGCTGGTTGAAGATGGTGTGCATGTGATTATGCCAGATGCTGGTTCACAAGCTTGTGGCGATGTGGGTTTGGGGCGTATGCCGGAGCCGGAAGATCTGGCACGACAAGTGACTCAATATTTCCATAGAGCACAACGTGCCATTGCAGAAAAATTTGGCATGCTGGCGGGTAAACATGTAGTGATTACTGCAGGTCCGACCCGTGAAGCGATGGATCCGGTACGTTATATTTCCAACCACAGTACCGGAAAAATGGGCTTTGCCTTGGCTGCTGCCTGTTATGCAGCCGGTGCCAAAGTCACTCTGATTGCTGGTCCTGTGAGTCTGGATACGCCAAATGGGGTACGCCGTATTAATGTCTCATCTGCGGTTAAAATGCTTGAGATCAGCATGCAAATGCTGGATGAAGGTTGCGATATCTTTATTGCGACAGCAGCGGTTGCGGACTACCGAGTGGCCGAAGTTGCCGAACATAAAATTAAAAAAACCGGTGATGAACTAAATATCTCATTAATTAAAAACCCGGATATTGTCGCGACCATTGCCCAGCAAAAAAAGCGTCCATTTATGGTGGGATTCGCAGCTGAAACCCGCAATGTCGAAGAATATGCAGCCGGTAAACTGGTGGCGAAAAAACTCGACATGATTGCCTGTAATGATGTATCACGGCCTGATATTGGTTTTGCCTCTGATGAAAATGCCATGATGGTGTTTTTTGCCGAGCAGTATCAGATGCAGAAACGTGAGCTGGAAAAAGCCTCAAAACAGGAAATTGCGCAGCAGCTAGTGGAAGCGATTCATGATGCCTTGCATCATGAAATAGAGCCGGTCTAAAAAACTGAAGTTATTGATTAAAATGCAATGAATCCGTTGCATTTTTTATGGAATTTACACTATGTTTAATGCTATTTAGGCAAATCTTTAAAACAATTAAACAGCAATAATAATCACAGTTTTTAAATGGAACTTCAAAGGACATCTACATGATTAAAAAAACCTTCACCCCAGTAATGCTTGCATTCGCTTTGTCATTTAGCAGCTTAAGTTTTGCCGGCAAGCTTGAACAGAATATGGATACGCTTGCAAAAAACTTTAAAATGTTTAACAAAGCAGAGAATCAAAGTGATGCGCTAAAAGCGCTAGATCATATGAAAGCTGCAGCTTTAGATGCAAAACAAATGAAGTTAAAAAACAATGATGTAAAAGCGCCGACCTCAGATGCTTTATATGATCAATTGCTGACAGAGATTGATAAAACCCGGTTGTTGGTTCAAGCGGGTCAATTAGAGCAAGCCAAAGCAGAAGGTAAAAAAATTGTTGCGATTAAAGATCGGGGGCATGCTGTTTATAATCAGCACTAATTTTACGGACCTTCGCAGTTCAAAGACATGAATGGTGAAAATTTAGATTAAGCCCGTAGTTTTTCACTAATTGTCATAGCAAGCTGTGTCAGATTTCTTTCTTAGTCAGCAGAATATAAAGACAGCGGAAAAATCAAATTCAAAAAAATGCCAGTCCACTTCAAGTGGGCTAGCATTGCTGATCATGATCGAACATGTAATTAGTTTGAAGCTAGAGATTCCTGATGTTCTCTCACATATTCTTCAGTACGCTGCATCGCTTCCTGAATATTAATTAAAGCTGTTTCTACATCTTTCAGGGTCTTGGCATTACCGCCACTTAAAGCCTGACGCCATTTTCGCGCACCCGGCAGGTTTTGGAATAAACCTAGAATGTGACGGGTGATAATGGAAAGCGGTGCACCTTCTTGCATACGTTTAGCAATATACGGCATCATCTGCGCCATAATATCGAAACGGTCAGGGGCTTCAAGGTTCCACACTTGTCCCAGTTCAGCCAAAAGATAAGGGTTGTGATAGGCTTCACGACCAATCATCACGCCATCAACATGTTTTAAATGTGCTTGGGTTTCTGCCAGGGTTTTGACACCGCCGTTAATTTCAATCAGCAGGTTTGGACGTTCCTGTTTTAAACGGTAAACGTCTGCATAACGTAAAGGTGGAACATCGCGGTTTTCTTTAGGCGATAAGCCTTGCAGCAGGGCAATACGTGCATGCACAATAAAGTTGTCACAGCCGGTTTTAGACACAGTATCGACAAAATGCAGCATTTCTTCATAGGACTGCATGTCATCAATCCCAATCCGGTGTTTTACGGTAACAGGAATATCCACGGCATTACGCATTTCAGCAATACAGTCCGCGACCAAGTCCGGTTCTGCCATTAAACATGCGCCAATTTTATTGTTTTGTACGCGGTCACTTGGGCAGCCGACATTCAGGTTGACTTCATCGTAGCCCCAGTCTTGCGCCATTTTAGTACAGGTTGCCAGGTCTTTCGGATTCGAGCCACCAAGTTGCAACACAATCGGGTGTTCTTCGTTGTTGTAGTCCAAATGACGCGCCGCATCACCAAATAGAATGGCACCAGTGGTTACCATTTCAGTGTACATAATAATATTTGGATTAAAAAGGCGGGCAAAAAAACGGTAGTCACGGGTGGTCCAATCCATCATCGGCGCGACCGAAATGCGAGGCTGTAAAGATCGGAGAGCAGTCATGGCATGAACCTGTAACGAAGAAAAAACCGAAGCGCGGATTATACGTGCTTTCTGATCAAAGCAACAACACTGGATCGGGAACTAAAAATAATCAACATTTTAGGCTATTGATTATTCGATAAAAAATGACTGTATAAGTAATTCTTTATATTGTAAATATTATAAAATTGAGTATGTTTAATGAGAAGAATAATAAAGTATGAGAATTTAAAATGATGCTTTTGGAAGAAATCTTTAAAAGTAAAAAAGCCGAGCATTCTGATTACTTCAATCTCAGAATTCATCGTGGCTTAAGTTGGTTCAAAAAATCTGTCGAACTCGATAGTGATCTTGACCTTAAATTTATAAGCCTCTGGATCGCGTTCAATGCCATTTATGCGCAGGATGTCACCATTACCCAAGACAAGCAATCATTACGACATTTTTTGTATCTCATTTGCCAAAAAGATCAGGAATCTAAAATTTATAATATTCTTTGGGATAAGTTTAGTCAGCCGATTCGGCTGCTATTAGAGAATCCTTATGGGTATCAAGGGTTTTGGGATTTTCAAAATCAAAAAATTAGTCAAGTCACCTGGAAAGAAGATTTTGAGCAGGAAAAGAAGAAGGTGCATAGAGCATTACAAGAAAAAGCTTCGGTCGATATTTTATTCGTAATTTTTAATCGTCTGTACACCTTGCGCAATCAAATGATCCATGGCGGAGTGACTTATAATAGTTCTGTGAACCGTAAACAACTTCAAGATGCCTGTAATATTTTGGCGGCATTTTTACCGGTATTTATATTGGTCTTGCTGGAAAATGCCCAAACCTTAGATTTAGGCAAACCGTTTTATCCTATGGTGCAAGTTTCTTGATGGAAAGTCTAATTCACAATGAAGTCAAACCGCTTCTTCAGTTAGAGGCTTTTTAGTTAGAGCACCTGTGTTCTAGCGTGATAATGCATATCAAGTAAAGCAAACAGGGCGGAACCGATTACCAAACCCAGTCCTGCGATACAGGTCATGCTCCATCCACCATGATGCCATGTATAAACACCGAGCGCAGAACCACAGGCACCGCCAATAAAATACAAAGTCATATAAAGGGAATTGACCCGGGATTTAGCATCCGGGCGTAAGCGGAAAATCACATTCTGATTACAGCTATGCGTGATTGCCAAGCCCAAATTAATCAGCCCGTAGCCTAGAATATAACTGAGTAAAGATACCGCACCAAAATAAAGAAATAGCCAGCTACCGATCAGAATAGAACAGCCGATCCAGCTCAGCGTTTTGATATGACCACGGTCTGCCCATTTACCAATTATCTGCGTAGAAAGCGCGCCAAACACCCCGACCAGCGTGACCAGACCGACCATGACATCAGAAAGCTGAAAGGGTTTTTGGGTGAGCAGCAGGGCAATGGTAGAGAACAGCATACTCATGGCGGCAAAAGCACAGGCTCCTGTAAGCGAGCGCAACACCAAGCGTGGTTCCTGTTTTAATAATATCGCCATGGATTTAAAAATCGCCGCATAGCTTATTTTCAAACGCGGCAGACTCGGTAATTTACCTTTTAAATAGAAACTTAAGCCCAGCATGGCAATTCCACTGACGACATAGATCATTTTCCAGTGAAACAGGTCGGACAATAATCCTGCAATACTGGTCGAGAGCAGAATACCGACCAGCAAGCCACTCATCAGGAAGCCGACTACTTCTCCGGTTTTTTCCGGCTTCACCGCCATGGTGGCCAAGGGAATCAGGATTTGGGCAGCCACAGAAAAAAGTCCAGCAATAATGGTTCCAATCCAGAGCATTGGCAGATTCACAGCACTGGCACAAATAAATAAGCCTACGGCTGCACCCAGCATAAGAAAGGGAATAAGTTTGCTTTTATTGAGCATGTCGCCCAAAGGTACAATAAACAGTAAACCCAATGCATAGGAAATCTGGGCAAAGGTGACAGTCAGTGCCACTTGAGATTCAGGAACCTGATAATACTGCTGGATGGAGGAAATCAAAGGCTGGCAGTAATAGTTTGCCCCCGCACATAAACCACAAGCAATAGCCATCAACCATAGCAAAGATTTATCTTGGCTAATGTCGAGAGAAGTATTCATAAAAATCCTTTGCTTAATGTTTTACCGACGGTTCGCGGTTGCTCCTTTTCAGTGAGCCGCACCAGTATAGCAAGACCTGAGACAGGAATTAGCAGACAAAAAGGTAAAGACGGATATTTGCCTGGCTATTCATTTACTGAATTCAAAATTGTTATTTTGGGGAGAGACTATAAATATCTCCCTAGAAACTCTTAAAATTACCCTATTCACAGTATTTTGATGAAGATGTTTAGTGAGCGAGTTTCTTTTTCGATAAGGTAATCATCATTACACCGAAAATATTCAAGGCACAGCCGAACCACTGAATCGCATTCATTTTTTCACCCAAGAAAAGAGTTGCCAAAATAATGGTCAGAATAGGACCAATAGATGCAATCATGGCAGATTGTGAAGCACCTAAGCGCTCAATACTCTGCATCAACAATACCGTAGGTAAAACCGTGACCATAAAGCCTAGCCCAACGCCATACCAAATTACGGCACTGGGTAACTGCGTGAGGAGGCCAATTGGATTAGGAATGGCAATTACATAATGGGTGAGGGTGCCAATACAGGCAATGCTCAGTGCAAGGCCGGTAAAGTTCCATGAACCGAATTTCTGAATCAGGCGCGGTGTTAATAATAAATAGCTTGCGAATGCCACAGCACTGGCAAACACTAAACTTGCACCCAGCCAGAAATTGCTTTGATGCGGAACATTACTTTGTTCTTGTAGCATCACGATGACTGTCCCACCATAGCTGAGCAAAATCGCAAAAAGACTTTTAAAGCTTAAGCGTTGTTTATAGATGATGCTTGAAGCCAGAACCGTCATCGTGGGATATAAAAATAAAATAATCCGTTCCAGTGAGGCACTGATATACATCAGCCCGACAAAATCCAGCCAGCTAGCAAGGTAATAACCGATCAAGCCTGCAAGGATCAATAAACCCCAGTCTTTACTGCTCAGGTTTTTACTCTGATGTCGACTTAACCAGCAAATCAGAAGGAAGAAAGGCAGCGCACTGGCCATTCTGAGAGCCATGAGAACCGTGCCATCGACCAGCGGGGAGAGTGCATAGGTCTGTTTAATAAAAATAGCTTTGGTGCTAAATAAAAAAGCAGCACAAACAGCGAACAAGGAACCTAATTGTGTTCTTGTTAGACTTAGTTTCATTTTACCTACTTGGGAAATGCTTTAAGTATGAAAGAGAAAGTGTAGAACCGTGAATTATAAAGTTTTTGCTCAGCAAGGTGAAATGCAAAAATATGATGGCTAAGATTCTAATTTGGAATGAATCCTTTTTTATTGGGTTTAATTTATTTCAACAAAGGAGCGATAAAATAAAAGCTGAACTTAGTTCCATGAATCTCTTTTTCAACGATCAGATCAATGGGTTAAATGTGCCGCAGAAAACCGTAAAACGCTAAAGTTGATCATTTTAATCAGGAAAAATAGGGATATAAGGATGAATATTTGTCTACTGCACTAAAGTGGTGCACAAAATAGTCATTTATGTAAAAATACGATTAAATCATCATCAAGCGAAATGGTGCGCAAAAAAAATTCAACTATTTTTTTGATCTTATTAGACTTATGGCAAGTAAGACTAGATTGATAAAAATAACAATTGAAATTGAAAATAATAGAGATGAGATACGATTTAGTTTGCAGCTTATTTTTAGAAATGATCTTTTAAAAACAGGCAGATTTTCTGCTCAATCAGTCTGTAGATCATGTCACTTTAGCCAACCTTATTAAAAGTAGCGCTGAAATAGGCTGTTTTATCCCAAAATAAGAGCATCTTTAAGGTAGCGTTTTATTTATCGTAAAAGCGTAAATTGTCAGAATGATCAATGCATATTTTTTAAGCAAGCCTAAAAAATCATAATCCACATTTAAATATAAGAATTAAGAAAGTATTGCAATGGCAATCCGGTGGATAAAAGAATTTTTAATCCAGGCGGAACCAAGAAATGCGATATCGTATAATTATTTTTATGAATTACCAGTTCAAAATATAGGTATTTATTAAATAAATAGTGGGTGGTAATTTAAAAAAGTTCAATTAGAATCCAAAAATTCAACAAAAATGCATCTAGGGGGAAACATTGCTAACTGCAATGTTTACTTAAGAAAAATTAGCTTGAGGAAGGCTCATGCAGATCGGAATCCCAACCGAAACTGTTATCGGTGAAAGTCGTGTGGCTGCAACACCAGAAACAGTAAAGAAGTTGATCAGTGCTGGTCATACAGTGGTCATTGAACGTAGAGCAGGTGTTAAAGCCGCTTATATTGACAGTGCATATGAACAAGTCGGTGCCAAAATTACGGATGATGCTTATACCGGCAGTCAAATTATTTTGAAAGTTCGTGCGCCTAAAGGTGACGAAATTCAGAAACTTGCTCCAAATACTGCAGTTATTGCGATGTTTGACCCATACCGCAATACTGAACTTGACCAATTTGCATCGGCGCAGGTGTCTGCATTTGCATTAGAGCTTTTACCTCGTACGCTTTCCCGTGCACAAAACATGGATGTATTGTCTTCGCAAGCCAACCTGGCCGGTTATAAATCGGTACTTTTGGCGGCTGCTGAATACCAGCGCATGTTCCCAATGTTGATGACTGCTGCAGGTACGGTTAAACCTGCCCGTGTAGTCATCATGGGGGTAGGTGTTGCCGGTCTACAAGCAATTGCAACTGCAAAGCGCTTAGGTGCTGTGGTTGAAGCAACAGATTTACGTCCAACAGCTCGCGATCAGGTGGAGTCTTTAGGCGGTAAATGGTTAGACGTGCCAATGTCTGACGAAGAAAAACAGAAAGCTGCGGATGCGGCTAAAAATGGTTATGGCTGGATGCCGGGTGAGCAATACATCAAAGACCAAGCCGCAATTGTCGACAAAGCCGTTTCTAATGCGGATATCGTGATTACCACTGCACTGTTACCAGGCCGTGATGCACCGCGTTTAATCAAATCTGAAACGGTTGCCAAAATGAAACCGGGTTCAATCATTCTGGATATGGCAGTGGAATCGGGCGGTAACGTTGAAGGTTCTAAGTGCGGTGAAAATGTCGTAACCGATAATGGCGTGACCATTTTGGGTATTCCAAATATCCCGGCAACAGTTGCGACTGAAGCTTCAGCACTTTATGCACGCAATGTCTTTAATTTCCTGGAAACTCTTTTTGATCAAGACAAAAACTTTGTCATTAATCCAGAAGAAGAAATTCAAAAAGCGCTACTCGTCGCTCATGGCGGCCAAGTGCTGTTAAAGCGTGGTTAAGGAGATAGATCATGGTTGAAACGATTACAATTTTCGTCCTTGCCATCTTCGTAGGTTACTACGTAGTTTGGGGCGTGACACCCGCTTTACACACGCCACTTATGGCTGTCACCAATGCACTGTCTTCCATTATTGTGGTCGGTGCGATGATCCAGACTGTGGGTTTGCCGGTGATCGGCGTAGACGCAAACGTGGCTTTCCAGAGCGTGAACATTGTCAGCATTTTGGGTGCGATCGCTGTGTTCTTGGCAAGTATCAATATTTTCGGTGGCTTTGCCGTGACTGCACGTATGCTTGAGATGTTTAAGCCGAAGCAAAAGAAAAAAGAGGGTTCATAAATGGAATTTATTCGAGACTATGCGGATTGGTTCTACTTGGTAGGCGCCGTTCTTTTTATCTTAACACTTCGTGGTTTGTCTGGCCCGAAAACGGCTATTCAGGGTAACCGTTACGGCATGATCGCGATGGCGATTGCTGTAATCACGACATTCTTTGTTGCCGAGCATCCGGTGGTCTGGATGATTATCGGTGCAATGGTACTGGGTGGTGTAGTGGGTATTGCACGTGCACGTACTGTCCCGATGACACAGATGCCTGAAACTGTTGCGCTGATGCACTCCTTGGTCGGTTTAGCTGCAGTTTTAATTGCGATTGCTGCCATTTTGCATAATAACCAGCTGACAGCATTGTTTGCTCAAAATCAGACTGCTCTAGAGGCGGCTGGTGTTCAGCATGTACACATGAGCAAAGTTCATTTATTTGAATTGTTTGTGGGTTGCTTTGTGGGCGCGATTACTTTTACAGCCTCTGTATTTGCCTATGGTAAATTGGCTGCGAAAAAATGGGCAAAAACCATTTCAGGTGCATGGGTTAAACCGGTACAGGCGCTTATTTTCCTGGCGATGTTAGCGTCTGGCTTTGTGTTCTTCTCAACAGGCAACATGCAGGCGTTCTGGGCAATGACTGCTCTGGCGCTGGTATTCGGTTGGGTATGGATTGCACCGGTCGGTGGCGGTGATATGCCAGTTGTGGTATCGCTGTTGAACTCGTTCTCGGGTTGGGCGGCAGCAGGTATTGGTTTCACTTTAGAGAACAATATGCTGATCGTTGCAGGTTCGCTTGTCGGTTCATCTGGTGCGATTCTGTCTTACATTATGTGTAAAGCGATGAACCGTTCGATCATCAACGTTTTGTTTGGTGGTGCAATGGGCGGTACAGCAGTTGCAGCAGTAGACAATGGTGAAAAAGTTCAGCGTAATCACCGTTCAGGTTCAGCAGATGATGCCGGCTTCTTGATGTCGAATGCCGACAGCGTTGTGATTGTACCAGGGTATGGTATGGCGCAAGGTCGTGCACAGAATGCTGTGAAAGAACTGTGTGAAATCCTGAAAGAACAAGGCGTAAAAGTCCGTTTTGCGATTCACCCGGTAGCGGGTCGTATGCCGGGTCATATGAACGTCCTGCTTGCAGAAGCTGATGTTGCCTATGATGACATCTTGGAAATGGACGAAATCAACACTGATTTCCCTGCAACGGATGTGGTTCTGGTAATTGGAGCAAATGACGTGGTTAATCCTGCAGCAAAAGATGATCCAACTTCACCAATTTACGGTATGCCAATTTTGGAAGCGCATAAGGCGCGTACCATTATGGTGATCAAGCGTTCTATGGCAACGGGTTATGCAGGTCTGGACAATGACTTGTTCTATAACGAGAAGACCATGATGATTTTTGGTGATGCCAAGAAAGTGGTAGAAGACATGACCAAAGCAATTAATGGTGGCGGTCACTAAATAGACGCTTGAAAAGTCTCTCTTTCATAAAGAGGGATTGAGCGAGATTAAAACCACCTTTGGGTGGTTTTTTATTTTTTAAATGGAGAATTTTAAAGCTATAAAGTAAATGAAAATAATGAGAGACTTCTTTAGGAATCGGTTAATTTTTCATCTTATTTGGTGCGCTATTGCAGAAAGACATAGCTAAAATGCGTCATAAGATGGCAGTTAAATCTCTATTTTATTTTTTGATTTAAACACGGATTTAATTGAGTTTCTTACAAAGAAAATAAAACAGCTTTAAGAGATGCATGTTTCTGAATATTTAAAAATAAAAAAATATATCCCTTAAATTTGGCATTTCTTTTGCTATTTCATGAATGGGTTTTAGGGGAATTGTTCATGAAAATAATAAAGTATCTTGTGTGGCTATTATCGGTATTTTCATTGCCTGTATTTGCCAGTGAATCTGCGACAAACACGGCCAATCTTCAAGAAATACGTTTGTCACTCGACAGTGTGTGGGTAGTGATGGGCGGAATCTTGGTCTTCTTTATGCAGGCCGGTTTTGCAATGGTGGAAAGTGGCTCTGTACGCAGTAAAAATACCGTCAATGTACTCATGAAAAATTATATGGACGCTTGTCTTGGCGGATTGGTGTTCTGGTTATTGGGATTTGGTTTGATGTTTGGGACCAATGCTTCAGGCTGGATCGGAACCAGTCATTTTGCACCCAATGTCATGGATGATTGGCATTGGAATTTATTGTTCTTCCAAATGATGTTTGCTGCCACAGCGACGACCATTGCCAGTGGGGCCATGGCTGAACGTATTCACTTTGTGGCGTATGTGGTCAGTGCAGCGGTAGTCAGCGGATTGATTTACCCGGTGTTTGGCAGCTGGGCATGGGGCAGTATCTTTGAGGGTTCGGGCTGGTTGAAAGCTTTGGGCTTTATCGACTTTGCCGGTTCAACCGTGGTGCATTCAATCGGTGGATGGGTAGCATTGGCAGGCATCATTGTATTGGGTCCTCGCTTGGGACGTTTTGGACGTAATGGACAAATTCACCATCTGACAGGACATAATCTACCTTTGGTTGCCTTAGGTGGTTTTATTCTATGGCTGGCATGGTTTGGTTTTAATGCCGCATCCACAGTCAATGCCAGTGTCAGTATTGGTCGAATTGCCTTGAATACCCATTTGGCGGCCTGTGCCGGAGCAGTCGCTTATATGCTGTATGCTTTAATTGGGGGCAAAGCGATCCTGATGAAGACAACTATCAATGCATCCTTGGGTGGTTTAGTAGGAATTACCGCAGGCTGTGCAACTATGTCTCCCGTCTTTGCAGTCGTGACTGGTGCAGTTGCAGGTTTGCTGGTGAGTACCTTGCCGACCTTAATGGAAAAATTAAAACTTGATGATGTGGTCGATGCGGTTACTGTACATGGTTTTTGTGGGGCATGGGGAACAGTCGCTGCAGGCTTGTTTTTTGAAGCCGATATGTTTAATTCACATATTATTTTAATTCAGGCTTTAGGGGTGATGGTCGCATTTGCCTGGGGCTTTGGAATTGCATTAGTTGTATTTAAATTACTGGATAAACTATTGGGCGGCTTACGCGTCAGCACGCAACATGAGCAACGTGGTCTGGATTATACCGAACATGCAGAATTATCTTATCCCGAATTTCAGCGTGATGTGACTTTTGAAACAGATGATATTACCAAACGCCACTAAGGAGTTTAGCCATGCCGAATGAATTACTCAGTGTGATGCAAAAGAAACAAGCGATTGAACGTGGCTTAAGTCCTTATATGCAAGGTGCGGTACTGGAACGTGTATTACATTATTGGGAACAAGAATATGGGGATAAACCTTCTTTTGTACTTAATCGCTTCTTGAGTGAAATTTGTGATACCGAGGAATTGCGCTTTTATCGCAAGGATATGCTGAAGCAGGTTTTGTGTGAAATGTCGGCTGTTGAAAAGCACGTTTTATTAGAGTTAAAACCCAAAGCAGAATCGGTAAACTTGATTTCAACTCATCTTTCGGATGCTTTCTTTGACTTAATTAACAGTGTGATGATGACCGTTATAGAAACTGATCTTAATGATTTTAATGAGGAAGTTAAAAAACGACTACAATTGATAGGTTTAGCCATAATGACTTCTACAAAAATTAATGAAACTGCTTTTGTAGAATTTTTATCGCTGACCAGTTATGCCGAGGTCATTACTACAATCTATGAATGTTATTGCGAGTTTTATGGACCAGTGAAAGCAGATCAGGTCTATGCACGTGTGAAAGTGAACATCAAGGCAAAATATCCTGATGTAGATTTACATCAATTGTTATAAATAGGGTTGATCTTAAAAGTGTAAAGATTCAGTTTTATATAGGAGCTGGGGCTAAAATAGGACATCTAAAATGAAAAAAGCGACCTTATGGTCGCTTTTTCTTGCTTTAAGCAGATTCTGGAGTAGCACGCCATAAGCTTTCAAGGTCGTAAAATTTACGCGCTGTTGGAAGCATCACGTGGACAACCACAAAACCGAGATCGATTAAGATCCATTCCGCATCACGTTCACCTTCAACGCCGATCGGGCGGAAACCCGCTTTACGTGCTTCTTCAGCAACGTTATCTGCGAGGGCTTTAATGTGACGGGATGATGTACCGCTAGCAATGACCATATAGTCTGCTACATTGCTAATAGCGCCAACATTAAGTTCAATAATATCTTTTGCTTTTACATCTAATAGGGCTTCATGTACAACTTTCAAGCAAGCTTGTACATCTTTAGCTTGAGAATTCATTGCGAGATCGAGAGAATTAGAAGCGCTGGGCGATGGTTCTAAATTCATAAAGGGTTTTATTTCCGGACAATAACTCATCGTGTAATATAGCGGTTTTAGTGCCGAATTTCAAATCCGTTCATGATTTAACTTTGCGGATGTTTTACAAAATATTTATCTTTCCATGCAAAAGAATGCTGTGAGTGTACCTGAGGTCGATATTCCGCAGCGGTGTAGCCCATATAGCTGCTTTGATTAAGCCATTGAAAAATTTCTGCGAAATTAATTTGAGCAGTATCGGGTTCGTGACGTCCCGGACAGTCTGCAAATTGAATATGACCAATATCGTGAATATTTTCTTTTAATGCTTCAAATACATCTTCACCCATCATTGCCATGTGATAACAGTCATATTGCATTTTTAGGGCAGGATTTTGTACGGCTTCAAGCATTTCTTGCGCTTGAGCGATGTTCTGAACTAGAAAGCGTGGCATATCTGTGCCATTAATCATTTCAAATACCGGCTGAATCTGATATTCGCCTAGCATAGAGCAGGCAAGTTTCAAATTTTTTGCCAAAGTATTTAAGCAAGGCAGTAGATCTGCATCGAGTGGTTGCTTGCCCGCTAAAATGTTTACACTCGGGACATTCAGTGCTGTGGCATATTGAATTGCTTGTTCTAAACCGCGATGAAACTCAAGTTCCATACCCGGAACACCGGCAAGACCATTGCCACCTTGCATTAAATCACCGGCAGGCACATTGATCAGGCAAAGGCTTAAGTCATGAAGGGTCAGCTGGGTTTGAATTTGTTCAATGCTGAGTTCATAAGGAAACTGAATTTCCACATGCTGAAAACCCTGTGCGTGAGCCAGAGCAAAGCGCTCAATCAAAGGCACTTCAGTAAAAATCATCGATAAATTTACTGCTAGCTTAATCATGCCTTGCTCCTACGCGTTAGAAAATAAGTTGCTTCAAGATTCAACCAGTTGAATCACTGTAGCAAGATCTGCTTCAGCATAACCTTTAGTTTGATGGGTTTTCAATTGTGATAGTGCCTGTTTTGCAACAGGAATATTTAAACTGAATTGTTCAGCAAGCTGCACAGCATTATTTAAGTCCTTGGATAAGGTTTGAACTTTCCATTGCACCGGCTCAAAAGTATGCGTCGCCATACGTGGAGTTAAAATCTGAAAAGGCTTCGAGTCGGCAAAACCACCGGCAAGTGCAGGGGCAAGTAAAGTTGTATCGACACCGGCTTTCGCCGCTAAAGCTACCGCTTCAGCAATTAAGGTGCTGTTGGCTGCAACAATCAGTTGATTACAAATTTTGGTGGCTTGCCCGGTTCCAGTTTCGCCCATACGGGTGACACGCTGGGAAAGTACATTATAAATCAGCGATAAATTCTGGATAGTTTGCAGGTCACCTCCGGCAAAAATCACCAAGGTTCCCTGTTCAGCGCCCGCGGTCCCACCCGAGACAGGGGAATCAATCCACTGGACTTGGCGAATTTGGGCCTGCTTCGCCAAAGTCTTGGTTTGATCCACAGACAAACTTGAGAAGTCTACAATCACTTGTCCAGCAGATAACAGGTTCTGAATCTGATCATAGACGGCTTGCACTGCTACATCATCGGCTAAGCAGGTCAAAATAACAGGATATTGTCCGATGTCTTGCAGTTCTAAGGCGGTGGCGCCCATATCAATCAGCACATCACAGGCGGATGCTGTGCGGTTCCAGACAGCGACTTCAAAACCGGCTTGAATCAGTCGGGTGGCCATACGGCTGCCCATCAGTCCCATGCCCAAGAATGCAATTTTTGTATTACGATCAAAACTCATATGTTTTTCTCTGCAAAATCCTGTTATTTGAATATTTTACTTATATTGGCGCGGTAAAAACTGAACTTCAGGGTTTTTGTCTTTTTTACGGGCCAATTTACTGTTTTTACCCAGCAGTAATTTCAATTGCCAGATTTTCTCTAGGCGTAGAGATTTTTTCGGTGCATGTTCCATGGCATCGAGTACGCGTTTGGCTGCAGTCAATGCATCAGGAGAACGTTGCAACATTTCTTCTGCAAGGGCCTGGGCTTTGCTAATTGGCGATTCATCCAAATGCGTTACCAGACCAATTTCCTTGGCATAATTTGCATCGAAAATACGTCCAGTCAAAGTCAACTCTTTGGCTAGGTCAACATTAATAATGCCTTTAATGGATCGGGTCAGTCCCATGTCTGGCACCAGTCCCCAACGGCTTTCCATAATCGACATTTTGGTATTTGGATGGGCAATCCGGATATCCGCAGCCAGTGCCAATTGCATCCCGGCACCGAGGCAATAACCCTCAAGTGCTGCAATGACTGGAACAGGCAGTTCCTGCCAAATTAGAAAAGCTTTCTGGAATAGACTTTGCCCCGGTTTGATCAGTTCCCAAGCCGCATAAGCAGTATTTTTAGGGGCGTTCAAATCGGCAAGGTCAATCCCGGCACTAAATACATGCGCTTCACCGGTTAAAATGACACAGCGAATTGAGCGATCTTTTTTAATTTGATTGGCAGCAGTTACCAGTTCACGTAACAAAGCAAAGCTCATGGCATTGCGTTTTTCTGGACGGTTTAAAGAAACAGTTGCGATACCATTATTTTTTTCGATGCGAAGTAACGCCATGGGTATAGACCTGATTTTTTCGGTTGTTTTGAGCATACCACGGGCATTTCTCTGATACATGTCACGATACATGACACAAGAGTCACATCTGCAGATAGACATGACTTTTGAAATGCCGCCTAGCTTGCGTTAAGTATTTTGTTTGTTCAAAATTTGCTGCGATGCTTGTTCGACTTGCTGAATGACCGACTGTAATTCATCAAAGCGTTTTAAGGTTTCCTGAATAAAAGTTTCATCGGCTTTACGGCGTTCTTTACGTAACGAGGAAACAAATTGCTCAAATTTTCCGGTTGCTTCTTGCAGATCAGGTGCACCGACATAACGGGTGGCTCCATATAACCGATGCAGCACGTGTTCAAGTTGCGGGAAGTCTTCCATTTCAATCAACTGCTGCATTTCACTCAGTTCTGTAGGGAAGCTGTCGACCAGCATTTGAAGTAAATCGACTGCCAGATCTTCTTTATTGGCTGCCAGCTGTAAGCTTTGTTGCCAGTCTAAAATGTTTGGATCAAGGGCTTCAATCAGGATAGCTTTATCGACAGTTTTGGGCTTTTTAAAATTTTCTGAAGTCAATTGGGTCAAAATTTGAATGATCTGATCCATTTGAATCGGTTTGGTGACGTAATCATCCATCCCTACCTGCAACAATTTGTGTTTCTCATCGGCCAGAGCATGTGCTGTCAGGGCAATAATCGGCAGACGTTTATGGTTTTCTAAAGTCGATTCCAGCGAACGGATAGCACGCGTTGTATCTATTCCGGACATTACGGGCATCTGGATATCCATAAATATGACATCAAATGCTGGCAGATTTTTTTCTATCCGGTCCTGAATGATTTCCAGTGCTTCCTGGCCACTTAAGGCCTTGGTGGTCTTGACGTTGAGTTCACCCAATAGGGCTTCTAAAACAATCAGGTTCGGCAAGTGATCATCAACAGCGAGGACATGCAGCCCTTGACCATTAAATTCTTCATGCACATCCTGATCGAAAATCGGTTGATTGCTTAACAGCTGGATTAAGGCGCTACGGCTTAAAGGCTGATATAGCGGCCGCGCGCGATATTCATTCAGCATGTTCGGATCCAGCGACATCTGATAACCGTACACCGCAATATTGCCGTGGTAACGATTACGAATTTCTTTCAACAAGGCTTCGCCATCACCACTATGATCGACAATCAGCCAGGTATTTTCATCACTTTCCGAGAACTGATTGAGCTGGCTGAACAGATCCAGAATCGAGCTGGTTTCAACATGATGCACCTCATAATTTTCCAGATAATGACGCAGAATATTGGCAGTCGCGGGATGGGCCAAATAAGACACCACCTGCATGTTCTTAAAGTGCGGATGAACAATGTCAATGTCGTCATTTACAGCAAACATGGCGCTAAACCAGAATGTGGAACCTTTTTCAGTCGGTGCACGTTCCTGGTTGTCCTCAAAGCCAATTTGACCTTGCATTAAATGCACCAGCTGTTTGGAAATGGCCAAACCGAGCCCCGTGCCGCCAAATTGACGGGTCACCGAAGCATCACCTTGCGAGAAGGATTCAAACAGTTTTTTACGGTCAGTACCACTGAGGCCAATCCCGCTGTCCTGCACGCTAAAGTGCAACAGGCATTGTCCAATATCGTCGTGCTCCATACGGGCACGGACAATGATTTCACCGTCCGGGGTAAATTTAATCGCGTTGGAAATTAGGTTGGTGAGAATCTGTTTAAAGCGTAATGCATCGCCAATCACTTGCGTTGGAATATTATCGGCATAATAAAAAGCCATATCGATATGCTTTTGAGCCGCGAGTGGGGACAACATATCCATCACATCAAAAATGGCTTCTTCCAGATCAAAAGGCGCGGTTTCCAGTTCCAGCTTACCGGCATCAATTTTCGAGAAATCTAGTACGTCATTAATCAGGGCCAGAAGATGGGCAGATGATTTACGAATGGTTTGCAGATACAGGTTTTGTTCATTGCTCAAGTTGCCTTGACGCAGCAATAAATGAATAAAGCCATCAATACTGTTTAATGGAGTGCGCAATTCATGACTGATATTGGCCAGGAATACCGATTTGGACTGGTTGGCTGAAATCGCCTGGTCACGGGCCTGACGATAAGTAATGTTCTGAACTTCTAAGGTATCTAAGGTACGGCGTAAATCATCTTCCGTTTGTTCGGTATGTTCTTTAAGTTCTAAAAAGCTAAAGTGCAGCCGTTTGACCACATTGGCAATATCGCGCTGCAACAGACGCAATTCACCGGTACTGTTAATCACCATGTGTTGATCAAGAGTATCGGCATTCAGACGTTGCAATTGCATGCGAATTTCGTACATCGGTGCAATCCAGCGACGCGAATAGAAATTCAGGCACAATAAAAGTAGCAATAAAGTCAGTAAGCCTGTCGCAATCAGCACCACCATGACTCGATAACGCGCAATTTCAAGGGGTTGGTTGTCCAGTTCAATCACCAACCGTGCAGGCGCTTCAGTATGCTCATTAATTTTTAGTGAATAAATATTATTATCATGATGCAGAATAGGGCCGACGAAAGAGGCTTTAGAATTAATCTTCGGCCAAGGCTCCTGATCCTGAAAACCGATGCTTAAGCGGTTTCTGCCTTTATTATCAATAATAGCTGCGCGAATTAAATATTTTTCATTCAGCATGACCTGCATGGCATTACGGGCTTGATCATACTGCCATGGATAATTGCTTAATAAATCGATTGCTGCTTCGGAGGTGAGCTGATAACGGGTCATAATAGCAATTGCCATTTGGCGTTGCTGTGCACGCGATGCATTGGAGGTCTCAGACAAAACCAGCACAGCCCCGACACATGCCAAAATCATAATCGGCACAAAAATCAGTGCAATGAGTTGTCCATAAGCATGATTTAAGTGTAGACGTTTAAATAACTTTTTATTGATATTTGACATGGTTAAAGCAGTTTATTTTCTATGCACGGAATATTAGCACGCTTTATTTAAAACTGACTGTGCTTTAATCACTTTCAATAAAAAGCCTGTTAAATGGGTGCAGCGCGGAGCATTTTTTCATACAATAGACTCACCTCGATATAGGTGCAAATAATGAGTAATACCACCCCTGATTTTCAAGCAGACGAATTTTTGTTAGACCACTACGTAGGAAAAACCCCTCTGGTGCGTTTGCAACGTCTAGCAAGTCACACTCAAGCAACAGTATTGGCTAAACTTGAAGGAAATAATCCTGCAGGTTCGGTAAAAGACCGTCCAGCGTATAACATGATTATGCAAGCTGAAAAACGTGGTCAAATTAAACCGGGTGATACACTGATTGAGGCGACAAGCGGAAATACAGGTATTGCCTTGGCTATGGTTGCTGCAATGCGTGGCTATAAAATGAAACTCATTATGCCAACAGGTTCAAGTCAGGAACGCAAAGATGCGATGCGTGCTTATGGCGCTGAACTGATTGAATCTTCAAGCATGGAAGAGGCGCGTGATATGGCGCTGCAAATGGAAAAAGATGGTAGGGGATTGGTATTGAACCAGTTTGGTAACCCGGACAATGTCGAAGCACATTACCTCACCACCGGTCCAGAAATCTGGCAACAGACAGGCGGTAAAATTACCCATTTCGTCAGTTCCATGGGAACCACCGGGACGATTATGGGGATTTCCAAATATCTAAAAGAACAAAATCAGGATATTCAAATTGTCGGTTTACAACCTTCTGAAGGTTCAAATATTGCAGGTATTCGTCGTTGGCCACAAGAATATCTTCCCACCATTTTTGATCCGAAACGCGTTGACCGGATTATGGATATTCCGCAAATTGAAGCGGAAAAAATGGCACGGCAATTGGCGCGCAAAGAAGGCATCAGTGCCGGAACTTCATCAGGTGGTGCAGTTTGGGCCTCAATCAAGCTGGCTGAAGAAAATCCGGGCGCGGTGATTGTATGTATCATCTGTGACCGTGGTGACCGTTATCTTTCTACAGGTTTATTCTCTGTAAAAGATCCTGAATAAATCTCAATTTTTGTGAGTTAAGATGCGCTTACCTGTTTTAATTTTCGATATAGAAACCTTGACCGATTTAAAATCGGGAGCGCATTTGTATGGTCTGGATTTGCCAGAAGCAGATCTGGAACAGGCGTTGATTAAATTACGGCGCCAAGAGTCGGGCATGGACTTTCAACGCATGGCCTTGCATGAGATTGTCTGTATTTCTGGTCTATGGATTGATGCGCAAGGTGGTATCAAAATGTTCTCGTTTAGTCGAGAGCAGCATACTGAAGCAGAAATTTTAAAGAAATTCCTCTCGATTTTTGACAAGCGTCATCCCACCTTAGTTAGTTGGAATGGCTCACAATTTGATTTGCCAGTGATCCTGTTTCGGGCCATGTATCATGGCTTGTCTGCGCCTGCTTTATTCGATCAGGGCGAAATTAATCAGCAAAAGCGCTATAATAACTACCAGAATCGTTATCATCATCGTCATGTCGATTTGATGGATGTGATTGCGATGTTCAATGGTCGTCAATTTCAAAAGTTAGATGATGTGGCACATTTACTGGGGTATCCAGGAAAGCGTGGTGATGGCGCCTATCATGTACCTGAATATGTACGACAGCAAGAATGGCAAAAGCTCACCAGTTATTGCGAAGGTGACGTGTTAAATACCTGGCTGATTTATCTGCGCTGGTCCTTGTTAAAAGGTCAGCTTTCGCTCAATGATTATCGTGAGGCAGTTCAGCGCACCATCGAATTTTTATCGACTCAACCGCAACATGCAGAGTTTTTAGCAGTATGGCGTGAAACCTCACAACGTACTGAATTTACAGCTGCAGACTTTTTATCTCCCACACTCTAGGTATTCATGAAACATAGAACCAAGCCACGTCCAGCTCAACATCCGATTTACACTTTTCAGGTTGAGTCACTTTCACACGAAGGACGGGGGATAGCGCACTATGGAACACATCCGGATCACCCAAGTGACAAACAGGGTAAAAAGGTATTTATCAGCTACGCTTTACCTGGTGAAACTGTTAAAGCACAAATTACCAATGTGGTAAAACGTTTAGAAGAAGCGGATAGCATTGAGCTGTTAAGCACACCTGCTGCCATACGTATTGAACCGAAATGTCCCCACTTTACCGTGTGTGGCGGTTGCAATATGCAGCACATTCAGCAAGATGAACAAATTCGCTTAAAACAGGATGTTTTAAAGTCACATTTAGAACATTTTGCCGGAATCCAGCCTGAACAATGGTTAGAGCCATTACGTTCACAACGTGAAGACTACCGTCGTAAAGCCCGGATTGGAGTACGTTATATTCCAAGTAAAGACAAACTGGTGGTGGGGTTCCGTGAGCGTCAAAGTAATAAACTGATTTCGATTGACCGCTGTCTGGTGCTGGATCGTGAATTTGGCTCTATTCGTGACTTAAGAAAGTTACTCGAAAGTCTAACAGCCAAAGCAGCCATTGGTCATATAGAATTGGCCATGGGTGATGAAGATATTGCACTGGTGGTTCGTCATACTGAAAAATTATCAACAGATGATGTCAACCAATTAAAACAGTTTACGTTAAACAAGCAGTGGCAATTGTATTTACAACCCGCCAGTTCAGACAGTTTACAGCGTGTGGATGATCCGAACGCGGCGATGCGTTTGCATTATGCACTGGATGAATTTGATGTGAAATTTGACTTCAATCCGCTCGATTTTACTCAGGTGAATTCAACCGTTAATCCGCAAATGGTGAAGCTGGCATGTGATTTGCTTCAGTTGCAACAAGGTGAGCGTGTTCTAGACTTATTTTGTGGTCTAGGTAATTTCTCATTACCGTTGGCTCGTTGTGTCGGTGAAACAGGGCAAGTCATAGCTGTCGAAGGAAGTGAAGAAATGGTTCAACGTGGTGCAGAAAATGCCAAAAATAATGCGATGAGTCACGTACATTTTCATTCACAAGATTTAACAAAAGATTTTTCACATCATTCTTGGGCAAAACAGGGATTTGATGCATTATTGATAGACCCTCCGCGTTCTGGTGCAGAGGAAATAATGCATTATGTACCTAAATTTGGTGCAAAAAGAATCGTTTATGTGTCATGTAATCCTGCAACCTTGGCACGTGATGCCGGTGTGTTGGTGAAACATGGCTATCGATTAAAAAAGGCGGGGGTGATGGATATGTTTACTCATACGGGACATGTCGAATCTATTGCCTTATTCGAAAAAGATAAAGAAATAAACGATTTAGAATATGATAAGTAAAGAGGTAGGAGAAGGGTATGGTCACAGTACGTGAACAACTTCCTGGACGTCTCAATGAGCTGTCCGAGGAAGCGACTGTAGAGCATGCCGAACAAGCTCGACATGATTTGGCTGAATGGCTGGATCGGGTTCGTGGCATATTAGATGATGCAGCGCTTAAACAACTCGAAGAAGTTGCTCATCTAACTTTACATAAAGAGTTGCAAACCACTGTCAATCATCGCTCCAATACCTTTTATACCGGTATTGAGATGGCGGATATTTTGGCGCATTTACATGTGGATGAAGACACTTTGTCCGCAGCAATGCTGTACCGAAGTGTGCGTGAAGGTGTCATGACGCTTGAAGAAGTTCGGGAACATTTTGGCGAGCAAGTGCATAGTCTGGTCCAAGGGACCTTGGCGATGGGTAAGCTTTCTGAACTGATTGAAAAGAACAAACGTCTAGAAGACCATTTTAATAACAATCAAAGAGAGCATTTAAGCGGCATTTATAAAATGCTGATTTCTGTGACTGAAGATGTTCGGGTGGTATTGATCAAACTCGCAGAGCGTACCTATGCTTTGCGAGAACTGACTCAAGCATCACGTGAACGTCAAGAGCGTGTTGCGCGAGAAATTCTGACCATTTATTCACCTTTGGCGCATCGTTTAGGGATTGCCCAACTTAAATGGGAACTTGAAGATTTAGCGTTTCGTTATTTAGCCCCAGAGCGCTATAAAGAAATTGCAACCTTACTGAATGAAAAACGTTTAGAGCGTGAGCAATATATTCAGTTTGTCATTGATAAACTGAAAAATGAACTGGCAAGCTATGATATCGAAGCAGATATTACCGGACGAGTGAAACACATTTATTCGATTTATCGAAAAATGAAAAGTAAAAACCTGAGTTTCGATCAGCTTTATGATATTCGAGCGGTTCGGGTATTGGTCAAGAATGTACCTGAGTGCTATCACTCCTTGGGGATTGTGCATCAAATCTGGCGTCATATTCCGCACCAGTTTGATGATTACATTACCAATCCTAAAGCCAATGGCTATCGTTCATTACACACTGCAGTCATTGCAGAGAACAAGTCGCTTGAAGTGCAAATCCGTACCAAAGATATGCATAACGAGGCAGAGCTTGGGGTTTGTTCGCACTTCAATTATAAAGAAGGTGCAAAAAATACCGACCACTCTTTTAACCATCGCTTACATTCCTTGCGTGCAGTACTTGAGCATTATCAAGAACGTAATGATGCCAGCGCACATAAATCAGATGATGATTCCGAAAGTTTCGAACAAGTTCAAGATTTCGAAGGTTTTGAAAAGATTTATGTATTTAGCCGTGATGGGGACATTAAAGAGTTACCGCGCGGTTCAACCGTTTTAGACTTCGCCTATCATGTTCACACCGAGGTGGGGAACAAGTGTTATGCAGCGCGGGTAAACCAGCGCTATGTACCTTTAACCTATACCTTGAAAACTGGTGAACAGGTTGAAATCTTAACCAAAAAAGATCGTGATCCGAATCGTGACTGGTTGGTAAACTCGCTGGGTTATATCAAGACGTCCCGGGCGCGAGATAAATTGCGGCATTGGTTTAGACAGCAAGATCGCAGTAAAAACCTGGAAGTTGGCCGTGAAATTCTGAATAAAGAACTTGTACGTTTAGCGATTCACCCAAAAAGTATTGATTTAAGTGATTATTGCAATCACTTTAATGTCAAGCTGGGTGAAGATATTCTGATTGGTTTGGTCAATGGCGATATTAGTTTGCATGCCTTGATCAATCAGGTCAACCGCCATATGCACATCGGTCAAGATGAACCTGAATTGGTACTCAAGCCGACATTGAATCCACGTGCCAGTCATACTTTGTCTGCACATGGCATTTTAATTGACGGTTTGGACAACGTAGAACTGCATATTGCACAATGCTGCCAACCCGTACATGGGGAATCAATTGGTGGATATATCACGTTGAACCGTGGTGTAAGCATCCATAAAGTTGCATGCTCGGACTATATCCGGATGATTTCTCAAGAACCTGAACGTGCGGTTGAAGCCGATTGGGAAATGCAACCGACCCGAGGTCAAAGCGTACAGATTGTAGTGGAGGCCTACGACCGTCGTGGTCTGCTAAAAGACTTAACTCAAGTGATTTTTTCGGATCAAATTAATATTCGTCAGGTGAATACCATTTCAGAAACAGATGGTATTGCCAATATGAAGTTGTTAATTGAAGTGAAAGGTCTGGCACAGTTATCACGTTTGTTGGCACGTTTAGAGCAACAACCGGGAATTATTAGCGCACGACGTTTGGTACAGGGTAATTAAACCCAACATTTAAGCTTTTAGTGAAAAACCAGCAACTTTTGTCGCTGGTTTTTTTATGCACGCCATAATGACTGTACAAGTTAGATCTAAAACATATAATTAAATCAATGTAATAGGCTTGTATTGTTGAAAGTATACAGGATATTTTTTGTGTAATTTTTATGACAAATGCTATAATCCCGCGAATAAAATAGCCTCGAGCTAAACTACATTCTAGGGTATGGAAAATTTCGGCAATGATTCAAATAAATGTATCCCACCTATATATGAGTCGTGCCGACGAAACCGTTCCCGCCTTAGCACAGATTCCTGCCATGCAGCGTAGACGCTTATCCGGAATTGCAAAATTGGCTTTAAATAGCGCGATTCAATCGTTGAATGCAGAATCGGTGGACTATATTGTCTGGGCATCGCAATATGGTGATGAACATAAAACTTTGAAAATTCTGGCCGATGTGCTGCAAGATCAAACGCCATCTCCAACGCAGTTTTCAACTTCGGTGCATAATGCGATTGCCGGCTTGTATTCGATTTTATGTAAGGATGCCACGCCGTCGACCAGTCTGGCGGCATCTTGGAGCGAAGCCCTGATTGAAGCCTATGCCTGGTTAAAAACCACCGGTTACCCCAATGCACGAGTACTGGTGGTGTATTATGATGAAGCTTTACCGGCGATTTATAAAGAATTTCAGCCCTTTAATGGCTTTGCCATGTCGGCAGTGATTAGTTTAGAGGCGCCAAACCTACAACTGGATATCAAAGCCTTAACATATCATCGGCATAAATATCTGGATGCGCAAAATTTTTATGATTTTTGGCAGCAATCTGAACAGAGTCTTGAGCATTCTCAAACTCAGGCATGGCAAAAATGTTAAAAGCAGCTCAAATTAAGCAAAAAGCTAATTATTTATGGCGTGTTGGTGCAACCGGTTTTAGTTTCGCCAGTTTTGGCATTGGCGGTGTGGCGATTGGTGGACTGGTTGCACCGTTGGTCAATCTGTCGACCCAGAATCCGAGCTTGCGTCAGCAACGTACGCAAAAAGTGATTAAACATAGTTTAAAGGGCTTTACCGAAATGATGGTAAAACTTGGAATTATGACCTATGACATTGAAGGTCTGAAAAAATTACAGCACAGTAAACAGGAACTGGTGATTGCCAACCATCCAACTTTGGTGGATGTCGTGGTGCTGATTGGTTTAATGGAACAGGCCAACTGTGTGGTGAAACATACACTATGGTCGAATCCGTTTACCAAAGGTCCTGTGCAAAATGCCGGCTATATTTTAAATGCCGGTTCTGAACAGTTTATTCATGACTGTGTGGAAAAATTACAGCAGGATCAGTCAGCTTCGTTACTGATTTTTCCGGAAGGGACACGTACCGCAAAAGGTGAACTGTTAAATGAGTTTCAGCGCGGTGCAGCGAACATTGCGATTCGTGCCAATGTGCCGATTCGTCCGGTGCTGATTACCTGTACACCTTCAACTTTAACCAAAAATGAAAAATGGTATCACGTTCCTTCACAGCCGTTTCATATTCATGTGAAGGTTCTGGATGCCATTCAAGTCGATGATCTACTCGATGATGTAACGGTGAATCCGAAAAATGTACGTCATCTGAATCATCAATTACACCAAATTTTTAACCAAGAGTTATCTAAAAAATGAGCAATCTTGCTGATGAATTAAAGCAAATGATTATTGATGTTCTGGCCCTTGAGGACATTAGCATAGAAGATATTGAAACTGAAGCACCTTTATTTGGTGATGGCTTAGGTCTAGATTCCATTGATGCCTTGGAACTTGGTTTGGCGCTGAAAAAACGTTACAACATTCACTTAAATGCTGAATCAGCAGAAACCAAGCAACATTTTAAATCAATTCAAAGCCTGGTGGCTTTGGTTGAAGCACAGCAAAAGGCGTAAGAGGTTGTAATGTTAACTCAGGAACAAGTACTTGAAAAATTAAGAGAATGGATGGAAGATCTGTTCGAAATTACACCTGAAGATGTTCAGCTGGATGCGAATTTGGCGAATGATTTGGATGTAGACAGTATTGATGCGATTGATCTAGTGGTCAAAATTAAAGAATTGACCGGCAAACAGGTCAATCCAGAAGATTTTAAAAATGTTCGCACGGTTCAAGACGTGGTGACTGTTATTCAGAATATGTCTGCTGCATGAAATTGATCTTGAAAGGGATAGTGGCAGTCGGACTGATTCTCTATCCCTTTTTAGTGGGCTATAGTTTAGCGCATGGTCAATATATCTGGGTCAGCAGTCTGCTGATTATCCTAGGATTATTGCGTCTGTTCAGCAAGGGCAATGCCTTACTGTGGCCTTTAACCGGATTTGCGATTTTATGTGGCAGCTTAAGCCTGATTTTAAAAGATCATGCCTGGCTGAAAATGTATCCGGTGTTTATGAGTGTCGGGGCGTGTATGATTTTTGCCTCGACTTTAGTTAAACCGCCTTCCATGATTGAGCGTTTTGCCCGTCTGGCAGAACCGGACTTACCTGAAACCGGGGTGATCTGGACCCGTAAAGTCACCATCGTCTGGTGCATTTTTTTTGTGCTGAATGCCCTTGTTGCCTTGGCGACCGTCCTGTTTGCTCCAATGCAGATTTGGGTGCTGTATAACGGTTTTATTTCCTATCTACTGATGGGGTTATTATTACTGGGCGAATTTATCTTGCGTAAGCGACAGCAGCGCTTAAACCAAATTCAGGAATAAAAACGGATTGTTATGTTGTGTCATTTTCAGAGTCATCTTCATTCACTGAAAGCGCTGTGTATTCAGCCTGATTTAAACCAAATCCGTTTTCAGGATTTCTGGCAGGACGTGATCCAACAAAGTCATGCAATTGAGTCACTTTCACAGCAAAGTTGGGCTTTGTGGGAACCTGACAGTTATCAGTTCCTAGTGCTGCTGTTTGCTGCACTGTTGGCCAAAAAACAGGTACTTTTGCCCCCCAATCGGGTCAGTGATTTAGAGAAAGAACTCGCGGAACAGAACATTTATTTCTTGCAACGTCAGTCAGTATCATTAGCACAAAATCAAAATATTGAACTGAATCTGGATGATGCTTTTTTGCATCAGGCGAAAATCTATTTTTATACTTCCGGCTCTACCGGTCAGCCGAAAAAAATCCCGCGCAGCTTGCGTCAGTTACTCAATGAAGTGCAGGGACTGGATGCCAGTTTTCAATTGCCTGAGCAGTCGATTGCCATTGCAACCGTCAGTCATCAGCATATTTATGGCTTGCTGTTTAAGTTGTTATGGCCACTGGCAAGCGGTCGCTGTTTTTATCAGACCCAGCTGGCTTTCCCTGAAGATGTTGCGGATATTCAAAAAAAATTAGCTGCTTTTAAGATGAATAATTATGTGGCTTCGAGTCCCGCGTTGTTAAAACGCTGGACCAGCGATGTGTTATTGCAAGACTGCCTAACGGTATATTCATCGGGTGGAAAACTGGAGTCGGGAATACGTCCTTATGTGAATCGGCCGATTACCGAAGTGTTTGGCAGCTCCGAAACTGGCGGGATTGCATATCGAAAGCAAGATGATGCCTTGTGGACACCTTTTGCTAATGTCGATATTCAGGTCGGCGAGCAACAGGAACTGCAAGTTAGAAGCAATCATGCTTTTAGTAAAGACTGGATTTTCACTGGCGATAAAGTTGAAGTGATTGATGCGGTAAATCCCAAAAGTCCATTTCGTTTGCTGGGACGACTAGACCGTATTGTAAAACTGGAAGAAAAACGCTTAAGTCTGGATACCATTGAACAGAAAATTGTCGAGCTAGATGAGATTGTCCAGTGCCATGTGTTGATTCTGGAACGGGAACATCGTCAGATTTTAGTCTGTGTGGCGATTTTATCTGAGCAGGCCAGACAACAGCTGCAAAGCAGCAACAAAGCACAATGTGTAGCCGCAATTAAAGTGCAGTTAAATTCAAAGCTGGAAAGCATCGCCATTCCAAGACAATGGCGATTTTTGACACAATTACCGCAAAATGCCCAATCTAAGCTGAATAAACAATACATGAAATCCTTATTTCAGCCTATGTTATTGCCTATTGTGTTGGAGCAACAGAATGAACCAGATCAGGTGCTCTATCGCCTCGAGTTCTCTCCAGAACTGGAATGCTTTAAAGGTCACTTTCCAGATTATCCAATTTTTCCGGGTGTAGGACAGATTGGATTTATTCAACATTTTGCCCGTCAGACTTGGGCAGAGCTTGAATGGTGCAACGGTTTTGAACAGCTCAAATTTCAGGATTTAATTCAACCTTATATGGTGCTGCAACTGAAATTGTCGAGAAAACTGCATAAAGTCAGTTTTGTATTAAGTCATGCAGAGCAGACCTTGGCCTCTGGACGCTTGTTATTTCATACACAAAACGATCCGATTTAAAGGTAAATGTAGATGCAGCAATGTTTTGTCATTCCGGTTTATAACCATCCTCATCATATTGAAGCTTTGGTAATCCATTTGGATCAGTTTCAGATGCCTATTATTCTGGTGAATGATGGCAGTGATGCCACGTGTACAGCACTTTTACATGAGATTGCAGCACAACACTCATTGGTAGAATTGGTTGAACATAGTCATAATCAGGGTAAAGGGCAGGCTGTGATTACAGGGTTGCGCCATGCACATACTCTGGGTTTTAGTCATGCCTTACAGCTCGATTCTGACGGTCAGCATGACTGGCAGGATGTGGCAAAATTCCTGCAAATCTCTCAGCAACATCCGGATGCAATGGTCATCGGTCAGCCTATATTTGATGAATCGGTTCCGAAAAAACGCCTTTATGGCCGTTATGCTACCCACATCTGGGTGTGGATTAATAGCCTGTCTTTTGAGATTAAGGACAGCATGTGCGGCTTCCGGGTTTATCCGCTGGCTAGTACCATTCAGGTGCTGGATTCTGCAAAATTTCAGCCGCGTATGGGTTTTGACAGTGAAATTTTGGTGCGTTTAAAATGGGCAGAGGTGCCTTTTATCAACGTGCCGACCAAAGTGGTTTACCCCGAAGATGGCATTTCGCATTTCAAGGTATGGCGTGACAATATTGGTATAAGTCAGGCACATTTGCACTTGTTTGGCGGCATGCTGCTGCGTCTGCCTAAATTGCTGTCAAAGAAAGTAAAAGGTTGATGGCGTGACTGAGCTGAAGCAAATCCAGTGGAATGAGATTAAAGAACGTGGCGGCATGACCTCTTTGAGTCTGGTGCTGGCGTTTTACCGTTTGGGTGGCCGTTGGTTATGCCGGGTATTGATGTATTTTATTATTTTGTGGTACTGGCTGTTTGCGACTGCCGCACGTCAGGTTTCGCTGCAATATTTGACTCGGTTACACCATTTTGCAGGCAGTCATTCGCCGTTTCTGCATACGCCCAGTCTGGCGCATAGCTATCAGCATTTCATGCAGTTTGGTGAATGTATTCTGGATAAAATTGAGGGCTGGCTGGGTAAAATCCCCGAGCAGCAACTGGTTTTACATGGACATGAACATTTCCGCGAGCATTATCAAAAAGGCGCGGTCATTGTCGTTTCGCATTTCGGCAATATTGAGTTGCTGAGGGCAGTCAAGTCGGAACATCCACAAAAAATTAATGTCTTGGTCTATCAAAAGCATGCCACCAAATTTAACCAGTTTCTAAAAAAACTGAATGATCATGCCGATGTCAATCTGGTTTCGGTGGATGAGCTGGGTATTGAAACCGCAATGATCCTACAAGAAAAACTCGATCAGGGGGAGTGGGTCATTGTCGCGGCAGATCGTGTACCGGTGCAGTCAGATCGGGTACAGCCGATTTCATTTTTAGGTGAAGAAGCCAACTGGCCGCAAGGCGCGTGGATTCTCGCCAGTTTGCTGAAAGTTCCGGTACTGGCGGTGTTTTGTTATCGTGTGGCCGACAGCTTTGAAGTGCATATTCACTCGATTGCCGAGCAACTGAATTTCCCGCGAAACCACCGTCAGCAAGCAATACAAAGTATCACCCGACAATATGTGGCATTACTTGAGCAGCACTGTATTCGTGCGCCATATCAATGGTTTAATTTTTATAATTTCTGGAACAAACAATAATGCAAGTGTTAGTTGTTGGGGAAATGCCACTTTCAATTGAAGATGTGGTGGCGGTTGCACGTCAGGAAAAATCAGTGGCTTTGCCTACATCTGCTAAATGGCGTGAGTTAATTCAGCGCGGTGCTGATTTTCTGGATCAGCTGTTGCAGGATGAAGGCGTGATTTATGGTGTGACCACCGGTTATGGCGATTCATGTCTGGTCGAGATTCCTGCGCATCAGGTCAATGAACTGCCTTTGCATTTATCTCGTTTTCATGGCTGTGGGTTAGGTCAGAATCTGGATTTAATCACGGCACGTGCAGTGGTGGTAACCCGTCTGTGTTCATTAGCTCGTGGTTATTCAGGTGTTTCGCATGCGCTGCTGGAACGTCTGGTGTGGATGCTGAATGAAAATGTGATTCCGGTGATTCCATCGGAAGGCTCAGTCGGGGCCAGTGGTGATTTAACGCCATTGTCCTATATCGCGGGGGCTTTGGTCGGTGAGCGTGATGTTTACTTTCAAAGTCAGATTGTTCCGATCAGTCGCGTTTATGCTGAAAAAAATATGCAGGCTTTGGTGCTACGTCCTAAAGAAGGTCTGGCACTGATGAATGGTACTGCGGTGATGACAGCCATTGCCTGCCTCAACTATAAAAAAGCGGAACAGATCAGTTTGGCCAGTACTTGTATTACCGCGCTGAATGTTTTGGCTTTGGAAGGTAATCCAAGTCATTTCGATGAAGTACTATTTGCACAAAAACCGCATCCGGGTCAGCAAAATATTGCCGCACAACTGCGTGACTGGCTGAATAGTGAGGTGCAAACCGAACATCAGAGTTCACGTTTGCAAGACCGTTATTCACTACGCTGTGCGCCGCATATTATTGGCGTGTTTGAAGATTCCAAACCCTGGTTACGCCAGTTTATTGAAAATGAACTGAATTCCAGTAATGATAATCCGCTGATTGATCCGGTGAATTTACGTGTGTTGCATGGGGGGCATTTCTATGGCGGTCATATTGCTCAAGCCATGGATAGCCTGAAAATCATGATTGCCAATATTGCCGATTTAATGGATCGTCAATTTGCGCAACTGGTGGACTATAAAATGAATAACGGTTTGCCGCGTAATTTGACCGGAGCGACCGCAGAACGTTTACCACTGAATCATGGTTTTAAGGCCGTACAGATTGGCGTGTCGGCATGGACGGCAGAGGCATTGAAACAGACGCTTTCGGCTTCAATTTTCTCGCGCTCGACCGAATGCCATAATCAGGACAAAGTGAGTATGGGCACCATTGCTGCGCGTGATGCCAGTCGGGTGATTGTGCTGGCTGAACAGGTGATTGCCGCATTGTGCTGTGCCAGTGTACAAGCCATCTATTTGAAAGCTTTGGATAGCCAATTGTCCGAAGTGCTCGGCACATTTAAGGCTTGGGTATTACAAACTTTTGATTACGTGATAGAAGACCGACCATTACAGCATGAATTGCAACAGCTGGTGGATCGTCTGGAAAATTTAGAATTATTAAGCACTGAACTTATTCGCTAAACCTGATAGGAAACAGACTATGCATGCCGATGTAATCATTGAAGTGCCATTTCATGATGTGGATACCATGAACGTGGTCTGGCATGGGCATTACTTAAAATATTTTGAAATTGCACGCTGCAAATTGCTGGACCAGTTTGATTATAACTATAAGCAGATGCGTGACTCCGGCTATGTATGGCCTGTGATTGAAAGCCACGTGCGTTATGCGCATGGCATTCTGTTTCAACAGAAAATTCGGGTGCGCGCCATTTTAAAAGAATGGGAAAATCGTCTGAAAATTGAATATCAGATTTTTGATGCCCAAAGTGGTAAAAGACTGACCAAAGGCTATACCACTCAAGTGGCGGTACATATTGAAAACCGTGAAATGTGTTTCCAGTCACCACAAATTTTATTGCAGCGTTTAAACGCTTGGTCTGAGTTTAAACCGGAGTAAAGCAGATGACATTGATCAATCTACAACGTGCAGTATGGCTATTTTTAGCGAGTTTGCTGTGTCTCACATTCATGTTGCCGCAAGCGGTGCATGCGCAAAAT
The DNA here is from genome assembly GCF_057766365.1 of Acinetobacter sp. GG23. NCBI lineage: Bacteria > Pseudomonadati > Pseudomonadota > Gammaproteobacteria > Moraxellales > Moraxellaceae > Acinetobacter > Acinetobacter sp. GG23. The sequence goes on from NZ_JBYMDJ010000002.1 coordinate 535,958, forward strand.
CCGCAGCTCAGACAAATCTTTGGACAGCTTTCCGCGACTCCTACCGTGCGTGCCAATTTTGAACAGCAAAAAAAATTGGCTTCAATGAATAAAACCTTTGTTTCCAAAGGCACGGTGCTATTCTCCAAATCAGAAGGGGTGATCTGGAAAATTCACACCCCAGTCAAAGCCGACTTGATTGTGACCCCGCGTAAACTGGTGCAAAAAACCCAGCGTACTTATAGCCAGATTGAAATTGATAAATCACCTTATGGTTCGGTTGCGACCATGTTCTTGCAGCTGATGTCGGGTAATGAAGCCGCAATCGCCAAAAACTTTAATGTTGTTTCGGCCAGTTATAACCCGGCGCAATGGAATGTGACTTTAACCCCGAAAAGCAGTTTATTTAAAAAATTGTTTGTCCGGGTCGATGCGCAAGGGCAGCGTTATGTCGATCGTATTGTGTTGCAGGAAAAAGGCAACAACAGCACCACCATTCGCTTTAGCCAACAAACCACTCAACCCCAAACCTTAACGGCTGAGGAAAATGCACTTTTCCAACTGGCAAAATAAATTTACGGCGCTGTGGCTGATTGTGCTCAGCGTGATCGCGATTGCGCTGGGTACAGCTTGGCTGAAAAAAGATATTCACATTCAAACCAATATCTTTGCATTATTGCCGGAAGCCCATCATAATCCGCGGTTGGAACGGGCGCAACAATATGTCAGTCAGCAGCTGAATGACAAAGTATTTGTGGTGCTGAATGCCAAAGACGATGCAGCTCTAACAAAAGCTACCCGCACCTTTAAACAAAGCGTGGCGACAACGGATTTATGGCAACCGCTACATGCACAGCTAGATAGTGAAAAGTTTGCTCAGGTGTTATATCGGCATCGGGCTGGTTTAGTCACACTGGCTGATCAAAAGCTGCTTGAACAACAAGATTATGCCTCCCTGACTGAACAGGGTTTATTGCAAATCATGAGTCCGGGCATGCCCGTTACGGCAGAACTATTACAACAAGATCCACTGCTGTTATTTCCGCGTTATGTTATGGGTTTATCCAGTTTGCAGAGCAATTCGGATATTACTTTGGAAGATGGCTTTGCCACCCTCCGGGATGAGCAGGGCATTTCACGACTTGTGGTGCTGGAACTCAAAAATAGCTCTTACAATATTGATTATCAGCAAAAAACATCCGCATGGATTGAGCAGTTAAATTTAAAACTAAAACCGATACAGGTTGAACCGCATTGGAGTGGTACTTTGCTGTTTGCCCAATTCGGTACCACCTCGGCGGAAAAAGAAATTTCGACTATTGGGGTAGGTTCTACCATCGGGATTTTCCTTTTGGTACTGTTTGGCTTCCGTTCGGTCCGTCCAATGCTGACTGAAATGATTGCCGTAGGAACTGGGTGTCTGGTGGCATTTACCATTACCCATTGGGTGTTTGGTGAAATTCACCTGATGACTTTGGTGTTTGGTGCCAGCCTAGTCGGGGTCTGCGTCGATTTTTCTTTTTACTTTATGGCGATGCAATCGCAGCATCGACAGATCAACGGTTTTGCGGTACTCAAACCGCTGTTACCCAGTCTTTTTATGGGCTTGATGACCACCTTGGTCGCGTATATCTTCTTGAGCTTTACCCCATTTCCGGGCTTTAAACAGATTGCTGTTTTCTCGATGGTCGGTCTGACTGCGGCATGGGTCACCAGTGTTTTATTGCTGCCACGCTTGCCACCTTTAAATGCGGAACCTGCAATTCGAACCCTCAGTTTTATTGGCAAAGCACGTGCGGTCATCCAGAGCAAAAAAGGTCTGCATTACGGCTTAATTGCAGTGATTGCTGTAGTCACCGGCAGCAGCTTAATGTGGCTGCAAAGCAATGACGATATCCGTAACTTGCAAAGTATGGATCAAAAACTGAAGCAGGAAGATCAGTACGTCCGTGAACGTTTTATGCAGCAACAAAGCAGCGAATATTTTGTGGTGCATGGCAAAACGACCGCAGAGCTTGAACAAAATGAACAGCAATTGCTGCAAAAACTGCAACTGTTGCAAAGTGAAAAGGCCCTGGATACTTTTCAAGCTTTAGGTCAATGGTTGCCATCACTTGCACAGCAACAGCACAATATCCAATTATTGCAGGGTATTCCAGCCAGTGCTTTAAAGGATTATGCCGCGGCGATGCAACTGAATCCGGCAGAGGTCTTGGCTTGGCAAAAACAACTTGTCCAGCAGCCATTACTCAGTCCTGTTGAAATGAAGCAGCATCCTTTGGCATTTTTACAAATGAGTCCTACCGAGCGACTGGTGCTGCTGCAAAATGTGCACGATGTGAAGGCTTTAGAGCAACTAAGTGGCCCACAAGTACAATTATTGAGTCCAGTCGATCAGATGTCTGAACTGTTTCAACGGCATCGTATCCAGGCACAGTGGTTACTGGTGTCCGCCTTAATCACGTTGGCGATCAGCTTGGGTGTGATTTATGGCATCAAGTCCATTTTACCTTTGGTATTGCCGGTGAGTCTGGCGTTGATGACCACCTTTGCGATTCAGGCCTGGCTGGGTGTAGAAATTAATTTATTCAGCATTATGGGCACCTTCCTGATTATCGGGATTGGGGTGGACTATGCCATTTTCTACCGCCACGGACATGATCATCCACAAGTGGTGGGCATGGCGCTATTCCTTTGTATGATGTCAACTTTATTGGGTTTCGGGTTATTATCCTTTAGCCAGACTTATGCCATTCACTGCTTTGGTTTGACGGTATTACTTGGGGTGATTTTTTCATTTATTTACGCAACCTTGTTTACATCTTCCGATGCCAAACATGTGGTGCTTCAACAATATCAGCCAAAGAGCTGAGAAACTATAAGGTACAGTGCAATGAGCACCATGCAACACACAGATGTATTGATTATCGGCGCGGGGCCATCAGGCAGTTCGGCAGCAGCATTGCTGCGCCAGAAGGGCTATCAGGTGACCCTGATTGAAAAACAGTATTTCCCGCGATTTTCAATTGGTGAATCATTGTTACCGCAATGCATGGTTTTTCTGGAAGAAGCCGGGCTACTGGATACGGTACGTGAGCATGTAGGCGAGTTTGCATTTCAGTTTAAAAACGGCGCGGCATTTTTAAGGGGCAAGCAGCGCAGTTTTTATGACTTTACCCAAAAATTTACGGATGGTCCGGGCACGACCTGGCAAGTGCGCCGTGCCAACTTTGACCATTTACTGGCACAGCAGGCGGAAAAATACGGTGCAGAAATCCGCTTTGGTCATGAAGTGATTGATGTTGATGTTGCGTCAGAACATCCGGTACTAACTGTAAAAGACCAGCAGGAAAATGTGTATCAGATTCAGGCGAAGTTTTTACTCGATGCCAGTGGTTTTGGCCGAATCTTGCCAAAGTTCTTAGATTTGGAAAGTCCATCCAATTTTCCGGTACGTCGTGCCGTGTTTACCCATATTGAAGATGGCATTTTGGATGATCCCGATTTTGATCGCGAAAAAATCCTGATTACGGTACATGCCAAAGATCATCGCGCCTGGTACTGGCTGATTCCATTTGCCGATGGCCGTTCCTCTTTTGGTGTGGTGGCGGAGCAGAACTTCTTTGAACACTATGGCTTTGATGGCAGCGCTGATTATGATGTAGAAGTCTTGTTGAAACGTATTCTGGCTGATGACGAAAGCTTGTCGCAGGTATTATGTAATGCCAAATTTGATACGCCAGTGCGTAGCTTGGTGGGCTATTCGGCCAATGTGAAACATTTGGCTGACCATAACTATGCATTATTGGGCAATGCCGGTGAATTTCTTGATCCGGTATTTTCTTCAGGCGTCACCATTGCACTAAAATCCTCAAGTCTCGCGATTCCTTTAGTGGATCAAGTACTGCAAGGGCAATCAGTCAATTGGATGGAACAGTACGAAAAACCACTACGTGAAGGCATTCAAGTGTTCCGTGCCTATGTGGAATCTTGGTATACGGGTGAATTTCAGGATGTGGTGTTTTCCACCCAGCAAGATGAAAAGATTCGTCGGATGGTTTCCTCCTTACTTGCCGGTTATGCATGGGATACCACCAATCCGATTCATAAAAATGCCAAAAAGCGTTTAAGTACCTTGGCGGAATATTGCCGTGATCCGCAGCAAACTGAAACCCTCAGTGATGGTGCCTAATATGCAGCTAAAATGGTCAGGAATGTTCATCAGTGCAGTGCTGCTGTGTAGTGGCTGCCAATCCATGCTACCCAAAGCACAAGGTTTAAGCACTACAACTTGGGCTGCACAAAATTACCAGCGTCAGGATCAGTTAGAAATCCAGTGGAAAGAGCAGAGTTTTAGCTTTTTGCTGTATCAGCAGCAGCAAGGACAAAAGCTGGAGATGCTGGCGTTGACCCTGACCGGACAGCAACTATTTAAGCTCAGTTTTGATGGTCAGGAGGTGCATGTCGAACAGCGCATTGAACAGATGAAGCTGTTGCCATTCGAGTTTGTAGTACGTGACATTTTATATGCAACTTATCCAAATTTTGCTCAGCTACAGCAACAGAATGTCCGGATTGAAAATTCCGCTCAGACCCAGAAAGTACTCATCAACCAGCAGCATGTACTGAATATTCAGCAGCAGGATGATGTGATTGAGCTAAATAATCTGCAGGTACCGTATCAAATGGTGATTAGTCGCATCAACGATGGCTTAGCAAATACAGATGTGGACAGCACTGAATAAGAGGCATGATCATGGGTGATAAAATCACGACACAACATCCTGCAGTGGGCATCCAGTTTAGTGTGGGTTTATCCGCACTCGGCAATAGAGCAGAACAGATCAAACAGGCACTAACCACACCGCAAAATACTTTGAGCTTGGTTTCTGGATTTATTCCTGAAAAACAGGTCTGGGTAGGCGCTTATCAGCAACCTTTAATCGAAACTGTTCCAGATTTTTTACAGGATGTAGATTCACGCAATCTACGTTTTGCCTTGACGGCTTTAAATTCAATTGAGGCGGATGTGAAAGCATATACCGCGCAGTTTGATCGCAAACGTCTGGCGATTATTTTGGGCACATCGACCTCAGGTATTGCCGATAATGAAAAACTGCTGAAACAATATTTTGTCAATCAGGCAGATGTAGACGTTCAGCATTACAAACAGGAAATGGACAGTCTGGCCAAAGCCTTACAACTGTATTTGGGCTGGGAAGGGCCGGCTTATACTATTTCCACCGCCTGTTCTTCTAGCGCCAAAGCTATGGCAGCAGGACAGCGTTTGATTAATGCCGGTTTAGCCGATGCAGTGCTGGTCGGGGGTGTCGATACCTTGTGTCAGCTGACCTTAAATGGTTTTGATAGTCTAGAAAGCCTGTCCAGTGGTCTTTGTCAGCCCTGTGGTGCCCAGCGTGATGGCATCAATATTGGTGAAGCGGCAGGCCTGTTTTTGTTGTCCAAAGAAACTGCACCGGTAATGCTGATGTCAGCCGGTGAGTCGATGGATGCCTGGCATATTTCCGCACCGCATCCGGAAGGCAAAGGCGCTGCTGAAGCTATGCAAAAAGCTTTGAATATGGCTGGGATTACCGCAAACGATATTGGTTACCTCAATATGCACGGCACCGCGACCCCGCAAAATGATGCCATGGAAATTAAAGCGGTTCAGACGGTATTCCAGCAATATGATGTGCCAGTTAGCAGTACCAAACATAAGACCGGACATTGTCTGGGTGCAGCCGGCGCCATTGAAGCGGTGATTTGTCAGCAGGTGTTAGCTGATCAATCATGGTTGCCTTTGCATCACTCCGGCAATATCGATCCAGAGCTAGATGAAGCCAATTATGTGCTGAGTGCAGCACTGCAACAGCCCATCCAGTATGTGATGAGTAATTCATTTGCTTTTGGCGGCAGCAATATTGGTTTGATTTTTGGAACAAAACTGAAATGATGGATGCAGTACAGTTTATCCCGCATGAAAAGCCGATGGTGTTTGTAGATCATCTCATCGAAGCGAATGAACATTTTGCCATCGCAAAACTGGTGATTCGCCCTGAACTGATGTTTTGTGAAGCTGAGGGCCTACCGACCTGGACCAGTATTGAACTGATGGCGCAGACGATCAGTGCCTATGCCGGACATAAAGGAAAAGTGTCAGGCTTGCCACCGAAAATCGGTTTTTTACTGGGTACCCGCAAAATGCAGTTGCCCGTGCCTTATTTTTTTTTAGGGGAAACCGTGCGGATTAAAGCGGAACAAAGCTATTTGCATGAGGGGTTGGGGCAGTTTCAATGTGAAATTGAATACCGAGAACATCGTTTTAGTGCCATGTTGAGTGTATTTGAGCCGCCAGAAATGAAAGAAACTAGCAGGAAGTCAAAGTGAGTAGAAGAATTTTAGTAACCGGCTCAAGCCGTGGGATTGGTAAAGCGATTGCCTTGCAATTGGCGCAGTCGGGTTTTGATGTCACGGTGCATGCGCGTTCAAGACAGCAACAAGCCGAACAGGTAGTACAAGAAATTCAGGCCTTGGGACAATCCAGCAATGCGCTTTTATTTGACGTAAATGACCGTGAAAACGTCATGCAATTGCTTGAGCAGGACGTTGCAGAACATGGTGCATTTTACGGTGTAGTGTTAAACGCTGGTTTAACCCGTGATGCTGCATTTCCGGCTTTAACCGACAATGACTGGGATGAAGTGGTTTCGACTTCTTTAGGCGGTTTTTATAATGTGCTCAAACCTTTAGTGATGCCGATGATTCGCCTGAAACAGGGTGGACGCATTGTAACCATGTCTTCTGTGTCAGGTTTAATGGGCAATCGCGGTCAGGTCAATTACAGTGCAGCCAAAGCGGGTTTGATTGGCGCGACCAAAGCATTGGCACTGGAACTGGCGAAACGAAAAATTACCGTCAACTGTGTGGCACCAGGTTTAATTGAAACCGAAATGGTCACCGAAGAAGTCAAAGAACATGCTTTAAAGATGATTCCACTACAACGCATGGGACAGGTGGATGAAGTGGCGAAAGTAGTGAAATTTTTATGCAGCGATGATGCCAGTTATATCACCCGACAGGTGATTTCAGTCAATGGGGGATTGATTTGATGAAACGTGTTGTGGTCACGGGCATGGCGGGAATCACTTCTTTAGGTGAAACGGCGGATCAGATTTTTGCTCAATTTGAACAGGGTAACAGCGGTATTCGCTATATGCCGGACTGGGAAGTCTACACTGACTTGCGCAGCAAATTGGGCGGTCCGGTAGAGTCTTTTACCATTCCCAAGCATTTTAACCGTAAAGTGACACGTGGCATGGGGCGAGTGGCCTTAATGTCAACCATATGTGCGGAAAAAGCGCTGGAAGATGCAGCTTTGTTAAATGATCCAATCTTGAACAGTGGTCAAGCCGGTGTAGCATTTGGTTCATCTGCGGGCAGTGTCGACGCGATTGGCGAGTTTGGCAGCATGTTGCTTGATAACAACATGAATAAGCTCAATGCCACCACCTATATCCGCATGATGTCGCATACCAGTGCGGTCAACATGACCGTTTATTTTGGTTTGAAAGGCTTAACTCTGCCGACTTCAAGCGCCTGTACTTCAGGTTCCATGGCGATTGGCCAGGCCTATGAAGCGATTAAGTACGGCAAGCAAACCGTGATGCTGGCAGGGGGAGCAGAAGAACTGAGTGCCGCAGGTTCAGCGGTGTTTGATGTATTACTGGCCACCAGCGGTCAAAATGAACATCCGGAAAAAACCCCACGTCCATTTGATGCCCAGCGTGATGGCCTAGTGGTGGGTGAAGGTGCGGGCTGTTTAATTTTAGAAGAATATGAACATGCCAAAGCCCGTGGTACGCAAATCTATGCAGAAATTATCGGTTATGGCAGCAATACCGATGGTCAGCATGTCACACGTCCGGATTCAGACATGATGGGACGCTGTATGCAAATGGCATTAGCTGATGCGCAAATTCAGGCAGACCAAATTGACTATGTCAATGCGCACGGTACATCCACCGATCAGGGCGATATTGCAGAAACTCAGGCCACTGCAAGAATTTTAGGTAACAAACCGATCAGCTCTTTAAAAAGCTATTTTGGGCATACTCTGGGAGCATGTGGCGCGATAGAAGCTTGGCTGAGTATTGAGATGATGCAACGTAGTCAATTTATTGCGACATTAAATTTAGAACAAATAGATCAAGCCTGTGGCGATCTGGATTACATCGTGAATGATTCTAGAAATATGCATGCTGATATTATTATGAGCAATAACTTTGCTTTTGGAGGAATTAATACCTCCCTTATTTTTAAACGGGTTTAACAACAACAAGAGGGTAAAAATCATGTTAATAAAAAAATTAACACTTATAGCAGCTTTGTGTTTCGGTGGGCTTGTTTCAGCTCAGGCTGCTGATACTGCGCATAATCTGGATTTCAAAAGTGCAGTTGAGCGTGCTGTTGCAGATGGAACTTTGGATGGTTCCGTGAAGTTTTATCTGGCAGGAACCAAGTCTGGCGGTAAAGTGATACAAAAAGATGCGGTGACCAACAAAAAAACCAATGGTTTCGCCAAATCTGCAGAAACAGCTTGTGATCATGTTTTACGTTCTGCATTGATTCAATTACAAAATACGGCAAAAGCGCAAGGGGCAAATGCAGTCACCAATATTGTCAGCTATTTCAAATCGAATGAAAGCAAAAGCACAACCACCTATCAGTGCTTTAAAGGGATGGCCGTTGCCAGCGTTGCTTTAAAAGGTAATCTGGTTAAGTTCTAAATCTAAGCCAAAGCATACAACCAAGATGAATTTATTTTCGAGACAATTTTGGTTGAATATAAAAAAGCCCATCTCAAGATGGGCTTTTTATGTCAATTTAAAGCTGATTTGGCTTCAAAGAAAAAACTATCTAGGAATTTCTTCTTCTTCTTCAAATTCAGGCTTAATCTGAACAATGAAGTCCTGACGGTTCAGACCACGCCAAAGAGCGAATGCTGTACCAATGTAAATTGAAGAATAGGTACCGACAAATACCCCAATAAACATCGCGACAGAGAACCAGTGTAAACCATCCCCACCCAGGAACATCATTGCAAGAACCACCAGCAATAAAGTCGCAGAGGTATGAATGGTACGACGTAAGGTTTCAGTCAAAGAAATATCAACAATTTCACGCGGGCTTGTGCCACGGATCTTGCGGAAATTTTCACGAATACGATCCGATACCACAATGTTATCGTTTAACGAGAACCCTAAAAGTGCCAGAATGGCAGCCAGTACGGTCAAGTCAAACGGCCACTGCATCAGGGCAAAAATACCCACTGTTACAATGACGTCATGGAATAACGAAAGCACTGCACCTAAAGCCAGCTTGAATTCGAAACGAATGGTGACGTAAACCAGCATTAATAACATTGCCAATCCAACTGCACCTGCAGATCGAATATATAGCTCATTTCCGACTTGGCCACCGACAGAGTCCACTTTATGTACTTCAGCCGCATTGTTCGGTAATTGCGCGGCTTTGGTAATTGCGTTACTCAAGTCTTCTACTTCAAGGTCTTGAGGAGGCATACGCACCAAAAGGTCCTTATTGCTGCCGAGAGTTTGCACCACCGCATCTTTAAAACCGGCCTGATCTAAAGCTTTAACCACTTCAGCCTGGTTGGCAGGCTGGGCATAGTTTAATTCTGCAGAAACACCGCCGGTAAAGTCTAAACCGAGGTTTAAACCTTTGGTCACAATAAAGAACAGGCTTGCAATCGTCAGGATGATGGAAAAAATTGCCGCTGGTTTGGCAATTTTCATAAACGGAATTATCCGTTCATCATCAGGACGACCGTATTTTTTTGAATCAGGTTGAGTCATATCAGTCATCATAGATCTCCTTAAATGCTCAACTTCTTCAAGTTACGTTTTTTACCATAAATGAGCTGTACGATTGCACGGGTTACTGTAATTGCAGTAAACATCGAGCAAATAATACCGATCATTAATGTCACAGCAAAGCCCTTAATCGGGCCAGTACCGATGGCAAAAAGAATAAACGCAACCAGGAATGTGGTTAAGTTGGAGTCAAAAATGGTGTTATAGGCTCGATCATAACCCGCGACAATCGCCTGTTTGGGCGAGGCTCCCCATTTCATCTCTTCCCTTATTCGCTCACAGATCAGTACGTTGGCATCGACTGCCATACCAATAGTGATCACGATACCGGCAATACCCGGAAGGGTCAGCGAAGCACCAATCCATGACATGACAGTCAGGATCATCGCTAAGTTGGCAAGCAGGGCAAAGTTGGCGATCACACCGAACAGGCGGAAGAACACCACCATCCAGATTGCTACCAGAATGAAACCGATTTGGGTCGATAACACACCTTTGTCAATATTTTCCTGACCCAGGCTCGGACCGACGACACGTTCTTCCACAAAGTACATTGGCGCGGCCAAAGCACCTGCACGAAGCATCAGCGCAAGTTCAGCTGCTTCTTGTGGCGAATCCAGACCGGTAATACGGAATTGTGAACCTAATACAGCTTGAATAGTGGCCGCATTAATCACGACAGATTCTGCATAAGAGGTACGCACTTCAGTTTGTGCACCGGTTACAGGATCGGGTACATAGCTGATTTTTTGCTTGTTCTCAATGAACAATACCGCCATGCGTTTACCAACCGCATTACGTGTTGCGTCTGACATCAGTTTGCCGCCAGCGCTGTCTAAAGTAATATTTACTTCAGCACCACCAGTGTCTTGACTAAAGCCACTCGATGCATTTTGGACACGTTCACCAGTCAGAATACGGTTACGGTTGAGCAGTAATTCGCGCCCACTATCCAGTGATTCATAAGCAAAGGTTTCTGTACCTGGAGGTAATGCCTGACCATTCGATTTACCAGTATACGGATCGATATATTGGTCATTCAAATCAGAAACCAGACGGAATTCCAGATTCGCTGTACGACCCAGGACTCGTTTTGCTTCAGCAGTGTCCTGAACACCCGGAAGTTCAACCACAATACGGTTGCTACCCTGGGTTTGAACCAATGCTTCCGCTACACCTAACTCGTTAATACGGTTACGCAAGGTGGTTAAGTTTTGATTTACCGCATACGACTGAATTTCTTGCTTGCGTACATCGGTATAGTTCAGGCGTAAAGTTGAACCCGAGGTTGATGCAATCGCTTGCTGAGTAAATTCATTGCCATTACGACGCAAGAAGTCCATCACCGCATCACGATCACTGTTATTGGCAAACTGCACAGTAATCGTGTTGTTATTCAAAGCCAGGCTATTGAATTTCAGTTTGTTGTCACGCAGTTGACGACGTAAATCAGTTGCAGATGTTTCCATACGCTGACTGATGGCTTTATCCATATCCACTTCTAATAAGAAGTGCACACCACCACGTAAATCCAGACCCAACTTCATTGGTTTAGCACCAATTTTTTGCAGCCATTCAGGAGTGGTTGGAGCCAGGTTTAATGCAACAACATAATTGTCACCCAGTCCACGACGCAATACTTCTTTGGCTTTTAATTGGGCTTCTGAAGAATCGAGACGCAAAAGGGCAGCATTATTGCTAAAGCTATTGTCATGGCTTGGAATTTTTTCACTTTCTAATAATTGCTCTGCTTTTTGTACGATGCTTTGGTCAATTTGGGTACCGGCTTTGGCACCCGAAATTTGAACAGCAGGTTCATCGGGATACAAACTAGGCAGGGCATATAATGTACTGATCATCAAAACTACGACGATCAGCAGATATTTCCATGCTGGGTAACGCATTTGTTTTCTTCTTAAAATGAAAAAGTCGTGCTAGGGCACGACTATTTTTGATTAGAGATTATTTAATGTGCCTTCAGGAAGAACTGAAATCACACTTGCACGCTGAATTTTTACTTCTACGCCACGACTTAATTCAACCACTGCAAAATCGCCTTCAAGTTTAGTGATTTTGCCCATTAAACCACCGGCAAAAACCACTTCACTACCTACACCCAGGCTTTCAACTAGCGTACGGTGTTCTTTAGCACGTTTCGCTTGAGGGCGCCAAATAAGGAAATAGAAAATTGCGACAAATACTGCAATCATTAAAAGGTTAGTGACCAAACTTGGCTGGGTTGCAGCTTCACCCGCTGCGTGAGCAGTAGAAATAAAAAGGCTCATTTCATTTTCCTAAAATAAAAAACTGTATATCAACAATATGATGATAAATAAAATAACTTGTTCAGCAATTTACCCTGTCTTTTTCTTCAGCGCAAATACTGAAAGATTAATCTTCAGGGCAAGGAGGAACTTCTAAACCGCGACAGGCATAAAATTCTTGGACATATTCATCAAAAGTACCATTATCCAACGCATCACGAATGTCTTGTGTAAATCTTTGGTAATAACGTAGGTTATGAATTGTACCGAGCATAGAACCGAGCATTTCACCGCATTTTTCCAAATGGAATAAGTACGAGCGAGTAAAATTCTGACAAGTGTAACAATCGCATTGTGGATCAAGCGGACTTTGGTCATGACGATATTTGGCATTACGGATACGCACCAGACCGTTCGTCACAAAATAATGACCGTTACGTGCATTACGGGTTGGCATCACGCAGTCAAACATGTCGACACCGCGGCGGATTGCTTCCACGATATCTTCCGGTTTACCCACGCCCATTAAGTAACGCGGTTTGTCTTCCGGCATTTTAGCAGGAAGATAATCCAGTACCTTGATCATTTCCTCTTTCGGTTCACCAACAGAAAGACCACCAATGGCAAAACCGTCAAAATCAATTTCTTTTAACCCATTGAGTGACTCATTACGAAGGTCTTCGTACATGCCACCCTGAATAATACCGAACAGGGCATTTTTATTTTTAAGCACATCATGATGTTGCGTTTTACAGCGTTTTGCCCAGCGTAATGACAGCTGCAATGATTTTTGCGCTTCTTCATGTGTTGCTGGATAAGGCGTACATTCATCAAAAATCATCACGATATCTGAATTCAAGGTATGTTGAATATCCATTGAAATTTCAGGTGATAAGAAGACTTTAGAGCCATCAATTGGCGAACGGAAAGTCACACCATCTTCTTTGATCTTACGCATTGCGCCCAAACTGAACACCTGGAAGCCGCCTGAATCGGTTAAAATCGGTTTATTCCATTTCATGAACCCGTGTAAGCCACCATGTTCACGAATTACGTCTAAACCTGGACGCAAGTAAAGATGGAAGGTATTACCCAAAATAATTTGAGCTTTGATATCTTCAATATCGCGCGGGAGCATGCCTTTTACTGTACCGTAAGTACCGACAGGCATAAACACAGGCGTTTCAATCACGCCGTGTTCAAGCGTTAACCGACCACGACGGGCACGACCCGACTGACCTAGTTTTTCAAACTTCATACAATATCCTGAACAAGAGCAAAGCACTGCGTGCAGTGCAAGAGCGAATAAACAGTTCGCCGCTAAAAGTTGGCTATTTTCCTAGATTACGCACATAAACGCCAGTGTTGTCGAATTTTAACTTAATACTTTCCTTATAAAGCAATATTGGAAGAGTAAGGCTGATCTAGCAAAGTTTAGGTGGGCTGGCTGTTAGAACTGTTCAATGTGTTCTAATCTTTCATTTTTTTAAGCCATAGCTATTATTTACTCTACAATCCCTTGCCGCAATCGTGTGAACCAGTTTCTGAATATAAAAATTATGATCAATGGGAAGCTGGTTCTAAAGTGAGCAAATAGGCTGGTATCCAAGCTAGATGAGTGGACAAAAATCTCCTTGGTCTGTGTAAAGGTGCTTATCACCCCATCTAAATTATTTTGGGTATTGCCGAACTCTCGCTCGCAGTATTGGGTTGTTAAAGAAATGGGTTTTTAAAATAATCCGCCAAGATTATTTTAAATGTTGCACAGCTATTTTACTTGGATACATGAGAACGAGAGCGCCATTTTTTCACTTTTCATTTTTCCTGTTCTGACAGATAGTGAGTCGGGTTTTCATGCTCTGCGCATCAACCCCCTGTAGTTGATACGGCTAAATCATCCCTCCGTAAATCGTCATTGAAGTATAGAGTTGGTTTTCATTCTACTGATCGTATAAGGGTAAAGCGCTTCAATCAATGCATATTTGAGAAGGGCATAAGTTCGAATAGGATTATTATTTTTTATGTGAAGCTCGTATTTTTTAATTCATGTTTTTTTAGTTATAGTTTGGGACTTCTTGTCGTTATTGATAAATGCTGAATACAAGAAGTCCCGAGCTATTAAAAATTAGGTCGATAGTCAAAATTTTGGGTGACCGCTTGATCTCGAAAGGGACGAATGGCTTTTTTACCCATGGTCATGGTATTGACGATGTTATTGGGAAAAATCTGAATATAGTTGTTAAACAGCTCTACATTACGGTTAAAAATGGTAATCGCTGCACCGACATTTTCATTTTGCTCTTCAATTTCATTCATCATTTTTAGATAAATTTCATTGGCTTTCAGTTCGGGATAGTTTTCAACCACTACATTTAGACTGCGCATCAATTCTTTATTTAAGCTTTCGATGCGTTGTAATTGCGAGACATCAGTATTGTTTACATTCAAATTTAAAATATTCTGACGCAGTTCAGTCACTTTTTCTAAAGTGCCTTTTTCAAAACTTGAATATTGCTCGACTAAGGGTTGTAAACCATCAAGAATTTTAATTTTCTGACGTTCATAGCTGGCCACATCTGACCAGGCACGGATAGAAGCATTGTGATGACGCACAATATTATTGCGAATCATGATACATGCAACAACCACGGCAATGATCAATAGCAAAAAAATTAACAACCCCATGCATATGTCCCCAAAATATTCATTATTGCTATTTTAAAAAGTGCGTTAAATCACGCTGTAAGCTTTCTAAATAAGGTAATTTAAAAGTACGTAAGTGTCCACGTAATACGGAAATATCTTGAATATTTTTAGCTTGGCTCGATATTTTAAATAAATCGGCAGAACCTAAAAAACATAAAGTATGACTGGTCGGATGAAACATTAAATCGCCCTGGCGCTGGGCAAAAAAATCAGCCAGTTTCAATACAAATGCCGGCGAAAGTAATTTTGCAGTTTGCATTTCATTACTGCCAAAAATATTTAATTTTTGATTGGTCTGAATATCACTGGTATGCCAGGGAAAGCTATAAGGATAATAAAAATTCTTACGTGCCGTGGTAATTGCAAGTCCCTGGATTTCTACATCAAAAACGAACACCCCCCATAAATCCTTGTGTACTTCTTTGACTTTGACATCACTGCCATCTTTATCACGAACGCGAACTTCATTAACATAATGGTATTGAAAGACCATGACCTGATGCTGTTTACCTTCTTCATCTGACCATACCGTACTGGCGTAATAGGGAATATCGTTAGAGAGGGTGCCCTGATTAAACACCGGAAACAGCTGTTTTAAATGCGCAATGAATAATACCGGTTGCAGCGGCACAGAAATATGTTGCGGTTGTTGCCGGAAGGCGAGCTGGTATTTTTTAGCAATGGTCTGTTGCTCTAAATATTCAATGACATCCTCAATGGGCTTTTTATCTTCGTAGCTGATATAAGCCCAGAACATCATAAATAGACCGCTCACCAGACAAAGCTGTAGCCAGATATTGGTGGGGCCTATAAAGATCAGCAGCATAAAAAAAAGTCCTAGTGCAGCTAAAAGCAGCGGTAGGATATTTTCAAATTTGAGCACAATCGGCGCATTCCACGGATGCAAACGATCTAAGATATCTTGCTGGGTTTGAGCCTGACGACCAATCTCCCAAAGCCGCGCGATATTCTGAAAAACCCGTTCATTTTTTTTACGTCGAATATGAATCGAATGTTGAACAGTATCGAGCGGCATGGTGTGCTTCTTTTATCGGTAAATATTAAGGCGTAATTTTATCAATCAGCATGGCATCGCCATAACTAAAGAAGCGGTATTTTTCTTCTACAGCATGCTGATAGGCATTTAAAATATTATCACGATTGGATAATGCTGAAACGAGCATTAATAAGGTAGATTCAGGTAAATGGAAGTTGGTAATTAAACGATCCACCACTTTAAAGTCATAGCCTGGATAGATGAAAATTTGTGTATCACCTGTCCATGCATTTAATGTGCCGCCATGCGCTTGAGCCGCACTTTCAACGGCACGGGTTGCTGTGGTTCCGACCGAAATGACTTTATTGCCCCGGGCTTTGGCTTGACGAATCAGTTCAACCGTATGTTCTGGAACATCACACCATTCGCTATGCATAATGTGGTTTTGAATATCATCTGTACGTACCGGCAAGAATGTACCTGCACCCACATGCAATGTCACAAAAGCTTTTTGAATACCTTTGGCTTCAAGTTTTTCCAATAAGTCTTGGTCGAAGTGCAGGCTGGCTGTTGGTGCTGCGACACTTGCCAGTTTAGTCGGGTCATTAAATACCGTTTGATAACGTTCGGTATCAATCGCTTCGGCTTCACGATTAAAATAAGGCGGAATCGGCAAAGCACCGTATTGATCCAGGACATCTAAAATCGGTTGTGAAAACTCGACAATAAACAAGTTCTCGTGGCGACCTTGCACTGTTACTTTTACCGCATCTTCACCGATAAAAAGTTCAGCACCGGCTTTAGGCGAGTTGCTGGCTTTAATGTGGCAGTGTGCAATAAATTTGTCCTGCATTCGTTCCACCAGAACTTCAACCGCCCCCCCAGAAGCACGTTTACCTTTTAAACGTGCTTTCATCACTTTGGTGTCATTTAAAATCAGTAAGTCATCAGAATCGAGTAAATCCAGAATGTCGGTAAAATGACAATCGTGATATTGCCCTTGATGATCTAAGTGCAAAAGACGTGAAGCACTACGCATCTCTAAAGGGTAGCGGGCAATGAGTTCGTCAGGGAGATCAAAGTTAAAGTCAGAAAGTTGCATCTTCAATGTATAAAAATAAGAAAAACGTCCGCATTATAGTCCTGAAAAGAGCAAACGAGATGATATCTGATGCTTTTTAAAACAAAGTTTTTATTTTTGCTATAAAAGTGATCAATTGAATGAATTAGATAATTGACAATTCAGAGTTTAATAGTAATATAGCCACCACAAGCTAATGCGCTTGTAGCCCCTTTCCCGAGGTGGTGAAATTGGTAGACGCGGCGGACTCAAAATCCGCTGTCAGAGATGACGTGTCGGTTCGAGTCCGACCCTCGGGACCAAATTCAAAAGACCCTAAGCCCGTACTAAAAGCTTGGGGTTTTTTATTTTCTAAAGAAAATTTTTGCTTACATTTTGAGTATTAAGTTAGAAGACTAGGGGCGATAAATACAGCAAATCTGCCTTAGATTGTCACATTTATTCTCTTTATGTCTTTTTTCATTGTACTCATTGTAGAAATTTGTTAAAAACGTTAAGGGTAATAATCTTTTTTACAATAACAATAGTGATTGGATGAATCAGATATGAAAATGCAGTTGCTTGAAATAGGCTCAGAAACTGAGCAGCTTAGTGCATGTAAGCTTTCACTATTGTTAGGTGTCTTTACATCAACCAATCAGGTTGAGCGTTTTTTAAGGTTTTCACGCAAGATGCTGGGTGCACAGCAGGCTGTGCTGGCTTTCCATAATGAGCCTTATATTTGGTATTCCTCAAACCATGGTTTCAAGGCATTCTGCTCACCGGGTGAAACCTGTTTAAGTCCTTATTTTGAAGGGCGGACTTTTATTGATCATCAGCATGCTCAATATCCGAATCTGGTACAGCATGTGAGTCATTTTGGGGTAGAGGCTAAGCGTTATCTGGCTTTTGATCTGCGTATGAGTGATGGTGTTTCAATCGGTCAGGTGCTGTTTTTTGATTTACATCAAGAATGTTTTAATCAGGAAGATATTGTCGCTGTTCAGGATTTCACCAATAGCCTAATCCATCTCGTTGAGCTGAAAGCAGACCATACTGAACTCAAAGAAATGTATGAGCAGCAGGTTGCACTCAACTACAGTAAAACCAAATTTTTCCAGATTATTGCACATGACTTGAGAGCACCCTTTCACGGTTTACTCGGGTTTTCGGAAGTCTTGGCGCAAGAGCGTGAAACACTTGATGAATCGAGTGTGCAAAGTATTTCTGAATATTTGTACGACACGGCGCAATCGACCTATAACCTGCTAGAAAGCCTGCTCAATTGGGCAATGGCGGAAGGGGGGCGTTTTATTTACCATCCAATTAACTTTGAACTGAAACAGTCGACCAAGATTGTCTGCGATGTATTAAATAGTCTGGCAGTGAAGAAAAATATTCAGTTGATTGACCAGATTGAAGAAGATCTTAAAGTCTATGCTGACATCAATATGATCACTTCAGTGATCCAGAATCTGGTCTCTAATGCCTTAAAGTTCACCCCGACAGACGGCACGGGGCGAGTCATTATCAGCGCAAACCAGTCTGAGGCAGGCGTGCATATTTCTGTTCGCGACACGGGCTTGGGTATGAGTCAAGCACAAATAGACCAGCTGTTTCAGCAGTCAGTGACTGCCAGTATTAAAGGTACTGCCGGAGAGAAAGGTACTGGACTGGGCTTGGTCTTGTGCAAACGGTTCATTGATCTGAACCATGGTAAAATTTTTGTAGACTCTAGAGAAGGCGAAGGCACGATTTTTAATGTCACCTTGCCAGTAGCCACCAGTACCCATCAGGCTCTGGTTCAAGAACCGGTGCATATTGAGAAAGTAAAAGTATAGAAAAATAAATTTTCTTTTCCTCTATTTCCCTTCAGCTGATATAACTAGAAAAAAACTCGGCTGAAGGTTTGAAAATGAATGCGGAACAATTGCACAAAACATTACGTGCGAGCCAATACGCAGAACAAGTATTGGGAAATCATGCAGTATTAATTGAACAAGATTATGCAATTGACCAATTTCTCGTTCCTTTAAGCGCCACGCAAATCCAGGACTGTGTTGATAGCACTTTAGACAATATCACCGATGAAACCACATGGATGCGTGCTCTTCGTGTGCTGCGCGCACGTTTGATGTTTCGCTGGATTTGGCAGGATGCCAATCAACTCACCGATGTTGTTGCTTTAACCCGTGAGCTTTCAGACTTTGCCGATGCATCCATTCGTGCAGCCAAAGATTTCGCACGGGTTCCTGTTGTTGCAAAGCACGGCGAACCGATCAGTTATAACGGTACAGTGCAAGATTTAATTGTAGTCGCCATGGGGAAGCTCGGCGCTCAAGAACTGAATCTTTCAAGTGACATAGATCTTATTTTTGCCTTTGATGAGCAAGGTGAAACCAATGGTCGTAAATGCATTGATGTACAGCAGTTCTGTATTTTGTGGGGACAGAAACTGATTTATCTGCTGGATCATATGACTGCAGATGGTTTCGTATTCCGTGTAGATATGCGTTTGCGTCCATGGGGGGATGGTTCAGCTCTTGCCATTAGTCATGTTGCATTGGAAAAATACTTAAGTCAGCACGGACGTGAATGGGAGCGCTATGCCTGGATTAAGGCGCGTATTGTGACTGGTGGAAAAGAAGGGGATGAACTGCTGGACATGACCCGACCATTCGTGTTTCGAAAGTATGTCGATTACACTGCTTTTGAAGCCATGCGTGAAATGAAGGCAATGATTGAACGCGAAGTACTGCGCCGTAATATTGAAGATGATATTAAACTTGGTGCGGGCGGTATCCGTGAAGTCGAATTTATTGTGCAGGTTTTTCAGCTGATTTACGGTGGCTCTAAACTTGAATTGCAAGATCGCCAATGTTTAGTCAGCCTGCATCATTTGGGTGAGGTGGGATTGCTTGAAATGCAGGCCGTGGCTGAACTGGAGGATGCTTATTTATTCTTGCGCCGTGTTGAACATGCCATCCAGGCCTTGAATGACCAACAAACGCAGTCCTTGCCAAGTGAGCCGGATTTACGTCAGCGTATGATTGAAACTTTAGGTTTTGCTGATTGGGATGTTTTCATTGAATATCTAAATCAAAAACGTGCCAAAGTTATTTTTCAGTTTGAACATCTGATTAAAGAAAAAGAACCCGATCCTTTGGTTGAAAGTTTTAGCTTGCTGGAAAAGCGGCTGAATGAGGTGTTGGATGACAATGCAAAAAATCTTATCCATGAATTTTGGTATGGACATGCGCTAAAAAAATTGCCAGCAAAGGCAGTACAGCGTTTAAAAACCTTTTGGCCACATTTAATTGAAGCAATTTTGCAATCAGATAAGCCGCAAGTCGCACTCTTGCGTTTAATGCCGTTGGTCGAATCGGTTATGCGTCGTACCGTATATCTGGTGATGCTGATTGAAAGTAAAGGTGCATTGCAGCGTCTGGTTAAAATGTCTACCGTGAGTCCATGGATTTGTGAGGAACTTACCCACTATCCAGTTTTACTCGATGAATTCTTGTCGATGGATTTTGAATTGCCTAAACGTCAAGATTTGGAAGATTCCCTCCGTCAGCAACTACTACGCATTGAAATTGACCAAGTAGAAGATCAGATGCGGGTGCTGCGATTATTTAAAAAATCCAATGTGCTGGCTGTTGCCGCCAGTGATGTTCTGGCTGAAAGTCCATTAATGAAAGTATCCGATGCACTCACCGATATTGCAGAAGTCTCGGTCAATGCAACCTTACATTTGGCATATCAAATGACTGCGAAAAAACATGGCTATCCGCTGGATGCAGAAGGACAGCGTTGTTCGCTCGATCATATGGCATTTGTGGTTGCCGGTTATGGCAAAGTGGGTGGAATTGAACTGGGTTATGGTTCGGATTTAGATCTGGTGTTTATTCACTATATGAGTGAGCAGGGCGATACCGATGGAACCAAGCAAATTAGCGGTTTTGAATTTGCCATGCGTGTCGCACAAAAATTTATGTCATTGATGACCACGCAAACTCTGGATGGACGGGTCTATGAAATTGATACCCGTTTGCGGCCATCTGGTGAAGCAGGTTTATTGGTGACCAGCTTAAAAGCCTTTGAGCAATATCAATTGAAAAGTGCATGGTTGTGGGAACATCAGGCTTTGGTGCGCGCACGTTCCATTGCGGGTGAAAAAAGTTTACGTGAAATATTTGAAGCATTACGTTGCCGTATCCTGACTCAACCGCGAGACGAAACCAAAGTTCGTGAAGAAGTTTTGAAGATGCGTCAGAAAATGAAAGACCATTTGGGCTCATCTAAAGAACAGCAAAAAGATGGAATTTTTCATTTAAAACAGGACTCAGGTGGTATCGTTGATATCGAATTTATGGCACAGTATGCGGTGTTAGCCTGGAGTGGGTCGAATCCCGATCTCGCCCATTACTCCGACAATGTACGAATCCTTGAAGATGCCGCAAAAGCAGGTTGCTTATCCAGCGACGACGCGACAGCATTGATTCAAGCTTATCTCAGTGAACGAGCCGAGAGCCACCGTTTAGCCCTTGCGAATCAATCCATGCAAGTGAATGCTGCGGACTGGCACGATACCCGCGTGATCGTTTGCAAGTTATGGCAAAGATTAATTGATCCAACTGCAAATATTTGCATTGGATAAAGATGACTGTGTATAAAAATTTGGAGAGTGCGCCATGAACTTGGCTGATCGTGATGGTTTTATTTGGCAAGATGGACAAATGGTTGATTGGCGTGAGGCAAAAATCCACGTCTTAACACATACCTTACATTACAGTATGGGTGTGTTTGAAGGTGTCCGTGCTTATGAGACCCCTAACGGAACTGCAATTTTCCGTCTTCAGGATCATACAAAACGTTTGCTCAACTCTGCAAAAATTTATCAAATGAAAGTTCCATTTGATCAAAAAACTTTAGAGCAAGCTCAAATTGATGTCGTACGTGAAAATAAATTAGCATCTTGCTATTTGCGTCCAATTATCTTTATCGGTTCTGAAAAACTGGGTATCGCTGCAACAGACAATACTATTCATGCCACTGTTGCTGCATGGAGCTGGGGTGCTTACCTGGGTGATGAAGCGATGGCGAAAGGTATTCGGGTGAAGACTTCATCCTTTACCCATCACCATCCTAACGTGACCATGTGTAAGGCAAAAGCATCGGGCAACTATACTTTGTCGATTCTTGCACACCAGGAAGTGGCACATTCGGGTTATGACGAAGCTATGTTGATGGACCCACAAGGCTATGTATGTCAGGGTTCAGGTGAAAACGTATTCCTGGTTAAAGATGGCGTACTTCATACCCCAGATATTGCTGGCGGTGCATTGGACGGTATTACGCGTCAAACCATTATTACTATTGCCAAAGACTTGGGCTATGAAGTGGTTGAACGTCGTATTACCCGTGATGAGTTCTACATTGGTGATGAAGCATTCTTTACCGGTACTGCGGCTGAAGTAACCCCAATTCGTGAATATGATGATCGCGAAATTGGTTGTGGTTCACGTGGTCCAATCACCACACAAATTCAAAAAGCATTCTTTGATGCAGTTCAGGGTAAAGACCCTAAATACGCACATTGGTTGACTTACGTAAAATAAGTCGATCAGGTAAGATCAAAAGGCGAAAACTCGGTTTTCGCCTTTTTTATTGATTAAGATTTGAGTTTATTTTTTAAGGACACCTTTTATGCATATTGTCTATGTCAGTGATGGCAAAGCAGGACATCGCTCACAAGCAGTCGGCTTATATAAAGCCATGCAAAGGCAAAGTGCAGATGAAGTTACCTTTGAAGAAATATTAATAGATCAGTTGCCAATTTTTAGCTTAGTGTCTGCGATGTTTAAAAAGAGCATAGTCACCCTAAAGCAACCGCCCGATTATATTTTTGGCGTAGGCAGTCATACGCAATTACGGGTTTTGCTGCTGGGGAAAGTATTTCCTCAAGCGAAAACTGTCATTTTGATGAAACCAAATTTTCCAGTGAATTGGTTTGATTATGCCATTATTCCTGAGCATGATGGTGTTGATGCATCGGAACATGTAATTACCACGCAGGGTGCCCTAAATCCAATTGTGAATGAACAGCGACATCAGCCAAACAGATTTTTAATTGCACTCGGTGGCTCATCCAAACGCCATCACTGGAATGAAGAAAAAGTTTTAGATGCAATTCAACAAATCGTTAATCTGCATCCTCAAGCTGAGATTATTCTGACCACTTCACGACGTACACCGGAAGAGTTTTTGGCTCATTTAAATGAAAAATCATTTAAAAGTCAGCTGAAAATATTTCCAGTTGAAAAGACGCCACAAGGCTGGATTTTTGAAGAAATGCAAAAGGCCAAAGCGGTTTGGGTGACTGAAGATAGTGTTTCCATGATTTTTGAGGCACTGACAGCAGGATGTCAGGTGGGTATCATTGAAATAGACCGGTTGAAATCTGATAGAATTACCCAACTGTTAGATCAGCTTTTAACCCAGGCGTTACTGGGTGAGAATAAAGTTAAATTGTTAAATCTACAATTGGATGAAGCGACTCAAGTCGCTCATATTTTATTGAAAACATAGAGATGTTTTTTACATGAAAATTTTACATATTGCGAATTTTGGTTTTAATAAGCAAGGCGCACATTTTTATTGCACAGATCGTAAAATTTCTGCAGGTCTGATTGAAAATGGTCACTTTGTTTATGACTTTAGTTTTCGTGATATGGCCCGAATGGGTACAGTATTTAAAACTAAAAAACTGGGTGCAAGTTGGGCCAATAAAGAAATTTTAAAAATTGTAGATAATATTGAGCCAGATTTAGTTTTAATTGGTCATAGTGATTTGATGAGTCCTGATGTGCTCAAAGAAATCAAACAGCGTTATCCGCAAACTAAAATTGCCTTTTGGTATGTTGATCCATTGTATTTAGAACATAAACTCGGGTTTGTACGTGAATTTTCACCTTATTTAGATGCAATTTTTTGTACCACCGGTGGTGAATATCTTGAAAAACTCAAACAACCGCATTTAAAAGTGGCTTATATGCCGAATGTGGGACATCGTAATGTTGAACAATTAAAACAGTTTGAATCAAACAATATTGATAAAGAATTTATTTTCTGTGGTGTGGTTTATAAAGAACCTGAACGTGAAAAATTCCTAAAAGATTTAGCTGAGACTCTAAAAAACAATCATGTGCAATATCAATATTATGGTTGTTTTGAACAGCCAGGCGTTTATGGTAAAGGTTATTACAAGGTGCTATCCCAATCCCGTATGGGCTTAAACTATTCACGTAAAAACGATGTAACTTTATATAGTTCAGACCGAATTGTGCAGCTTACAGGAAATGGACTGTTGACTTTTAGTCCACGTATTCCGGGTTTCGATAAACTCTATACCGAACAAGAAGTAGTTTATTTTGATGATCAGTTCGACTTAGCTGAAAAAATTCAGTTTTATGCTACCCATCCAGAAGAGGCGAAGCGTATTGCTGAAGCAGGTTGGAATAAAACACGTGCAAGTTTTAATGGCAAACGGATTACACAGTTCATGGTTGAGGTGACTTTTGATCAACCTTTGTCTGAAGCCTATGAATGGGCAAATGAGGTTTATGCATGATGTGGCTGCTTTATATGGTGATTGGCATAATGGCTCTGGCTGCGATGCTCTATCTCTTAGGTAACTATACTTTCTGGTTACCTTTTCGTGGTGCGAAGTTACCTAGAATTGTGATGCTGCATCAAGTTACACCCCATGAAGCCGCCTCGGGGATGAATATGCCCCCACAAAAGTTTGAACAGTTACTGCAATATCTGGCTAAAAAAGAAACTCGTTTTTGTTTCGTCTCTGAACTCGATCAGTATCGGGGGCAAAAAAATGTTGTAGCGTTATCTTTTGATGATGGATTTTTAGATAACTATCAATACGCCTATCCATTAATAAAAAAGTATAAGGCTAAAGCCACGATATATCTTGCGACACAAATTGAAGGAATTGATAAATTAAATACTCAGCAGATTCATGAAATGTCTGATTCTGGTGTAATTGAATTTGGCGCGCATACGCAACATCATGTGAATTTACTTAAACTCGATGATGAAGAAGCCTATCAAGAAATACAAAACTCTAAACTTGATGTTGAGGCATTAGTCGGACGTTGTCCAAGTTTTGCTTACCCTTTTGGGCGTTTTAATGAAAAACATCAGCAAATGGCAAAAGAACTTGGCTTTAAAAATGCAGTATCCACACGTAAGAAAGTGGAAGCCTACACCGAATTAAATCAATTTAATATTCCCCGAGTCAGTACGCATGGGGCAATGAATGCTTTACAAATGCGTATTGCCTTAGCCAAAGGACGTTATAAATTATGAGTATTCCATGTAGTGTTTATATCGTCACTTTGAACTGTGGTGCATGGTTGGAAGATACCTTGAACAGTGTCGCTGATTTTTCGGAAGTGATTATTTTAGATTCGGGCAGTACCGATCGTACTTATGAAATTGCGCAAAGCTTTCCCAATACACGAATTTCTCATCAGGACTGGCTGGGTTATGCAGCACAAAAAAGTCTTGCTTTAGCCCAGTGTCAAAACGACTGGGTGCTCAATTTAGATGGCGACGAAGTGCTATCTGATGAATTAAAACAAGAAATAGCCAAAACTATTCAAGCCAATCAAATTGATGCTTTAATTACCCCAATTAATGATGTTTTTTTAGGGGTGCCCAACAGTAAACATACTAAAAAACATGCCAAAGTCCGTTTTTTCCGTAAAAATAAAGGCCAATATGACCTTGAAAATAAAGTCCATGAAAATGTGATTGTTGACGGTGAAAGTATCCGTGCCGAAGGTGATATTTACCATTATGGTGAGTCGAGTATTTTTGTCAAAGTCGAAAAAAATAATCAATATTCAAACTTGAAGGCAGCTGAAAAATTTCAAAAAGGTAAAAAACCAAGCATATTGAAATTAACTTTGGTAATGCCTGTCACCTTTTTAAAGTCGTATTTTATTCGCCGTAGTTGTTTAAATGGTTGGCGCGGTTTTGTAAACAGTATGATCAATTCTTTTTATGCTTTTCTAAAAGAAGCCAAGCTTTTCGAGCAGCATTTGCAGGCAAAAAAGAACAAGCGGGATGATGCATGAAGATTGTTCAAGTCCTTGCGACCAGTGGCGGTATTGGCGGTTTAGAGCAGCATACCTTTAATTTGGCCAATCAGCTGGCCTTGTCTAACGATGTGCACGTGATTGCACATCCCTGCTATGCCGAAAAGTTTAATGAAAATGTTCAATTTCATGCGGTCGATTTTTCTAGAAGCCGCTGGAATATTGGGTTGCTTTGGCAGCTAAAGACCCTGATCGCTCAAATCCAGCCCCAGATTGTACATGCCCAAGCAGGTAAAGCATCTGAACTGATTGCCAGGATTCGTCCATTTTTAGCAGACATTAAAATTGTGACGACGGTACATGGAACCAAAAAGAATAAGTCTGCTTATTTAGTTGGAAATGCGGTGATCGCTGTCAGCAAAGCACTGACCCTCGGTATTCCAGAAGCGAAAGCACATATTGTTTATAATGGGGTTTATCCGCAAACAGCATTGGCTGTAGAGGCAAAGCAGCGCTTAAAACACAGCATTGACCAACAATTTCCACGTTTGGATTCAAGCAAGAAAATAGTGATGTGCATTGGTCGCTTAGAACCGGTGAAGAATATTGCTTTACTGATCCTGGCAATGCGGGGGATTGATGCAAACTTGTGGATTATCGGCGATGGTTCGTTGCGACAATCTCTAGAAGCACAAGTCAAACAACAAAATATGCAAGACCAGGTGGCATTTCTAGGTTTCAGAACGGATGCTCGTGATTTAGTCCAGCTTGCAGATGTTGTTACTTTATCTTCAGATCGTGAAGGTTTTCCTCTGGTGATGGTTGAAGCTTTGCAGGCAGATAAAGTCATGGCATCCACCAAAGTGAATGGCGTAATTGAATGGTTGCCAGAAGCCTATCTTGCAGAAATTGGTGATATTGCAGCATTGCGGCAAGCACTCAAAAATGGATTGGAAAGTGCAGCATTTGCTGATTTTGAAGAGCTATTTACGCGTGCTAAAAATGAGTTGACTGTGGATGCTATGGCGCAGCAAACGCTGCAAATATATGAGCGTTTGCTAAATAAATAATTAATTATGCTTTGGGTGATAGTCGAATAGCGTCAAGAACCACAAAGTCATGTTCAGCATTAATGGTATGACAGCCATCATCCTGATTATTCCAATGGGGTAAAATCACTTCTAAAAATTGTTCCTGATATTCTGTTGGGCTTAATTGGATAATTTCTTTAAGCTCAATATTGCCGCCATAGCGTTTCAACGAGTCCTGGCTTGGGCGAACCAGTTTACCGTTATAGATGAATGGCTTGCCAGCCATGCGGAATTGTTGATGTCCTTTACATACTGGGTTTTGAGGATGTTCTTTCCACTTAGGTTGTAAAATATCTTCGGTATAAAATAAATCTAGGCGATCACCAAATTTTTTACAGTTACGACGGGTGGAGGTAAATAAATACCACATGCTTTCATGGTAAAAAGGCGTTGTATCAACAGCTTCAATGTCTTCTAAAAGGTTGGAAAGTTTTTCCCATTTCAAAGGGAACTCAGTGCATTTCCATAGTTCAACAGTTTTATTGGCGCTGGTTTCAGGAATCATGTACCAGTCATTCTCTATTTTAAATACACAGGGATAAGACAGATGGTAATCCAGTTTTAAAATCGTCTGTGGTTCTGTATAGGTGCCATCTTTAAATATTTCTAAAACAGATAAAAAACCAACCGGATGTTGGTCATCGACTTCTTCAAAAAAAATAAAGTAACGTCCATTGTCTTCTACATAAAAACAATCGGCAAAAGTAAACTTTTTAGGAGAATGGATTTCAAATAGGTCTTTTAATTGGTCTTGGTTATTCAATGGTTTATTGAGCCAACCAAAACGAATATACCAATGTGAGTCAAACTTTTTGGCCTGTTGATTTTGTTGGTATTTGTACCATTTTTTGAGAACTGTACGAGATAAAGACATGATGGCTTGCTCAAATCAAAGGTTTAAATATAGGGACTTATAATTCTTCAAAAGCCTTTGCCATTTCTGTAATATTCAGGCGTTGTATGTCTTGCTCTTGAATCGCATAAGGCTGAGTGACCACTTGGCGAAGCCTTTTAGATAAGGCTTCAATATCGTTTAAAGGGACCAAACCTTGAGAAAGCTCTCCAGACGAGAGTTGGTATGCCACGCCTTCACAGCAATTAAAAGCAACCACAGGAACATGCAAAATAATGGCTTCTGCAACAATAAGAGGGGAGCCTTCAGTACGCGAAGGTAAGATCAAGCAATAACTTTGTTGAATAAAATGGTTGGGTTGGTCTTGCCAGCCAAAGAAATCAATACGCTCAGTCAGCCCAAATTGTTCTGTAAGAGTCACTAGTTCATCTAACAACGGGCCGTCACCGACAATTGCCATACGCCCCGTTAAACCACTTTTAGCAAAAGCTTTAATCGCTATATCAGGTTGTTTTTCTTCAGATAAACGACCTACAAAAATGGTATCCCATTTTTTATTAATATTAATTTCTTCATTTACCAAGTTGCTTTTGAGCCGTTTAAAATCAATCCCGTTATGGATGACTTTTACTGTTATATCTTTAACATGTTTATGAAGAAGTGTCGCAATATCTTGGTTAACAACAATCAGTTGTTTGCCTTTAAAAAGATAGTTACAGGCTTTTTTACATTGCATAAACTTTTTAACGGCTTCTAGGTATTTAAAGAAACCTAAATTTTGTTTTAGCACCAAACCTAATGAGTCGCCATGTACCCAAAACCAGATATTGCCCGTCAGAATCGATGATAACCAAAAAGCATGTGAATGACCCGCAATAATAGTATCTGGTGCTAAGTCATTAATGATTTGCGTCAGTTCAGCTTGTTGCTCTAAAGGAACACTTTTTAACTTATTTTTTTTGATACTGCCTTGCATGAAAGCCGGTGCTATATCGAATTTGATTAGATTCAAGTCTTCAGGATAGGCTGTGCGTATATTATTTGAATCTAATAACAATACAGTCACATCATGACCTTTTTCTTTAAGCGCAACAGCAGTATCAATACATATTTGTTCTGCACCGCCACCATATAAATGATCTTGAATAAAAAGGTATTTTTTCATTTTAATGATCACTCTTATTATTTTCTGGTGTATTTAAGCTGTTTTTATGTGCTGCGATAAAAGCAGAAAGACGAATAATTTTTTTAAATAAAAATAAAGAAATAATACGAGAAACGAGGTCATTACGAATCTTTCGATAATTTTTCTTAAAACGATTTGGCTTTTTCATAAAAATTTTACGGTCACCAGCAATATTACTTTGCATTTCATCATCATGTTCAAAACAATAGTAATAAGGGATGGTGGTTGATGACTTAAGTAAATAGGTCCAATCATCCAAGTAGGTTAATTTCTTAATTTGTTTTTCGATAAAAAACTGTGCTTTTTCTGGGGTGAGGGAATAGGCATATGCCCCAGTGTAAAGATCTTTCGGTCCAGTCAGATTGAAATATAGATTATCTTCACTGTTAAAACCGCGAATACGCCGACGAGAAGGTTCTGTATTGCCACTTAGAAAGGCAAAATCAGGATTGAGGGTGATTAAGGAAGTTAGCTTTTCTGTAATATGATTAAGATTGACGATGACATCATCTTCTAAAATGATAACGCGGTCATATTCGACATAATCACCTTGTGCTAAACGTTGCCATAACGTCATGTGACTTAAAAAGCAGCCGAATTCGCTAGGTCCTAATGCATGTTCACATTGTCCTGAAATTTTTCTTCTGAGATCTAAAAAAACGATGTATTCAGGCGGAAGTTCTTTTCCATACACTCCTTCAAAAAACTGAAAATCAATTTGAATATCGGATACAGCTTGTTTGAGGGCTTGTATTTGATGAGATATGTTGTCTTGTCTTGCTTTGCTATCTTTTAAAGATATGCATAAGATTAAGATTTTCTTCATGTAGATATTCAAAAAATAATTATAGCTGCCGCTATTCTATAAGTTTTGCCACTAAAATTAAACTAAATAGCTGCTAACTAAAGTCTTGATTTTATTTATTCAATCTTTGATTACTCTCCATTATATTCTTGTATATCTCTAATTTTTTTCACTAAAAAAACGAAGCAATTAAATTAACGATGTTGTTAAAATTTATATCTATCGTAGAGTTATCTTCTACAATAAAGTAGGAACCAAGAATAAAAAGTAATAGAATGCGGTTCTTAGCTTTAAACAAATATGCTTTTTATCAATATTAAGGTCACTAAAGCACTATGAAGTATTTAATCACTGGCGGCGCAGGCTTTATTGGTTCTGCGGTTATTCGATATATTATTCAAAATACTCGAAATGAAGTACTTAATATTGATAAATTGACCTATGCAGGTAATTTGGAATCTTTATCTGAAGTTGAGCAAAGTCCACGCTATTACTTTAATCAAGTCGATATTTGTGATGTGGTTGCTTTGGATGATGCAATAACAGATTTTCAACCCGATGTGATAATGCATTTAGCGGCTGAATCTCATGTAGATCGATCGATCGATGGTCCGGCAGCATTTATTCAAACCAATATTGTGGGAACCTATACGCTTTTAGAAGCAACCCGAAAATATTGGTTAGCCTTAGATGAAGAAAAAAAGCAGAGTTTCCGCTTTCATCATATCTCTACCGATGAGGTTTATGGTGATTTAGAAGGAACCACGGATTTATTTACCGAAAAAACCTCCTACCAACCAAGTTCACCTTATTCTGCAAGTAAAGCCAGTTCAGACCATCTGGTTCGGGCATGGTATAGAACCTATGGTCTACCGACGATCGTGACCAATTGTTCAAATAATTATGGCCCCTACCATTTTCCAGAAAAACTGATTCCTCTGGTAATTTTGAACGCTTTAGAAGGTAAAGCATTGCCGATTTATGGAAATGGCCAACAAGTACGCGATTGGTTGTTTGTTGAAGATCATGCGCGTGCCTTATATACGGTAGCTACCCAAGGTCAAGTCGGGGAAACTTATAATATTGGTGGTCATAATGAAAAGCAAAATATTGAAGTAGTCAGAACCATTTGCCAAATATTAGATGAGCTTCAGCCACGAAGTGATGAACAGTCATATGCATCTTTAATTACCTTTGTTCAAGATCGTCCAGGTCATGATCATCGTTATGCGATTGATGCAAGTAAAATAAAAAATGAACTGGGATGGGTACCGCAAGAATCTTTTGAAACAGGCATTCGTCAAACGGTAGAATGGTATTTGAGTCATTTAGACTGGTGTCGTAGAGTTCAAGATGGTAGCTATCAGCGTGAGAGACTAGGGGTGCATAAATAATGAATACGAAAGGAATTATTCTCGCTGGTGGTTCAGGTACACGCTTGTACCCCATTACCAAAGGCGTATCAAAGCAGTTGTTGCCAATTTATGATAAGCCGATGATTTATTATCCTTTGTCAGTGTTGATGCTGGCTGGTATTCGTGAAATTCTTATTATTACTACACCCGAAGATGTGGAAAGTTTTAAGCGCTTACTGGGAGATGGCTCACTTTTTGGTATTGAGCTAAGTTATGCGGTACAGCCAAGTCCAGATGGTTTGGCACAGGCATTTATTATTGGTGAAGAGTTTATTGGTCAGAGCAATGTATGTTTAGTGCTTGGCGATAATATTTTTTATGGTCAAGGCTTTACACCAATGTTGAGACAAGCGATTGCACGTGAAAAAGGTGCAACGGTATTTGGTTATCAAGTCAAAGACCCTGAACGTTTTGGTGTGGTTGAGTTTGATCAAAATAAGTGTGCGATTTCCCTTGAAGAAAAGCCAAAACATCCGAAGTCTAATTTTGCGGTGACTGGCTTATATTTTTATGATAATGACGTTATTCAAATTGCCAAACAGGTGAAGCCATCTGATCGTGGTGAGTTAGAAATTACTACTGTAAATCAGATGTATCTTGAACGTGGTGATTTAAATGTAGAGTTATTGGGTCGTGGTTTTGCATGGCTAGATACGGGTACGCATGAAAGTTTATTAGAAGCAGCACACTTTGTTGAAACCATTGAAAAACGTCAGGGTTATAAGGTTGCGTGTTTGGAAGAAATTGCATTTAACAATGGCTGGCTGACTGCGATACAAGTTTTAGAAATTGGTCAAAGCATGAGTAAAAATGACTACGGTCAATATTTAATTTCGTTGGTAAGTGAATAAAGATGAGTTTAGTTCAGTTAATCGACTTGCCAGATTTAAGTGACCATCGTGGTGGCTTGATTGCACTGGAGTCGAGTCAATCCATTCCATTTGAATTAAAACGTATCTATTACATTTTTAAGACTATTGATAACCAGGCTCGTGGTTTCCATGCACATAAAAATTTAAAACAAGTGGCGATCTGCCTACATGGAAGCTGCAAGTTTATTTTGGATAATGGTTATCAAAAAGAAGAAGTGGTTCTGTCTTCACCTGCACAAGGCTTATTGATTGAAAGCTTGATGTGGCGTGAAATGCATGATTTTTCAGATGATTGTGTATTACTTGTGCTTGCAAGTGAACACTATGATGAATCGGATTATATTCGTGATTATGCTGATTTTATCAAAGTGGCCCATAAACCCTTTATCCACCCTTTGGCTGATGTGCAAAGTTCTCAAATAGGTGAAGATAGTCGTGTTTGGCAATATAGCGTGATCCTAGCACAAGCCACCATTGGGAAAAACTGTAATATTTGCGCCCATACACTTATCGAGAATGATGTGGTTATTGGTGACAATGTAACTGTGAAATCGGGTGTCTTTATTTGGGATGGGATTACCGTTCAGGATAATGTATTTATTGGTCCCAATGTTACATTTACTAATGATAAGCATCCACGTTCTAAACAATATCCTGATGAATTTTTAAGAACAATCATTGAGGAAGGGGCGAGTATTGGTGCAAATGCCACTATCCTGCCCGGTATTAGAATTGGAAAAAATGCCATGGTTGGCGCAGGCGCGGTTGTGACAAAAGATGTGCCTGAAAATGCAATTGTTGTAGGTAATCCCGCTACTGTAAAAGGTTTTATAGAAGAATGATCCCATTTTTAGACTTAAAAAAAGTAAATCAACAATATCAAGATGAATTAAAAGCAGCATGTAATCGTGTGATTGATTCGGGTTGGTATATTGGTGGTCAAGAACTTGGAACATTTGAACAAAATTTTGCAACTTATTGCGGTACAAAGTTTGCGATTGGCGTTGCAAATGGACTAGATGCACTTATTTTGATACTTCGTGCATGGAAAGAGTTAGGCAAGTTACAAGACGGGGATGAGGTCATTGTTCCTGCGAATACTTATATAGCAAGTATTTTGGCTATTACCGCAAATAATTTAAAAGCTGTATTGGTTGAACCTGACAGCAAGAGTTTAAATATTTCTGTAGAAGCGCTTGAGCAAGCTATTACACTGAAGACGAAAGCGATCCTAGCCGTACATTTGTATGGACAGCTAGCAGATATGCCAAAAATTATGCAGATTGCTAAACAATACAATTTATTGGTAATAGAAGATTCAGCACAAGCTCATGGTGCTGAAATAGAGGGTATTCGTGCTGGGAATTGGGGTGATGCTTCTGGTTTTAGCTTCTATCCAGGGAAAAACCTGGGTGCCTTAGGGGATGCTGGGGCAGTAACAACCAATGATATTGAATTGGCAAATATGTTGAAAGCCTTGAGAAATTATGGTTCGCATGAAAAATATAAAAATTTGGTTCCTGGAGTAAATAGCCGTTTAGATGAAATACAGGCCGCAATGCTGGATGTAAAATTGACCTATCTGGATCAAGAAACAACTCATCGTCGTCAGATTGCCAGTTTATATTTATCTAAAATAAAAAATTCATATATCACATTGCCTTTGAGTCAGACTGAAGTACGCGAATATAAGCAACACGTATGGCATTTATTCGTGCTTCAAACTAAATATCGAGATGAACTACAACAGTATTTACTTGAAAATGGCGTGCAAACCTTAATTCATTATCCAATTCCTCCCCATAAGCAACAAGCTTATAAAGAATGGAACGATTTGAGTTTCCCTTTGACTGAAAAAATCCATCAGCAAGTTTTAAGTTTGCCAATGGGGCCGACTCAGACTTTAGAAGAAACAGAAAAGGTTGTTGAGCTATGTAATAGTTTCATACCTCAAGGACTAGATTAATGCGGCCATTGGTTTCTGTAATTATTCCTTGTTATAACCATGAAGCTTATATTCAAGATAGTATTCAAAGTATTATTGACCAAACTTATGCCAATATCGAATTAATTGTGATTGATGATGGTTCTAAAGACCAATCAGTTGCTAAAATTAAGGAGATATTAGAGCAGTGTCAAACTCGTTTTGTACGTGTTTATTTTAATACACGGGCGAATAAAGGTTTATGTTCGACATTAAATGAAGCATTAACACATTGTCAGGGAAAATATGTCAGTATCATTGCCTCTGATGATATGATGCTACCGCAGAAAACTCAGATACAAGTAGACTACCTAGAATTAAATCCCAATATAACGGGAGTCTTTGGCGGTATAGAGTTAATTGATAAAAATAATCAAATTACGGAACAGCGCGTATCTGAAAAAACAGAATATAGTTTTAATGATATTATTTTAAATCATCATGATTTACCAACTTTAACTCAGATGTTTCATTTAGATGTAATTCAGGAAGTGGGGGGCTATGATGAAAATATTAAAGTTGAAGATTGGTATATGTTGTTAAAATTGACCAAGAATCAAAAAAAATTAATTTATATCCCCACTGTCTTGTGTCAATACCGTATTCATGAAGAAAGTTTTTCGCAAGATGGCTTGAAAATGGCACTTGAGATGAAAAAAGTGATCGCACCGTATAAGAATGAAAAAGTATATCTTGATGCGGAGTTTAAGATTAATCGATTAATTCTAAAATATTATTATAAGAAAAAAAGCGTCTTTATTTATTATCCTGTTAAATACTATACATTTTTGAAGTATGGGATCAATAAAATAATTCCATAAACTATTTCATGTCATCGTAACTAAATTATACCAAGTTACGATGACTTAAAATTCAGAACTCATAATCTTATATTTGATAAATATTTTCTTGACCTTCAACTTTACGAAAACGCTTATAAGACCAGATATACTGCTCAGGTGCGACATTAATCATAATTTCAAGATCTTGGTTCAAGCTATCTACAGAAGTCTGCAGATCTTTCGATAAAATACCATCCGATAAAGGCACGCAATGTACATTAAATCCTGATATTTCATCACGGATACAACTGAGCCCAATGACATTGCATTGAGTTTTACTGGCTAGTTTCGAGACCAATGTGGTTGATAATGTGTTTTGCCCAAAAAACTCTGAATAAATACCTCCTGATTCTTTAGGGAGATGATCAGGTAATATCACGGTCAAGCCACCTTGCTTTAAATGTTTAAAGATCGCACGTACACCATTTTCATCCGTTGGGACCAGAGTCGCATTCACGCGTTGTCTTGCTTCCAAGATAAAACGGTCTATCGCTTTATTTTTATGGGGCTTATACATAATCATGGGGGAGCTATACTGATTAAGCCATGCATTTAGAAGTTCCCAACAGCCAAAATGTGCAACCACAACAATGACGCCTCTTTTATTGGTTAAGGCTTCAGTAAAGTAGTGTTCACCATAAATATTTTTTAACAAAGTTAAATTGTATTCGGGCGACATACCCCAGCATTTGATGGACTCAATGTAGGTCATACATTGGCTTTTTAAACTGCTTTTGGTTAAAGCTTGAAGTTGCTGAACCGTTAAGTGCGGATAAGCCAATTGCAGATTAATTTCGGTAATCCGTTTCATAGACGAATTATAGCTATTGAGGAGGAGTGCAATGCAAGATGCAAGCCATTGCAAGACAAAGAGCGGGAGTAAAGAGACCACTTTAAATAAAAAATACATAGAAACGCACAGCTCTTTATAGCCAAGATAATTATAAAAAGAAAATTTTGGAAAGAGTTTTATTACATCAAAGATGCTGCGCCATTTCCAAACCACAGAAAATGAGGTCAAAAGTCTTGAGAACAAAATAAATAAAAATTAAGATAAAATTTCTAGAAGAATCTTATCAATCTCGTAGGGAGAGAAAAAGGGATTAAGGTTTCTCAGCGTTGCCTTTCAACACCATATAAATCAAACTCACAAAAATGATGAGTGCTCCACCTAAACTACTGACACAAAAATATAAAATACGTTGATTGGTGTCCATATTGAACAAACCATTGGCTAAGATATAACGCATAAACAACCATTGAGCTACAGCGAATATAATTAGCACAAGTGCACGACGACGGACAGCAGGACGCATAGCCATAAGGTTGCTCACCACAAAATAGAAATAGGCAGCTATTATGCCATTCTCAAGTCTTGATCTCAATGCAATAAAAAACCCTGCTTATGCAGGGTTTTTTAACACTGAATTAAAGCGTTAAGCTTCTACTTTTACTTCAGCTTTAGGTTTTTCACGTAAACGAATACCTAGGTCACGCAATTGATTTGGTTCAACTGGCGCAGGTGCTTGAGTCAATGGACATTCAGCAGTCTTGGTTTTAGGGAATGCAATCACATCACGAATTGAAGTCGCACCAGTCATTAACATCACTAAACGGTCCAGACCGAATGCCAAACCACCATGCGGAGGTGCACCGTAACGTAAGGCATTCAACAAGAAGCTGAATTTTTCTTCGGCTTCTTCTTCAGAAATGCCCAATGCCGCAAAAATAGCTTGTTGCATTTCTAAGTTGAAGATACGTAGTGAACCACCACCGACTTCAGTACCATTCAATACCATGTCATAAGCAACTGAAAGTGCCGCACCTGGATTATTTTTCACTTCTTCAACGCTAGATTTTGGTAGCGTGAATGGGTGATGCACAGAGGTCCATTTGCCATCATCAGTTTCTTCAAACATTGGGAAGTCAACGACCCAAAGCGGCGCCCACTCGCAAGTCGCAAGTTTCATGTCGTGACCGACTTTGATACGTAAAGCGCCCATGGCATCGTTCACAACTTTGGCTTTATCTGCGCCAAAGAATACGATGTCGCCATTTTCAGCGCCAACACGTTTCAACAAGTCAAGCACGATTGGCTCGATGAATTTAACGATTGGAGATTGAAGACCTTCAATGCCTTTTTCAAGTTCGTTGACTTTGATATAAGCCAAACCTTTCGCGCCGTAAATGCCCACGAATTTAGTATATTCATCAATTTGGCTACGTGGAAGTGAACCTGCACCGGGTACGCGAAGCGCAACAATACGGCCTTTAGGATCTTTAGCAGGACCTGCGAATACTTTGAACTCAACGTCCTGCATCATGTCTGCAACGTCAACCAGTTTCAAAGGAATACGCATATCTGGTTTGTCAGATGCATAGTCACGCATAGCGTCTGCATAAGTCATACGCGGGAATTTGTCGAATTCAACGTTTAGAAGTTCTTTGAACATCTTGATCGTTAAAGTTTCCATCAAATCCATAATGTCATCGTCACTCATGAACGATGTTTCAACGTCGATCTGGGTGAATTCTGGCTGACGGTCGGCACGTAGGTCTTCATCACGGAAACATTTTGCGATTTGGTAGTAACGATCGATACCGCCCACCATCAACAACTGTTTGAACAGCTGTGGTGATTGTGGAAGCGCGTAGAAGCTACCGTTAGAAACACGGCTTGGAACTAAATAGTCACGCGCACCTTCTGGAGTCGCACGTGTCAAGATTGGCGTTTCAACGTCCAAGAAACCATTTTCTTCGAAGTAGTTGCGAATAAGGTTGGTAAGTTTAGAACGGAAACGTAAGCGATCTAGCATTTCAGGACGACGGATATCCAAGAAACGGTATTTCAAACGAATTTCTTCAGAAATATTGGTATTTTCGTCATTCAATGGGAATGGCGGAGTTTCAGAGGCTGCAAGAACTTCGATGTCTTTTGCTAGAACTTCGATTTGACCACTCACCATGTTGGCATTTTCTGTGCCTTCATAACGACGACGTACACGACCTGTAATTTTTAATACGAATTCAGAACGTGCCTTGTCAGCAGTTGAGAAAGCTTCGGGAGTATCTGGGTCAATCACGACTTGAACAAGACCGTCACGGTCACGCATGTCAAGGAAGATTACACCACCATGGTCACGGCGACGGTGTACCCAACCGCATAATGTTACGGTTTGGTCAATTTGGGCTTCGGTTAAAGTACCGCAGTAATGAGTTCGCATCATAGCGTAAAAAATCCAACTATATGGGTTAAGGTCAGCGTATACGTAAACAGCGCACCGCTTTTGAATAGTGAATTATGCCTCTTTGAGGATTTTGTCACAAGAACAAGATCAAGAATCATCACAATTTCAATGCTGAGATTGCTTGATCTGGATAATATTCTTTAACTTCTCATCGTTTATTTATCTAGATGGTGGTTTCTGTCTAAAAATAGAAAGAGCACACAACCTAAGCTAAAAGTAATTAAAAATACGCTTGAAAATTGATTTACCGAGCGACCGATAAATGAATAGAGGTCGGTTGACCAAGGATTTGATCCCAGTGTCTTTAAAAATTGCAGATAATAAAAACCAGCAGCGAGCAATGAGGTCAGCAGAATAAAGAAGCTAGAGATCTTGATTTTAGTTCCAACAAAATCCGCCTGTTTATGTTTTAGATAATAATGCCTGCCCATCCATGCCATAAACGGTAAAGCCAGGATGGAGGTGCCAATCTGCAACACACGATGCATTGGATAGATATGATCAAACAATGAAACCGGTCGATTTAAAAATTGATCAAAAGCAAAGGTCCTAAAGTCTGAATGGGTCAGACCATCCCAAATTAAATGGCTAGAAATTCCAACGAGCAAAGCAAGGATGACACAGAGAATAAATCCCGTCATTTTATCGAAGGAACCATAATCGATTGGCTTGACTAGCCCAATCCATCGAAAAATCACCGGTCGATAAAGACCATACCACAGCAAGCAAAAACTTAAACCAATCAATAGATTTGGAACTATTAAGCCTTGCCATTGGTGTGATATATCGTAAGTTTCTGAAGTAAACAGGCGGTAAAGGTCAGGCGTCATAGTGCCAATGGCAAGTGCCGAGATGGGCAAACGATAGCCTGTGAGTTTGGCAAGGGGAGGGGCTAAAACAGCATGTGAGATCGTAAAGGGCATCTAAAAACTTTAAAATTTACTTATCTGTGAGCAAAACTGAAATCCAGTCTATCTGAAGATAGAGAAAGGAAATGTTTTTTATTGCAAAAATAATGAAATGTTATATTATAACATTATTCAAAAATCAAAGCCTTGAGCCAGTTCCATGTCTTTTCATAAAAATTTAATTCCCCTCTCTATTTTTGCCGTTATTGCACCTGCTGTCTTTGCAGAGAACCCGAGCCAAGACCAACAATTAGAAACGATTAAATTGCAGGCTCATCCCTTGGTGCAGTCGGCAGCCGATTTTGCAGTTGCAGATCAGGTGATTGATCATAAAAAGCTTGCACAAGGTGGCGTCACCATTGGGGATGCATTGGCGGGTGAGCTTGGCGTATCTTCAAACCAGTATGGTGCAGGCTCAAGCCGTCCAGTGATTCGTGGGCAAGATGGGCCACGTGTTAAAGTTTTACAACATGCTTCTGAAACTGCTGATGTCTCAACACTTTCACCAGACCATGCAGTAACAGTTGATCCTATTTTAGCCAAACAAGTTGAAATTATTCGTGGTCCATCGACCTTGCTGTATAGCGCAGGTACAGTGGGCGGATTGGTCAATGTTACCGACAATAAAATTCCGACCCAAATGCCGGAAAAAGGTTATGAAGGGCAAGTCGGCTTACGCTACAACTCGGGCAGTGATGAAAAATTAGCCAGTGCAGGGGCGACCGTTGCTTTAACTGATCAGGTGGCTTTACGTGTTGAAGGTTCGAAACGTGATGCCAACAGCTATATTGCGCCTGATTATGTTCATGAAGGTGAAAAAGAGCGTCGTGTAGACAATACCTTTGCAAAAGGCGAAACGGTAAATGTCGGTTTATCCTGGATTCACGACCGAGGCTTCAGCGGTATTTCATATAGTAATCGTCAAGATCAGTATGGTTTACCCGGACATAGCCATGAATATGAAGACTGTCATCCGCATGACAATGAACTTTTTTGTGGCGATCATACAGGTCATGCGTTGAACCATGATGGACATGATCATGATGAAGAGCATGATCACGTTGCTGGGCCGTGGGTCGATTTAAAATCAGAGCGCTATGATTTCCGTACCGAACTCAGCGATCCTTTTTCTGGTTTTCAAAAGCTGCGTGCTCATGCCAGTTATACTGACTATAAGCATGATGAAATTGAAGAAAATTCAGTCATGACCAATTTTAAAAGTCAGGGTTATGATGCACGCTTGGAATTGGTTCATAACCCTGTTGCGAATTGGGAAGGGGTAATCGGTGCTCAATATAACCAGCAAAAGCTGAATATTACGGGCGAAGAATCTTTATTGGATCCGACCAAAACACAAAAGTGGAGCCTGTTTGCTTTAGAACATAAACAGTTTAATGATGTTCATGTTGAACTGGGCGCACGTTTAGATCAGCAGAAAATTCAGATTGATTCCAATAAAAAAGATTTTGATGATTACGGTTTTTCCTATTCTGGCGCTGTGAACTGGGCATTTGCACCGAGTTATAAATTATCGCTGGTTGGCTCTCATCAAGAACGTTTACCTTTGGCGCAAGAACTATATGCCAATGGTAAACATTTCGCGACCAATACTTATGAACGCGGAAATGAAAATTTAAGCGCAGAAAAATCCAATAATCTGGAGCTTGGCTTGCATTATGAAAATGGCCCACTGGACTATCATGTGCATGTCTATCACAACTGGTTTGACAACTACATTTATGCGGCAACGACAGATCGCTATGAAAACTTTCGTCTGGTCGATTACACCCAAGATAAAGCCAAGTTTTATGGTACAGAAGCACAAGTCTCTTATGCTTTAAACGATACTTATAAAGTGGGGCTATTTGGTGATTATGTACGTGGCAAGATTGAGGGTGAAAATGCACCCCGTGTCCCAGCCGGTCGTTTAGGAACCAAAGTGGATGCAAGTTTTGATGACCATTGGTCAGGTCTGGCCGAATATTACCATGTGTTTAATCAGGACAAAATCACAAGTTATGAGCAGGAAACTGATGGTTATAACATGCTGAATGTTGGTGTCTCTTATGCTGGAAAATATGCCAAGAATAATGATTATCGGGTGTATTTTAAAGCCAATAACTTGCTGGATGAACAGGTTTATTCACATGCTTCATTCCTGTCGAATATTCCGCAAGTCGGACGTAATTTTAGTGTCGGTTTAGAATTCGGTTTCTAGGCAAAAGTTGGATTAGATGAATTTGTTCAGGATAGAGTCACAGAAATCCTCTTGAAAAATAAAGCAAAAAAACCTAGTCTGATGCCATTGGACTAGGTTTTTTGTTATGCGTATTTTTCAACGAATTCATCAGAAATTGAATTGGTCACGCCGTCGTTATGTGGGCGTGATGATCAGTTTATTGGCTTTGGGATATCTCTCATCTGCAATTTATCACACTTATAAACCCCTGCCGGAGGGTTTGTATTTCACAGGTAAGTTGCGTCATGCCGAGGTGAAGTTTTTAGCAGATCAAACCTATATTGATGCCAGTGGCAAACAACAACAAAATCAGGTCATTTTTAATGAAATGTTAAAAATGATTGATGAGGCACAAACGACCATTGTGCTGGATATGTTTTTATTCAATAAGGAAGTGGGGGAATCGACCTTAGCGCATCGTCCACTCGCGCAACAGTTAACCGATGCCTTAATTGCAAAACGTGGCGTTCAGCCAAATATTGATATTAAAGTCATTACTGACCCGATTAATTCAGTCTATGGCGGTGTTGCACCCGAACATTATCGCCAGCTACGTTCAGCCGGTATTGATGTCATTGAAACCGATTTAAGACCGTTACGCGCATCCAATCCTTTATGGTCAGGCCTTTGGTATATCTGTTGTCAGGATGCAGGCAATAATCCTGAAAGAGGCTGGCTTTCTAATCCATTTGGTCATGAAAAAATCACCCTGCGTAGTTATTTCAGCCTGTTTAATTTCAAAGCCAATCACCGTAAAACTTTGGTGGTCGATACGGCTCAGGGTTGGAAAGCTTTAGTCACTTCTGCAAATCCTCATGATGGCAGCTCACGTCATTCCAACGTGGCATTGGTCGTTTCAGGCAATACCGCAGTCGATGTGTTAAAAACCGAACAGGCTGTGGGACGAATGTCCAAAGGTGATATTCCGATGGTGATTGTCGGTGAGTTTGAAGAGGAAAAGTCTTTACCTCAAGTGCAGGTACTGACTGAAAAAGCCATTTTTGATGAAACATTAAAATTAATTGAAACTGCAAAACCGCAAGAGCAGATTGATCTGGCGATGTTCTATTTGTCTGAACGGCATATTGTGAAGGCCTTAATTGCCGCGCATGAACGTGGGGTAAGACTTCGTGTATTGCTTGATCCAAATAAAGATGCTTTTGGTCGCCAGAAGAATGGTATTCCCAATCGTCAAGTGGCCTCTGAATTGAATGCTGCGGGTGTGCCTGTGCGCTGGTGCAATACCCAAGGGGAGCAGTGTCACAGCAAGATGATTGTGAAACGTAATACACAGAACTCGGAATTGATTTTAGGTTCTGCGAATTTCACTGCACGTAATATTAAAAATTATAATTTGGAAACCAATTTACGCGTGCTGGGTGCATCACAGGCTCAAGTCTTTACAGAGGCCAATCAATATTTTGATACCGCCTGGTCAAACCTGGATGGCAAAAATATGAGTGTGGATTACAGTCAATATGCAGATGAATCGAAACTCAAATATGGCATTTACCGCTTTATGGAATGGAGTGGGTTGTCTACTTTCTAATGCTCCTCCCTTTTTTAAAGGGTGAGAAACATTGTTTTGCAAGGGAGGTATTTATCTCTTCCTAACAGAGTAGTGCTTCTCATCTCTTTGCGTGTTAGGGAAATTAAATCTGTTAAAGATAAAAAAGCGCATAATGCGCTTTTTTTTGACTCAAGATATTATTGTGGATTCGGCGGAACTAATTTATCCAGATCGGCATCTTTCATTTTATCCAGTTCTTTTAAATCGGTTTTAATTATCCACTGGCTTTCATCTTCAACCGGTTGCGGTAAACGCGCTTCTAACCAGTCGCAAACCACATCGGGTGAGAAGTCAGGATGATTGCATTGAATTACCCAAGCCAAAAATTCTTTCGCTTCACCATTCATATAGGGCGGTGGTGAAACAGGTAAGAACTGGGTTGGAAGACGTTCATTTTTGGAAATGTAATTCAGTACATGACCCAATTCCTGAACAGTTTGCCATGCCAGAGGGTGTTCGACATTAATTTGAAATTTAAACCACCATGCATGTTGACCATCTGAACCATAAGCATCAATCAATGCTTCTTGTACGCTCGGTACTTTACAAAAAAATTGATGTAGGCGGTCAAAACTTAAATCAGTCACTCTGTTTGATCCAGTAACAAAAAAGAATATCTTAGCATAAACATAACAACTGCCTAGATGCACTAAAGCATCAAATTAACCGGCTATTTAATTTACAAAACATTGCATTAGATGGTTTTTTATTCATTTTTTAGCCTAAACTAGGGACTAAAATAGGCTTTATAAACTATATACGATGAATGTCGTTCGGAGGCTCTGATGAAAGTGGCAGTTATTTGTACTCTGGGTGGCATGGTGCTTTTGGGAGCTGCTGCAACTACGCAAGCAGAAAACAAGTGGTCTAATTATCGTGGAGTAGATACCAGCAAGTATCAGCATCGGCCTAGTTACCCTCAAACTAGCTATCCACAAAATAA
The DNA here is from genome assembly GCF_057766365.1 of Acinetobacter sp. GG23. Classification (NCBI taxonomy): domain Bacteria; kingdom Pseudomonadati; phylum Pseudomonadota; class Gammaproteobacteria; order Moraxellales; family Moraxellaceae; genus Acinetobacter; species Acinetobacter sp. GG23. The sequence continues at coordinate 579,935 of NZ_JBYMDJ010000002.1, forward strand.
TTATCCACAGCAGCATCCTGGCTATTCACAAAATAACCATCCATATAATCGTTATCCGCAAAATAATTACCCGCAAAATCACCCCAATTACCAGCATTATTCATCACGTCCGCCACATGGCGGATATCCGCCGATACAAAATGGCATTAGTATTCAGTATCAGGCACCAACGACCATTACCCAGAATTCACGAAGTTATAGTTGGGTAAATGGCGATCCAAATACAGCAAGAATTGAAAGTTCAAACTATACTTTAATCACCGATTGGCACCGTATAGGATTACCTGCTCCGCCGAATGGAACGTACTGGATCTTTGAAAATGGGCGCTATGTGTTAGTACCGAATCGCTAGAATAAAGATTAAAAAAGCAGGCATAGGCCTGCTTTTATTTTGCCTTTATATTCAAATTGGAATTTGGCCTCTCCCGGATGAAGCATAGATATATTCAGAAAATCCGCATTTCATGGAAGCAGGGTGAATAAAGAATATTAAGCCAACTCATCATCTTGCGGACGTGGCGTTTTACCTTCTGGCAAGGAGTTTTCACTATGTTTGTCACGAATGACAGAAGGATAAGTCCAGGAGGCATAACGCACCACCAAGATTGCAAAAGCTAAAATCAAAATCGAACCAGTAATAATCACTAAGTCCATATCTGCTTTATGGTCATGTTGAATGTCAGATATAAGCAGGCGGGTCAGGGCAGTGATGGCAATATAAATTAGAAAGCGCACCGGCATATGATTGGTCTTGAAATAAATGCCCACCATCGCACCCAGTTCAAGATAGATAAATAACAGAAGAATATCATCAATGGTGGCGAATTGTTTCACGGTAAGAATGTGAAATACGGTATGACCCGCAGACCAGATCACCATACAGCCAATAATAAATAGCGCAATATAATGAAAACTTTCTACGGCAAGATTTCCAAAACGGTCGAGGAGGGTTTCAATTTTTTCAACTTTGGCATCAGGTTTTGGCATGTTTTTCCTCCTTGTATATTAGATGAGTATTTGCATGAAACTGGTATTAAAAACTATGCAAGTTTCATGCACATTAACACTCAAGACAGTTGAATGTTATAAATAATTCAATGGGCTGTATTTTTTTTATACTGAATTGATATATTGTGTAGGTGGTTATTTCATTAATCAAGGAAACGAAAATGTTAGAAACAATTCAAACAAAAATTAATAGTTTACAAAATGGTAAAAAACTCATTTTAGGTTCGGGTATTAAAGGTGATGAAATGCAGAAGCTGATTGCCTTATGTGAAAATTTACAATCTGAAGGGATAATTAAGATTTTGAAACATCAGCAAGATGCCCAAAGCAGTAAAAAAATCTCAGATTCTATTATTATTGAAAAGATTTAATTAATTCTAGATGAAAAAAACGCCTGACAATGCAGGCGTTTTTTAAATTTGATTTAAATTAAGATTGGCTGGTAAAGTAATCTGCACTAAAGTTCATGATCACTTCAGAACCTGCTTTTACTTTGGTGATACGCAGTGCAAGTTCAGGCAAAATGCGTTGCACGAAGTATTGAGCCAGTGCCAATTTGTTTTGATAGAACTCGCCATCTTTCGCTTTCGCCGCATTGGCAATTTTTGCGAACATGTAAGAGAAGCTTAAAAGACCGACAGCATGCAGGTAATCTACCGCAGCAGAGTTCGAAAATTCAACATTTTCACGTGCAGCTTCAATCACGTATTGAGTCACAGATTCAACTTCAGTAGCTGCATCTAGGGTTGCATCTTTAATGAAGTTAAGATCAGCATCTAAATTGTTGGCAAAGTCACGAATTTCCTGAATATATTCAGCAATAAACTCGCCGTTACATTTAATGGTTTTACGACCAATCAAATCTTGAGATTGAACACCGTTAGTGCCTTCATAAATTTGTGCAATACGTAAGTCACGTACGCACTGTTCCATACCCCATTCACGAATGAAGCCATGTCCACCAAACACCATTTGCGCATCAATCACTGCATCAAAAGCAGTATCTGTTAAATATGCTTTCGCAACTGGAGTGAGCAGTGCCACGCGATTATTGGCTGCTTTTACAGCTTCAGGATCGGTAGAGAACTTGGTAATATCCAGTTGTTGCCCCACGTAAACTGCAAATGCGCGCGAAGCTTCGTTATTTGCACGTGCATTGAGTAGCATACGACGTACATCACCATGTACCAAAATGCTGTCCGCAGCTTTGGCAGGCGATTGAATGCCAGAAGCGCTACGTCCTTGAATACGGTCAGTCGCATATTGCGCCGCATTTTGATAAGCAAATTCAGATGCACCCAAGCCTTGTAGACCCATGGATAAACGTTCGTAATTCATCATCACAAACATGGCTGCAAGACCTTCGTTTTCTTTGCCCACCAGATAACCTTTGGCACCGTCGAAGTTCATCACGCAAGTTGCAGAGGCTTTAATCCCCATTTTATGTTCAATTGAACCTGGGCCTGCGGCATTACGTTCACCTACAGTACCATCTTCATTCACCACGAATTTAGGCACGATGAATAATGAAATACCCCGTGAACCTGCCGGTGCATCTGGGGTTTTAGCTAAAACTAAATGGATGATATTTTCTGCTAAGTCGTGGTCACCGCCAGTAATAAAGATTTTAGTACCAGTAATATTATAGGTACCATCTTCATTGCGTTCAGCTTTGGTTTTAATAATACCTAAGTCTGTACCTGCATGTGGCTCAGTTAAGCACATGGTACCTGACCATTCGCCAGAGTAAATTTTAGGTAAATACGTTTCTTTTTGCTCTTGAGATGCGTAACTGTTTAACGCCATACCCGCACCCACAGAAAGCAACGGATAAAGCAGGAATGATGGATTGGTGGCGAATAGCATTTCATCCGCAAGCACCGTCAGCATTTTTGGCATGCCTTGACCGCCCCATTCCTCGTCTGCACCTAAACCAATCCAGCCGCCATCTGCATATTGTTTGAAGGCTTCTTTGAAGCCAGCAGGTGTAGTTACCTTGCCATTTTCATACTTTGCGCCTTCTTCATCACCCGTGCGGTTGAGCGGATGCGTAACGTTTTGCGCAAATTTTGCCATTTCTTCAAGAATGGCTTCTGCAGTTGCAGCATCAACGTGGGCAAGATTTTCATTGGCTTGCCAGAATTGCTCGGCATTAAAAACATCATTCAGGATGAATTTCATATCTGCAAGTGGGGCATTATAAATTGGCATGTTCGTTCACCTGTTTATTGTTTGAATCTCTGTAGACTTAGGGCAGCTTAATTACCAACAAAGAATGTTGTCAGATGACCCAAGCGAAATAACGCTCTATTTATAAAGAAAAAGGACTGTCAAAGCTATGACCGTCCTTTCTCTATTTCTGTACTCAGGAGTACAACTTTTCAAATATCGAATTAGATATTCAGCTTAGAATGCAAAGTGCTCTGCATCTAATGCCAGTAACGGTTCTACGCCGCCGGCAATCACGTCTACGTGTGAACGTACGCGTGGCAGGATTTTTTTAAAGTAGAAACGTGCAGTCGTTACTTTGGCATTGTAGAAATCAACGTCAGTTGTACCGGCAGCCAATGTTTCTTGAGCGAGAAGCGCCATACGTGCCCATAAGTAAGCAAGAGTGACATAACCAGAGAAGTAGAGGTAGTCAACCGCAGCTGCACCGACTTCATCCGGGTTTTGCATTGCACGCATACCAATCTGCATCGTTAAATCACCCCACTCTTTATTCAGAGCAGCAAGCGGTTCAACGAACTCTTTCATTGCAGCATTATCTTTGTTTGCTTCAGTAAATTTGTGAATGATCTTGGTGAAGTCTTTCAACATTGCACCTTGAGTACCCAAAACTTTACGACCTAACAAGTCAAGTGCCTGAATTTCAGTGGTTCCTTCGTACAAGCAAGCAATACGTGTATCACGAACAATCTGTTCCATACCATGTTCAGAAATGAAGCCATGACCACCGAACACCTGAACACCATGTTTCGCAGATTCAGAACCGGTTTCAGTCAAGAATGCTTTTGCGATAGGGGTAAGAAGAGACAACATGTTGTCCGCAGATTTGCGTTCTTCTTCAGTTGTAGCGTGTTCAACTACATCGGCGTATTGAGCCAATAAGTAAACCAGTGCACGACCACTTTCTGCATATGCTTTTTGAGTTAAAAGCATGTTACGTACAGCAGGATGAACAATAATCGGATCAGCTTCTTTTTCTGGCGCTTTAACACCTGAAAGAGAACGCATCGCTAAACGATCTTTGGCATAGGCAAGTGCACCTTGGAAAGACGCTTCAGAAGCTGCAAGACCTTGTACAGCGGTACCAATACGTGCAGTGTTCATGAATGTGAACATGCAGTTTAGACCACGGTTTTCAGGACCAATCAAGAAACCTTGTGCTTTATCAAAGTTAATTACACACGTTGCGTTACCGTGGATCCCCATTTTGTGTTCAATTGAACCACAACGTACTGCATTACGTTCACCCACTGAACCGTCAGTATTGACATTGAATTTAGGGACAATAAATAACGAGATGCCTTTAGTGCCTTTTGGTGCGCCAGGAAGACGAGCAAGAACGATATGAATGATGTTGTCCGCCATGTCGTGTTCACCAGCAGAGATAAAGATTTTCTCGCCAGAGATTGCATAGCTGCCATCAGCATTTGGTTCAGCTTTGGTACGGATAATGCCTAAGTCAGAACCTGCATGAGATTCAGTCAAGCACATAGTGCCTGTCCATTCACCTGAAACAAGTTTAGGCAGGTAAGTGTCTTTTTGTTCTTGAGAACCATGGTGTTCCAAAGTACGTACCGCACCATGAGAAAGACCCGGATACATGCCCCAAGACCAGTTTGCAGTACCGACCATTTCAGAAATGGTAATGCCTAAAGAATTTGGTAAAGCTTGACCGCCATATTGTTCTTCAGCAGAAAGAGACGGGAAGCCCAGTTCGATATATTTTTTGTATGCTTCTTTAAAGCCAGTTGGTGTTGTTACTACACCGTCATTCCAAGTACAACCTTCACGGTCGCCGACTTGGTTAAGAGGAGAAAGTTCATTTTCACAGAAGTCAGCAGCGGCTTCCAAATATTGATCAACCAACTCACGGCTTACGGTTTCCTGAAATGCAGGGAGTTTTGCATAATGTTGTTCAGCATTTAATAATTCATGTAGAACGAATTGCATATCACGTAAGGGCGCTTTGTATTGTGGCATATCGTTTTCCTCAATACTGGTTTAACCAGCTTATAATCCTAATAAACATTGAAACGTGCCTTTTATGACACATATTTCTATGGCTTAATCCTGCAACATCTTCTTGCTGGGTACAAGCGTTTACATGCTTTTTCTTGGTGACTGTAAAGTCAAAGATTTCTGGCTTGAAATTGCTAAGTGTCTTGCGTGTAAATACTTTTAGAGTTTATTTGATGGCATAAATAGTCAAATTGGTCATTTTTTATCATCCATAAAAAAGACGCCCGAAAGCGCCTTTTTAAATTTTGAACAGGGTTTTATGCAGCAGATTTTACCGGTGCTGGAGTCACAGTAACTGGCGCTTTAGGCTGGAAGCGAATTTCACACTTGCCATCGATACTTTGAGCACCAACTTTAAGCTGAACTGCCTTACCATTGGCTTGACCTTGGCAGGCTTTTAACATGGCTTGCTGCTTGGCTTGACGTTCAGCCAGGCGTTGATCGAATTGTCTGGTCAATTCTGCACGTTTGACATCTGTCAGCAGTTCACCGTGTTGCATATGCATGCCTTTCATTTCACCACGCAGTGGGCGATGTTCACCTTTCATTTGCTGCTGTTCAGCACGCATTTTTTTCATTGCTTGATGGTCAGCTTTAAAGGTCATGACGCAAGTACCATCAATGGTTTTATCGTTTGCCTTAATTTGCACTGCTGTACCGGCCGCTTTGCTATCACACGCTTTTTGAATTTGTTCAACCAGTTGTTTACGTTCAGTACGTGCTTGCTGGAACTGCTGACGTTGTTCTGGTGTCATTTTACGCTCATGCTTTTGATGATGGCCGTGCATCATGCGAGCTTGGTCGTTATCTTTATCTTTTACTGTATTGTTCGATTGACAGGCGCTCAATGCACCCATGCTCAGAATACTTGCACTTACTAAAGCTATTTTTGCCATGGAATTCATTGTTGTTATCTCCAATGAAAAATAATATAAATTTGATGGTTTAAGAATAAATAATAATGATGAAGAAACAATGGAGAGTTTTTTGAGACAGTGTTGGTTACAATCATAAATTGAGAAGAAAATATTGAGACTTTGCTTTTGAATATTCGCCGCGTTCCGATCGCCTTACGCTTATTTTTGACCGTATTACTCACGACTTTAGTGATTACGACTGTCAGCCTGGGTGTTTTGCACTGGACCATGCAAAAGAATTTTGCCAGATATGTGGCGGATGTCGAAATGCAGAAACTCGATCATGTCATCAGCAATTTGGCAGGGGTATATACGGTTTATCATGACTGGGGCAACGCGATTCAGGCGCAAATTTTGCAGATTGAGGGCAAGGCCGATCCCGATGATTATGACAAGTTGTCACGCTGGTGGTTACGTCGTCAGTATGACATTGCCTTGCAACAGCGCTATTTTCAGGAAAATACCTTAATCAATACTTCATCCAGTTTAGAAAAACCGGGGCAAAGCAAACCGATTATAGATGAAGAAGAACTACGCATGATGGAACAGAATTTACCTTCTGAATATCAGCCTTTTGAAGGGCTTAAATTTCCCCTGAGTTCTAATCAAAATATATTTCGCACGGATAAAAAGAAAGAAGAGGCACAGACAGATTCAAGCCAAAATCAAACCAAGAAAAAGCAGTTTATTTCAATGCCCGACCGTTTGGGTTTAAGTTCCCGATTATCCTTATATGATGCCAACAAACAGTTTGTGGTCGGTGAACCCTCTGATATTCCTGTTTCATATCGCCCGATTATGGTAAATGATAAAGTTGTCGGCTATTTGGGTTTGAAACCGGTGCTGGATCAGGATGATGCTTTAAGTATCAATTTCTTTAGTAATCAAAAACGCTATTTATTACTGGTGTATGGCTTAACTTTCCTGAGCAGTTTAATTGCCGCTTTATTATTGGCAACCTATTTTAAAAAGCCGATTCAACGCTTGCTCAATGCAACCCGTGAATTGACCAAAGGACATTACCAGCATCAGGTGAAAATCAACCGCAATGACGAGTTGGGTGATTTATCGAATGAGATTAACCAATTGGCGGTGATTTTAGATCAGCATGAACAGTCGCGCCGTCAGTGGGTGGCAGATACTTCACATGAATTAAAAACACCATTGGCGGTACTGCAAGCGCAAATTGAGGCGATGCAGGACGGGATTCGTAAACCGACGCCGGAACATTTTGAATCCATGCTTCGCCAGGTTAACAGCTTGAAAAAACTGACTCAGGATCTAGCCGATTTGGCTCAAGCTGAAGCACAGCAGCTAACCTGCTATATGGCTGAGGTGAACCCTTGGCATGTAGTACTGCAAGAAGTTGAAAACTTCAAACCTAAATTTGCCCAAGCTGATCTGTCTATTTCGGTACAAGGTGAAGGGGCGAATTTACAATTAGATATAGATCGTTTTAAACAAATTATGGTCAACTTACTCGGCAACAGTATTCGCTATACTGAAGCTGGTGGTGAAGTTCGTGTGCATACTGAACAATCGGCGACGCATTGGAGCGTGATTGTGGATGACAGCCCGCTTGGATTAAATGATGAACAATTGGCACGTTTGGGTGAGCGGTTTTATCGTGTTGATGATTCGCGTACCCGTAGTACTGGCGGTACAGGTTTAGGTTTGGCATTATCTGGTAAAATTGCGCAGGCATTGGGTGGGAAGTTGAGTTTTGAACATTCTCCATTAGGTGGGTTGCGTTGCAAATTAACTTTTCCAAAACAGTTAAATAAATAAAGGATGAGATTCATGAAACATGTCATGCTGGTTGAAGATGAAGTTGAACTTGCACAACTGGTGCGAGACTATCTGGAAGCGGCTGGTTTTGAAGTCAGTATGTTTCATGATGGGCAAGAAGCGTATGACAGCTTTACTCAGCGTAAACCAAGTTTGATGATTTTGGACTTGATGGTTCCACGCATGGATGGTTTGACCATTTGCCGTAAAGTACGTGAACAGTCTGATTTGCCGATTATTATGGTGACTGCACGAACCGAAGAAATCGACCGTGTTCTGGGTTTAAACATGGGCGCAGATGACTATATTTGTAAACCTTTTAGTCCGAAAGAACTGGTGGCTCGTGTACAAGCAGTGTTGCGTCGTTTGGAGCGTCATGCAGAACCTGAACAGAACAGCTTGTTCCGTATGGATAAAGCACAGCAAAGAATCTGGTATCAACAAAAAACCTTGAACTTGACGCCTACTGAATTCCGTTTGTTGGAGTTATTTTTGGAGCATGTAGGACAGGTTTACTCACGTGCGCAATTACTCGATCATATTAACCCTGACAGTTTTGATGTAGCAGACCGCGTGATTGACAGCCATATTAAAAACCTGCGCCGTAAGATTTCGGATGCTGCTGAAACGGGTAACCGTCATGAGTGGATTCAAGCGGTGTATGGGATAGGATACCGTTTTGAATATCCTGAAGATTAACTTGGGTAGAAGCAAAAAAGCGAATCAGAGATGGTTCGCTTTTTCATATGCTAAAAACAATAAATTAAAAAATAAATTTTAATCTAAATTAATCAAAAGCTTATATGTTTATTTAAGTATAAGCAGAAAAATACTTTAAATAAAAGCGTATGGATTTAATTCGGCAGGCTAGGTCATAGCGCACGAAGCATTTACAATTCAGTTTTTATTGATGATGAGAGTGTGTTTTGGACAGCGAGACGCCTAAACTTCAGCGCCGTTTAAAGAATCGTCATATCCAATTGATCGCTATGGGCGGGGCAATTGGTACAGGATTATTCTTGGGTTCAGCACATATTATTCAATCAGCAGGCCCATCGATTATTTTGGGCTACCTGATTGGTGGTTTGATTGCGTTCCTGATTATGCGCCAATTGGGTGAGATGATTGTGCATGAACCTGTAACAGGGTCATTCAGTTATTTTGCCTTTAAATATTGGGGTAAATTTCCAGGATTTTTAACTGGTTGGAATTATTGGATTTTATATATTTTAGTGGCGATGACTGAGCTGACCGCCATTGGAAAATATGTGAATTATTGGTGGCCAGACATTCCAGCATGGGTTTCGGTTTTATTCTTCTTTGTTCTTGTCACTGTCATGAATCTTGCCAATGTGAAGATTTATGGTGAATCTGAATTTTGGCTGTCGATGATTAAAGTCCTTGCAATTATCGCAATGATCATCTTTGGCGTGTATTTGCTGTTTACCGCAGATGCAGCTTCTACGGTATCCATCAGCAACTTGTGGATGCATGGTGGATTTTTCCCACATGGATTTGAAGGCCTATTTTATATGTTAGCCTTTATGATGTTTGCGTTTGGTGGGATTGAGCTGATCAGTATGGCGGCGGCTGAAACTGAAGATCCGGAAAAGAATATACCTAAAGCGGTGAATCAGACAGTTATTCGCATATTTCTGTTCTATATCTGTTCTTTAGCCATCCTTTTGTCTTTGGTGCCTTGGAATCAACTAGATTTGGGTGGGCTGGATAAAAGCCCTTTTGTGATTATTTTTAAACAAATCGGCATAGATTGGGCGGCACATTTACTGAATTTTATTATTCTGACAGCATCATTATCTGTTTGTAATAGCGGGATGTATGCCAATAGTCGAATGTTGTTGGGGCTAGCAGAGCAGGGTAATGCACCGAAAGTATTTCAACAGGTCAATCAACACGGGATTCCAGTTCCTGCAGTGCTGTTTTCTGCTTTACTGATTTTTAGCTGTGTCTTGCTGAACTACTTCGTGCCTGAAAAAGCTCTGAGTTATCTGATTTATATTGTGGTCAGTGCAGCGGTATTAAATTGGATGATGATCAGTCTGATTCATCTAAAATTTAAGAAAGCCATGAGAAAAGAAGGCATTCATACTAAGTTTCCGGCTTTATTTGCACCGTTTACGAATTATTTTGTTTTAGCGTTTATGTTGATAATCCTGTATGTGATGTGGAATCAAGGCCTTATATTATCCGTATTGATGCTTCCAGTGTGGATTGCGGTGCTGTTCGGATTGTTTAAAATGCTGCATAAAAAGAATGTATAAAATTTGAAATGGACTCGAGAGAGTCCATTTTTTGTATAAATCTTTAGTGGAATTAGTCATGTCCGAGAGGCTTATTTCACGACTTTAAGCAGCTCAATCCGTTGCTGTTGCAGTTTATTTAATTTACCTACCACTAATTGATAAGAATTCTTTATCAAATCCTGAACCAAGGATTCATCCAAATTTTCATCTTCAAACACCGAAATCCAGTGCTGTTTATTCATATGCCAGCCGGCACGGATATAGGAATAAATATCCCGTAACATTGCACCATCATCCGGGATAACTTTTAAGTTAATAGCTGCTTTACCTTCTAAATGAAAACTTAACATAAAGACTTTATCTATGACTTTAAATACATCACAGCCATCGCCAAAAGGCTGGGTACAGGTCACTTCAGGCAATTGAAGGGCAGTTTGGCTGGCAAGACGATGTAAGGACATAGTCGATCTCTTGATTTTATAATTTTATTTTTAAATAACACTGTGGATAATGCTGAAATTATCCACAGTTCGCAAGTCATCTGTTGATCAATCTTAAGATGAACAACTCACCATCACTTCCGGCACGTCACTAGGTAACGGTGCTAAATCTTCAGGTTTTTCTATGTCTGTTTGCTTGGTATAAGGCTGACTGAGTAATTTAAACAGGCGATCTACTTCGGAAAAATCATCCCTTTCCGCCAACTCAATCGCTTTTTGTGCCATGTGATTACGTAAAATATATTGAGGATTGGCTTTGGCCATTTCAGCATCCAATTCATCAGTATTTTGATATGCCCGAATATTTTCATATTGAGTCAAGAAGCTTTCAAACTGACGACGGTCTAAGCAATCATCTTTAATCACTTCAAATTCTTTGTTCTGAAGTCGAATAAAGCTTTGGGTGTAGTCGAGCTGTTCGCTTTGCAGAACTCGAAGGAAAGCCATACCGCAATCAAAACCATCTTTATGAAAACTTGGCAAGCCCATTTTCTGGTTTAAACCATGTTTATAGTGCTCTAAGAATGTTGGCTCATAGTGCTCTAAACATGCTACCAAATCCTGTTTCCATTGCTCTTTACCATAGTCTGTAGGGCAGAGCGGAACCAGGTTATTCAGCCAGTTCCATAAATTCCAATGACCAATACTCGGTTGCTGCTGATAGGTATAACGTCCTTGATAATCCGAGTGGTTGTTAATCCAGTTCGGACGGAAACGCTCCATAAAACCATAAGGGCCGAAGTCCAAAGTTGAACCGGTGATATTCAGATTATCCGTATTCATCACACCATGGGCAAATCCGACCAGTTGCCATTTTGCGATCATTACCGCAGTACGTTGGATAACTTGGGTAGCAAAAGCCAAAACAGGCTGTTCAGCCTCGAGACATTCTGGATAATGCCACTCGATACATTTCTGTACAAAGTCGGGTAAAAGCTCAGGCTGATACTGGTTGATCCATTCAAAATGACCAAAACGGATATGGCAGTCTGAAGTACGCAACATCATGGCACCAGGTTCCATTGTTTCGCGCTGTATGCCTTGCGTTGAGGAAGTAAACCCAACAGCATTACTTGAAGTAATACCCAAAGCATTAAGTGCATGACCTGCCAGATATTCACGAATCACGGAGCGTAAAACTGCACGACCATCACCCATACGGGAGTAAGGTGTTGAACCTGCACCCTTTAAATGCAGGTCAATGGTTTGATTTGTTTTATCTAAAATTTGTGCAATCAGTAAACCGCGCCCATCACCCAATTGTCCTGCCCATTGTCCAAACTGATGTCCTGCATAAACCATCGCCAGAGGTTCAAATTCAGCAAAAGTTTTTTGCCCACTACAGATTTCAACCCATCGAGCTTTATCTTCATCTGACCATTGTAAGTCATTAGCGAGTGCTTCGTTAAAATGACCCGCTTTGGCTCCTTTTAATGGAACAGGCATTTGATGGTGAAAAAGCTTGGGATTAAGCGAGGGATAACGCGGATTAAATTGCATAGGACAATCTAAATAATGGGGAGAGATGATATCACTATAGCAAATTTAAACGACCAAAATAAATAAAGCCCCAAGAATGGGGCTTTATATTGAATCCGATTTTACTCGGAAATAGTGTTCTTTTTAATATTCCGCATCAGAATTTTTAAGGTATTGCGATGATGGGAAAGACGCTGTTCAACCAATTGAAAATCAACTTTAAGTTTGCTGTCGATTTGGTGAATCTTTTCAGCTACAGAGGCTTTTTTTGCTTGAATCTCTTGTTCTTTCAGTTTTGCCCAGTCATTTAATGTGTGGGTAAACGCTTCATACTCCTGTGCAATACGGAGTTTTGCAGTCGCCATATCTTCGTTGACATTATGGCCATAAACTGCCAAATCCTGTTCAGCATATTTAAAGCGCATCGCCAATTCTGCTTTTTTAATATTAAAGCTTGGAATACGACGCAAGTTTTTGGCTAAACCAAGTTTTGAACATGACCAGATCAGCCATTTCGTTGGATCATACTGCCACCATTTCACGCCATTTCGGTAGTCATACTGGAAGATGTGATGATAGTTATGATAACCCTCACCCCAAGTTGCAATCGCTAAAATGAAATTGTCACGTGCAGTGTTTTCGTCAGTATACGGACGTTTGCCCCACATGTGGCAGAGTGAGTTAATGAAGAAAGTGACGTGATGGCTCAAGATCAGGCGAAGTAAACCACCCAATAACAATACGCCCCACATATCACCCACTGCCCAACCTACCGTAGTAAGGATCACGGCATGTACAGCAATAACCAGAGGAATGTAATACTTGTCCTGAAACATCACCACTTTGTCATTTAACAAATCCGGTGCATTTTTATAGTTTGCTTCTGCTGCTGGATAGTTGCGAAGCATCCATCCAATATGCGCATACCAAAAGCCGTTATTAATTGAGTATGGGTCTTGTTCGATATCATCAACATGACGGTGATGGGTACGGTGACCTGAAGCCCAGAACAAAATACTATTTTGAACCGCAAAAGTACCCATAAGCATTAAAATAATTTTTAATGGCAAGGTTGCTTCATAAGCACGATGTGCCCATAAGCGGTGATAACCCGCAGTAATCCCTAAACTACTCACACCGAGCAGTACAAATAAGCTGATCCATGCGCCTAAGCTAAAATCATGATGATAAGCATATAAAGGGATAGCGATTACAGCCACAATGGGTAAAAGTACCAGTGCGAACACTGCAATCCAGTTAATTGGGGCTTTGGGTAAGGGAGCATTCATCTCCAACAGCACTCCTAGAACCTTTTAAAAGGTAAAGGTAAGGTATAAATGAATCCTTATTCAATACAATTTATAAGGATTAAGACGTTATCAATATTAGCATGAGCGAACAAATCTTCACTAGCATTATTCTACATGTGTATTGTACTAAACAGTAACAGAATACTTGGTAGTCTTTATTGATTTTATCGAAGGCTTGGACATCTTATTTATATATGGACGATAGGACTTAAAAAAACATATGTAAACAATAGAATAAGGGTTTGTTCTGACCAAAATTATTAAATTTATTCATTCTTTTTAACCTATTAAATGACGCCATATCTCAATATTTTTTATATGATCAGGATAAGTGTTGAAGCATCATTTTAGGAAAATCAGTAATCAATCCGTCAATGCCTAAGCTTTGCAGATGCTTCGCTCGTTCAATGTCATTCACCGTCCAGACACTGATTTCTAAATGGGCTTGTTGTGTTGCACGAATGATTTCATCTGTTGCCAGTGAGTTCATCCAGCCTATTTGGCAACAACCGAGTTCTAAAGCCTGTTCAATCGCTTTATGTTGAATGTCATCTTCAACCAGTAAGCCGCGTTTAAAGATCGAGTACTGCTGTTTTAAGGCCTGATGGATTTTTAAATCGAAACTGGTGATCACGGCGGTTTGTTCAAAACTGTGTAATTGTTTTTGTAATTCTAAAACCAGTTTCTCAGCTTCAGCCATAGTTGTAACAGCTTTAACTTCAACTTCAAGATGCTCGAAGTCATGAATAATGCTCAGGGTCTGACGAAGTGTCGGGGTAAGCTGTTTTTTCCAGTCCAGCCAGATATGCGCCTGATTATAGGCTTGAAGCTGATGACTGCTTAATTCATAAAGTTGTTGATCGGTGCCCGTGGTTCTTAAGAAGTTGTCATCGTGCATGATGATGAGTTCACCATCTTTCAGCTGACGGACATCAAACTCGACTGCTCGAATGCCGAGGTCATGAATGTATTGAAAGCCACCAAGTGTATTTTCGGGAGCTTCACCACGTGCGCCACGATGTCCGATGATTCTCATTTCATATTCTCGATATACTTTATTTTAACCAAAGATATTACAGCGGAGTCTTACAGTTTGTAATAGTAGGGAGGGAGCTCATATGTTACTTTTCTTTTGGGAAAAGTAACCAAAACCATTGTCATCCGCAAAACTCGACAACTACTGTCATTTATTACAATCATCGCAGCAACAATTACTTTTTAATGAAGTCTCGCCTCAAACACTTGCGGATGACATTTTCGCGTGTCAAATCTCGCTCTAAGTCCTATTTCTGAATATCAATTTATTATCAAATCGTTTGATTAATATTCTTTTGCCAAAGCACTTCAGATCCACCTTCAGCACGTTGCAAGGTACGAGATGCCACAAATAGCCAGTCGGAAAGGCGGTTGAGGAGTTGCAGTGAAGGAGCTTGAATATTTTGATCTCGAGTATGCACCGACATTAAGCTGCGTTCAGCACGGCGACATACCGAACGAGCTTGATGTGCATAGCTGCATGAAAGTGTCCCTGCAGGTAAAATGAAGTCTTTTAGCATCGGCAGTGCTTCATTCATACGGTCAATTTCATTCTCCAAAAATTCAATTGAAACAGGCAGCACCATATTGTAGTTAGGAATACAGACTTCACCGCCTAAGTCAAATAACCAATGTTGA
Organism: Acinetobacter sp. GG23; assembly: GCF_057766365.1. Classification (NCBI taxonomy): domain Bacteria; kingdom Pseudomonadati; phylum Pseudomonadota; class Gammaproteobacteria; order Moraxellales; family Moraxellaceae; genus Acinetobacter; species Acinetobacter sp. GG23. The sequence continues at coordinate 595,123 of NZ_JBYMDJ010000002.1, forward strand.
ATCAGGCTAAGCGATTTATCCCAATGAGCTTTTTCTTCTATTGAGCTAATTGCAATTTGTGAACGTAAAATACCGATGCAAGAGTTCAGTTCATCGACATCGCCTAAAGCGGCAATACGTAAATCATCTTTGGCTACACGGGAACCGTCGCCTAGTCCAGTTGTGCCTGAATCGCCTGTACGGGTGTAAATTTTACTTAAACGGTGGCCCATTTGAATTCCTTAAATTTTTGATCTCTGAATGTAAAAAGGATAATGCCATAGGCATGACATTATCCTCAAAGATTTAATCGGGATTAAGTTTGCGATTTAGTATTTCAATGTCACACCAGCAGAAGCTAAACGGCCACCGTTGATGTAGTAACTTCCACTACCAGAAGCTGTACGATATTTTGAATCGCTTACATTTTGGATATTTGCAAAGATATCTATATTTTTATTAACTTTGTATTGTCCATGCATATCTACACGGAAATGTCCTGGGATTTGAACATTGTCAAAGGCACTATTGTCATAATCACCATTTGCCAGCAAAGTCGTCGAGAATGTATAGCGTTCATCTGCCCAACCTGTTGTTAAAGAAACATTTTGGCGAGGGCGACGACTTAGGTCTTCATCAGTCTTTTTATCTTTAGCACGGACATAGTTATAGCTTAAATTTGTAAATAGATTTTCACCTTGCCATTTTACATAAAGCTCACTACCTTCTATTTTGGCTTTTTCAAGATTTGTCATTTGGTTTAGAGCATTATCAAAATCAATTAGATTGTCGACTTCTGTTGTATACAGTGATAAACCCGTTGAAATGTTATAAGCCAGTTTCTGGTCTATACCAACTTCGTATGAAATGCTTTTCTCTGGTTTAAGCTCAGTGTTACCACCATAACCGTACATATCATTCAGTGTCGGTGCTTTGAAGGCAGAACCAACGTTTGCATAAATACTTGTTAATGGTAAAACCTGATAACGAACAGAGCCTTGAGCAACAGTATGTGTATCGAACTTTTCATTATCTTCAACGCGGATACCGATTTGGGTATTTAATCCAGATTGATTGTATTTGTGTTGAATATAATAGCCTGTTGAATCAATATCTTCTTGGTAAGGTGAACCAAATGAAAGGATATCACCATCAATATTTCGCTGGGTCACGCCGACTAAGACATTTTGATGTGGTGTAAAGTCCCATTGGCCATAAATTTCGGATTCTTGGGTTTTGCTATGTACAAAATCGGGTGAATTATTTTGATCTATTTCGTCTTTAAATTGAGAAAAACGAGCATGTAACTCTAGATTTTCAAGAACACTTAAACGCCCTTTGACATTCATGATTTCATTCTTGAAGTCTTGAGAAACGAGAGCACCATAGTTATCGTAATCGCTATAACCTTTATTTTCACTATAATCAGCTGAAGCAGCAAAGCTTTCTTTATCCACACCTACTTTTGCACTATAGCCTTTTTGATCAAATGAGGCATTAGGTGCATTTTTGACATCTTTTACAGGTGTGCCGTCAGTTTCTAAGCGTTGACCCCGAATTTGTGCGTAGAAACCGTTTTCTGCTAAGTCTGCACCAATAACTGATTTATAAGTCTTATCTTCGCCGATTTCAGTAGTGACAAAAGCTGAAGTTTTTTCAGGCGTTTTTGAAATGAGTTGTACAACGCCAGAAATCGCATCAGTACCATATAAGACAGATGCAGGACCTTTTAGTACTTCAATTTGTTTAATATCTGTTGTATCAATAAATGCTAGGGATGCAGTACCAGAGGTTGCTGAATTTAGTCGTACACCATCTCTTAAAACAAGAGTTTGATTTGAATTACCACCACGTAGGAAAATAGAAGCTGTTTGCCCATAACCACCGCTTTGTACCATATTGATAGAAGCATCTGTTTGTAACAGTTGTGGTAAGGAAGCAATGGGTGACTGTTCAAGAATCTTCGGCTCAATAATATTAATTCGCGCAGGAACCTCACTGATTTTTTGCTCTGAACGAGAAGCAGTCACAACCAAGGTTTCTAAAGATGCATTAACAGAAGAATTTGTATTTGCTTGTGCAGATACGGATAAACCCATAGCAATAGTGATTGCGCCCACTAAAGCTGTAGGTTGAAAAAGAGTAGACATGTTTTTAAGCTCCATACATTCACCCCCCGTGAATGATTGAGTTAAAGGAGCAACAAGCAGGTTTCCGGACTTAAATGTAATATCAAATAGTTGATATTTGCATGTCCACCTTCCCACACATTTAGTGCAGTGGCGTCAATCTTAAAAAGATCTCATTGATATGCTTTTCATTTTACCGTTGCGGGGGCAGTGTCGGATTCTCACCAACTTCCCTAAAGCCTGAGCTTAGACTCGTTGCAATTGCGCGAAGTATAAGGTTTGTGTATGCATTAGACAATCTATGTCAATATTATTCCGGATGAACTTTACTCAAGCTTTTAAAATTGCATTACAATGATTCGCCCCCATATTTATAGACTGACTATAAATCGGGCAAAGATTAAGCCAAAAATTAGAGCGAAGTGTATGCGAACCCGTGCCAAAATTTGCGGAATCACACGAATAGAAGATATACATTCAGTTGTGAATGCCGGAGCAGATGCAATTGGTTTTGTATTTTTCTCACCGAGTCCACGCAGTGTTACCCAAGAGCAAGCGAAAGAACTGATTCAGCATGTACCTGCCTATGTGCAGACTGTGGGTTTGTTTGTGAATGCATCGCTTGATGAAATTGCGCAAATTTTAAAACACGCACCAGTCGATATTTTGCAGTTCCATGGTGATGAAACACCTGAACAATGTCAGCACATTTCGAATCAGGTCGGTCGCCGCTGGTATAAAGCAATACAGGTGAAACCTGAGCTAGATGTCATTAATACTATAAAAAGCTACCAAAATGTAGGCGCAAGCGCAGTATTATTGGATGCTTGGCATCCTGAACTGAAGGGCGGAACAGGGCACAGCTTTGACTGGTCAAAATTCCCCAAACTCGATATTCCTTTAATTTTGGCGGGCGGCTTAAAGCCTGACAATATTGAAGACGCTATAAAGACGACCAATGCTTATGCAGTCGATGTCAGCGGAGGCGTAGAGTCCGCAAAAGGTATAAAAGACCAACAACTCATTGAACAGTTTATGCAAGGAGTCCAACGTGGATCAGCAAAATAAAGGTCATAACAGTCAAGTTGACTATACCCAATTCCCCGACGAACGCGGGCATTTCGGTATTCATGGCGGACGTTTTGTCTCAGAAACACTGATGGCGGCTTTAGAAGACTTGGAAAAGCTCTATTTCCGCATGAAAGATGATAAACAGTTTCTGGCAGAATTCGACCGTGATTTAGCCTACTATGTAGGTCGTCCGAGTCCACTTTATCATGCTGAACGATGGTCAAAAGAGTTGGGTGGTGCGCAAATTTACTTAAAACGTGAAGACTTGAATCACACCGGTTCGCACAAAGTCAACAACACTATTGGCCAGGCACTACTTGCTAAACTTTCAGGTAAAAAACGGATTATTGCAGAAACTGGCGCAGGTCAGCATGGCGTAGCAACAGCTACGATCGCTGCACGTTTAGGACTTGAATGTGTGGTGTTCATGGGTGCAGACGATGTTAAACGTCAAGCCATGAATGTATACCGTATGCGTTTACTCGGTGCTACAGTTGTACCGGTAGAAAGCGGTTCAAAAACATTGAAAGATGCCATGAACGAAGCGATGCGTGACTGGGTAACTAATGTTGATTCAACTTATTACGTGATTGGGACAGTTGCAGGTCCGCACCCATATCCGCAACTGGTTCGTGACTTCCAGTCGATTATTGGTCGTGAAGCACGTAAACAGATTCAGGAGCAGGCAGGGCGTTTACCTGATGCCCTGGTTGCCTGTGTCGGCGGTGGTTCAAATGCGATGGGCTTATTCTATCCGTTCCTGAATGATGAAGATGTGAAAATGTACGGTGTTGAAGCAGCAGGTCATGGTATTGAGACTGGTAAGCACTCCGCGCCGCTAAACGCAGGTCATGTTGGTGTACTGCATGGTAACCGTACTTATTTGATGTCGGATGAGCAAGGCCAAATCATTGAAACGCATTCAATTTCTGCCGGTCTGGATTATCCGGGGGTAGGTCCTGAACACAGTTTCTTAAAAGATATGGATCGCGTCAAATATGTGCCAATCAATGATCAGGAAGCGCTGCAAGGCTTCCGCGATTTAACCCAGATTGAAGGGATTATTCCCGCGCTTGAAAGTGCACATGCCATGGCTTATGTGACCAAACTTGCGCCAACGATGTCTAAAGATCAAATTATTATTGCCACTGTTTCAGGTCGTGGTGATAAGGACTTGATGACGGTTGCCCGTATTGATGGCGTGGAAATGGTTGAGATGTAATTTCGCTCTTAAGCCTGTCCCTCTGGGAGAGGTTTGGAGAGGGTGGATATTGAAAAAGATCGTGCCGAAGCAATTCAGCACGATTTTTTTATTACTTAAATCGGTGCTAAATTTAGAATACTTGCTTTAATTTGCAGTTCGGCAAGGCGACATAGATGTAATGTCTGCTCAACAAGATGGTTTTGTTAATTTTTCCGAAACAAAAGTAAGATATTTCCTAACAATGAAAACTCTAGTCAAATTCAATTTTGTGGTTATGAAGATATCTACATTTTGACGGAGTCTTATGGTTTATAACTCAAATGTAAGGAACTCGTAATGTTACTTTAAATAAGCTCAAAGTAACCAAAGGCATTGTCATTCGCAAAACTCGTCTTATACTTTCATGTGATTAATATAGTTGCAAAAACGTCTCTATCGAAATGTGGTCTGCCTCGAACAATTGCGAATGACGTTTCCGTGAATCGCATGATTGCTGTAAAAAATGTGTCAAAAAAGGAAATAGAATGCCCAGTCTTTTTATGGTCATGCTCGGTGGTCGTCATGTACGTGCCAATACAGAAGTTCATGATGTAGTACTTGCAGTGGGAGATTCATTAGAAGAGACCTATCCTCAACTAAAAAATGCCTGGTTTGGTGAACAGAAAGGCTTGCATGTTGATGCTTGGGCACAAATTAATGGCGTGGAATTTGAGGGTGAAAAATATCAAATCCAATTTAGTAACGCCCAGCCGAATTCATCCGAACAAAAGCTATTTTTAATTAATTTGGGTGGTTATGATGCTCGTGAATTTGGTGAATTGCATCGCTATATTTTAGTGGTGGCACAAAATGCTATGCTGGCAAAACAACGTGGTAAAGCTTACTTTGCACAACATTGGCAAAAACAGCATACCGACCGTGTGTTAGAGGTAGATGATTGTATTGCGATCGATCAGGTACATGGTCGTTATGTGCAATTGGTGAAAGGTGAATTTAGCGAAAATAACTGGGAAAATACTTATTTGCTGCTCTCTGGAAACTGATTTATATCTCTTTGATTAATAAATTATATTTATTAAATAACAAACATCTGGGAATAATATACTTTTTTGTATATTTTCGATGAAAAGATGCTTTTTGATACTTTTAAGTTAGATTTATATAGGCATAATAAGATTAAGGATTTGTGATCTCTTAGCTAGATGGAATTTGATAAATGGATTTGATTCAATCAAATGGACAACCGCATTATGGACGTTTTAGTACTCTCCCAAAGACCATCGATTTAAATAAGTACCAGTATAAAACACCTTATGGAAAGGTTTTAACGGGTTGGCGCAAGCGATTAAAATATAAAAAATTTAAATTTTGCTGCATTCAACATGAACATTACACCATTGGTCTGGCAATCGCAGATATTGCATGGGCAGGGCATGGTTTTTTCTATATCTATAATCATCAGCGTGCTGAAGTTTTAGAATGGAACGCAATTAATTTTTTGTCACGCCATACCACTGTTGATGAGCAACCACTTTATAACCAGAGTTTTTTCTCAAAATCACCTTTTCAAATTGATATTCAGCATGCCAATGGCGTGCGTTATATCCATGTGACTAAACATGGGGAAATCAAGCTGAGTGCACGAATCTTTTGCGCGGGGACAGATCCACTGAGTATGTGTAGCCCAACCGGGATTAATGGCTGGACTTATACTCAAAAGCTCACGACTTTGGGTTGTGAAGGTTTCTTTATCAATAAGCAGGGTCAAACCATACAGTTTCATGAAAAAACTTTTGCTTCACTCGATGATACCTGTGGTTTCTTACGCCCAGAAACAGCCTGGTTCTGGTTATCCTGTAATTTTTGGGATTCGCATAATAATCGAATAGGTTTGAATTTGGCTTCAGGCGTGAATGAGAGTTTTGGCAACGAAAACTGTTTGTGGGTGAATGGAGTTTTATATCCAGTAAGTGATGTTTTATTCCAGCATCAGGGTGAAGATCATTGGACCATTCGATCGCTAGATGAAAAACTTCATTTGGATGTCAAAACGGGCTGGCGACGCTATGAAAATCTGAATTTAAGATTGGTCGGCAGTCAGTTCAGTCAATGGCAAGCCAAAATTAGCGGCACCATTCAGCAAGATGACCAGGAAATTGTTTTGTTAAACGAATATGGTTTGTTGGAACAGCACTATGCCAAATGGTAATACATACCGAGCAGAAATAATAAAACCAAGTTCAGATTGATCTGAACTTGGTGAGTCTGAACTGAATAGATATTTAATATTTAGTCTTTCGCTGCCCGCCAAAAAGCCTCTCCAGCCTGAATTGGATCACCTGTATCTTCTAAAGTTTTTACCCACACATCATATTGGGCAATTACCGGATGTTGGCTAGGGTGAAAGTCTTTGTTAAACCAGTCACGATATTGCTTGCTCATTTTGCTCAGCTTGCCGTTTTTACCAAAAAACCAGGGTAAGCCGCGAATGTTCATTTGCAGACGCTGCAAAGGCGTAAAACCATCATATTTTAACATTATGTTGGCGCGGTAAAGGGTAAAACCAAACATTAATGTGGTGGTCCATGCCAGGGTGAATTTGCGTGTGGTTTCAGGCACATTACCCACCTGTTTCATGACATCAAATGCCACATCACGATGTTCCATTTCCTCAATCGCATGCCATGCCAACAGAGCACGGACATAGGGATGTGCATCACGCAAGGTTTCTTGATGACTGTAAAAAGTTTCTGCCATCAGCGCAGTTAAATGCTCAGCTGCCGCCGTCATGGCAATGTTGTATTGAGGTGAGCGTTTTTCCAGTTCGAATTTAAAAATTTTATTTAAACGCTGAATAAATTTCTCCACCGGCATGCCTTGTGCTTTCATAACCTGGTTCATTTTTTCATGCGCGATGCCGTGCTGGGCTTCTTGACGAATAAAGTCTGCGACCCGAAGCTTTAAATCTGGATCGGTAATTTGATCGCGAAACAGACGCACAGACTGAATAAAGTAACGTTCTCCATCGGGAAAGGTCAGGCTGAGAGCATCAAATACCCGAGTGATAAAGGGATCACCTCCAAACCAGAAACGCGGTACTTCATGCAGTTTAAAATCAAGATTGCTGCGAACCACGGGTTCGACTTGGTATTGGGCAATAGCATTCATTTTATTTTACTTAAATCGCCTTGGATAACTACAGTATGTCGGGCTTTTTTAATTTTGTTTTGACAGGACTTGCCATTTTTTATACATTTTACGCCAAAGTGAAAATTTAAAATGTCAAAAAAGCAAGGATAAATTGTGCAAGAACTGCAGATTCCCAATGGTTATTTTCAGCTGCTAAATATGTATTTGCTGCAACAAGGGATGGATATTTTTGCCTTACCATTTCTGGCGCAGCATCAAACCCAATTGCGTCATGTCTTGTCCTTGCCGATTGATTCGCAATCGACCTATTCATTTTTTTTAGAGGTGATAGAACTTACCCGTCAACATTTACATTGCCCAGAACTGGTTCTGGAAATGGCTCGGTTGATTCGTCCTGAACATTTTGGTGTGTTGGGCTATATGGCCTCGCGGAGTAATAGCGTGGCCGAAGCCTTGCACAACATTATTCGTTTTAGCCGTCTGGTGATTGATGGCGCAGCTGTTATTCCTATGCAAATGCTGCATCAGGATAAAAAGATTTATCTCTCTTGGCCGTTACATGATGCACGATATGCAATGATTAATGAGCTGACTTCAGCATGTATGGCACATTTGGCCAAGCAAATTTTCCCCGCATCTTTGCAATTGCTGAGTATGCAGTTTGCACATATACCTCAGATGGCGCGCTATCATTATGAAAAGTTTTTTGGCTGTGAAATTGGCTTTGGTCATGCCCAATATTCTTTTGTAATTAGTTCGGACAGCCTGGATTTAAAATCGGAACTGGCTGACCCTTCTTTAATGCAACTTTTACTGCGCCAGGCAGAAGAAGCCATTGCTTGCAAACCCCGATATGAAAATTTAGATCAGCACATTCATATGAGAGTAGCGGAGTATTTACGTGTGCAAAAGAGTGTGCCCAAAATTGAGCAGATTGCGAATGAATTGCATGTCTCTGCGCGGACATTGCAACGGCAATTGAATGACCTCAACTCCTCTTTTAAGAAGATTGTTGAGATGGAGCGTATGAAGCGCTGTGAACAGTTGCTGCAGCAGGACATACCACTGACCGATATTGCCATGCAATTGGGCTATTCGGATCAGTCTGCCTTGGCACGGGCCTATAAAGCCTATAGCGGACAAACCTTATTGCGCAGAAAGCAACAGTTGAAAGCATCAGCGGAGCCATAAAAAAAGCGACCCGCTCAGGCCGCTTTTAAAATGTCTATTGAAATTAAGCAGGTTTGAATCGGGGGAAGCGAAATGCGATGGCCAAGATCGCCACAATTGCCAATACCCAGCAATAGTAAATGTTCCCGATCAACTCGATAGGTGACAGTTTTGCAATAGAGCAGGCCAGCAGTAATTGCGCACCATATGGAATTATGCCTTGAACTACACAGGAAAAAATATCCAGTAATGCTGCGGCGCGTTTAGGATCTACGCCGTATTCTTTCGCCACTTCACGTGCCATGTCACCAGATAAAATAATCGCAACGGTATTGTTAGCAACGAACAGATTAGCGAATACCACCAGAAAACTCACCCCCAGTTCACCGGCACGCTGGCGTCCAACTTTAAATAAACGGGTAATGCTGTAAATACGTTGGATAAGCCATTGCAGTCCGCCTTCTTTTTGCATAATGGCAGACAGACCGCCTAGGAACATCGAAAGAAGCGCAACCTCGAACATGCCGACAAAACCGTCGTAGATTGCAGTATTTAACTTTAATATGCCAAAATCAGGGCTTACCATAATGCCAGTCAAGCCTGAAAGCAGAACGCCAATAGTTAAAACTGCCAGTACATGTAAACGTGAGAATGCCAAAAAGAATACCGCCACATAAGGCAAAATCAGCCACAGGTTATAAGTTTTGTATGCAATAGTTTGTGAATCATGGCTAACAAATGCATAAATCAGAATAGCGAGCACAGCGGCAGGAACCGCAATCCAGACATTGACTTTAAATTTATCGCGTAGCTGAACTTTTTGACTGCTGGTTGCGGCAATGGTGGTGTCTGAAATCATGGATAAGTTGTCGCCAAACATGGCACCCCCCACCACTGCACCGATGGCATAGACTGCTTCAATATTGGTGACTTGGGAAAAACCAAAAGCAATCGGGGCACAGGCAGCAATGGTACCCATGGAAGTCCCCATCGCTGTTGCAATAAATGCCGAAATAATAAACAGCATCGGAAGCACAAAGGACGGCGGGATAATTGAAAGCCCCAATTGCACCGTCGCATCAACACTGCCAATGGCACTTGTAGTACTGGCAAATGCCCCGGCCAGCATAAACACCATAAACATCAGAATTAAATTGGGATGACTGGCACCTTTTAAAAATTCATCAATGGCGGTATTTAATTTTCCACGGTAAATCAGTACGGCAAGAATAATGGCCGGCAGAGCCGCCACCGGTGCTTTAACCTGATAAAAAGCAAACTCGGTACCAATGATGGAATGATAGAGACCACTGCCTAAAAAAATGGCTAAAAATACAATAAGAGGGAGCAGTGCCAGCGCGCGAGCGTGCACCTCACCTTGGGAGTCGGGAGTCATATAAAATAGGAAAAAGAAAAATCGTGCGTAGTATAGAGCAGGTTTTGCTATTAGATAAAACATTAAACGTAAAAGCTAACTCAATTATTTTTATCAATTTTTTACTAATAAAAATAAGTTTATCTTAACGTTGGATATTTTTTTAAATAGCAAAATTAGGCATCTTTGATCATTGAGAAAAAATCGTAAATATCAGTAAATGGTGTTCTCGGATTGTTCTGAAAAAATGAGATTGTCAGTCTAATGTATCGCGAAATATTTGGACTCTGTTCAATGGGTAAAAAATAGCGTTACAATGCGTTGTCTTGTATTTCTACAAAGCCAACTCCTCAGTTTTTTAATAATTCAAGGAAAGCATAGCCTTATGTCACGTTTAGCCACTCGTTTTGGACAGCTTAAATCTCAGCAGCGTAAAGCGCTGGTTTCTTATGTAATGGCTGGTGACCCTCATCCAGAAGTAACTGTTCCATTGTTACATCAAATGGTTGAGGCAGGGGTAGATGTGATTGAACTTGGTCTTCCATTTTCAGACCCTATGGCAGATGGTCCGGTGATTGCCCTTGCAGCAGAACGTGCATTGGCAGGTGGGACCAATACCCTAGACGCTTTGAACATGGTCAAAGAGTTCCGTCAGAAAGATACAGAAACACCAGTGGTTTTGATGGGGTATTTAAACCCGGTCGAAGTGATTGGTTATGAAAAGTTTGTTTCAGTTGCGAATGAATGTGGTGTAGATGGTGTACTGCTGGTGGATTTACCACCAGAAGAAGCAAAAGATTTAGATGATGTGTTGAAAAAATTCGACATGGATCAAATTTTCTTGCTTGCGCCTACCTCTACTGATCAACGTATTCAGCATGTGGCGAAACAAGCCAGTGGCTTTATCTACTATGTGTCCTTGAAAGGAGTAACTGGTGCAGCAACTTTAGATGTATCTGAAGCTGCAGCCCGTATCCAGAAAATTAAAGCTGTGACTGACGTTCCTGTAGGTGTCGGTTTTGGTATTAGTGATGCTGCCTCTGCGAAAGCCATGGGTGTAGCGGCTGATGCAGTCATTGTCGGCAGTGCTTTTGTTAAACAATTTGCCAACTTAGCGCCAGAACAAGCTGTTTTTGAAACGGTTAATAAAGTCAAGGAGCTTCGAGCCGCGCTCGATGAGTTAGTATGAATCAAGAAGTGAAAATAGGCAAAATTCTAAGCCCAGCGACGCCGTGGACGGAACGTCATGTTCCGGGTATTCACACTCCGGATGAGCAAACAGCCCTTAAGGCAACTTTTACAGAGCCAACCATTGAGTGTCCTGAATGTCACGCACTGGTTACTCGTACAGCCATGTCATTTAACGCTTATGTTTGCCCACAATGCGACGAACATTTGCGTATGAAGGCACGTGATCGCCTAAACTGGTTCTTTGATCAGGTTCAAAATGAACTGGGTCAGGAATTTGTGGCCAAAGACCCACTCAAATTTGTCGACAGCAAGGCATATCCAGACCGTATGTCTGAAGCACAAAAGAAAACCGGGGAAACTGAAGCCTTGGTGGTTATGCAAGGTTTACTGAAAGGCATTCCTTTAATCGCATGTGCATTTGAATTCGACTTTATGGGCGGTTCAATGGGTACTGTGGTCGGTGACCGTTTTGTGCAAGCGGCTGAACGTGCAATTAAAGAGAAACAACCTTTAATTTGCTTCGCGGCATCGGGTGGTGCGCGTATGCAGGAAGGCATGTTGTCGCTTATGCAAATGGCGCGTACTTCAGCAGCGATTCAACGCATGAAAGATGCAGGTTTACCGTACTTAGTGGTATTAACCCATCCAGTATATGGTGGTGTAACCGCTTCGCTTGCAATGTTGGGTGATGTGCATATTGCTGAACCTAAAGCCATGATTGGTTTTGCAGGTAAACGTGTAATTGAGCAAACTGTACGTGAAAAACTGGAAGAACCGTTCCAACGTGCCGAATATTTGCTTGATCATGGTGTAGTCGATCAAATTGTTCATCGTCACGCATTACGTGATACAGTCTCTCGTATTGTCGCGAAACTGATGAATTTGCCTTGAACACAGCACCATTTGCAACAGACTCTTTAACCACATGGCTCGATTATTGGAGCCATGTTCACGTTACGGGGATTGATTTAGGTCTGGAACGCGTCATTCCAGTGGCTGAAAAGTTGGGTGTGACACGTCCACAGGCGAAAGTTATAACCGTAGCGGGAACCAATGGTAAAGGCTCCACCACCACCACTTTAGCTGCCATTTTAAATGCGCAGGGTTATCAAGTGGGATTATATCAATCACCGCATATTTACCGTTTTAACGAGCGGGTGAAATTGTCGGGTATTGAAGTGGATGACCAGACGTTAGTAGATGCGTTTGTGCAAGTGGATCACGCCCGTCGAGCATGTGATTTAAGCCTTTCTTTCTTTGAAGCCACCACACTTGCCGCTTTTGTTATTTTCAAAGCTAAACAATGTGATGTCTGGGTACTTGAAGTCGGACTGGGTGGCCGCTTAGACGTGGTCAATGTGATTGAGCCAGATGTCGCAGTGATTACCAATATTGGCTTAGATCATACCGATTGGCTGGGCGACACAATTGAAAAAATTGCTTTTGAAAAAGCCGGAATTATTCGCCCGAATATTCCTGTAATTTTTGCTGGTGCGCAACACCTTCCACACGCTATCCAAAATAAAGTTAATGAATGTCAGGCCCAATTATTTGCAGTCAATCGTGATTATTTCTACCAATATACGGATGATGGTAAAGCCTGGATGTTTGCTTCTTCAGGTACGACTTTAAAATTACCGACAGGTTTTTTGGCGTTAGAAAATATTTCCACAGCAGTTGCAGCGATTTTGATCAGTGGCCTAAAAGTGACTCAAGATGCCATTGCACAAGGCATTCAAAATGCAAAATTGCCAGGTCGCTTTGAAATTCGCCAGATTCAGGGCAAAACGGTAATCTTTGATGCCGGCCATAACCCGCACGGCGTAGATTTTTTGTTAAATCAGTTGCGAAAATTCCTGGAATACAATAAACAGTACACAGAAGTGATCAGTGTTTTTTCCATGTTAGCAGATAAAGACATCAATTCTGTCACAGAGTTGTTGAAAGATACTGTTTTAACATGGAAAATTGCTCCATTAGCGGTTCCGCGAGCAGCAGCAATCGAACAGCTCGATGAAGCGCTACAGGGCGAAACAGTACAGCATTTCGAAAGTGTTCAATTGGCTTTTAAATCAGCGCTGAATGAAACTAAAAATAATCAGCTGATCTTGGTATGTGGTTCATTTCATACCTTAGAAGCGGTATGGGAGTATTTGGAAGAATGTCAATGAATAGCAAACAACGCTGGATGGGTGGCGTTGTTTTATTAGGGGGTGGTGTTTTATTGGCAGCATTGCTCCTAAAAGGCAAAGAAGAAATATATCAAAACGAACTGAAAACTCCTGAGCTTGCAGCTCAAGTCACGCAGCAAAAGCCTGCTCCAGAAGGCGAAATGGTTCAGCTACAGGCTTTGACGGTCGATGTTGAAACAGAAAAGCGTTTGCTTGAAGAGCAACGTCGCGGGCGTGAAAAAGCAGTCGCAGAACAAGAAGCACGTGCTGCTGAATTTTTAGTGATGCAGCAACAGGCTGAAGCAGATGCTGCACGTAAAGCGGCAGAAGAATATGCGGCTTTAAATGCCCATCGTACTGGTGCACAGCAGAGCTCAGACAATATTCCTCCTGAACTGATTGAGGATGAAAAGGTTAAACAAAAGCGTTTAGCTGAAGAAAAGGTGCTTGCGCAAAAAAAGTTAGATCAGCAGAAAGCTCAACAACAGAGAACTGATGCTGATAAAAAAGCACTTGAAGATCACCGTAAAGTCGAAGCGGATAAAAAATTAGCAGATATCAAAGCGGCTGAAAAGAAAGCGGCAGAGAAAAAAGCAGCTGATGAGAAAGCCAAACAGGCTGCTGAAGTAAAACGTAAGGCAGCTGAAAAGCAGGAAGCAGAGAAGAAAGCCGAGGCTGAACAGAAAGCGCTAGCAGAAAAGAAAAAAGCAGAAGAAAAACGTGAGGCGGATGCCAAAAAAAAGGCAGAGGCTGAAAAAGCACGTGATCTGCTGGAAAATGGCGATAAACAATGGATGGTACAAGTAGCTTTGGCTGCAAATGAAGCCAATGCAGATGCCGTGGCATCTAAGCTACGAGCTAAAGGCTACAAAGTCACCAAAAGCCCAACATCGAAAGGGATTCGCATTATGGTCGGACCCTCTAAAGACCGAGATTCTGCAGATGCTGCACGCAAGAAAATCAACAATGATGCCAGCTTGGGAATGAAGTCTGCATGGGTGATTGAATGGGTGCCTTTAGACAAGCGCTAAATCGAGCCTAAGCTAAAAATTAAGATGGATTCGACAGTTGCTGTTGAATCCATCTTACATTTTCAGGGCTGAATATTTTTTCGATATGCATCCAAACAGGATGAAAGCCATAGCCGCCATATTTCATCTCACTCAATGCATCTTCAATTTTCCAGTTTTCAAAAATAATCCGATACATTGCAATGCTCGCACCGGTGCGGTCTGAACCATGATAACAATGAATCAGTACCTTTTGATTGAGTGCTTTGGCTTGCTGGACCTGTCGCATGACTTGCAATAAGTCTTCACGCGACATGGCCCAAGTATGAATGGGTAAATGAACCAATTTAAAACCGGAAGATGCCAATACATCCAGGTCAGCATTTCTGGATCTTAAATTAATCACCACATTAATGTGATGGGCTTTTAATTGCGGAATCAGTTCAGCCGTGGGTTGTTCACTACGAAACACATGCTCGCTAATCTGATAAAAATTATCTGTTGGATTAAGTACTGTTCCCCAGTGTTGTGGACGCTGTTCCGATGAAAGTGCGGGTGAGGTGATACATCCCCCCAGACTTGAACTAATCATTAAAAGGACAATCACTATTCTTTTATTCATGCAAGATAACGTGCCAATTCAATAGGATCATGGGCACAAATGATTTCAATATTTTTTTTCGTTTGTGCCAGCTGTTGAATCTTATGTAGGTTGTCTAAGCGCATTGAATTATTTTCGGCGAATATGCGCTCCAGTTTATCCAGAGTTCGAAGTTTATTTTTGGGGTCGAGCTGTAAATGTGAATAGTAAGCATCGCCACAGAAGAACAACCAGCCCTCTTTTTGTTTAATGGCAATTCCGCAATGACCTTTGCTATGACCCAAGAGCGGAATCAATAAAATTTCATCTTGAAATAAACGGAAGTCCTGCACCTGATGCAGGTTAAACCAGCCTTCACCTTGTCTGGGTTCGATGAAGTTCCAGTAACGATGCTGGTTAAATTGCTGGGTTTTATAGCGTGCTTTATTTTTCAGTGAGAGTAAGTTTTGCGTTGCATTATATTCACTGGATAACACATGTACGGTGGCATGTGGGAAATCTGAAATTCCCCCGGCATGATCAAAGTCCAGATGTGAAACTAGTATATGCCTGACATCTTGAGGGCTAAAACCTAAGCGCTGGATTTGTGCGATCGCAGTCAGCTCTAAATTGTTTTCGATGCGACCCAGTCGTGAAACCAAATTGCCCAAGCGGGCTTTGGTATGCAGATAATCCTGTATGCCTAATCCTGTATCTACCAGTACCAAGCCTTGATCGGTTTCAAGCAGTAGGCAATGACAAACCACTTTAGCATGTAGGCCTTTTTGCCCAAACAGAGGGCCGCAAACAGGACACATGGTGCCGCAGTGCAAATGGTGAATATTATAAATCACAATATTTATTCTTAAGATGATTAGCCGTATTTATAAACTGCCCGTGAAATAAACACCAACTTGATTGTGTAATTCATAAGTTTAATAGAATAAAAAAAGCCTGTCATAAGACAGGCGCTTGCAGAATCAGGATCAGGCTCGTCATTCTGGTCGTAATTCGCATATTGTGGTTCATCTGATATTGGAACCAAGTATTGCTCGATGATTTCCTCGCACTCGAAGCATAGCTTCTGATCTTTTTGCAGAATATATTCCTCGGAGTGGAACCGTACTCCAATTCTGAAACTACGTGCTTTGCTTGTCTTGAGACAAAATAAGACAGTGTTTTAGTTTTAGCTCGAAGCGTAGCTTCTCCTCCTGCGTTCGGGCAAGGCAGTGCCTTGCTGATCCTCACTCAGGCTGTGGCGTTAAACGCAAATAAGGTTTAACGGCGGTATAACCTTTAGGAAAACGCTGTTTAATTTCTTCTTCATCTTGAAGAGAAGGTACGATCACTACATCTTCACCTTGTTGCCAGTTGGCAGGAGTCGCCACTTTATGGTTATCGGTCAGTTGTAGTGAGTCTACGACACGTAAGATTTCATGAAAATTACGTCCTGTTGAAGCCGGATAGGTAATAATCAAGCGAACCTTTTTGTTTGGGTCAATAATCACCAAAGAACGAACCGTTAACGTTTCGCTCGCATTTGGATGAATGAAATCATAAAGTTTGGACACTTTACGGTCTTTGTCAGCAATGATCGGGAAATTGACCGTAGTATTTTGAGTGTCATTAATGTCGTTAATCCAACCTTTATGTGATTCGACATCATCAACTGATAGGGCAATCGCTTTTACACCGCGTTTATCAAATTCATCTTTCAGCTTTGCAGTATAGCCCAGTTCAGTGGTGCATACCGGAGTGTAGTCGGCAGGATGGGAAAATAAGATTCCCCAACTGTCACCCAGATAATCGTAGAAATTAATTGTGCCTTCACTTGAATCCTGCTCAAAATTCGGTGCAGTGTCGCCTAAACGTAATGTCATTTTTATAGCCTCATATTCTTTGTTATAAACTTTGATGGGATCTAATATGGCGCAATTTTTTTTCCAAGGAAAATAGCCTTTTTGTATTTCTTTATGAGCAAATGGAATATACGTGAGTGATTTGATTTGTAAAATCTGGATAAATGACGGATTTTATGACTATATTGGCTGTTTAAAATTTGTTACATTAATTTTCCTTAGCGGTCATGTGCTAGAACGAATGATCAGAATTTTTTTATCGGTTTTGTGCAAAACCCTTGTACTTCAAATTTCTAGCACCATAATAACGACTGAGAAAAAATTTATTCATTCGACAAGCAAGATTTAGAGAGTCTATTCATGTTGGCAAGTCTGATCGGAGGCATCTTCGGTACCAAAAATGAGCGCGAACTCAAACGCATGTGTAAAATCGTAGATAAGATTAATGCGCTCGAGCCGACGATATCTGCACTAAGCGATGCAGACTTATCTGCAAAAACTGAAGAATTCAAACAACGATATAACAAAGGCGATGGCCTGGATAAATTATTGCCTGAAGCATTTGCGGTTTGTCGTGAGGCGGCAAAACGAATCATGGGGATGCGTCATTACGATGTACAGCTGATTGGTGGTATTACGCTTCACGAAGGTAAAATTGCAGAAATGCGTACCGGTGAAGGTAAGACCCTGATGGGTACCTTGGCATGTTATCTCAATGCCATTAGTGGACAGGGTGTGCATGTCATCACCGTGAACGATTATTTGGCACAACGTGATGCCGAATTAAACCGTCCATTATTTGAATTTTTGGGTTTAAGCATTGGTATTATTTATTCAATGCAAAATCCGACCGAAAAAGCAGAAGCTTATCGTGCCGATATTACGTACGGTACCAACAACGAATTCGGTTTTGACTATCTTCGTGACAACATGGTGTTCTCACTGGCTGAGAAAAAACAGCGTGGTTTAACTTATGCCATTATCGATGAGGTCGATTCGATCTTGATCGATGAAGCACGTACACCATTGATCATTTCTGGTCAAAGCGATGACTCTTCACAATTGTATGCTGCAATCAATAGCATTCCACCAAAACTAACCCCGCAAAAAGAAGAAAAAGTAGCCGATGGTGGGCACTTCTGGATTGATGAAAAACAACGCTCTGTCGAAATGACAGAAATTGGTTATGAAACAGTAGAAGATGAACTGATTCGTATGGGCTTGCTTGCAGAAGGCGAGAGCTTGTATTCATCGGCTAACTTGAACTTGGTTCATCATGTTTCAGCTGCCATTCGTGCGCATTATCTTTATCAACGTAACGTTCAGTACATCATCAATGATGGCGAAGTGATTATTGTGGATGAAAATACCGGTCGTACCATGCCGGGTCGTCGCTGGTCAGAAGGTTTACACCAGGCAGTTGAAGCAAAAGAAGGTCTGGAAATTCAACCAGAAAACCAAACCCTTGCAACAACTACTTTCCAGAACTATTTCCGTTTATACAAAAAGCTTTCAGGTATGACCGGTACTGCTGATACTGAAGCGGCGGAAATGAAAGAAATTTATGGTCTAGATGTGGTGCTGATTCCAACCCACCGTCCAATGATTCGTAATGACCAAAATGATTTAATTTATTTAAACCGTAATGGTAAATACAACGCAATTATTCAGGAAATTCAAAATATTCATGAAGCAGGCGTTGCACCTATCCTGATTGGTACAGCAACCATTGAAGCTTCAGAAATTCTTTCTGATAAATTGAAAGAAGCCGGTATTGCCCATGAAGTCTTGAATGCCAAACAACATGAACGCGAAGCGGACATTATTGCGCAAGCCGGTTCACCAAATGCGGTGACTATTGCCACCAATATGGCCGGCCGTGGTACCGATATTTTGCTCGGTGGTAACTGGAAAGCCAAACTTGCGAAAATTGAAAACCATACCGCTGAAGATGAAGCACGCTTAAAAGCCGAATGGGAACAAAACCATGAAATGGTATTAAGTTCTGGCGGCTTGCATATTATTGGTTCAGAACGTCACGAATCGCGTCGTATCGACAACCAGTTGCGTGGTCGTGCCGGTCGTCAAGGTGACCCCGGTGTTTCACGTTTCTACTTGTCGCTTGAAGATGATTTGATGCGGATTTTTGCGGGTGACCGTGTTGTCGGCATGATGCGTGCGATGGGCTTGCAAGAAGATGAAGCCATTGAACACAAAATGGTGTCACGTTCGATCGAAAATGCACAACGTAAAGTAGAAGCTCGTAACTTCGATATTCGTAAGAACTTGTTGAAATATGATGACGTCAATAACGAACAACGTAAGATCATTTATTCTCAGCGTGATGAAGTTCTGACTGAAAGTACCTTGCAAGAATACATCGAAGAAATGCATCATGAAGTGATTAAAGGTGTGATTGCAAATTATATTCCACCTGAATCCATTCATGATCAATGGGATATTGATGGTTTAGAGCGCGCATTAAGTGATGATTTGGGTATTAATTTACCGGTTAATCAATGGCTGGAACAAGATCGCCGTTTGGATGAAGAAGCTTTGGTTGAGCGTATTTCTGATGAAATCGTGAATCGTTACCGTGATCGCCGTGAACAAATGGGTGATGAGTCTGCAGCAATGTTAGAACGTCACTTTATGCTCAGTGCTTTGGATCGTCATTGGAAAGAGCATTTGGCAGCGATGGATTACTTGCGTCAAGGCATTCACTTGCGTGGTTATGCACAAAAGAATCCAGAGCAGGAGTATAAGAAAGAAGCATTTAACTTATTCGTAAATATGTTGGCGGTGATTAAGTCGGATGTAATTACTGATCTTTCACGCGTTCATGTACCTACAGCTGAAGAGTTAGCTGAAATGGAAGCACAGAAACAGGCTCAAGCTGAAGCGATGCAGCTGAATCTTTCTCATGCGGAAGTAGATGGTCTAACAGGTGATCTGACTGAAGATAGCGATTCACAATATACCCCGGTCGATGAGCAAAATATTATTCCACCTGCGAATCGTAATGCTCCTTGTCCATGTGGTTCAGGTTTAAAATATAAACAATGTCACGGTAAAATTTAATTTTACCCAGACTGCCAAGCCACTTTAAAAATTCCTCTTATTTGTGAAGATGGGTATTTAAAGTGGCTTTTTTAATTCCTTTTAAATAGAGTATTTAGTTTTTTAAAAGGTGAATACGTTTGCAGAGAACTAAATTAAGTGTTATTTAGTTGCATATCGAACACTGAAAAGCGGAAAAGACAATGAAAAAAGTATTACAACCATTGATGATTGCAGCTTTAGCTATTCCTACTTTAACTTTTGCAAATAATGCAGCTCAAACAACAACCATAGATAAAGTTCAAGCTGCTCGTGGCGCAACCACAGCTCCAGCAGTTGCTCAAGACGGTAACATTACAGTTGCCAGCCCACGCACTGGTATTCGTTATACTTTTGCCAATCCGAATCAACGTCCGGTTGTATTGAAAACTGCAGCAGTGACTGCAGCCAATGCTGCTAATGCAGATCGTATTGTGGCTTCAAATCCTGCTTTATCTACAGCAAGTCAGGAAAAAGCCAAGCGAGTATTATTGTCAGAAGCTAGCCAGTTGGCCTCTAATTAAGCCGATGTCGTGATTTAAACCAGTCTGTGGACTGGTTTTTTTATGCCTGAAAATATCAATTAAATAAAAAATAAATCAAACAAAGTGTTCTGCTCGATTTTTTAGTTAATTTCTACTAAGCTGTCTTTTTATCACGAACTTATTTGGAAGTTTAAAAATGGCAGTCGGCGACGTAACAATGCCACAGATGCATGTGGTTAAAGGTGTAAAAATTGGTTCAGCTGAAGCATATGTGCGCTATCCGAACCGACGCGACCTGGTCATTTTTGAATTTGCTGAAGGTTCCAATGCAGCTGGCGTATTTACCCAAAATGCATTTTGTGCCGCGCCCGTGCATATTTGCAAAACCCATCTTCAGGTAGGTAATCCACGTTATTTAGTCATTAATACCGGTAACGCCAATGCAGGTACCGGCAAAATTGGTATGGCGAATGCTGAAGCAACTTGTGTGAAATTAGCTGAACTTGCTGGTGTATCTGCGAGTGAAATTTTACCTTTTTCAACGGGTGTGATTGGTGAGCAGCTTCCACTTGAACGTTTAATATCAGGTTTGCAACCTGCACTGGACTCATTACGCGATGATGCCTGGTTAGATGCAGCGACCGGTATTATGACCACAGACACTTTGCCTAAAGGCGCATCTGAACAATTTGAGCTAGACGGTGTCATATATACCATGACCGGTATTTCTAAAGGTGCAGGCATGATTCGTCCAAACATGGCGACCATGTTGAGTTATGTCGCAACAGATGCACCGATCAGCCGTGAATTGGTACAGCAACTATTAAAAACAACGGTTAATGTTTCTTTTAACCGTATTACGGTCGATGGCGATACCTCAACCAATGATTCCTGTATTTTTGTGGCCACAGGTCAAGCAGGCGGTGCAAAAATCACCTCAACTGATGATCCACGTTATGCAGCAGTTCTTGATGTTTTAACACGAGTGATGAAACGCCTGGCACAACTGATTGTTCGCGATGGTGAGGGTGCAACCAAATTTATTACAGTTGCAGTAGAAGGTGGTGCAGATATCCAAGAATGTTGCGATATTGCTTATAGCATTGCCCATTCACCACTGGTGAAAACTGCAATTTTTGCATCCGATCCAAACTGGGGGCGTATCCTTGCAGCCATCGGTTATGCAGGGGTAAAAAATTTAGATGTTGAAAAAATCCAGGTTTGGTTAGATGATGTACAAATCTGCAAAGATGGTGGTGCGGCAGCAGACTATACGGAGGAAGCTGGCGCGCGCGTGATGTCTCAAGCTGAAATGACCATTCGTGTTGATTTAGGACGAGGTCAGGCAAAAGACACGATCTATACTTGCGATCTGTCTTATGACTATGTCAAGATTAATGCAGATTACCGTTCTTAAATTAAGTTGAATGAAAAAGCCTCCGTAGTGAGGCTTTTTTATAATGGAAAGTTTTTAATGACTGGTCAAAAAAGCATAATGCCATTCTGATCAGTGAATTGAGTGTACGGCTTGTAGTCTTACAAGCACTAAGGATAGAGAAGACGTTTATGAGTAATGCGACCAATTTAATTGCCAATGAGGCTAAATCGATTGTGCAGGCGCATTTAGATCGTTTAGGTGAACCTAAAGATATTCATTTGAGTGATGAGGTCAAACAGGAAAAGTTTGCGCAAATTCTAGCAGAACTCAAAAAACGCGATGCTGTCCTTGTGGCTCATTATTATTGCGATCCCGAAGTTCAAGAGATAGCGGAGCTCTCAGGCGGTTGTGTTTCAGACTCATTAGAAATGGCCCGTTTTGGTCGTGACCATCTAGCTTCAACCTTGGTCGTGGCGGGTGTAAAATTTATGGGCGAAACAGCGAAAATTCTTTCTCCTGAAAAAACAGTGTTGATGCCAACCTTAGAAGCGACTTGTTCTTTAGATTTGGGTTGTCCTGTCGATGAGTTTACTGCGTTCTGTAATGCACATCCTGACTATACCGTTGTGGTGTATGCCAATACTTCTGCGGCAGTCAAAGCGAGAGCTGATTGGGTGGTGACATCAAGTTGTGCAGTTGAAATTATTGAACATCTAGATAGTCTGGGTGAAAAGATTATTTGGGCACCAGATCAGCATCTCGGTCGTTATATCCAGAAAAAAACTGGTGCAGATATGTTGCTTTGGGATGGTGCTTGCATTGTACATGAAGAATTTCGTGCACGTGGTATTGCCAACATGAAAGCATTGTATCCAGATGCGGCTGTTTTGGTACATCCAGAATCACCAGAATCTGTTGTGGATATTGCAGATGCGGTAGGAAGTACCTCGCAACTGATTAAAGCGGCACAAACGCTACCAAATGAACGTTTGATTGTAGCAACGGATCGCGGCATCTTTTATAAAATGCAACAAGCAGTGCCAAATAAGATTCTAATTGAAGCCCCGACAGCGGGTGAGGGTGCAACGTGTCGCTCTTGTGCGCATTGTCCATGGATGGCCATGAATGAGTTGGATGGAATTTTAGCGGTTTTACAAAAGGGTGATCAAGAAATACACGTCGATCCAGCGCTTGCGGAACGGGCAAAATTACCTCTTGATCGTATGTTGAACTTCAGTGCGAATTTAAAACGCTGATAATTGTATATAAAATGGCTAAAATGCTTGATAAATATACATTTGAAGCTGTTTTTTAATTTTTTTTGAATATAGGTGTTGACGTTATTCAACGTCACGCCTAGAATGCACACCGTACCGCATGAAGTGCAGTATGAAGCTAAGATGAATCGGAGCATGGCGCAGCTTGGTAGCGCACCTGGTTTGGGACCAGGGGGTCGTAGGTTCGAATCCTACTGCTCCGACCAATTCTTCAAGGCAAAGGTTTCATGGTATTTGATATCATAGGTCATGCGCCTGTAGCTCAGTAGGATAGAGCATCCGCCTTCTAAGCGGATGGTCACAGGTTCGAATCCTGTCAGGCGCACCATTTATGGTAGCTTGATATTTTAGAATCTGAAATGTTGTAACGGTGGATGTAGCTCAGTTGGTAGAGCCCCGGATTGTGATTCCGGTTGTCGTGGGTTCGAGCCCCATCATTCACCCCAATTCGGAGCATGGCGCAGCTTGGTAGCGCACCTGGTTTGGGACCAGGGGGTCGTAGGTTCGAATCCTACTGCTCCGACCATCTTTCTAAAAGATGATATAAATAATCCGCTTAAATGCGGTTTTTTTATGCCTGAAATTTAATAATAACATTCAACATTCAACATTCAACATTCAACATTCAACATTCAACATTCAACATTCAACATT